>JANOQM010000028.1:0-20802 GCA_031422295.1 Rhodobacterales bacterium | reverse complement strand
TGGCCCGTCATGCGTCTGGTTGTTGTTGGTCGAGATGTTCACATTCGACGCATTTCCGTTCTGCGTCCCTTTCGGGCCACCAGTCCCCAAAGACCCCGACCCCGAATTGCCACTGGCACCCCCGGCCCCCTGACCGGCGGCAGCATTCCCGCCAGCAGATGACGCGCTGCCTTGCCCAAACAGGCCCTGCCAAAACGCCAGATTGCTGTTCGCCTGCTCCTCTTGCGCGGGAGACCGGTCCAAGGCGTCGCCTGTCGTCCAGAATTTGTTTCCGTATTGGTCAATGAAATAGTCGTTGGTCCGGTCACCATCGTCACCAAAATCGACCATCGTCAGTCCGGTGCCGCGAATACCGCCTTTGCCTTCATGGTTCCCCGGAAAGATCGCCGTCAGAATTTCTCCGACGATATGAAAGGGCGCAGTCAGAACGTCCGTGACGATATCGCCGAACGACCCTTGGGTAAATCCCAATGCCCCATCAATTTCAGTGTCAATCGCATTGCCAACCCGACCGAGAATTCCGGACTCATTATGCACCCGGACCCCGCCCGCGACATAGGTGTGCAGGTCCTCGACTTCGAAGTTATAGGTCTGCCAGCAGTCCAGCTCCACCGCCTGCGCCGCCGCGTTGCCGGTGGCGGCAAAGCTGAGGGCGCGGTCGAACAGGTGGGCGGTGTCGGTGGCATAGCTGATCCGGGTGGCGGTAACGTCCGTCAGGCTGCCGTCCGCCAGAACGACCGTTGTCTGGCCATTGCGGAGCATGTCGGCAATGGTCGGGAACTGCCCTAGATCGTTGAGGAAATGGTGGCCGGGGGTGGTGATGAGTTCCTTGGGCTGGCCGTCCTCCAGCCAGTTCAGTTTGATCCATTCGGTGGTGGTGTTGCGGTACAGACGGGTGATGCGGCGGGGGACAAGTGCCCCACGGCCAAGGTCAGCGGTGGGGTCGAAGGCGAGGACGATGTCGCCGGGGAGAAGGGCGGCGATGGGGATTGAGGTCGTCAGGGAGGTTTGGATCGGGGTGAGGGCGGGGAAGCATTCGTCGGGTCGATACAGTGGCTGAGGGCCATCGAAAGTTTCATCAATACGAGCTAGTGGCCGCAAAGACCATAATGGTGGGTATCCGGGTGGCATACCTCCAGGGAACTGGAGTAGTGCGGGTTGGGCACCCGAAATAAGCATATATAGATCCGGTTTCGGTCCGTATTGCGGAACACCAAACAAATGCGCACTCACATTCGAAAGTAGATTACCATCGACATCAAAAACGTCGGGGCCTACTACCATTGCCCAATTCATGTCCTTGGCCCATTCCTCCCAAGCCGCCCTTACATCATCGCGATCAACGGTAGGATTAAGGTAGTGAGTCCCTGGCCCGACTAACGACGGCGCACCGGCTAACCTGAGATCTATATGGTTATTGACTATTCTAACCACCTCAATCGGTGCGGAAGGCAAATCCCGCCATGTATCGCCGACCGGCTCAAATTGAAACGGCTGATCGATCACTCCGAGGATTCCAAAACCAAATTTATCACTATTTGCAGAAGCCCTATTTATCACAGCATCTACGACAGAGCCGTATTGAAGCCTTGAGCTACTGGTGTCAATTGTTCTCGCCTCCGCGTAAGCCAATCGAGCAAGTGCGTCTCGTTCGTCAGACCCGATATATATTCCAGTAACGCTCATTGCTGATTCTCCACGCAGTCCGATTTCATCAAAACCCATTCTTCGATACCAGTGAAGTCGGGCGGTAGTCTTTGGTCGTCGTAATATTCTATGCCAGGATCTGGCAAACTCCAATCAAAACGCATAAGGTAGGAGTACGCGGGATAGGTAAATACAAAATCAATATCACATATGTCAGCAGTCTGGGCGATTCTATCAGAAATGAATATCATGGTTGGAGAAAATGAATTATCGCCTAAGTATGCCAATTCGCAAACAACAACCCCCAAGGAGCATCCATACTGCAATTTTAGAGCGCTAACGGAAATCCCCTCAATTCTCACAAATCTAATATTGAACCTTAGCCCTAAGGAATTCTGTGGGACCTCCTCTATTTCGAGTTGGAAATTCAATTCAGTTTGGAGGCTGGGAGACGGGATCAGTGTTATTGAATGCAACTCATCAGCAATGACTTTTCCCGATGTCAAAGCTAGAAACCCCAAGCCAATACAAATCGAGTTTTTGTACGTATGCTTCATTTTCGTACTCCACTTCCACAGAAATCCAAATTGAGAAATTTATTGAATTGGGCGGCACATAGGCGAAGGCTACAGAACGGATGTGCATCATGCGTCAGGTAGGTAATTTAAATAGCTTCTGTTTCCGCCAGAGCACCATTGGTCCGTGTGACCATCACTTGAAGCCCGCCATCTCCGCCCATCAGCTTCCCATTGCTATCGGTGTCGAACCGCGAGCGCAGGGCGGCAAGGTCGTCCTTGGCCGTCCCCGGCGTTCTGCGCGTGCGCTGGCGGAAACGGTCCCCCAGACCGTTTCTGGATCGCCGCGCACCCCATTCGGTGAAGACATATTCGCGGATGTCGGAAATCGCATTGTCCTCGTCGGTGTCATAAAACAACACCCCATCCCCGGCCCCCGCCCAAGCAGTACCATGCTTAAGCGCTTCCTCCCCCTCCATACACACCTTCGAGCGGGTCAGACCGGTGATCAGTACGCCAATGCCGTCGAGGTCTGGCACAAGAAGTTGCATGGTCGGGCCAAAGCCCGCTCTGACCGGTGCGACTTTGGTATTATGAAACCGAGATGAAAGACTTGGCAGCAGTTCCGCTGACGTGCCGCCTTTCGAAGGCGTGACCAGACCCGGAACACTACGAAAATCACCACCGCCGCACCTGCAACGGCCCGCGAGACTATTCTCTCCAGCCACTACCAAAGCCCCCAAAACACACCCAGAATCACTTACCCGAGATCATCGGATCAACTGCAAGCTGTCAATGTCGATTTACAGTTTTCGCTGTAAGTTAAAATGGACAGAGTTTTTGCTTATAGTCAGTGCAATACCTTGAGGGGCCGATTTATTTGATCAGCCAAGCTTAACTGCAGCAATCACGACTTATTTCTCCGTCCCTTTCCAATACTTTACCCGGTCTTCTCCCTTTTGATGGTCAACTGCTATCATCCTCATGGAAGTTCTTTTCCATGTGAGGCAGCTATGTCCATCCTGATCTGGGAGGGCATAGAAATTGTCCTCTCGCACCACAAACTGCGCTTCGGTGGTCCGTTTGACCACCTAGAACTGCATGCCAATGAACGATTGCCGGTGACAGAAACCGGCTACCGCTCCCATTTCATCCATCCCGACGAACTGGCGCTTTGGGATAGTCCCGAAGCCTTCGTTCTCGATTGGCTGAATGACGCCGCGCGTCACGCTGACTGGCAGGAATACTGCCAAGAATCCCGTCAACTTTCATTGTTCTAGGAGAACATCATGACCCTCATGCTGCATACAGGCGGTGAACCCATCGCCTATGCCAATCTGCGCACCTTACCGGTGCCAGCGGCCACGAATAGCCACGTCCCCATTCCCCATCACGCGATAGTGGATATGGTCAAGTATTCGCTGGGGTTCTTTGGGCACGAATTGCTTGAAGAACACCACGCGACAACACCAGACGGCCTGAACTATTTTGGCGTCCTGTCCCTGCGGTCACTCTATGGCGACTACACAGACATGGTCGGGCTGCGCAACAGCCACAAAAAGCAGTTCCCGATTGGCATCGCAATCGGTTCCCGCGTCTTTGTCTGCGACAACTTGGCCTTCAATGCTGATCACGTCATCAAGCGCAAACACACGGCTAATGCCAAAAGGGATTTACCGGGATTGGTGGCCGAAGTGATCGAACCATTAGGGGAGGCCCGGAAAGCCCAAGCCCTGACGTTTGAGCGGTACAAGGCTTTGCCTCTACACGACGAGTTGGCCGATCAGGGGATTATGATGATGTATCGGCGCGGCATCATCAACCTGACCCGTATCGGTGACGTGCTCAAAGCTTACGAAGAGCCGCCACATGACTGGGGTGATAAGACCCCGTGGCGACTGTTCAACGCAGCGACTTTCGCTCTGAGTGGCAGGGTGGCGGAAAACCCGAACGTAACACGCCAGTTGCATCAGGTGATTGACGGGGTCTGTGAGCGGATCAATTGAGAAACTACCAGAAGAGCCCTTTCATTGGGGCTCTTTCTTTTTAGTTGTTCGCCAAATCGTAAATTGGGGCGATGGGGAAAAGGCGCGGGCGTTGGAACGCCATCACGCCGAGGAGTTGGAGCAGAATACCCACCGTCATCGCGACAAGGGGAATGACTTTGAGTTGTGACATGGATCAGCCCTTGGCAGAGTGCCGGGGGCCGATCCAACCGGGCTAATGCAGCATACTTCCGTTTTTTTTGGGCCTTCGCCTCAGCGGCCCGGCGATACTTCCGGCTCATTTGCGGCGCATCAGGACGGTTGCGCAGGGCCAGCGGTACATTCACCGGCGTTGCGGCAACGATGACGGGATGCCTTGAGAGTGTCGCGCCAGCCTCACCGCCCATCGGGATCGGCATGGATGGCCGGACAGATTCCCATTCATTCGCCATGTAGATATCCTGCAGGTGGGTGGCCGAGCGCTGAAGCACGTAGTCTTCCGGCTTGGGCAGGCTGGAGGTGAAGGTCCAGCGGAAAGGCATCTTCGGGCCATTGGCGCTGGTCTGGATCATGCCGTCCTCGGTCAGGCGACCACCGCTCTTGAGGATCATGTCTAGGACTGAGACATCGTCGCCGTCTTCACGGATGAACCGGGTGCCTGCCCGGATTTGACCAACTTCGGCGATCCGAACCAACCCGTCCGGCTGCTGCTCGCCGATGATGGCGGTAATCATCCGGTCCCCCATCGTGCCCAGAGGGCAGCCTGTCGCAACGCGAATCTTGGTACCATCCTCCTGGACGAGCGCGCCGTCAGACCGGAGAATATCAAGGATCGGCACATGCTGCCCATTGAAGCGCCCATCGCCGCAGAGCGTGGCATGGCCCGGCGTCACCATCAGCCCATGCACATCGAGGATCTGTTTGGCGCGGTTGGTCATGTTCCGCTTGACCCGACCGGGCTTCAGATTGCCGTTCTTGTCATAGGAGACAACAATGTCCCCGGCTTCAATCTGTTCAATCGGCTTTTTGGTGCCGTCCCACATCGAAACTTGGGTGCCTGCGAGGAAGCAGTGGTCAGGTGGTGAAGCAACATCATAATAGTTATCTACTCGCGGCGCACTACCATCGGCTTCAAATATGACTCTATTTACAATGGCGTTGAACTCTGGAGTGTCCTCCATGCCAGTAAATAGATGCACAAACTCATGGCCGATGATGTGTACCAAGGTAAACTCATGATGGTAGCCAGCCGATCCAGGAATCGATATGGGAACTTCACTTCGATATAGCCATTTGGTTTGGGCCGAAGCGACCAACATGATTTCATGCCCATCGAATCCAATAATCCCGGACTCATCATTTGCGCCTGTTACGATCCTAACCTGTAAGGTTGAACCCGGATTGTTCGCTATGAAATTTCCCGCCAAATTTCTTAAAGTAGGTGAGTTAGAGAATAGAGTTTCGAAGGATTCTTTGAAGTCGGCTGCAACGGAACGGTCGTCATTGTCGACGGTTACCCCGACGGGCATCGAACCCTTCCCAGAGGATACCGCGCCGACTATCATTGGCGTGCTTGTGAAGGCACTGAAA
Source organism: Rhodobacterales bacterium (assembly GCA_031422295.1). Taxonomy (GTDB): domain Bacteria; phylum Pseudomonadota; class Alphaproteobacteria; order Rhodobacterales; family Rhodobacteraceae; genus JANOMH01. The sequence goes on along the minus strand of JANOQM010000028.1, from coordinate 15,065 downwards.
ACGTCCGGAGAATCCCAAACAATCGACAATCCGTCAGTCATTATCGGACACCTCAATAAACTTTGATTTTTGAAATCACAGAATCGGCTTCTAGCGGTCGCACATCCAAAATTCTAACGCGCCCACCAGAAAAATTATCAACTTCTTTCAAAGCAGGATACTTTGATACTGCATAAAGTCTGTTGATCAACCCATGCTTCTCTGAGTTTTGCCGAACAACTCGAACATCTGCCCAAAACTCGATTTCAGTATTAGGCAGTGATAACTTGCATAGGATTGAAACTGGCTCCATGTGCTCGGAAATCTCATCACTCATCATGGAGAAGACACGACCCGCTCCGGGTAGGTCGCCCCATAGAACCAAGTGGCTCAGTTCCATGCCCTTCAAGATAAGAGTCTCTATCTCACGATTCATGGTATGTTATTCCAAAGGGTGAACATCTGGCGATTTGGAAAAAGTAATACAATGTTTAGCGTGACGCAACAACACTCTCACCGAGGTTGAGTGAACTCACATCAGCAGTGCCCGCCTCACCGCATCCGGCTCTTTCTGGATCAGCCGCAGCAGGGTTGCCGCCGGTCCGCTGATCCGGCGTTGCCCCTGTTCCCACTTCCGATAGCCGGACAGGCTCATGCCTATCAGCGCGGCAATCCGTGCTTGCGTCACATGGACCTGCTCCCGCGCTTCCCGTGGAACAATGGGGTCGTGGACAATGGCGGGGTCTTCGCCCTTGGTGTGACAATCTAACGCTAAGACATGATCAATCTCACCCAGATCGGGCATGGACTTAAAGCCTACGAAGAGCCGCCGAATGACTGGGGAGACAAGACATCGAGGCGACTGATCAACGCGGCGACCTATGCCTTAACCGGAAGGGTGGCAGAAAACCCGACGGCGACCCGTCAGTTACATCAGGTCATTGATGGTGCATGTGAACAGATCAAATGACCTACTATCTAAAAGAGCCCTTTCAGCGGGGCTCTTTCTTTTTGGGTTGGGTGGCCGGATTGTGCACACCCGGCCACCCATGCTCCTTTGCAGGAGTGTCGTCAGGTGCTTTCGCGGCGTATGATCCGCTCTTGCAGCCAATCCAGCACTTCGGCCTCAATCCATCCGACGCGGTTGGGCCCGAGGTTGACCCGCTTGGGGAATGCTCCGGCCTTTTCCAGCCTCGCGACATGCTGGGGCGAGTACAGGACCAACTCCTTGAGCTGGCGCTTAGACAGTATCCTCATCACGAACTCTCCATGGTTAGAGAGCATCGCGATGCCCAGGGTTACGACAGTGCCTAGGTGATTCGATTATATTGATTACTCAGTTCGAGCCAACAGATATTTTCGATCATGGCTCAAGTGCTCAATTGCCCCTTTCAAAGCTATCCTACAGTAGTCCGATAAGGACGGGGAATGTTAGTAAAATCATAAACTTACAAACTGTTGTGATGAAGCCAATAGCATTGGCTTATGACGAAATAAGAGCCGTGAGGTGCTTTTCGTAATTCAATGCAGCCTTACGCATTTCAGCCAGAAAGTTGTGGCGGATATAAATCGCTGCAACACCAGAAATGGTACCTGAAGCATGGTTCAACATCGCCTCGACAACGTGAATGGGAGTGCCAATCTCTGCGTGGATGGTGGCACAAGTCCGCCGCAGATCATGCAGGGTAAAGCCAGAAGTGGCGGTCTTGTCGTCCATGCGCTTTTTGCCTTTACTCCAGCCGTTAAAGTAAGGAATTGGCAGTAAGGCCGCAATCATCGGTGTTATCGGCAACATATGCGATTTGCCATTTTTTGTGTGTTCCGGTGCAATATACAACGTGTCTTCTTTGATCTCTATGTTGACGCATTCCCCTTTTCTGATGCCTGTCAGCAACATCAGCTTCACAAAATCGGAAAACGGCGGGTAATCGTACTGCCAGACCGCTTTAATTTCATCGGGGGTAAGGACGCGGTCACGTTTGCCGTAGCTGACCGAAGAGTGCGCGAACGGGTTTTTGTCCACCAAGTCGTTTCGAAGACACCAGTTAAAGAAGACCTTTCCAGCCATGACCGCATGCGCTGTTATTGGCAGGTCATCTTTCGTAACTGCGGCAAGGTTGTCTTTCTTGAGGTTCTTGAGATGATGACGGTAGCCGCTCACGGTAGATGACCGGTTCTTCCCCTCACATTCCTTCAGGTAAGCTTCACGAGCCTCAGGCAGGGTCATTTGAATCTTGGTGCTGGTTTGTGTCGCCAACAACAGCTGAGCCTCTCGACGAGCCGTTTTAAGGCTCATGGCGGGGTAACGACCAATGGTCTTGAGCTTGCGGTCCTTTCCAAACATCACCACGAAGGACTTGGTACCGCCTTGGGAGACCCGGACGCCAAATCCATCTTCCCAATAGGTTTTCTGGCCCGCTTCCGGCGCTGCCAGCTTTTGTATTTGTAGGTCTGTTAGTCGCATCTTAGTCTCTCAAACCTCGTGATTAAGGGCTATCATGTATGAGAGACTATGTGTAGGAGTTTTGCGCTTCTCCTTTTATTTTCAAGCGGTTGGGTTCGATATGAGAAGCTATGTGAAGGTGGAGTTTATGCTCCACAATCAAGCGCTCTAACCAACTGAGCTAACGCGGCATTGGGGTCCGATTAGCCTTGGGTGGTCCTGAATGCAAGGGGCGATCCATCGCAGACTTGCCATGCAGGGGCCCGACACGTTAGGGAAACCCAAGCCAAAGGAGCATCCGCATGGGCATCGACACGGAACGCGATATCGAGGCAAACCTGCAGATCGGCCCCACCGATCAGGGCATGGTGCGGATATTTGTCGAAGGCAACGGCTTTGAAATCCCGATGGATTTCGAACCGGAAGAGGCCGAAGATATCGCCGCGGAAATTCTGATGGCGGTCAAGGCCGCGCGGGCGATGTCCAAAAAGAAGCGTTGATCTGCGGATCCCGCGCCGCCTGTTGGCGGATTGCCGCATGGCGGGCAAATTTCTGCACCATGACTTTGCGGCGGCCCGGCGGCAGTTTCATTTCCGGGGCCATGCGGATGATTTCGGCATCATAGGCATCTGCGACGATCAGGCCGGTGGTGTCGGGTAACAGGTCGGTTGGAAATTCGGCATCGACCGCCCAGAAAAACCGGTCACACCATTCCATATAGCCCCGCCATTTTTGATCTGACAGATAATCAGCGCGGCCTGATTTGCATTCAATCACCCAGACTTCGCCCTTGGGTCCCAGGGCCATGATATCAACGCGCAATCCACCCGTAGGTGTCAATTCTTCCACTGTGACAAAATCATGTGTCAGCAAGTGGCGACAGACCCCCCGAGCCAAAAGCTGGCCGGGTTTCAGGGTGATCGGTGCGGCGGTTTCCAACATTCCCCAAATATGAACAAGTCGTGAACATCGGTCAAGTCCGTCACGATTCTCTACGCTATCCCGGCATCAGATTGTGTCAATCCCACGTCAAATGACCCCGGGTCACACCCTAAGATTCCTTACCGCTGCCTTGTTTGCGCCATGTCCAAAGGTGAAAAGCTTCTTAACGTCATAAAGGAGCTGCCACATGTCACTGTTCGCCTACATCCTGTCCGAAATCTCGTTCTTCGAAGTGGCGATGAGCCTTGTCGTAGTCGGCGTGATCGAGCGCTTCATCTACCTGCTGCCCGAAGACATGGTCGGGCCCGGCGGCTGGCTGTTGGACACCGGCACCGAAAGCTGATGTCAACTGCGCCCTTGCCGAAACCGGCCAGAGCGCTTAGGTCTGACAATGGCGGGTTTCTGCTCTACTCGTGACCAGCGTCAAATTCCAGTGGCCTTACGCAAATCCGAGGGAGCTGGCTCTGTGCAGGTCTTGGCCTGTTTATCTGGCGCCCACCTGTAAACACAGGTCCTCGGGAATATCACGCCCACGGTTGCTGCGGTTCCCGCCACTTTTTCGGAAATAATGTTGGGTTAAAACCAACGTTTTTTTTCAGGTCTCATAGCCTTCAGAAAAGTTCCATCTGATCGACAGAGTCTCCGGCTGTGATATCTAAGGCGAAAGGACGCTGCGGCGTAAGCTGGGTTTCAGCCAGCCCTGCCGTTCAAAAGCCGCCCGGTTTCGCTTCATGCGTCATATGGTCCAGCACGGCATTCACAAACTTCGGCTCTTTCCCATCCGGGAAAAACGCCTTGGCGATTTCGACAAACTCGGTAATCACCACGCGGGGCGGCGTATCGGATTGGGTCATCTCGGCCCCTGCGGCCCGAAACAACGCCCGCAAAGTCGGATCAATCCGCGCAATCGGCCATTTCGCCACCAGCGCCCGGTCGGTCATCTGGTCAATCAATGCCTGATGGTTCACGGCATCATTCATCAGCTTGCGGAAGGTGTCGACATCGCCCTCGACCATTTCCTCTTCATCATAAACCGCGCCGAAACGGTGGGTTTCGAATTCGGCGACAATCTGTTCGACCATCTGCCCGCTGGCTTCCATCTGAAACAGCGCCTGCACCGCATAGAACCGCGCCGCTGATTTCATCTTGCGCATCTGGTTATTGGAAATCGTCATAGGCGGGTCAGACTTTGGGTAAAGCCGATGCCCTTTTGCGCCTGGGACCATTTGCGCCCCAGCGCGATCAGATGCAGTGCAGCCGCCGCAGCCCCCGCACCTTTGTTCTGGCCTTTGGGGTCAGCCCGCACCGCCGCCTGTGCATGATTTTCCACCGTCAGAATGCCGTTGCCAATACATAGCCCCTGCAGACCCAGCAAGCTCAGCGCCCGGCTGCTATCACCTGTCACCGTCTCATAATGCGTCGTCTCGCCGCGAATCACACAGCCCAGCGCGACATAGCCATCAAACTCGGCCATCCGCCCGGCAATGCCAATTGCTGTGGGCACTTCGAATGCACCTGGCACCTCAACCAGTTCCACGTCGGCCCCGGCGGCGGCCAATTCCGCCTGCGCCCCGGCGATCAGATCATCCGCGATATCGCGGTAATAGGGTGCGACCACGATCAGCACTTTGACAGGCTTGTCAAAGCTTGGGCGCGGCGGGCTGTAATGCGAGGGTCCGGCCATCAGGCACCTTCCGTGATTTTGCGGGTTCCGGTGATTTCAAGGCCATAAGCCTCCAGCCCGACAACCCGGGGCCGGGGTGAATTGCTGAGCAGGATGATCCGCGACAGCCCCAGCGAGCTGAGGATCTGCGCCCCCAACCCATATTGCCGCAGCGTCTGCGGCGAGACTTCCTCGGCCGCCGCCAGTTTCATATGCACATCGCGCAGCAGCACCAATGCGCCGCGCCCTTCGGCCCCGATCAGCCGCATCGCATCGGCAAATTCACCGGCCCGGCCCGCATGCCCGGTACCGACAATATCCAACAATGGATCGAGGGCATGCATCCGCACCAGCACGGGGTCGTCGCCGGATATATCGCCCTTGATCAGCGCGATATGCTCGGCCCCCTGTGTCTCGTCCGTATAAATCTTCAGCGTCCAGTCGCCGCCAAATTCGGACGTGATGACCTGCTCTTGCCTGACCCGCACAAGATTATCATGCCGGCGGCGATAGGCAATCAGGTCACTGATCGTGCCGATTTTCAAGCCATGCCGTTGGGCGAATGCCACCAGATCCGGCAGGCGGGCCATGGTGCCGTCATCATTCATAATCTCGCAGATCACGCCGCTGGGGTTGAGGCCCGCCAGCCGCGCAATATCCACCGCCGCCTCGGTATGGCCGGCCCGCACCAGCACGCCGCCATCCCGTGCGCGCAACGGAAACACATGGCCGGGGGTGGCAATATCCACCGCACCCTTGGCCGCATCAATCGCCACCGACACAGTCAACGCCCGATCTTGTGCCGAAATGCCGGTGGATACGCCTTCACGCGCCTCGATCGACACGGTAAACGCCGTCTCGTGCCGCGATGAATTATGCGACGCCATCAGCGGGAGGCCCAACTGATCAACGCGCGTGCCGGTCATCGACAGGCAGATCAGCCCACGCCCGTGGGTGGCCATGAAATTGATCGCATCCGGCGTGGCCATTTGCGCCGGGATCACCAGATCGCCCTCATTCTCGCGGTCTTCATGATCGACCAGAATGAACATCCGGCCATTGCGGGCGTCATTGATGATCTCTTCGACAGATGAGATGGCATCAGACCAGTCAATCTCGACCGGGCCGGGGGCTTCAAACGGTTGTGTCATGGCATGTCCCAAGGGTTTTCCCGGCAGATAGCGGTTTGGGGCGGGCTTGCAAAGGGGGCGTTAGGGTCGCGGCGGCGCAGATGGGGTGTGCGTCAGGCACTTACCGCGAAATACCGCGCCCCGGTCAGATAGCCCGCCGTTTTGCCCGCCTCGGCCCACTCGCGTTCAAATGCGGTTTCACCGATCACCAGATAGCCATCCGCAGGTTTGCCTCGCGCCCGGATCATATCCCGTAACTGGTCGCGCATGGCGGGCCATGTGGCGAGGAATGACGGCGCGGCAAAAGTGGCATCCATGGGTTCGGCCTGAAACCCCGGCAACAGCAGCGCGTGGAGCAGCGCCACCCGGTCACAGCCCTGCAACCCGGCCAGAACGGCGGCACGGTCGGCAGGCAGCCCCTGCCCCGCCCGGAATACCTGCAAGGCATTGTTGGAAAACAGAAACCCGATCACATCGCGGCCGGTGCTGGCCCTGACGCTGGCATAGGTTTTGTACTCCAACCCCAAAGCTTTGGCCCGGTTGACCCGCAGCCGCAACACCTCAATCGGCAAGGTCGGCAGCAAATCCGCCCGCGCCTTGGCCCATGCAAAACGGCGCCAGCTCTGACCCTCCTCAACCGAAGGCCCGCGATTATGCCCGATCCCCGCCATCAGTCCCATTCCCGCAGCCGGGCGACATAGCGGGCCATCGTGTCAATCTCGATATTGCAGGCGTCACCCAGGGCGACATCACCCCATGTGGTGGCCATTTTGGTATGCGGGATAAAATTGATGCCAAAATCGCAGCCGTCCACCTCATTCACCGTCAAAGACGTGCCATTCAGCGCCACCGACCCCTTCGGCGCAATGAACCGGGCCAAAGCCTCGGGTGCCCGAAACGTCACCCGCGTGCTGTCGCCTTCAACCTTCAAGCCCACCACCTGCGCCACACCGTCCACATGGCCCGACACGATATGGCCGCCCAGTTCGTCCCCAACCTTCAGGGCCCGCTCAAGGTTCAGGCGCATCCCCACCGGCCAATGATTGCGGCCAATATTGGTGACACCAACCGTTTCCGCCGAAATCTGCACCTCAAACCAGCCCACCGGATCACGCCCCAAGGCCACCACCGTCAAACACACGCCGTCGCAGGCAATCGACGCGCCAATATCAATCCCCCCGACATCATAGCCAGTGGCAATCCGGGCGCGCAGATCGCCCTGCTGCTGCACCGCCAGAACGCGGCCGATATCGGTAATGATCCCGGTGAACATCGCGGCATTTCCCCTGTTTACCCAGACCTAACGCTGTGCGCGCTAGGGTTCAAGCGCATGGGGCACAAAGGATGGCTCGCCGCGCGGCCATATTTGTGCCAGATCAGCCAGCTAAGGCCCGTTAACCGCCCAAAGGACCCGCAAGCCCGTGTCAGACCCCACCGCCAAACGCTTCTTGTTCCTGCAAGGACCGCACGGGCCGTTTTTCCATCGGCTTGGAAAAATGCTGCGGGCGGCGGGGGCACAGGTCTGGCGGGTCGGGTTCAATGCAGGCGACCGGGCGTTCTGGTTCGGCGGGCCGGGATACATCGCCTATCGGGGCACCCCCGAGGACTGGCCCGCGACACTGGCCCAACTTATCACCGATCACCAGATTACCGATATCCTGCTGTATGGTGACACAAGGCCCATCCATGCGCAGGCTGTGGTCGCGGCCAAGGCCGCTGGCGTGACAGTGCATGTGTTCGAAGAAGGCTATATGCGGCCATATTGGGTCACCTATGAACGCGGCGGATCGAATGGCAATTCCCGGCTGATGGACATGTCGGTGGCTGAAATGAAGCGGGCGCTTGAGATGTCTGATCTGGATGTGCCCGAACCGCCTGCACATTGGGGCGACATGCGGCAGCATGTGTTTTACGGGGCGCTGTATCATTGGTTCGTCTTGTTCCGGAACGGCGATTACAAACACTTCCGGCGACACCGCGACTTGGCTTTATCCACCGAAACCATGCTCTATACCAAACGGCTGCTGCTGATGCCGTTTCTGGCGCTTGACCGGATCATCGCCACGGCGCGGATCAAATACGGCGGGTTTCCCTATCATCTGGCGTTGTTGCAACTGGACCATGACGCCAGTTTCCGCATGCATTCACCGTTCAAAACCCAGTCGGAATTTCTGACCCTGGTGATCGAAGGCTTTGCCAATGGGGCACCGCAGCACCACCATCTGGTATTCAAGGCGCATCCGCTGGAAACCGGGCGCGCGCCGCTGAAACGGATCATCCGCAATCTGGCCCGCCAGAACGGCGTGGCCTCGCGCATTCATTATGTCCGTGGCGGCAAACTGGCCCGCCTGCTGGATCAGGCGCGCACGGCGGTCACGGTCAATTCCACCGCCGCCCAACAGGTGCTCTGGCGCGGCATTCCGCTGAAAATCTTTGGCCAAGCGGTCTATGGCAAACCCGAGTTTGTCGCGACCCAGGCCCTGCCCGCGTTTTTCGCGCAACCGATGCGGCCTGACAGCCGGGCCTACAAGGATTACCGGCGCTATCTGCTGGAAACCAGCCAAATCCCCGGCGGGTTTTATGCGGCAGGCGGGCGACGGCAATTACTGCGGCAAGTGGTCGATATGATGCTGGCGGATGAGGATCCTTATGACGCGCTGAAACTGGGCAAAGCGGCACCACGGCAGCCGCTGCGATTGGTGACATAATTTGGGTATGGTGGACTCCATCGGCTCCGCCACGTTCACCCGCCGTCACAAGCCCCGCACGGGACGCCAAAGCATTTCGTGCAGTCCCAGGTTTCAAACTGCGCCCACCCACAAAACCTAGCGGCCCGGCCCGCAAATCGCCCAGCATCGCGGCAGCTTCGCAACACAATCAGCCGCCAGCGGTCAACACTCCCGCCCCCCGGCTAGCTTTTGTTGTCAGATTCCACTAAGTTAACAAAAAAAGACGTCCCGAGGCAGATAAAATAGGTCGAGGAGACCGTGCAGTGACATCCATCCGTTCCCGCTATGCGCGGGGCATCGTCGCCCTTGCGGCAATGGCCCTCATCGCTTCCTGCGGCCTGCCGCGCCCCGGCCCGAATCGCGGCGAAATCTTCGCGGGCTCGGTGCTCGAGGAAGGCGACGCGTTTATCCTCACCGTTGATGACCGGATCAACCAGATCGCCAGCGTCACCCCCGCACTGGGGTTTACGGCTGAAATGAATGATGCCGCACTGGTGGGATCGGATACAGTGCAGGCTGGCGACGTGCTGTCGCTGACGGTCTGGGAAAATGTGGACGACGGCCTGTTGGTGCCGTCAGGCCAAAACGCGACCGTGCTGGAAGAAGTCCAGGTCGATGGTGACGGGTTCATCTTTGTGCCCTACGCGGGCCGGGTCCGCGCCGCAGGCAATTCACCCGAGGCGATCCGCCGGATCATCGCCGAAAAGCTCGAGGAGCAAACCCCCGATCCGCAGGTGCAGGTCGCCCGGCTGGCTGGTGACGGATCAACCGTGTCGGTTGTCGGTGCGGTCGGGGCGCAGGGCGTCTATCCGATTGAACGGCCCACCCGCACCCTGTCGGCCATGCTGGCCCGCGCCGGTGGCGTGTCGGTTGACCCCGATATTGCACAAGTAACGCTGGTGCGCGGCGGGCACTCCGGCTCGATCTGGTTCGAGGATCTGTTTTCTGGCCCGGGCCAGGACATCGCTTTGCGGGCCGGTGACCGGATTATTGTCCAAGAGGACACCCGCACCTTCACTGCCCTTGGGGCCACGGGTGCGCAAAACCGCGTGCCGTTTGACAGCCAGTCAATTTCCGCGATCGAGGCTTTGGCAACCGTCGGGGGCCTGTCCACCGCCGCTGCCGACCCCACCGGGGTCTTCGTGTTCCGCAATGAACCCGAGGCGATTGCCCGCCAGCTGATGGGCCGCAATGACCTGACCGGCACCCAGCGCGTGGTTTATGTGCTGGACCTGACGCAACCAAACGGCGTGTTCATGGCCCGCGATTTCGCCATCCGCGACGGCGATACGGTTTACGTGACCGAAGCGCCGTTCGTGACGTTCAACAAAACCATCGCCGCGATCACTGGTACATTGGCCACTGTCGATACAGCGGCCAGCATCGGCACCAGCGGTTTGTAGGCGTGGCACCGGGACTGTCACAGCCCGCCGCAGGGGAAACCCTGCGGCGGCTGTATGTCTATAACGGCGGTTTCCTGACCCAAAAACGCGTGCGCCGGATTTTGCACCTGTCGGGCTATGACATCCGGTTGGGCAAACCCCGGCCCGGTGACATGGTCGGGGTCTGGGGCCGCAGCCCGACCAGCCCACGCGGACTGGCCGTCGCCGCCCATACCACCAGCCCGGTTTTACATGTCGAGGATGCGTTTCTGCGCTCTGTCCTGCCGGGGCGCAGTGGGTCGCCCCCACTTGGCTTGCATCTGGATACACGCGGGGTGCATTTCGACCCGGCACAGCCTTCAGACCTTGAGGTGCTGCTGGCAACATATCCGTTTGATGCCCCCCTTCTGGCCCGGGCAACCGCGGGGATTGACCAGCTGCAACGCGCCTTTCTCAGCAAATACAACGCCTTCCCGCTGGATACAGCCCTGCCAGCGCCGGGCTATGTTCTGGTCATCGACCAGACGGTCAATGATGCATCCGTCAGGGCCAGCGGCGCGACCGCCGAGACGTTCCGCGCCATGCTGACCATGGCCCGCAACGACCATTCCGACGCATCGATCCTGATCAAAACCCACCCCGAAACGCAGGCCGGGCACCGGGCCGGGTATTTCAGCACCGCCGATTGCGACGGTCGAACCACTTTGTTCGACCAGCCCGTCAGCCCATGGGCGATCATGGCCGGGGCGCAAGCGGTCTACACTGTCAGCTCGCAGTTCGGGTTCGAGGCGATCCTTGCAGACCACCGCCCCGTGGTGCTGGGGCAGCCGTTCTATGCCGGTTGGGGCCTGTCTGATGATCGCAACCCCGTGCCGCGCCGGACCCGCCGCCTGACCAAACAGCAGCTTTTTGCCGCCGCAATGATCCTGTATCCGCGCTGGTATGACCCCTACCAAGACCGGCTGTGCAGCCTTGAGGATGCGATCAACACGCTGCAGGCTGAAACCCGCTGCTGGCGCGAAGATCATCAGGGCTGGGTCGGCACTGGGATGCGGCTGTGGAAACGGCGGGCGCTGCAACAGTTTTTCGGCAGCCATAAACCCATGGTTTTCGACGATAAAACCCCGCTAAGGCCACGCAAGCACCGCCTGATGGTCTGGGCCGGAAAAACCACCCCGACGCTGGACGCCGCTGGGGCTGTGCATATCGAAGACGGGTTTTTACGGTCGCGCGGATTGGGGGCCAAGCTGATCCCGCCGCTGTCACTGGTCTGCGACGATCTGGGCATCTACTATGATCCCACGCGTGAAAGCAGGCTGGAGCGGTTGATCACCGCCTCTGTTACCCTGCCCGATCACGCCCGCGCCCGCGCCCAAGCGCTGATCAGCCAACTGACCACAGCCGGACTGTCCAAATACAACCTCGGCGGTGCCGGACTGCCCGCCAGCCTGCCGCAAGGGCACCGCATTCTGGTGCCGGGTCAGGTTGAAGATGATGCATCAATCCGGCTGGGCACCGGGCCGGTCAGCACCAACCGGGCCCTGTTACTGGCCACGCGGGCGGCCAATCCGACTGCTATCCTGCTGTATAAACCGCATCCGGATGTCGAGGCCGGATTGCGCCACGGGGCCGTGCCGGACGCTGCAGAATTCGCCGATATCATCCTGCAAAACACCGATGTCATCGCTGCCTTGGGCGCAGTGAACGAGGTTTGGACCATGACCAGCGCCCTAGGGTTCGAGGCCCTGTTGCGCGGCAAACCAGTGACCTGTCTGGGTGCGCCGTTCTATGCAGGCTGGGGGCTGACCACCGATCACATGGCCATTCCGCGCCGGACCGCCCTGCCCGATATTCTGGCCCTCGCACATGCAATCCTGATCGACTATCCACGCTACCACGATCCAGTGACAGGCAAACCCTGCCCGGTCGAGGTTATCGTCGACCGGCTCATCGCCAATGACATCCCCACGCCCGGACAGTTCAACCGCAGCCTTGCCAAACTGCAAGGGCTGTTGGCGTCCTATGCCTATCTCTGGCGCTAACCCGCCCTAGGGTCTGACCCAGCGCTGCATCACATCCGGACCAACGTGCCGGACATCCGCCAGCCTGAACCGGGGCGCTTGCGCCAACCGCTCCACCCCGAGGGCCGCCAACCCCGGCACCCCCTCGGCCCCGATCAGCAGACCTGCGGCAAACACCACAACCTCATCCACCAGCCCTGCCGCCAACAGCGAGGCGGCCATGCCACCACCACCCTCGCTCAACACCATGGTCAAACCCTGTGCGGCTAGCGCCTCTAACGCGGCCCGCGCATCCACCCCGCCGCCCGAAATGTCGCAGGGCAAACAGCGGGCACCCAGTTTTTCCCATGTCGCAATACGCGGGGCGACAGCGTCCTTGCCATGGCACAGCCACAGCGGCACCTGCCGCGCGGTCCGGGCCAACCCGCCGTCCAGCGGCAAATCCAACCGGCGCGACACCACCACCCGCACCGGCTGACGGTCAATGCCCAACTCACGCACGGTTAGCGCCGGATTATCGGCCCGCGCCGTGCCAGCGCCCACCATCACCGCATCATGCCGCGCACGCAGCATGTGCACCGCGCGGCGGGCCTCGGGGCTGGTGATCCACTGGCTTTCACCCGTGGCCGTCGCAATCCGGCCATCCAGGCTGAGGGCCAGTTTCAGCGTCAGATAAGGGCGGTTTTCGGTGATGCGCAGCAAAAATCCGGCGTGATCGGCGCGGGCCTCGGCCTGCAAACACCCCAGATCAACGACAATGCCTGCGGCCTGCAACCGGGCAATCCCGCGCCCGGCAACCCGCGGATCAGGATCGCCGGTGGCCACAACCACCCGGGCCACGCCTGCGGTAATCAAGGCTGACGCACAAGGCGGGGTTTGGCCCTGATGCGCGCAGGGCTCTAACGTGACATAGGCGGTAGCGCCCCGCGCCGCAGCACCGGCCTGCGCCAAAGCCTGGGTTTCGGCATGGGGACGGCCGCCATCTGCGGTCCAGCCGCGCCCGACAATCTGGCCGCCTTGGACAATCACACACCCCACCGCCGGGTTAGGCCAGACCCGGCCCAGCCCACGCCGGCCCAAACTCAGGGCCAGCGCCATGAACCGCTGGTCTTGGGTCATGTGTCCGTTTTGCTATTGGGCCGCAGTTCGCTCATGAACTTGTCAAAATCACCAACGGCTTGGAAGTTCATGTAAACACTGGCAAATCTGACATAGGCAACAGTGTCGATCCGGGCCAATGTTTCCATCACGATCTCACCGATCTGGTGACTTTGGATATCGGTCTCGCCCAGGGATTCCAACCGCCGGACAATGCCGCTGATCATCTGATCCATCCGTTCAGGTTCCACGGGCCGCTTTTGCAGCGCGATGCGGATCGAGCGTTCCAGCTTGGTGCGGTCAAATTCCTCGCGGCGGCCATTGGATTTGATTACCACCAGATCGCGCAGTTGCACACGCTCATAGGTGGTAAACCTGCCGCCGCAAGCCGGACAAAACCGCCTGCGCCGAATGGCGACATGATCCTCGGCGGGCCGGGAATCCTTGACCTGTGTATCGACATTTCCACAAAACGGGCAACGCATATCCTGACCTCGTCTCTGCCTGACGTGGGTTATACCCCACTTATGCACATAAGATACATGCAATCACTAGGACTTGGGTAGAGGGCAGGGCAGACCCCAGATATAGACATGATGAAGTGAGTCCTCAAAGGCACAGGAATGGGTCCAATGATCATCGAATTTTTGCGGTTCAACGTGCCGCTCGCGGCACAGCCCACCTTTCTGACCCATGACACCGCCATCTGGACCCCGGCCCTTACCACCTCGCCGGGGTTTCTGGGCAAACAGGTCTGGCGCGAACGCGATGCGCCGGACCAGATCGGGCTGGTAATCCGCTGGCGCGCACAGACCGATTGGGACGCGATGGACGCCGGGATGCTGGCCGCCACACAGGCGGCATTTGTGGCGGCGCTGGGGGTGGAATATCCGGTGCTGGGGTGTGAGGCGTGGGAGGTGGTGTAGGGTGCGCATTCTTGGCGCACTAACCAAGCAAGGTCAGTAATGATACCGGCATTGCACGATTTCAATCGCATGGGCCGTAGCACGATAAACCAGCCGATGTTCGCGGTCGATGCGCCGCGACCAAAAGCCCGAGAGATCGCCCTTGAGTGGTTCCGGTTTTCCCGTGCCGTCGAACGGATGGCGCAGACATTCTTCGATTAGTTTATTGATTTTTCGCAACATAGCATGATCGGTGTCTTGCCAGTAGCGGTAATGGGTCCAGCCCTTCGCCGAAAAGATAAGATTCATACGTCGGGCAATTTGTCCAAAACCACCACCTGTCCGGCCTCAAGCTCGGCAATTGACGCCATGAGTTCAAGCCGATTTGCGGGGCTGGCCAGCAAATAGGTCGTCTCGTCCATGCTCGCCCAATCCTCCAGACTGACCATGACCACAGGTTTGCCCTTGGCGCGGGTCACGATGACCGGTTCATGGTCGTCATTGATCCGGTCCATGACCGAGGACAGATTGGCGCGCAGGTCGGTGGAGGAGAGGGTTTTCATGGAGTTTGTGTACGTGATTGCGTACGGGAAGTCAAGGCGTCGCGAGTGTGGCTTCGGCCAAGGCCGTGTTGGCCGAAGTGATCCCGTTCCATCTGGGGGGCTTGCGGACGGAGGGCGAGGCCTTACCTTTCCCGGAGAGCGTCGCGGAATGAGTGGAGGTGTAGGGCGGGGTTGACCCCCCCCACATGCGAGGCGGGGTGGACCCCCCCC
>JANOQM010000027.1:0-67189 GCA_031422295.1 Rhodobacterales bacterium | reverse complement strand
AATACCGGCAAAGGCTATGTCGCCGCCGACAAGAACAAGCCCGAGGATGCGCCGATCGGCATGATTGCCATCGATGCGATCTATTCCCCGGTCAAGAAAGTCAGCTACGAAGTGCAACCCACCCGCGAGGGCCAGGTGCTCGACTATGACCGGCTGACGATGAAGGTTGAGACTGACGGCTCGCTGACGCCCGATGATGCGGTGGCTTATGCTGCCCGGATCATTCAGGACCAGCTGTCGATCTTCGTGAACTTTGACGAGCCCGAAGCGGCTGGTGCCGGGTCCATCGACGATGGTCTGGAATTCAACCCGCTGCTGTTGAAGAAAGTCGACGAACTGGAACTGAGCGTCCGGTCCGCCAACTGCCTGAAGAACGACAATATCGTCTACATCGGCGATCTTATCCAGAAAACCGAAGCCGAGATGCTGCGGACCCCGAACTTTGGCCGCAAATCCCTGAACGAGATCAAGGAAGTGCTGTCAGGCATGGGCCTGCATCTGGGTATGGATGTCGAGGATTGGCCGCCAGATAACATCGAAGACCTGGCGAAAAAGTTCGAAGACGCCTTTTGATCACGTAGGATGGGCAATCTGCCCATCCACCCCCTGACAGACCGGGCAATCCCGCCCCAATAATGCGGCTGACACGCATCAGACCGCTGCACAAAGCACAAAGCACTTAGGAGACTTAAAATGCGTCACGGAGCGGGCTACCGTAAACTGAACCGGACCCACGAACACCGCAAAGCGCTGTTCGCCAACATGGCCGGTTCGCTGATTGAACATGAACAGATCAAGACCACCCTGCCCAAGGCGAAAGACCTGCGCCGCATCGTGGAAAAGCTGATCACGCTGGGTAAGCGCGGCGATCTGCACGCGCGGCGTCAAGCTGCAGCTGCGTTAAAGCAGGATATGTATGTCGTCAAACTGTTCGACATCCTTGGGCCCCGCTACAAAGACCGGCAGGGCGGTTATGTCCGCGTGCTGAAGGCCGGGTTCCGCTATGGTGATATGGCGCCGATGGCGATTATCGAATTTGTTGACCGTGACACCAGCGCCAAGGGTGCTGCAGACAAAGCCCGGGTCGAGGCTGAAGCCGAGATGCTGACAGTCGAGTAAGGCTGAAAACCCACAGATCGGCCGCCTAACAGGGCATCGGTCAAAACCACAAAAGCCCCGTTTTGCCGCGGGGCTTTTTCATTATCGTGCGATAGATAAATTAATTCTTGGTTAATGCTTTAGAGAATTTTCGGCCCCTTGGCCCGAATCAACTGGGCCATCGTCAGTTTCGTTAAGCAGCCGATTCGGCAGCACAAAATCCAGCAATTCCGCCAATTGCAGCGGTTCAAGACAATTTAATCTATTTTCCACGTCGGTATCGCGCGCTTGCATAACTAAGCCCTTGGAATCACCCCAACTGCACTACAATTTAAAGTTGACTGTGTTTGATGCAACTTGTCTAAAAGGACATATGTCACTGAGGTCTGGAATCGATCTGCACACAAGAAGATTGGCCCGAATGGTGCCTGGCGGATTTTTCTTTGCGCTTCACATCCGCTTTGCTTTGCCGCTCTTGCACTACCAGACTTTCCCGCAAGGTTGGACCGATCGTTATACAGAGGAGGCTTATGCGCTACGCGATCCGATTATCGCCTGGGGGTTCAGTCGGATTGGTACTTCAAGATGGAGCGAAATTGACATCCCGGACCCGTTCGACATCCTCGGACAGGCGCGGGCGTTTGGTATGGTCTACGGGTTGGCGGTTTCCGTCGGCCCGATGAAGTCGCGCACCATAGCGTCGGCTTGTCGCGCGGACCGGGAGTTTACTGACCTCGAGATCGAAGAGTTTGCGAGCCTGATCAACCAGCTTCACAATATCACCGAACCCCCGAAATCCTTGACTAAAGCCCAAGTAGAAGCCCTGCGGTGCATTGCCGAAGGGGATCGTCATGCAGCTGCCGCCGCACGATTGAAGATTTCGGAAAGCGCTCTTAAAGCTCGTCTCGCCTCGGCAAGAACCAGCCTTCTGGCCAGGACCACAACCGAGGCAATTCAGCGCGCAAGAGATTATAGGCTGCTCTGACCATTCCAAACGGATGGCTCCAGCAGGGTTGTGTGACCCTAATCCCTTTGCTGGAGAATGCGATGCTGAGTACCACCTTGTCTTTCGCCAATATGCACAACCATGGCGAACTTTTTGCCAATATCCTTCGCGCGCGGCGCGAGTCCTTTATTGTGCGGAACAGGTGGAACCTGCCCGAGACGATGGGTATGGAGTTTGACCAGTACGACACCCCGGTCTCGCGTTGGCTGGCGGTGCATGACGATGATGGCCGTGTCCTCGCCGGGGTCCGTCTGACCCCAACAACTGCCCGCTGCGGCATTTACAGCTACATGATCCGTGACGCCCAACGGGGTTTGTTGGATTCCATCCCTGACGACCTGCTCTATACAGATGCTCCGGTAGATGAGGGGACATGGGAGGTGACGCGCGGTTTTGTCGCCCATGATATTCCCGCCAATATCCGCCAAAAGGTCCGGATGCGTCTGGTGTTGCAAATGCTGCGCACGTCCCGGACCGAAAAGATCAGGCGCATGCTGGCCTTGCTGCCCACCAACTGGGACCGTTGGGCCGCTAGGTGTGAGCTAAAGATGGATGCCGCCGGCCGCAATATGAACATGGGCGGCATCGATTATCAGGCTGTCTGGATCGATTTTTCGCCTCGAGTAAACTGATGCGGCCTACTGAAGGGTTTTCTATCGCCGGGGGGCGGCCTATTCTGCCCCCATGCCCGATCTGTTTGATCAAAATCCATCTGATGCCACCGCCCCGGCCCGCCCGCTGGCTGACCGATTGCGGCCGCTTACATTGCCAGAAGTGATTGGTCAGGAACATGTGCTTGGTCCCGAAGGCCCGTTGGGTGCAATGCTGGGTGCCGGGTCGCTTTCATCGCTTATTCTTTGGGGCCCGCCCGGTGTGGGCAAGACCACGATTGCGCGCCTTCTGGCCGCCCAGACCAATCTATATTTCGTGCAAATTTCGGCGATTTTCACCGGTATCGCCGATCTGCGCCGGGTGTTTGACACTGCGAAAATGCACCGGAGCCAAGGCCGGGGCACGCTGCTGTTCGTCGATGAGATCCATCGGTTCAACAAAGCCCAGCAAGACGGGTTTTTGCCGCATATGGAGGACGGCACGATCATTCTGGTTGGCGCCACTACCGAAAACCCGTCGTTCGAGTTGAATGCGGCCCTGCTCAGCCGGTCGCAGGTTCTCATCCTGAACCGGCTTGAATTGTCCGATCTGGAACGCTTGGCTCAACGCGCCGAAAAGGACCTTGGCCTCGCCTTGCCATTGGATGGCCCCGCCCGCGAGGCGCTGTTGACCATGGCGGACGGCGATGGCCGCGCTGTGTTGAACTTGATTGAACAGGTCAGCGCATGGAAACTGCCCGGCAAAATCAGCACTGACCAGTTGACGACACGCCTGATGAAACGGGCTGTCAAATATGACAAATCTGGGGATGAACATTATAATCTCATTTCTGCCCTGCACAAATCCGTGCGCGGGTCTGACCCCGACGCCGCCCTGTATTGGTTCGCCCGGATGTTGGTCGGCGGCGAAGACCCGCGCTTTCTCGCCCGCCGCATCACCCGGATGGCGGTCGAGGATATCGGGCTGGCCGATCCGCAGGCGCAAGGGATCTGTGTGCAGGCCTGGGAAACCTATGAACGTCTGGGGTCACCCGAGGGCGAATTGGCTTTGGCGCAAGCAGTGACCTATCTCGCGCTCGCGCCGAAATCGAATGCGGGCTACGTGGCGTTCAAGGCGGCGATGGATGCGGCCCGCAAAACCGGTTCAGAACCGCCACCCCGCCATATCATGACTGCCCCGACCCGGCTGATGAAGGAACAGGGGTTCGGCGCGGGCTATGCCTATGACCACGATGCAGAGGACGGGTTTTCAGGGCAGAATTATTTCCCCGAGGGTATGAAACGTGGGAACTATTATACCCCGGTAGATCGCGGGTTTGAGCGGGAGTTGAAAAAGCGGCTGGAGTACTTTGTCGGCCTTCGGTCCAAACGAAACAAGCCCGGCAGTTGACATCCAGGGCCCGCGGGCACAAGAGAAACCCTATGTTCCTGACCCTGACCCACGTCGCCCTTGGCGGCGCAATTGGTGCTGTGTTGCGCTACTTGACCGGGCTGGCCCTTGCCTTTCCCTATGGCACGCTTGCGGTCAATGTTGCGGGATCATTTGCCATTGGCATCTTGTGGATTGGGTTGACGGCCAAGGGGTTGGGCCATTGGATGCCCTTGTTGACCATTGGCGTGCTTGGCGGTTTCACCACGTTTTCGGCCTTTTCGCTAGATACCCTTCGCCTGATCGAAGACGGGCGGGCGCCTGCGGCTGGCCTGTATGTGCTGGCCTCGGTCACATTGTCGCTTGGGGCCTGCGCCTTGGGCCATGTCATTACCAAAGGAGCCCTCGGATGAGCGGCGTACAAAACCGAACCGTGGGTCCGGATGAAGGCGATCAGCGGCTGGACCGCTGGCTGCGTAAGCATTTCCCGCATCTGTCCCAAGGACGCATTGAAAAGATGTGCCGCAAGGGCGAACTGCGCGTCGATGGTGGCCGGGTCAAATCGGCCACCCGGATTGATGTGGGCCAGATGATTCGCGTGCCCCCGATGCCGGATGAAGGCGAGGTTGCGGGGCAGGCGGTGAACCGCGCCATGACCGCCGCCGATGTGAAAATGATTCAGTCCTGCGTCATCTACCGCGATGACCATATAATTGCGATCAACAAACCGGCGGGTCTGGCCACCCAAGGCGGCACCGGAACCGTGGTGCATGTCGATGGGCTGGCCGAGGCGCTGACTTTTGGCTACCCCGAAAAACCGCGTCTGGTGCATCGTTTGGACAAAGATACTTCCGGCGTGTTGCTGCTGGCCCGGACCCGGACCATGGCCGCCAAGCTGACCGAAAACCTGAAACATCAGGATACCCGCAAAATATATTGGGCCGCTGTCGCAGGCTCGCCTTCGCCCCGCGCGGGCACGATCAAATTTGGGCTGGTGAAATCCGCAGGCCATGGCAAGGGCGGCGAGGGCGAAAAAATGCACTGCATTCACCCTGCCGAAGTGGACAAGACAGTAGGCGCGAAACGGGCCACCACCGATTACGCCGTGCTGACGTCGCTGGCCAAACGTGCGTCCTGGGTGGCCTTGGTGCCAATCACCGGCCGCACCCACCAGTTGCGCGCCCATATGGCCGAGATTGGTCATCCGGTGATTGGCGATGGCAAATATGGCGGGTCGGGGCAGGAAAATCTGGGCGACGGTTGGGGGTCCGGTCTGGGCGAGGAACTCAGCCGCAAATTGCACCTGCATGCCCGGTCGCTGACCATTCAGCATCCCGAAACCGGCAAGCTGCTGCATCTGACTGCGCAAATGCCGGAACACATGGAAAAGACGTGGGATTTTGTCGGCTGGGACGTGTCCCACGCGCCAGTTGACCCGTTCAACATGCCCGACTGACCGATGAGCAACTGGGCCCCGAAACGGTTCTGGTCCAGCGTGACTGTAACCAAAGAGCCTGATGGTTACGGCATTCTGCTGGATGCCAAACCTGTCAACACGCCATCCAAAACCCGGCTGATCGTGCCAACGCGCGGGTTGGCTGATCTGATTGCCGCCGAATGGCAGGCACAAGAAGGCAAAGTTGACCCGCGCCAGATGCCAGCAACGCGGGCGGCCAATTCGGCGCTGGACAAAGTGCGCCCGCAACAGGCCGAAGTGGCCGGCGTAATCGCCGCTTATGGTGAAAGTGATTATTTATGCTACCGCGCGGTGACGCCCGCCGAATTGGTGGCGCGGCAGGCGGCGGCGCTTGATCCTGTGCTGGATTGGGCCGCTGCCATTTTGGGGGCCAGACTGGTTTCCGGCCCCGGAGTGGTCCCCATTGCCCAAGACCGCAATGCCATCCACATCTTGCGCGACAGGGTCCATGCCATGGATCACTTTGCCCTGACCGCGTTCCACGATCTTGTCAGTTTGTCAGGTTCACTGATACTGGGGTTTGCAGTTATCACGACAGCCTGGACACCCGACCAAGTTTGGTCCCTGTCCCGGATTGACGAGGATTGGCAGGCTGAAATATGGGGCGCGGATGATGAAGCGACCGCTCATGCGGCCCTGAAACGGGCGGCTTTTTTGGACGCTGCGCGATTCTATTGGCTCAGTTCCGGGGTTAACCTGACGTAACGTCCTGTAGGAAAAAGTTTGTACCAGCCAAGTCTTTGGAAAGGCTGGCATCAATTTCCGTGATCGGGCACTTGACCTGACGTGATGAATCCGCCCAAGTTGGGGCCGTTGCAGGTGGCCAAGGCTATCTCACAGATCGTAGCCGTCTTTGACCGGACGGACAAAAATAATGCCTTCGCACAAGCGGAGGCGGGAACTCAGGAAGAGGTATACATGAAAAAATCCGTACTATTCGGCGCACTGACCGTCGCTGGTCTGGTCGCTGGGGCTGCGCAAGCGGCCACTTTGGACGACGTCATTGCGCGCGGTTCGCTGAACTGCGGCTCGAACACCGGACTGGTTGGTTTTGGCGCTCCGGATGCGAATGGCGTATGGGAAGGCTTCGACGTGGGCCTTTGCCGCGCCGTTGCAGCCGCGATCTTTGGTGATCCGAATGCTGTGAACTTTATTCCCACCACTGGCCAGACCCGCTTTACCGCACTTGCCTCGGGCGAAGTTGACGTGCTGATCCGGAATTCAACCTGGACTTACAGCCGTGATACCGACCTGAAATTCGATTGGGCCGGTGTGAACTACTATGATGGCCAAGGTTTCCTCGCGCCCAAAGCGCTGGGTGTAACCTCAGCCACGGAACTGGATGGAGCAACCGTCTGCATCCAGACCGGCACCACGACCGAGTTGAACCTAGCCGACTTCTTTAAGGCCAACAATATCACTTACGAACCTGTTCCGGTTGCGACCGACGCCGAAGCACAGCAGCAGTACCTTGCTGGTGCCTGCGACGTTTTCACCACTGACGCGTCTGGCCTTGCTGCGACCCGTGCAACGTTCGAAAACCCCGATGATCACATCCTTCTGCCCGAGATCATCTCGAAAGAGCCGCTCGGCCCGTTGGTTCGCCATGGCGACAGCGAATGGGGCGACGTGATCATGTGGACGCTGAACGCGCTTGTGACTGCCGAAGAGCTTGGCATCACCAGTGCCAATGTAGTGGCACTTCAAGTTGCGGCCAAAGATCAAGTTGAGCGCGAGGCTGCAGGAGAGATAATCCCCGTTGAAGAAAAAATTCCTGGCGAAACCCGCCGGCTGCTCGGTGCTGAAGGCGAGTTGAGCGCGATGATGGGTCTGCCGAATGACTGGGCTGTCAATGCGATTGCGGCTGGCGGGAACTACGGCGAATTGTTCGAAAAGAACATCGGTGAAAACACCCCGATCGGTCTGGCCCGTGGCCTGAATGCCTTGTGGACACAGGGTGGTCTGCAATATTCCGCACCGTTCCGGTAGGATCGAACCAACAAAGGGCGCGACGCAGGTCGCGCCCTTTTTCTACCCCCGAAAGGGATCATCACTAGCGCAGAATCCCGCCTTGGGGGCATAGTCGGTCAACCGGCATGACACGCCAAGCGACAGGATACCGGGGAGAAGATATATGTCGGTTCTGACGGACCCGCCAAAGCCGAGCTTTCGGCTCAGTCAACTGTTATATGATACGCGCTACAGGTCGCTGACCATTCAGGTTTTTGCGTTGCTGCTGATCGTGGCGCTGATCGCGTTTCTGGTTCTGAACGTCATCACCAACCTGCACCAGATCGGCAAAGACATCGACTTTGGCTTTCTCGGGGTGCGCGCGGGCTATGACATCAACCAGATGCTCATCCCCTATGACAGTTCAATGACCCACGGGCGCGCTGCTCTTGTCGGTATTTGCAACACATTGCTGGTGGCGGCGATGGGCTGCGTTACGGCCACCGTGATTGGGGTTCTGGCAGGGGTGCTGCGGCTGTCCAAGAACAAGATCGTCGCTTTCCTGATGTCCGTATATGTAGAGTCGTTCCGCAATGTGCCGTTGGTCCTGTGGATCCTGCTGGTCTACGCGGTTTTGACCGAAAGCACGCCGCAGCCGCGCGACTTTGTCGAAGGCGGCACCGCGTCGATGTGGTTTCTTGATACTATCGCTGTGACCAACCGGGGAGTGTTTGTACCGATGCCGGTCTTCGGGTCGGGGGCGTTGGTGCTGCTTGGGGTGTTTGTGGCCTCGCTGATCGGGATTTTCGGGTTTCGGAGCTATGCAAAGGGATTGCAGCAGAACACCGGGCGCATATTGCCGGTCTTTTGGGTATCGGTCGGGCTGCTGCTGTTGCCAGTCATTGCTACTTATCTGGTGATGTCAAACTTTTGGGTGGGGGCGACCCTGACGCTGGTCAATCTGGTGACGCTGGCCATTCTGATACTGGTGTTTCAGGTCGTGCGCCAGAAACTCGGCAGTGCCGGGTGGGCCACGTTAGTTGCGGCGATCGCCGCCTATGCGGCAGCGCATCTGTGGGCGGGGGGGGTGGCCCCGGTGCTGACCGGTGCCGCAGCCTTTGCCGGACTGCCGACCACCGGGTCGGGGTTCGGTATTCTGGGCAGCTGGCTAGTCGATATCGCAGGTAATCTGCGGGGCTGGTTTGGCGCTCTGAGCCCGCGCTATCCGTTTATCACCGGCATCGACCTGGGGATTGGCAAGCTGATACAGGGCGTGCTGCAAACCGTGCCGATTTCCAATGCGAGCCTTATTGACCCGGCCAATTGGACCCCGCCGGTAACCTTTAGCATTCCGGCGCTGGGCGGGTTCAATTTCGACGGTGGGCTGCAGGTCCGTAACTCGCTGATCGCCCTTTGGCTGGCACTGTCACTGTATACCGGGGCGTTTATTGCCGAAGGGGTCCGCGCGGGCATTCTGGCGATCTCCAAGGGGCAATCCGAGGCGGCCTTTGCATTGGGTTTGCGCCCGGGTCGCACGATGTCACTGGTGATCCTGCCGCAGGCGCTGCGGGTGATTATCCCGCCGTTGATCTCGCAATATCTGAACCTGACCAAAAATTCGTCATTGGCCATTGCGGTCAGCTATATGGATGTGCGCGCCACTTTGGGCGGGATTACGATCAACCAGACCGGGCGCGAGTTGGAGGGGATATTGTTACTGGGCGGGTTTTACCTGTTCGTCAGTATCGTCATTTCGGTCGGCATGAACGCCTATAACCGCAGCAAAATCCTGAAGGAGCGCTGAGATGGCGGATATTGCGGCCTCGTTGACCTATGTCCGCGACACAATGATCCCGCAGGCCGCCCCGCCCACGCGCGAGGCAGGTTTGGTCAAATGGGTCCGCGAAAACCTGTTTTCCAGCTGGCTGAACGTGATCCTGACGGCTTTGGCGATCTTTGTGGTCTATAAAATCTTTTGGGGAGTCTACCCGTGGCTGTCAAATTCCATCTGGAACGCCGGATCGCTGACTGAATGCCGCGAGATTTTGGCGGTAAACGGCGTGGACCCCAAAGAGGGTGGCGCTTGTTTTGCGGTGATCCGTGACCGTTGGGTGCAGTTTATCTTTGGGTTTTATCCGTCCGAACTGTACTGGCGACCGATCCTTGCCTTTGCGCTTTTCTTTGTCGCATTGGGTCCGGTGTTGTTTCCGAACATGTCGCGCAAAATGCTGGCTTTCACCGCGATCTACCCGTTTTTGGCAGTCTGGCTGATCTGGGGTGGGGCATTCTGGTCGCCATTGCTGGTTCTGGCTGGGTTCGCCATCGGCTATGTGGCGTTCATCTATGGCACCCGGTTGGGCGGCCCGGCGCTGGGCGTGATCGGCGGGGTGGCTGTGGCGCTGATCTGGTGGCTGGTTCTCACGCCGCTGATTGGCGAAGGGCTGAACCGGGCCGTGGGGTCGGCCCGTCTGGACAGCGCGATTACGACGTTGACAGACCGGACAGCGGCATTGGCCCCTGAAATGGCCGCGATCGAGGCGCAGATGGAGGCGCTTGAAGCCCAGATTGAACAGGAAGTGGCGGTAAAAGACCTGTTGGTGGCCGGTGCGGCCGCTCAAATTGAAACACTGATCAGTGCCGTAGTGTTGCCCTGGATCAGGACCGCTGTGGCCGCGTCGATTGATGCGCTGACCGGCCTGCGGGCGCAGAACAATGACTTGGCCATTGCATTGTTTCAGACCCAAAAGGAAAGCACCGAGGTCCGCACGCTGCTATCCTCGATTACCGCCTTGCCCGATCTGGAAACCAACCTGCCAGACTTGCAGATGAGTGCCGCAGAATTGCGCGCCGAACTGCCAGCTGCTGTGGCTGAATTTACCACTTTGGATGCCGCAACCGCCGCAACCAGCGAAGAAAAGGCCGCCCTGCGCACCACATTAACCGCCGAGGCTGCCGCTATTTCAGCCGAAAAGACCATTCGGCTGACCTATGCAGCTGTCGGGCGGATCGGGTTAAAACCAGTGGAGAGCAGCGAGATCGGTGGGTTCATGCTGGCCTTCATCATTGGTGTGTCAGGTATCACCTTGTCACTGCCGCTGGGCATTCTGCTGGCGCTTGGGCGTCAGTCGCATCTGTTTATCATCCAGAAAGTGTGCGTCGGGTTTATCGAGATTATCCGGGGCGTGCCGCTGATCGTCTGGCTGTTTACGGCGCAGTTGCTGTTGAACTATTTCCTGCCCAAGGGCACCAACTTTGACCTGATGTTGCGCGTCATCATCATGGTCACGCTGTTTTCCAGCGCCTATATTGCCGAAGTGGTCCGGGGTGGACTGGCCGCTTTGCCCAAAGGGCAGCTGGAGGCCGCCGATGCGATGGGGCTGAATTACTGGCAGGCCATGCAGCTGATCGTGCTGCCGCAAGCGCTGAAAATCTCGATCCCCGGCATCGTCAATTCGTTCATCGGGCTGTTCAAGGACACCACTCTGGTAACCTTCATCGGCATGTACGACCCGATTGGTCTGGTCGCCACAACCCGCGCCTCGACCGAATGGAACGGGGTCTACTGGGAGCTTTATATCTTTGTCGGCCTGCTGTTTTTCGCATTCTGCTTTAGCATGGGTCGCTACTCACTCCATCTGGAGCGCAAGCTCCGGCGCGAAAACCGTTAGGGAGACCACCAGATGACCGAACCAGCCCGCAAATCCATGGAAATCTCGGACGAGGTCGCCATTCAGATATCAACCATGAACAAATGGTACGGCACCTTTCACGTGCTGCGCGACATTAACCTGACCGTCTATCGTGGCGAGCGAATCGTGATTTGCGGCCCCTCAGGGTCGGGTAAATCGACATTGATCCGGTGCATCAACCGTTTGGAGGAACATCAGGCGGGTACGATTATGGTGGATGGCACCGAGTTATCGTCGGATTTGAAAAATATCGACAAAATCCGGTCCGAGGTCGGGATGGTGTTTCAGCATTTCAACTTGTTTCCGCACCTGACCATTCTGGAAAACCTGACCTTGGCCCCGATCTGGGTTCGCAAGACCCCGAAAAAAGAGGCCGAAGAGGTCGCGATGCACTACCTGAACAAGGTGAAAATCCCAGAACAGGCGCTGAAATACCCGGGCCAATTGTCCGGCGGTCAACAGCAGCGCGTGGCGATAGCCCGGTCGCTGTGCATGAAGCCCCGGATCATGCTGTTTGACGAACCGACCAGCGCGCTTGACCCCGAGATGATCAAAGAGGTTCTGGATACGATGATCGAACTGGCAGAAGAGGGCATGACCATGCTGTGCGTCACCCATGAAATGGGCTTTGCCCAAGCCGTGGCCAACCGGGTGATTTTTATGGATCAGGGCCAGATTGTTGAACAAAACGAGCCGAAAGAGTTTTTCAACAACCCGCAATCAGATCGGACCAAACTGTTCCTGAGCCAGATTCTGGGGCATTGAACCGTTTTCCCCGCCGAAAGGGCGGAGCCTCCGGCGGGGATACTTAGAAACCAAAGAAATGACAAAAAGAGGTTTGGATCAAAGCTCTTTCGGAACGATGAAATCCAGAACCATCGCGGTGCCATAACCGACGCTGGCCCAATCGGGCGCATCGAACCCGGCAACCAGTGTGGCCCCGGTTGGATAGCGCGCAAAGTCGGCGGACACGGGTTTATGGGCGACCAAACGGCTGGCAAACTCACCAATGCCCGGATTATGCCCGATCATCATCACGGTTTGTGCCGTAGCGCCGCGCAGCACGGCCAGCATGACATCGGGTGACGCGTGATACAGGGCTGGCTTCAGCACCAGAACCGGTCCCGCTGGCAGGGCGGGGCTGACAGAGGCCCAGGTTTCCTGCGTGCGCAGCGCATCTGAACACAACACCTCGCCCGGAATATAGCCGCGCGAATGCAGCCATGCGCCCAGATCGGCCGCGGCAGTCTGGCCGTGCCCATTCAGGGGGCGGTCATGGTCGGGCGACATCGGATCGTCCCAGCTGGATTTCGCATGGCGGGTCAGGATCAGGCGCAGGGTCATCTGGGATTGAACGCTTTCATATGGAACGCCAGTTGCTCTGGCTTGCGAAAATTTTGGCCGACCGGGCAAGACCTGCGCACCAGACAGCCTGCCTCCATGCAACCTGACCCGGGCGCGGTGTCAAGGAATGCTTTGCATTTGGGCACATTGTAAGGTGTTGCGCCCAAAGCGCCGACCGGGCAGGCGGTTAGGCAAGGGGCGGGGCAAGCGGGACAGGGATTGGTGCCGGGGGTGGCGGCGATCTGTGAGGTCAGGCCCAATGCACCCCGGTAAGAAATCATCAGCCCCTGCGTATCATGAACCAATGGCCCAACCGGACTGGCCCACGCCCGGCCTGACCGTTTCGCCCAGCACAGAAACGGTTGGTAGGGCGGGCCACCAAATGGGAAACAGGCCGTGGCCTGATGGTCACCGGCGATCCGCCCGATCACCCGACGCGACCAGCGGTCCAGCGGATGCGGTTGATTGCCCGTGTACTCGGGGCTTTGGGTGAAATGCGCCCAAAAGTCGGGGGCGGGGGATATCAGCGCAATGGTCCGGATGCTGTGGTGCAGGGTGTCGGATGGGACAGCGGGCAGAACGCCAGTGATTTCAAGCTGTTCCGCCGCCAAAGCTTTGTTCAGCCGGTTCACGGGTTATGCGGTTTGACACGCGGTTCGGTGGACCGGATGATCGACCCGGCCCCATGTTCGGTGAATAATTCCAGCAAGGACGCATTGGGCAATCGCCCGTCCAGAATGACCACAGCGCGCACACCAGCCTCTAACGCGGTTAGGGCGGTTTCGGTTTTGGGGATCATGCCCCCGGCAATTGACCCGTCGGCAATCATTCCGCGGACCTGATCCGGGGTCATCTGGGTCATGACCTCGCCTGCTTTGTTTTTCACGCCAGACACGTCAGTCAGTAGTAGCAGCCGGTCGGCCTGCAACGCGCCTGCAATGGCACCGGCAGCTGTGTCGCCGTTCACATTGAACGTCTCGTTATCGGCTATGCCGGTCCCCACCGGAGCCACGACCGGGATGATGCCCGCCCCATACAAATCGCGCAGGACCTGCACATTCATTTCGACCGGGCGGCCGACAAAGCCCAGTTCCGGGTCATCGGCGACACAGACCATCAGGTCGTCATCCTTGCCGGAAATCCCAACCGCCCGGCCACCAGCATCCATGATCGCCTGCACGATGCGTTTATTGACCAGCCCGGACAGGATCATTTCGACGACTTGCACGGTGGCCTTGTCCGTCACCCGCTTGCCGCGCACGAATTTGCTCTCGATCCCGAGTTTCGCCAGCATGTCGTTGATCATCGGGCCGCCGCCATGCACAACCACAACCTTGACGCCCACCTGCCGCATCAGCACGATATCGCGGGCGAATTCGGCCATCGCGTCATCGTCGCCCATCGCATTGCCGCCGAACTTGACCACGACGACCGACCCGGAATAGCGCTGTAAATACGGCAATGCCTCGGACAGGGTGCGGGCGGTGGCGATCCAGTCACGGTTCATGTTTTGGGTCCTCATGACTAGTCCAGATCGGCGATAATCGCCCGCAATGTTTCCATCCCGTCGCCTTTTTCCGAACTGGTCAGAATAATCTCGGGGAATGCGGCAGGGTGTTTGGCCAGTGCGGCGCGGGTGATGGTCAGGGCGGTTTCCAATTCGGCGGCGCTGATCTTGTCGGTCTTGGTCAGCACGCATTGGAATGTCACTGCAGCGCGGTCAAGCAGGGACATGATCTCTTCATCTACCGCTTTGGCCCCGTGCCGCGCATCGATCAGCACAAAGGCGCGGCGCAGGGTTTGCCGCCCCGCCAGATAGGACCGCAGCAGTTTTTGCCAGCGTTCGACGATGGCCAAGGGCGCGTTGGCATAGCCGTAGCCGGGCAAGTCGACGACATAGTGCCGCTCACCCACCGCGAAAAAGTTAATCTCTTGGGTGCGGCCCGGGGTATTGGACGCACGCGCCAAACCCTTGCGGTTGGTCAGCGCATTGATCAGGCTGGATTTTCCAACATTGGACCGCCCGGCAAAGCACACTTCGATCCGGTCAGCCGGGGGCAGACCCGCCATGGCCACGACGCCTTTGACAAACTCTACTGGCCCGGCAAACAACAAGCGTCCGGTTTCGGCGAGATCCGGTTCCGCCGGATCGGCGATGGGAAATGTCAGTTGCACGGCGACCCCATGCTATTTGCCCTTCGGCTTGGTGTTGGTATTGGCCACCGGTTTGGGCTCGCGTTTAAACGACCCGATGATATTTCCAAAAATGTCGGGCTTGTGCCCGTGACTGCGCATAATCGCGTATTGCTGGGTGAAGGTGATCATGTTGTTGGCGATCCAGTAAATCACCAGACCCGAGGCAAACGAGCCCAGCATGAACATAAACACCCAGGGCATCCAGGCAAAGATCATCTTTTGCGTTGCATCGGTGGGGGCCGGGTTCAGTTTTTGCTGCAGCCACATGGAAATACCGAGGATGATCGGCAACACACCCAGCGAGACGATAAAGAATATGCTGCCCGGTTCGGGTGTCGACCACGGCAACAGCCCAAACAGGTTCAGGATGGACGAGGTATCAGGCGCGGACAGGTCTTTGATCCAGCCGATCCAGGGTGCATGCCGCAGTTCCAAGGTGACGAAAATCACCTTGTAGAGCGAGAAAAAGATTGGAATCTGGATCAGGATCGGCAAACAGCCCGAGGCCGGGTTTACCTTGTTATCCTTATACAGTTTCATCATGCCTTGTTGCATCGCCTGCTTATCTTCGCCGGACCGCTCTTTCAGCTTTTCCATCTCGGGCTGAAGCTCTTTCATGCGGGCCATCGAGACGTAGGATTTATACGCCAGCGGAAGCACCAGCGCCTTGATGATCAGCGTCAGCGCGATAATCGACCAGCCCATATTGCCGATATATGTGTTCAGCGTATGCAGCAGCGCGAACATCGGCTTGGTGATCATGAAAAACCAGCCCCAGTCGATCGAGTCCAGAAACCCGAAAATGCCCGCTTCATTCTGATAATCCCGGATCGTGGCCCATTCCTTGGCTCCGGCGAACAATTGCGTCCGCACAGTTGAAGTGGCCCCGGCCGCGACGGTTTCCAGCGGCATGACCGCTTCGGCCTGATAGATGTCACGGTTAGCGAAATATTTCGAGACCGACCGGAATGCGGTGCCCTGCTGTGGCACCAAAGTCGTCATCCAATAGTGATCAGTGAACCCGATCCAACCGTTTTCCAGCACTTCGATCCGTTCGGACGAGGCACCTTCGGCGGTGTCCACTTCGTATTCCGCAATATCGCTATAGGCCGCCTCTTGCAGTGTGCCGTCTGACATCCGCACCATGCCTTCGTGCAAGATAAAAAAGTTCTTGAGGTTGTCCGGTTCGCCGTGCCGCCGAATGAGGCCGTAGGGGCGCATCGCGGCAGTTTCAGTCCCGGTATTTGTCACCGTCTGGTCAATGGTGAACATGAATTTTTCATCGACCGCGATGGTCCGCCGAAACACCAATCCAGCCCCGTTATCCCAGATCAACGTGACCGGCGTGGTCGGTGTCAGCACTTCGCCTTCGGCCACGGACCACAATGTATCAGGTCCAGGAACGGCTTCGGGTGCTAGCCCTTCGGCGGCAGCATAGCCAAACACGGCGTAATAGGCATCGTCGCTGCCAACAGGGTTGAACAGACGCACATTGGCAGATGCAGGGTCGACCGTGTCGCGGTAATTGCGCAGCGAGATATCGTCGATCCGCCCGCCTAGCAGCGAGATTGACCCAAACAGATTGGGTGTGTCAACCTGCACCCGCGGCGCATCGGCGACTGCGGCTTCTTCGGGTGTAATCACCGCTTCGGTGGGGCTGGCCGGATCGGTGGTGGCTTCAGCATCAGCAATATTTTCGGTCGTCGTGCCATCAACCGGCACAACCGGCGGTGCTGGCGGGAACAAGACCGACCATGTCAGGATCACCATGGCGCTGAGCACCATAGCCAGGAAAAGATTCTTGTTCTGACCGTCCATCAAGCCGCCCGTATGATCGCTGAATTTCAGTGCGGTTCAACAGGCCAAAGTCCCAAAGGTCAAGCGGTTTTAGGGCCATTTAGGGGCCAACAAGAGAGCAATGTCGGTTTGTGATCCGGTCACACGCAAACACCCGAGTTCGACCCGCGTTTAAATCGCTTTGCGGGTTATCGCAATCGGGGCATCCAGCCTGCTGCGATAGGCCCTGATCCAGCCGTCGGTTTCCTGCATTGGCATGGGGCGTGCAATGCCAAAGCCCTGTAAATGGCCGCAACCGAGCCGCGCCAGCATGGCCTGTTCGCCTGCCGTTTCGACCCCTTCGGCCAGCGTATCCAGCCCCAGCCGGTCGGCCATAGTCAGGATCGCCGAGACCATTTTCTGCTGTTCCGGATCGGCGTCAATCTTGGTCACAAAACTGCGGTCAATCTTGATCCGCTCGATCGAAAAGCGCCGGATATTGGTGATCGACGCGTGACCAGTTCCAAAGTCATCCAGATCAAGGCAGCACCCCAAGCGCGCCAGACCCGACAGATTACGGATAATGACGTCTTCGGAATGACTGGCGACCACGGTTTCCAGCACTTCAACGACCAGTCGGTCTGGGGTCAGATCAAAGCGGTCCAGTTCCCAGCCGATCCGGTCCACAAGGCGCGGATCACATAATTCCTCGTTGGAAAAATTGACACCTACCCGGGGGATTTCGTACCCGGCCTCATCCCAGCGCTTCAGCGCCGTCAGGGCGTCATAGATCATGATCTCGCCCAAGCGCCCCATCAGCCCGGCCTGCACCAAAGCGGGCAGAAACTCGATCGGCGGAATCAGGCCACGGTCTGGGTGGTGCCAGCGCGCCAGCGTTTCAAAACCGGTAATGACGCCGGTTTTGGTCGAAATCTGCGGTTGGAAAAACGCCATGATCTCGCCGCGTTCAAGCGCCCCCGCGACCTCGTCGGACAGGCTATTGCGGGAAGCTATCCGAACCCGCATCGCATCGGAATAGCTGCGAATAGCGGATGGGCCGCTGCGCTGTGCCTCGATCATTGCGGAGGTCGCGGCCTGAAGAACAGTTTCGCCGGTGGGCTTCTCCAGCCGTGCGGCAAGGCTGAAACCAATGGAAACGGTGATGTAGACATTGGTCGTGTCGACCGAAATCGGCTCAGAAAGTGACCGCTGAATGCGGCCCGCCAGTTGAATTGCCGCCTCAAGATCAAGC
Source organism: Rhodobacterales bacterium (assembly GCA_031422295.1). Taxonomy (GTDB): domain Bacteria; phylum Pseudomonadota; class Alphaproteobacteria; order Rhodobacterales; family Rhodobacteraceae; genus JANOMH01. The sequence goes on along the minus strand of JANOQM010000027.1, from coordinate 49,421 downwards.
CTGCGGACGGCACCAAGGGCTACCGCGAATGTTGGCCCGTCAAGCCGGGCTGCCAGATCATTGTCACGCAGACTATCCTGCAACCGGTCCGCCGTGACCCGTAGGATACGTTCAACCGCAGCGCGGTCATGGCGTTCCTCTAACAGCTTAAAGCGATCAATTTCGATCATCATAGCCCCGGTTGCCCGGCCCATGCGTGTTGAGATCCGCAAGGCATGATCAAGGGCTGCCACGGCGCCGCTGCGTTGCGCCAGCCCGGTCAATGGATCTGTGATGCCAAATTGCGTGCCGCTACTTGGCGGCAAGGCAAAAGCCAGCATAACCGGAAATGTCAGGGCCACAAATATCATCGCCGATTGCCCGCCAAGAGCCATTGCCGACAGAACCAGCACCGGCATCAGTACCAGAAAATACGGCCGCCGGACTGCCTGTATCAGGCGAAAAAATCGGGACGCTAATCCCTGAGCGGAGGTGGCAAACATCGAGCAGGTTTCCTTCGCATCGGCAGACTATTCGCGCGGGACCACATCACCCGCACACAATTGTTAGTACACGCTAGGGTAATCTTACTAAGAGGGACGTTAACGCCGCCGCAGATTTTCGTTTGAATTTTCGCTAATCCGGGGGGCCAGATTGCGCGGGGCCCCGATAGTCCCTGCCGACCTAAGCCCAGTTTACGCATTGGCATCCGGAGTTGCGTGGTTCACGTATTACCAGAAAAGGAGAAAATGATGCGTTTCTTGGCCCTTACCGCCTTTGCCCTGCTTGCCGCCTGCACCGGTAAACCTGCCTTCGAGGACCCCGCGCTCAGCACCCGCAAGCTGAATCTGGAAGAGTTCTTTGACGGCAATCTGGTCGCCTACGGCCAGTTTCAGGATATTTTCGGCACGGTCCGCCGCCGGTTCGAGGTGCAGATCACCGGCGATTGGAACGGTGAGCGGCTGCTACTGACCGAGGATTTTGTCTACGAGGACGGATCGACCGAACAGCGTGTCTGGACCCTCGTCAAAACTGGCGAGGATACATGGCGCGGCACCGCACCGGGGGTAATTGGCGAGGCGGTCGGGATCGAAGATGGCGACCGTTTCAACTGGCAATACGAAATTGATTTGCCGGTGCCCAGTGCCGATGGCACAGTTGAAAGCCTGCGCGTCACCTTCAATGACTGGATGTGGCTGACGGCGGATAACCGATTGTTTAACAGAGCCTATATGCGCCGGTCCGGGATTGATATCGGTGATGTCAGCATCAGTTTTGAAAAACTGGACTAGGGCCTAGTCTGGCACATTATCAACGCCGGACCCACCCCATGGATGGCACCGCCCGATACGGCGAATGGTCAGCCATCCACCTTTGATGCCGCCATGGCGGTGCAAAGCCTCGAGGGCATAGGCAGAACAGGTCGGCTGATACCGGCAGCCATGCCCGACCCAAGGCGACAAAAGCAGCCGATAGGCGCGGACAGGCAATGAAATGACAATGGCCAGCGGGGTCATGATCCGGCCCGGTGAACACGGGCGACGGCGTCGATCAGATCGGTCTGCATCCGGGCAAAATCATGGCTGGCGGTCACGCCAGCACGCCCAACCAGCACATAATCCCAACCGTGCCTGCCGTGGCTTGGTAACACCAACCGGGCCACTTCGCGCAGGCGGCGTTTGGCGCGGTTGCGGGCGACGGCATTGCCAACTTTCTTAGAACAGGTAAATCCGACCCGGATGGCCGATACACCTACTGACGCGCGGGCTTGGAGGTGAAAGCCGGGGGTGCCGTGACGCACGCCGCTTGAGGCCCGCACAAAATCAGCGCGTTTGTTCAGCACAGTATAACAAGATAAAACCGCCGCTGCAGCCGCCTCAGGCGCTGTGTTGCCTGCCTGCGGTTCCATCGGCGGTGTCATACGAAACCCCTTGAAAAGGATTAAGCGCTTAGAACCTTGCGACCACGCGCCCGGCGGGCGTTCAAAATCTTGCGGCCATTCTTGGTGGCCATCCGCGCACGAAAGCCGTGACGCGCCTTGCGGACCCGGTTTGAAGGTTGAAATGTGCGTTTCATCGCGCGTATCTCCGTTCTTTGGACCAAACCCAGATTACAGGATTCGAGGCCCGACATCATTCGAAGCCCGTCCTGTAGAGCGCACCTGGGCCCGTGTCAACGCGTCCGGGGCCGGAATTCTGCAACAATTCACACGCAGTCTTTGCGATCAACAGCAGGAAAGCGGCTGAAACTGCAATATACCATCGGCTTTGGTCAAACAGCCGTGATTGTGCTATGCCAAATGCCGGTGACCCATCATCTAACCTAAGACAATTCCAATGCAGGACAGTAAGATGACCGAAATGACCAGAACACCCACCAACCCACTTGTTCGGTTCGTGCCGCTGCTGGTTATTGGCCTTGTGGCGGTGCTGGGCGTAGTTTTCCTGCGCGATGTGATCAGTTTTGAGGCGTTGCGCGACAATCGCGAGGACCTGCTGAGGTTTCGCGACAGTCATTATTTACTGAGCGTGGCCGGGTTTATGGCAGTCTATATTCTGATCGTCGGCTTCTCGCTGCCCGGGGCCACGATTGCCACCCTGACCGGCGGCTTTCTGTTCGCAACTTTCCCGGGTGTGCTGATTAATGTGACCGCCGCAACCATCGGGGCCAGCGTGATTTTTTTGGCCGCCCGTTGGGGGTTTGGGGCAAGGCTCGCGTCCCGGCTGGGTGCCGCTGACGGGGTGGTAAGACGGATCAAGGACGGGATTGATGCCAATCAATGGTCTATGCTGTTTTTGCTCCGGCTTGTCCCGGCGATCCCGTTCTTTATGGCCAATCTCATCCCCGGTCTGGTCGGCGTGCCCCTGTCACGCTTTGTAATCTCGACGTTTTTCGGGATCATCCCGGGCGGGCTGGTCCTGACTTCGGTTGGGGCGGGCCTCGGCGAGGTGTTTGCGCGGGGCGAAGTTCCAAATCTTGGATTGATTTTTGAGCCGCAGATATTTTTGCCTTTGCTGGGCTTGTGCCTGTTGGCGGCATTGCCGATCCTGATCAAACTTATCCGTAGGAAACCGGTGCTGTAATGGACCAGATCAAGACCGACATTTGTATTATCGGGGCCGGGTCCGGCGGGCTGTCGGTGGCCGCCGGGGCCGTGCAGATGGGCGCAAAAGTTGTCCTGATCGAGGGCCATAAGATGGGCGGCGATTGCCTGAATTACGGCTGTGTGCCGTCCAAAGCACTTTTGGCCGCCGGCAAAATGGTCCCAAATCCCGATTTTGCCGCGGCTAAGGACCACGTCCAACGGGTCATCGAAACGATTGCGCCCGTCGATAGTCAGGAGCGGTTTGAAGGGCTGGGAGTGCGCGTCATCCGGGCGCAGGCAAAATTCATCTCGAAAACGGCGGTGCAGGCGGGGGATACCGTAATCACCGCCCGCCGGTTTGTTATCGCCACAGGATCCGGCCCGCTGATCCCAGGCATCCCCGGGCTGGACGACGTTGCAGTCCAGACCAACGAGACAATATTCGAATTGCGCGACCGGCCTCGGCACCTGTTGATCATCGGCGGCGGACCAATTGGCATGGAAATGGCGCAGGCCCATTTGCGGTTGGGCTGCAAGGTGACGGTGGTTGAGGCCGCCAAGGCAATGGGCAAGGATGACCCGGAACTTGCCGCGATGCTTTTGCAAAGTTTGCGTACCGAAGGGGTGGAGATTGTCGAGGACGCCAAAGCCGAACGGATCAGCGGGATTGATGGCGATATCACGGTCCACACCACCAAAGGCGATTTCCGGGGCAGTCATCTGCTGATGGCCGTTGGGCGCAAGGTTAATGTCGTGGGCCTAAACCTGGAAACCGCCGGTGTGGCTTTTGACCAAAAGGGGGTCCGGGTCGGCCGCGATTTACGTTCAGTGACCAATAAACGGGTTTATGCCATTGGCGACGCGGCGGGTGGGTCGCAGTTTACCCATGTGGCAGGCTATCATGCTGGGGTCATTATCCGGTCGATGCTGTTTGGGCTGCCATCAAAACAGCGTACCGACCACATTCCATGGGCCACCTATACGATGCCTGAACTGGCGCAGGTCGGATTGACCGAAGCACAGGCAAAGTCGCGGTACGGCGCCGGGTTGGTCGTGGTCCGCTCCGATATGGCCCATAACGACCGGGCGATTACATCTGGCCAGACACAGGGGTGGATCAAGGTCATGGTGGTGAGGGGCCGGCCTGTGGGCGCGTCCATTCTGGCCGATGACGCGGGCGAACTGATTGGGCTGTGGGCCATGGCCATCGCCAACCGACTGAAAATGACCGCAATCGCCAACACGGTTTTGCCCTATCCGACGCGTGGCGAGGTTAACAAACGCGCAGCAGGTGCCTATTTTAGCCCAAGGTTGTTTGACAGTGCTGTGATAAAGCGGATTGTAGGTCTGGTGCAGCGGTTCCTGCCCTGATGTCTGCAAATCGGGCCAATGTGCCCAAAGGGACGTGACGATGCTAAATTCGCTCTCTGGGCGATTTCTGATCCTGACTACGGTCTTTGTCATGCTGGCCGAGGTGTTGATCTTTGTGCCATCCATCGCGCGGTTCCGCGAGGATTACCTGTTGTTGCGGCTGGAACGGGCGCAGATCGCATCGCTGGCAGTGCTGGCCGACGATATGCTGGACCCGGCACTGGAACAGGAATTGCTTACCAATGCGGGTGTGTTCAACGTCGTGCTACGGCGCGACGAAGTGCGCGAGTTGGCGCTGTCCTCACCAATCCCCGAACCGATTTTTGCCACCTTTGATTTGCGCGATGGCACGGCCACCAGCCTGATCCGCGATGCGATGATGCCGCTGTTTGACACGGAAAACCGGATTATCCGGGTGATCGGAAACCCAGTCCGGGATGCGGGGCTGCTGATCGAAGTGACGATGGAATCCGGGCCATTGCGGGCCGCGATGATCGAATACGGGCTGAATATTCTACTATTGTCGGCGGTGATTTCTATATTTACGGCAGCCTTGTTGTTCTTTGCCGTGCGCGTCCTGCTGGTCAAACCGATCAAGGGGGTGGTGGGACACATGCTGAGCTATGCCGCAGCGCCCGAAGATGCCCGCCAGATTATCGTCCCACAGGCTAGCATCACCGAATTGCGCGAGGCCGAAGAGGCGTTATTATCGCTGCAGATGCAACTGACCGGGGCGTTGAAGCAACGCGAGCGGCTTGCGCAACTGGGCGGGGCGGTGGCCAAAGTCAGCCATGATTTGCGCAATATTCTGACCACGGCGCAGCTGTTCGTGGACCGGATCGAAATGTCCGAGGACCCGCTGGTCCGGCGTATGGCCCCGAAACTGGTGGGATCCATCGCCCGCGCCGTCAACCTCTGCGAATCCACTCTTGCTTTTGGCAGGGCCGAGGAACCGCCGCCCACCCTGTCGCGGGTGCTGCTAGCCGGGATTGTGGGCGATGTGATTGATGGCGAGAGATTGGCTGCGGGGGATCATGACCTGTCTTTTGCCGAGGATATTCCAGCTGGACTAACCGTCCGCGCCGATGGCGAGCAACTATACCGGGTGATCTTGAACCTAGTACGCAACGCCCGGCAGGCGATCATGGCCAGCGGTAAACCCGGCGAGATTGGGTTGATTGCCGCCGAAGATGACGACGCATGGCTTATTCACGTGACTGACACTGGCCCTGGCCTGCCACCCAAGGCCCGCGAATATCTGTTTAAGGCGTTTCAGGGTGGCGTGACCAAAGGCGGTTCTGGGCTGGGGCTGACGATTTCAGCAGAACTGCTGCGCGGCCACGGCGGCAGGGTCGATTTGATCAGGTCTGACAAATCGGGGACTGAATTTCTGATCTGGCTGCCAAAATCGGACATCGCACCCGACCTTGCGGACCCGACTGCTGAAATCCTCCGCCGCCTGAACGCGCCCGAGGCCGCTGCCGCTGAATAGCGTCGATTTCGGTCTTGCATTGACCCGCCCCCAAGGCTACATCGCGCCTCACGCGGATTGGTAGCTCAGTTGGATAGAGCACTTGACTACGAATCAAGGGGTCGGGGGTTCGAATCCTCCCCAGTCCGCCATAAATCCCGAATTTTATGCTGACTTTCGCATCCTGCGGCCCGGTATCGGGCATCAAAGTGGCTTTGTCTTTGGAACATTTGCAAGGAATGAAGTGATGACCCTCCCTGATTTAGCCGCGCTTCCTGCACATCGACTTTGGCTGCTGGATCAGGCGCGCCATTTGTTTGATTTCTTTCAGTTCAACTCAATCAATCCCAAGGGCGGATTCTTCCCCTTGGGAAACAACAGCATACCACTCGCCGTCGGTCCGAACGGCGCGCTTCGGCAAATCCACGAGACGTGCCGGATGGTCCATTGCTTTGTTATGGCGCAACAACTTGGCTTGCCGGGTGCTGATCGGATGATCGACCACGGAATGCGGTATATCTGGCAGGGTCATCGAGACGTGAAACATGGTGGGTATTTCTGGGGCGTCGATGATGCAGGCACACCCAATTCGACCAAACAGGCGTATGGCCATGCCTTCGTGCTGCTAGCGGCGTCATCTGCCAAAGTCGCCGGTCACCCTGATGCTGACCGCCTGCTGGCCGATATTACAGACGTCCTGCTGACCCGTTTCTGGGATGATCAGGCCGGGGCCACGGCCGAGGAATATGCCCCCGACTGGCAGCCACTTGGCTCCTATCGCGGCCAGAACTCGAACATGCATCTGACCGAGGCGCTGATGGCTGCGTTCGAGGCGACGGGCGACGCAATGTATCTGACCATGGCCGAGCGCATTGCCGATCTGATCATCAACCGCCATGCCCGTGCGATGGGCTGGCGCGTGGCCGAGCATTTCAATGCCGATTGGTCGGTGGACCGTGACTATGCGGGCGACCCGATGTTCCGCCCCTTTGGCACCACGCCCGGCCACGCGCTGGAATGGAGCCGTCTGTTGGTGCAACTGCACGAACTCGGGGGCCGCAGACTGCCTTGGTTGCGCGAGGCGGCCGAGGCATTGTTCCTACATACCTGCGCCATTGGCTGGGATAACGCCAAGGGTGGCTTTTACTATACTCTTGATTGGGCTGACAAACCTGCCCAGCCCGACCGCTATTGGTGGCCCTGTTGCGAGGGGATCGCCGCCGCCGCCGTGCTGCGCGCCTCTGGCGGGGGGCAGGCGTTCGAGGAATGGTATGCCCGTATCTGGAGCTTTACCGCCACCCATCTGATCGACCGTCAGGGCGGGGCGTGGCATCCGGAACTGGACCCGGACCTCGCCCCGGTGAACCGGGTTTTCACCGGTAAACCTGACATCTACCATGCCGTGCAGGCCTGCCTGATCCCGCTTTTGCCCCCCACAGGCAGCGTGACGCGCGGTTTGGCGACAGTCGGCCTAAGCCTCTAATCCATGCAACCAGCGCATCCGTTCGGCCAGATCGGGCGCGCCAAAGGCCAGTGATCCCAGCACCACGGTCTCCGCGCCCGCCGCCCGCAGCAAGGGCACCGTAGTGTCGCGGATACCACCGTCTGCGGCCAGCACAATCCGCCGCCCGGTCGCCGCGATCAGTCCGCCTGCCTCGCGCAGCCGGGCCGGGGCGGTGGGGTCCAGCCCCTGACCCTTGACCCCGATGGCCGTGCCAAGCAAGGTCAGGCAGTCGAGACGGTCAAGCCAAGGGGCAACCTGCGCCACAAGCGTTTCAATGCGCAAGACCATGCCCGCGGCCAGACCAAGCGCCTTGATCCGCGCCAGCGCCGCGTCAGCCACAGCCGCGTTCTCGACATGGATCGAAATCAGATCGGCCCCCGCTTCTGCAAATTGTTCGATTTGTGCCAGCAGCATCGCATCCGCGACCATCAAATGCACATGGATCGGCACAGCTGTCAGCGCCCGTATTCGGGCCACAAGATCAGGAAAAAACAACAGCGCTGGCGCAAAATGCCCATCCGCGACGTCAATATGCAGCATATCTGCATGCGGCGCGATCCGGGCGGTATCGGCGGCCAAATTGACCAGATCGGCGGACCACATCGAAAATTCACCCATTAGTCGATTGCGGGGCAGTGCGGTGATCCAGGCGGGGGCGGGGTGGGGCATGTCAGAACTCCTGCAGGAAATCGGTAATGGCGGCGTGAAGGGCCGCCAGATGGGCGGGTTTGTCGGCGCCTTTTGGCGGCAATTCAATGAACCTTGACGCGGGGATCAAGGCCGCCAGCTCCCGGGCGAGGACCAGTGGATGCACTGCATCCAGCGTCGTGCCACAGATCAGGACCGGCAGGCGCAGTTTGGCCAGATCAAGGTCCGTGATCCCCGGCCCATCGGTCGAAATCTGGGTCAGCAGGGTTGACGTCACGGCCAAAGGTTCGCGATCAAAAAAACCCATAAGCGAGGCCAGATTGTCTGGCGCGACAAGCGCCAGATGTTTGGCGGTGGGGCTGTTTTGGAACGCGCCGCGACCTGCACCTGCGGCAATCATCCGCCCGACTTCAGCATTGGCCTGCATATTTGGCGGTGCTGCCTGCGTGCCCCAGGCTGGGCGCACCAACACCAACCCGCGCACCAGATCGGGGCGCCTGACTGCGATCCGAGTGGCAATTGCTGCCCCCATCGAAATCCCGCCCAAAACCACCGGACCGGGCAGGGTTTCGATTAATGCGGTCACATCATCGGCAAAGCGGGCGATGGAAAACGGCGGCGCAGCGGGGGATGTGCCGTGCCCCGCGCAGTCCAGCGTGGACAATTGCCAGCCGGGCAGATCGGGTGCCGCCTCGAACGTTTGCCGCGCATCGCCGCACAGGCCGTGCTGAAACACAAAGGTCTTGCCCGACCCGCGCTGATGCAGGGCGGGGGTCATAAGCGATCCAGCTTGTCGGCCAGAAACCGGGCCACGCCTGCGGCCTCGGGCGCAGTCAGTCCATGCGTGACCACATCGCCGTCAAAACCTGCACTCTGCAGCGCCCCAAGGAAATGGTCGAAATTCACAACCCCTTGCCCCGCCGTCACAAAACCGCCCTGCGCGTCGCGGTCCTTGGCATGTGCCATCACAATCCGGTCCGCCAGCAGATCAATCGCATGGCTGATGATACTGTGACGTTGGTCCAATGGAGCAACTTCAAACAGGTTCGCGGGGTCCAGCACGATGGCCAAAGCCGGGCTTTGCAGCGTGTCGATCAGCGCCCGCGCCCGGCTCGCATCGCTGACCACATTGGCCAATTCCGGCTCGATCCCCAGCTTGACGCCATGCGCTTCGGCCAAGTCAGCAGCCTTGGCCAATTCGGCCAACAACAGCGCCCATGCAGCGGGCGAGCCATTGTCGGGGTGCCCGCGCCATTGGTCGTCAGGGTCACAGGTACCAGTGCAAAGCGTGACCATATCGGTACCCATTGCCGCCGCGTTTTCGATCAGTAGCGCAAGGTTGCGCATCCCGGCGTCCCGCATCACTGGGTTCGGGTGGATCATGTTGTAAGTGCCTGACACGGCGGCGATTCCGATACCGGTGGTTTGGCTTGCCGCTAAAATCGCCTGCGTGATGTCAGGGTGGATCATGCCGGGCATCGCGGCCAGCCCGGAACAGGCCATGTTGTATTGTACCGCCGCAAACCCCGCATCCCGCGCCGCCCGTAACACGGTCAAGGGGTCGGTCCCGGCAAACGTCTTGGCGAATATCCCCAGACGCATCACAGCGGCCCGCTGACATCGGCCAGTCGCACAGGTTGCCCCGACCGGACCGACTGCGCGATGGCGACCATTGCGCGGACCGAGGCGATACCGTCCTCTAGCCCTGCGCCGCCTGTGTTTCGCCCGGTCAAAACGTTTTCAGCAAACCCCTCCAACTGACGTCGATAAAAATGCCCATCCGCCCCCAGTACCCGGCGCGTGGTCCCGTCGCTTTCATGGAAAATGTCAACTTCCGAGGTTTTATAATACCACGGGTTGTAGGTTTTCCCGATGCAGGACCCATTTTGCCCATAAATCTGGAACCCCTCGTGCCAGTCCATCCGCACCGCTACGGTCAAATCCAGATGGCCCAGAACGCCACTGGCAAACTCCACATCCACAAACCAGCAGCGGATTCCAGCGCGGTTCAGCAAGCGGGCGTCGACGGCCACGATGTCGCCCCCGAAATAGCGTGCCGTATCGACCAGATGGCTGCCATGGGCCAGCATGTAATAGCGGTCGAGGTCAGCTTTGGGGTCGCCGGACGGTTTGCGGGCGGATTTCGAAGTGACCATCAGCGGCTGTACCGCGTCGGTCATCGGATAGCGGTGGGTGCTGTCACAGTACCAGGCCTTGAGCGCGACCATCTCGCCCATGTCTTTGTCAATAAACGCTTTTGCGGCCTGAAGGCCCGCGTCATAGCGCTTCATATGCCCGACTTGCAGGACCAGATCACCTGCAGCGCCGCGCAACAACTCTGCTTCCTCAACCCCGGTCGCTAGCGGCTTTTCGCACAGGACATGCTTGCCCGCTTGCAGCGCTTTCAACGTCGCAGACACATGGAATGCGTCCGACGTGGCGATTATCACAGCCTCTAAATCAGGATCGGCCAGCATGGCGTCATAATCGTTGAATTGCCGTTCGGGCGCATGGGTCGCGGCCATGCGCATCCGCAAATCGTCGGCCACATCGCAGATCGCATACAGGGTCGCGTTGCGGGATTTGGTGCAGGCCTCGAAATGTGCGGCCTGCGCGATGGGGCCGCAGCCCAGCACACCGACGCGCAACAGGTGGGGGTCTTTGGACGGCATTCAGGCGGCTCCTGCGAGAAAGGACTTGAGGGCGGCCATATCACTGTTGCCCTCCATCGGACCCAGTTTTGACACGGCCAAGGCCCCGGCGGCATTTGCATGCGTCAGGGCATAAGACAAGTCGTGACCCCCTTCCATCAGCGCCACGAAAGTCGCGCAAAAACAATCGCCTGCACCCGTAGGATCGACCGCCTCGACCTTGTGGGCTGGCAGTTCGACATACATGTCGCCAAACCCGACACATCCGTCGTGTCCGCGTTTCAGCACTGTCGCTACGGCATTCGGAAAATCTTGCCGCCAATCGGTAAATTCGCGCCCCGGCCACAAGAATGCTGCATCGGCATCGCTGGGCAGGACATAGGTTGCCATCGCCATGATGGACCGGACGGCGTACAGATAACCTTTATCGCGCAGCAACTCGGGCCGGATGTTTGGGTCGATGGAAATACGGATGCCATTTGTTTGCATGACCTGACACAGCGCCAACGCCGTGGCCCGCATCGCCGGATCGCCGAGGGTTGAGCCCGAAATATGCAGGCACGTCACCCCCGCCCGGATCATGGTATCGGCGGCACCGGGCAAATGGCTGGCGGCAGACCCGGCGATATTGAAAACGAATTCGCGGGACCCATCGCTGTTATAGGCGATATGGGCGGTGCCCGTGGGCACGCCGGGAATGACGGAAATCAGGTCATCGCGCACACCCGACGCGCGCAACCGGTCCAGCAGAACCTGCCCGAAGGCATCATCGCCAACCGCCCCGGCAAACATGGCACTGCCTGCAATCCGGGCGGCCTGATCAATGAAAATCCCCGGTGCACCGCTGGGAAACGGACCAACATAAGGGGCGGGGGTCAGATGGTGCAGGTTTTTGTCCACACATATAAATTCGACCAGCAATTCCCCGATGGACGCAATCATGGCAACCTTGGCATTCAGCCACCCACCATCAGCCTGACCACTTCGTCATGCGTGGTATCCGCAATCCGCCGTTCGCCTGCTTGTACGCCCCGGCGCAGCACGACGATCCGGTCAGATACGGCGAAAATATCTTGCAGGTTATGCGAAATGAAGATCACGCCGCGCCCTTGGGCCTTCAACTGATGGATCAGCGAAATCACCTTGCGCTGTTCGGGCACGCCCAGCGCCGCAGTGGGTTCGTCCATAATCAGAAGCTGCGCATTCCAATAGACCGCCCGCCCGATGGCCACCGCCTGCCGTTGCCCGCCCGAGAAATTCGACACGGGGGCATCCATCCGGCTGACGTGGAAGTCCAGCAGGGCCATGGTGGATTTGGCGGCCTCGGCCATTTTGCGGCGGTCCAGCACCGGAATAAACCCGAACGCCTTGCGCATCGGTTCGCGGCCCAGAAAGATATTGGCCCCGATCGACAGGTTATCGGCCAATGCCAGATCCTGATAAATCGTCTCGATCCCCTTTTCGCGGGCTTCTTGCGGGCTGTTGAAATGGACAGGTTCGCCGCGCAGTAGAATTTCCCCGCCAGAGGGTTTGTAAACCCCGGAAATCGCCTTGATCAACGTGGTCTTGCCCGCGCCATTGTCACCAGCGAGGGCCACCACTTCGCCTGCCGATACCTTCATCGACAGATCGGCCAATGCCTGCACGGCCCCAAAGTTTTTCGACAGGTTGCGCACCTCAAGCAGTGTTTCACTCACTTTGCCGCCCCCCGCCAAACTGCCGCTGGGCCTGATCTATCAGAACCGAGATGATGATGACCACACCGACAGAGATGAATTGCCAGAACGGTTTGACGTTGATGAACACCAGCCCATACTGAATCACCGCAATCACCAGCGCCCCCGCGACCGTGCCCAGAATCGTCCCTGATCCGCCGAATAATGATGCGCCACCGATCACCACGGCGGCCACCGAATCCAGCAGCAGCGGTTCGCCCGCCTGTGCCGCCCCGGCGCTGAACCGGGCGGCATAGATGAACCCGGCCAGCCCGGCGCACATGCCTGACAGGATATACAGCTTGAGAATATGCCCGCGAATGTCGATGCCCGCCCGCCGTGCCGCCTGTTCATTGGCCCCGATGGCATAGTTGTGCTGGCCAAACCGGGTTTGCGACAGCAGATAGTTCATCAGCAGCACGAACACGGCGGCAATGATGACAATATAGGGAATGTTCCACAGCTTGCCGTTACCGAGGGCCGAAAAGAACTCGTTCTTCACCGGAACCGTTGTGCCCCCCGCCAGCAGAAACGCGACCCCCCGCGCCACGCCGAACATGCCCAGCGTGCCGATGAACGGCGGCACCCGCAGCCGGGAAATCAGCAAGCCGTTCACCAGCCCCGGAATGCCCGCGACCAGTACGGATACCAAAAGCCCCAGCAGCACCGCCATCGGCAGGCCCATAATCGGCCCGGCCCAGTTGATCACATGGGCGGCCACTACAGCGGCCAGCCCCATGATAAACCCCATCGACAGGTCAATCCCGCCGGAAATAATCACATAGGTCTGTCCGGTCGCAATCAGCAGCGGGACTACGGCATAAATCGCAATGGACTGCACATTATAAGGGTTGAATACAAAAGTGCCGCCGAAATCGAGGTAACTCCACAGCTCAAAACCCACAATCAGAAATGCCAGAAATAGCCAAGCCCGCAGGTTGGCGATGTGTTGCAGCAGGGTAAGTTTCACATCGGCGTGGTCGGCTTGGGGTTGGGCCATGATCAGTCCTAAACTCAGAGACAGGCGCGGCCCCCGACGTTAAACCGGGGGCCGCTTGGGATCAATCGAGGGAGCAGATCAATCCGAGTAAATGTATTTGGCGACCTCGGGATCGGACACGTTGGTCGCGTCGATGATGGTGAAACCTGTGCCGATGGAGACCGGGATCGAATTGCCGGTCAGATGCGCATAGGCCGCAACCACGCCGAAATATCCGATTTCCGCCGGATGCTGAGCAATCGCCACATCCACCAGACCGGTGGTCAGGTTATCGACGATGCTGGTTGGCGCGTCAAAGGCCACGACCTTGATAATGCCTGACTGGCCAGCGGATTGCACACCGTTGGCCGCCCCAAGGGCGGAGAACAGGTTGGCCCCGAACACGCCCTTGAGATCCGGGTTGCGGGCAAAGACGGCCTGCAACTGGGATGCGGCATTATTGGCGTCGTTTTCGTTGAACTGGGTTTCCAGCACTTCGACGCCCGGGAAAAACTCGGCCATTTCAGCCTTGAAACCTTCTTCACGCTGGTCGGTGGTCGAAATCCCGGGGTTGACGTTGGATACATAAACCTTGCCCTCGCCACCAATCGCGGCGGCCAGCGCACGGGCGGCAATCCGTCCCCCCAGAACGTTGTCGGATGCGATATAGGCCAACGGGAAATCTGCGTCGCCCGCGCCGGTCTGGTAGATGCCGGTACCGATGAAGGTATCCACGGTGATCACCGGAATGCCCGCCTCATGGGCGCGGCGCAAAGGCTCGATCAGCTGGGTGGTATCTGTGGGGGCAATCAGGATCGCGTCGGGCGCACGGGCGATGACTGCGTCCAGCACCGGAACCTGGGTGACCGGGTTGAAATCGGGCGCACCCTGAAACACCAGTTCGACCCCCAGCGCATCAGCGGCGGCCTGTGCGCCCTTTTGCATGGTGATGTAGAAGGCGTCAGTGGTCAGGCCGGGGACCAGTGCGATGGTAAAACTGTCCTGCGCATAAGCCGCAGAGGTCAAGCTGAAGCTGAGGGCAACTGCGGATGCAGCGCCCAGAAATGAACGGCGTCTCATGTGTATTCCTCCCTTGGGAAACCACCCGCGCCCTTTGGGCCGATGGGCAGAATCTGTTTTCGGTAGACAGATAACACCCCTGCAAATGCCCCTGCGTCAAGTGCAATTATTTGCAGCAAGGATTTTCTTTGTAGTTTTGACGCCGAATTAGGTTGCGGTTTTCAGCAAAATTGCTTCGGCGGTGCGCAGATCGGTGACCAATGCACTGATCATACGGGCTTTTGCGGCAGCGATGATCGAGAGCGCCTTTATCTCGCCACTGGCGACGCCAATGGTCAGCTTGGCCGCACGGCACTGTGCAGGTGACACGGTAATCATCCTGTCTTCGCCGTCCCATGGCAAAGAACGGCCTTCCGCATCGACGTAGTGGCGAAGCACCTCTCCAACCGAAGCGGTCAGGGACTGGTCCTGCGGGCTGTCCAAACCCGGCTCTCGTGGGGCCAGGCCTGGGGCGAGGCCGATGCCGACGATAGCCACATCGATCTTGTCCCATAGTGCCACAGCCTGACTGATCGCGGCGTCAGACAAAAAGATTGGCCGCGCCTGGGCCGATGGCAAATAGGGGGCGTGAATGAAATGCGGGATGCCGCCGGTCTGTTCGGCAGCGATGCGCACAAACTCATTGATCTGCAAATGCGGCGCGTGTTGCTGCATCCCCCCCGTCATCGGCACGATCACCACGCCGGGCAGTTGAGGCAATCCGACTTCGAGCACACCTTTGACCGCGCGGCCCCAGCCCAGTGCCAGCACTGCCCCCGGTTTCAGGTTTTCGGCCAGCAAAAGCCCTGATAACGGGGCCGCCAATGCGCCAAGAGCGCCAACAGGGGCCTCAACCACACTGACCTGCCGCAATCCCAGCCGTTCGGCCAGCAGGGCCCCCAGCGCATCGGGTGCAACCAGGTCGCGCACTTCGATCCGCACAATCCCTTCGGCACGGGCCCGCTGCAACAGCCGCGAAATCGTTGCCGTTGACAGGCCAAGCTGCTTGGCTATCTGCACCTGGCTCATGTCTGACAGGTAATGCAGTCTGGCAACCATATGCAGCATCGCCCGGGTTTCCCCAGTTTCGGGCGCAGAAACTAATGGCGTGACAGGATTGGACAGATTGCAATTCCTTTCTGCAATGTGTTACAGCCGACTTGACCTTGAGGTTATCGCGCAATCGCGATGGTGTGGCAATTGACAAATACAGGGGTGTTACGTGGCGGCGATGACAACGGCAGAGCGGCGCGGGTATACCCAGATTTGCGGGTCTGATGGCGCGATGATGGTCATTGCCTGTGACCAGCGCGGCGGGATGCGTCAGCTGCTGGCCAAGACAGCGCAGGAACAAGCCGAGATCAGTAATCACGCGCTGGGCCTGACCAAGATGGACATCACCACCTATCTGGCCCGCCATGCCGGATGTGTGCTTGTGGACCCGATCTGCGCCGTGCCAGGACTGGTGGAGGAGGCGGTTTTGCCCCGCGATACCGGGTTGCTGATTGGCTTGGATGCATCCGGGTTTGACATCACACCACAGGGCTATCGTTTGTCCAAAATGGTCCAAGGGGCCACAGCCCGGCAGGTCCGCGACTGGGGCGGCACCGGGGCCAAGGTGATGGTCTATCTGCGGTCCGATGTGCCCGCCGCCAATACCCATAACATGCAGATATTGCGCGATGTCATCGCCGATTTCGCAGCCGAAAACCTGCTGCTGGTGGTCGAATTCCTGACCTATGCACTGCCTGACGAAACGCCCGAGGACTATGCTGCGATAACCCCGGACCTGATCGAAGGCGGATCAAAAATCTGCCTTGATCTGGGATCAAAAGTCTTGAAAATCCCTTATCCCGGCACGCCCGCTGCCTGTGCGAATATCACCGCGATGTGTGGCGATGTCCCGTGGGCCGTGCTGTCGGCTGGGGTCGATCATGCGACGTTTTTGGGGCAGGTCGAAACGGCCATGGCAGCGGGTGCATCCGGTGTCATCGCCGGACGGTCGCTGTGGAAAGATTGCATTTCGCTGGACCGGGCAATAACCAAAACCCGGCTGGAAACCATTGCTTTGCCCCGCTTGCGCGCGCTACAGGCGGTGATCGCCAAACATCGGGGATAGCTGTGCACAGTATCGGCATCGACATCGGCGGCACCCATATCCGCGCCGCCCGGGTGTCTGCAACCGGCGATATCCTCGCCCGCGCCGCGGCCCCAAGTTCGCCCGACCCCACCATCGTCTTCGACCGCTGCCTGTCGCTTATTGCGCAAATCAGGACCCCCGAATGCGCGGCCATTGGCATCGGCATCCCCGGTCAGGTCGTCGCCGCGACCCGCACTATCCTGTCCGGTGGCTATGTTGACCTGAGCGGATTTGACTTTGCCGCCAAGGTGCAGGCTGCGTGCATCCTGCCCGTCACCATCGAAAACGACGCGACCATGGCCCTGCTGGGCGAGGCGGCCTGCGGCGCTGCCAAGGGGGCGCTGAATGTGGTCATGTTGACCATCGGCACCGGGATTGGCGGTGCCATTCTGGAACAGGGGCAGGTTCTGCGGGGGTATGGCACGGCGGGGCAGTTGGGCCATATCGTGGTGGACCCGGATGGGGTGCCCTGCGTGTGTGGCCGGATTGGGTGTGTGGAAACCACCAGTTCCGGCACTGCTTTTGGCGGGCATCTGGCCTGCGCCGGGCTGCCTGCCGATACCCGCGCCGAGGATTTAATGGCCCGCACAGACCCCACGGCAAGGGGCGTTCTGGCTGCCTGGGCGCGCCCCTTGCGGCAGGCCATCGACAGTCTGACCACGATCTGTAATCCCGGTCTGGTGGTTCTGGGCGGCGGGGCCGGGGCCGGGGCGGTGGCGGCATTGCAGCTTTTTCCATCCACGCAATCGTGGTTCACCGCCCCGGTCGTGGCTGCCCTGTTGGGCGACGATGCAGGCGTGATCGGGGCCGCCATATCGGCCTTGCCCAAACCCAAGCGCGTCATCATGGTCAACGGCGTGCCGGCCAGCGGCAAAAGCACGGTGGCCAATGCCCTGTCTGCCGTAACTGGCTGGCCGATCCTGCGGCTTGACACGATCAAGGACCCGTTTCTGCGCGAACTTGGGCCCGCTGACCGTCCGTTTAATCGCACCCTCGGGCGGGCCAGCTATGCCGCGATTTTCGACATTCTGCGCGATGCCCCTACCGGAACCACTATGATCATCGATGCCTGGTTTGGCTTTCAGCCCGGACAGATTTTGACACAGGGGCTGATTAGCGCGGGCATCATTGATACTGCCGAATTATGGTGCCATGCCCCGCCCGAAATAACCGGCGCCCGCTATGCCGCGCGGACCAGTGACCGGCCTTCGGGCCACCCCGGTGCCGATTATGTACCCGAACTTATTGCGCTGGCGGCCAAGGCCCAGCCCATGGCCATCGGCCCGTTGCGCCCCATAGATACCACCATTACGCTGGACCTGACCGCCCTGTTGAACTGGCTGAAACTGCCGCACCAAAGGACCTGACACATGAAAACCGCCCGCATGAACCGCCTGTTTGGCACCTCTGGCAATTGTTTTGACGTGGCGATTGATCATGGCATGTTCAACGAGTCCAGCTTTCTGGGTGGCATCGAAAACATGCATAATGCGATTAAAACCATCGCTGCCGCCGCCCCGGACGCGATCCAACTGCCCCCCGGCACTGCGAAAATCCTGCAATCCATCCCCGGCAAAATCCGGCCCGCTTTGGTGTTAAGAACTGACATTGCCAATGTTTATGGCACGCCCCTGCCATCGCTGCTGTTTTCCGAGATGATCGACCGGGCCGTCGAACAAGGGCTGGTGCTGGATGCGGCCTGTGTCGTGGTTAACCTGCTGTCTTTGCCAAACCAGCCCGAGGTGTATCGCGCCTGTGTCCGCAATGTGAACGCACTCAAGCGCGAATGCGAAATCATGGGGATGCCCCTGATGGTTGAACCTTTGGTCATGCAGGACAATTCCAAAGGCGGTTATATGGTCGATGGCGACATTGCCAAAATCCTGCCGCTGGTCCGCCAAGCCGTTGAACTCGGGGCCGATATCATCAAGGCCGATCCATGCACTGACGTCGCCGAATACCACCGCGTCATCGAAATTGCCCAAGGTATGCCCGTACTGGTGCGCGGCGGTGGCCGGGTGTCTGACCTGGAGATTCTGACCCGCACCAAGGCCCTGATGGATCAGGGCGCGCGGGGCATCGTTTATGGCCGCAATGTCGTGCAACACGCCAACCCTGGCGGTATGACCCGCGCCCTAATGGCGATTGTGCATGAGAATGTATCGGTCAAAGCCGCTGGCAAGCTGCTGAAATGACCCGTGTTATCCGCTTTGGCATTATCGGCTGCGGGTTGATGGGGCGGGAATTTGCCAGCGCCGCTGCCCGCTGGCTGCACCTGACCGATACCCGTGCGAGGCCCGAGATTGTGGCGGTTTGCGATACCAACGCAGGGCTGATGGACTGGTTCGCTGCCAACGTGCCGTCGGTAAAACAGACCACCATCGACTATCACGCGCTGCTGGCCAACGCCGATGTCGACGCGGTTTATTGTGCCGTGCCGCATGTTTTGCATGCTGAATTCTACCCCGCCATTCTGGCATCCGGCAAACACCTGCTGGGCGAAAAGCCATTTGGCATGGACTCCGCCCAGAACGCCTCGATCATGGTCTCGATTGCCGCCCGCCCCGGTCAATTCGTGCGTTGCTCGTCGGAAATGCCGTTTTTTCCGGGGGCGCAAAAGGTCATCGACTTTGTCAAAGCCGGGCATGTCGGCGATATAATCGACGTCGAGGCGGCATTTTTGCATTCGTCCGACCTGAACCCCGCCAAGCCGCTTAATTGGAAACGCATGGCTTCGGTCAACGGCGCCTATGGTTGCATGGGCGATCTGGGGATGCATGTGCTGCATGTGCCTTTGCGGCTGGGCTGGAAACCGACACAGGTGAGCGCGTCGTTGGTCAAGCGGGTCAGCGAACGCCCCGATGGCAAGGGCGGCATGGTGCCCTGTGACACCTGGGACAATGCGACGATCACCGGAACTGTGCCGCAAGCGGGCGGCGATTTTCCCATGGTCTTAAAGACTTGGCGGATAGCACCCGGCGAAAGCAACACCTGGTCGATCCGGGTTCTGGGGATGCAAGGCAGCGCGTTTTTCACAACCAAATCGCCGCGCCAATGGCAATTCATGCACTATACCCCCGGCGGCGCGCAGGGTTGGACGACTGAGGATCTGGGCTATCAGTCCCTGTTCCCGTCAATCACCGGCGCGATATTCGAGTTTGGTTTTACTGACGCGATGCTGCAAATGTGGGCGGCTTTTGTCGATGAACTGGCGGGCGGCACCGCCAATGGTTTCCATTGCGCTACCCCGCAAGAGGCCGCCGATCACCATGCGGTTCTGACTGCTGCCTTACGGGCCGGGACCGAAAAGCAAGTCGTCCCAGTTACTTATGGTGCGGCATGAAACGATCAGCCATCAACGCCGCCCTGATTGCCGCCCGCGCCACCTGTGTCGCGCATCGGTTCGCTTTGCCGGGCTGGGCCGATTGGACCATGCCAGACCACCGGACCAACCCGCAGCAATCCGGGTTTTTGACCGACCGGCAAATCGGCTGGGATGTAACCGATTTTGGGTCTGACGATTTTGCCCGCCGGGGCCTCGCCCTGCTATGCATCCGTAATGGCATTCAGGGCGATATGGCCGAACGACCCTATGCCGAAAAGCTGCTGTTTGTGGGCGAAAATCAGGAAACCCCGTTCCACTGCCACAAGGTCAAACTTGAGGATATCATCGTGCGCGGCGGCGGCAATCTGATGGTGGAATTCACGGCGACCGGCAGTATCCCCGGCTGGGACCAGCCCCGGATCGACGGCGCGCCAGTTGACCCGTTCGCGGGCCCACTACGAATCACCCCCGGTAACAGCATCACCATTCCACGTGGTCTCCAGCACCGGTTTTATGGCGAAGCCGGACAGGGGCCGGTGTTTGTGGCCGAGGTCAGCCAGTGCAATGACGACCGGAATGATA
Source organism: Rhodobacterales bacterium (assembly GCA_031422295.1). Classification (GTDB taxonomy): domain Bacteria; phylum Pseudomonadota; class Alphaproteobacteria; order Rhodobacterales; family Rhodobacteraceae; genus JANOMH01. Next base: position 28,912 of record JANOQM010000027.1, on the reverse strand, counting down.
ACTTTTTCCTTGAGCCGCTAGGGCGGTTTACCACGGTGGAAGAGGATGAACCCGCCCTGTGGCCACTGTGGAATGAAGTAGCCCTGCAATGACCTGCACCGGGATCATTTGCGCCGGAAACTGGATCGTTGACATCGTCCACACCATCGACGCATGGCCGCGCAAAAGCGATCTGGTGCATATCCGGGACGAGGTGGTGGGCGTCGGCGGTGGCCCGGCCAATGTGGCGTTGAATCTGGCGACAATGGGGTTTGAGGACCCGCTATTCGCCGTCGGGTTGATCGGTACGGATCGCCATGCCGACACTGTGTTGACCGCCTGTATGCAGGCTGGAATTGATACAAGCGGCCTGAAACAATCGGGGCTGGCCCCCACCGGGCATACCCATGTGATGACCGTGCCGGGCGACAGCCGGACGTTTTTCTATCACGCTGGCACCAATGACTTGCTGGATGCCGGCGACATTGCGATTAACGTCATCGCCCCGCAGGCGCGGATATTTTATCTGGGCTATATCAATCTGCTAGGGACCATGGACCGGATCGGGCCAGATGGCAAAACACCCGCAGCACTGGTCCTGAAACAGGCGCAAAACGCCGGAATGCTGACCTGCGTTGATCTTGTTTCATCCGACACGCCGGATTTTCGGGCGGCAGTCACGGCAAGTTTGCCGCATATCGACATGCTGTTTCTGAACGAGGTCGAGGCTGCGCGGTCAACCGGGATTGCGATCACCGGACCAAGTGACAGGACCGGGCTGGCATATGCAGCGGCGGCACTGGTGTCCGGCGGGGCGGCGACCGTGGTCATCCACACGCCAGAGCTGTCACTGTGGCAGTCGGCCAGCCAAAGCCGTTGGTCCACCCCCGACCCGGTTGACCCAGCCAGCATCATCAGTCCGGTCGGTGCCGGGGACGCATTTTGCGCGGGCGTGATTTATGGAATTTACCATGGCTGGGACCCTGACCGCTGCATGCATCTGGGCCACCGCGCTGCAGCGGCAGCTTTGCGGTCTGCTACGGCGACTGGCGGGATTCCGCTGGTGGCGGACCTGCTGCAATAATCTTGCATTAAGCAGCTTTTGCGCCCCAATGCCGCCGCAAAACAAGCTGACATTAAATCAAAGCGCAGGATGCAGGAGTGTCATCATGTCAGGGATCATCACGTTGCCGTTTCGGGCGATCAGGGCGGGCCGATTTGCATTGATCGGGATAGGGGCCATCATTACCGGCCTTGGACTTTGGTTGCAGATCAATGGCATCCCGGACAGTATCGCGCCAGTCATCTCGACAATTGGCAAACTATTGTCGCCGCTGATTGATCCTCAGACTACCGTTTTCGGGCTGATGTCAAAAATCGGCGGCGTCCTTGGTCTGTTGGGCCTGTTGGGTATGACGATGCATGACATTGCCCCCGCCCGATCAGGTGAGGCCGATGCCGAAGACGGCCCTTTACCGGTTTACACGCCGGTCATAACGCCCGCCGCCAAACCGGCGCAATCGACGTGGCAGGAACGGCTTGCTGCGAAAACCGTGACCGGATCGCCCAGAATACCCCAGATCAAACACCGCCGGTCATTCGCTCATATGCTGCGGCTGGTTCTGGCCTCGGCAGTGGTTATTGCCTTTGTCGCAGTGTTGGCTGCAACATTCTTTGGACTTCCCCAAACGACAGCCACAAACACGGCCAGCGTCGCTTTGCCCGGTCGGGCGATGATTCAGGCGCATCTGGCGGGTGGATTGCCGGGCCAGCAGGCTATTGCGGTGCCGCAAACCGCCGCGACACCTGCAGCATTCGATTTTGCCCTGCCCGATGTTGACCCGGCAGTGGTTTTGGCTTGGGGTAAAGATCAACTTGCCCGCGCCATGACCGGCGATCAGGACGCGATGATCAAACTGGGGTCGATCGTCGGGGCCATTTTTGCGCTGATGCTGATCCTTAAAATCTTGTTCTCTTTGGGCCGACGCAAGGCTGTGCGGCGGTCGCAGATTGGCCAGATGGGTTATAACTGACCTTAAAAATCTGCCGTCACACCCGGCAGGTTCAGCGCTTTGATCAGGTCACGCAATTCTTGCCGCGCGGCCACATTGGAAATATTCAGCCCCTGCACGCCAATGTCTCGCAAATCCAGCAGGGTCAGGCCGCGCGGGAACAGCTCGCGGAAAATCACCCGCTCGTTGAAACCGGGTGCGATGCGAAACCCGATCCGTTTGGACAGCTTGGCAACGGCGGCTTCCATTTTGTGCTTGTTGACCATGTTCTGCGCGCCCATCCGGTTGCGCGCGACAATCCAGTCAATCGGTTCCAGCCCGGCCTGCGCGCGCAATTGCCGCGCGTTCCAGACCATTTCGGAATAGACTGACGGCCCAAGGATGGTTTCGCCATCAATGTCGATATGTGCCAACAGATCAAAGTCGATAAAACTGTCATTCAGCGGTGTGATCAGCGTATCGGCCAGCGAATGGGCCACCTGAGACAGCCGTGTATGTGACCCCGGGCAGTCGATCAGGATGAAATCGCTTTCAGGTTCCAGCCCGGCCACAGCGGCAGACAGCCGGTGGTCATAGATGTTTTCACCGGGGGACAGCGCCGATTGGTCAATCTCGGGCAGTTCGACATAGGCGGGTGTGGGCAGGTTCAGCCCCTCTGCCGCCATGAATTTTTTCCGGTTCTCGATATACCGGCCCAAAGATTTCTGCCGCAGATCAAGGTCAAGCGTCCCGATCTTGTGCCCCATCCGGGCCAGCGCCGTGGCCACATGCATGGCGACGGTGGATTTACCCGCACCGCCCTTTTCGTTTCCGACCACTATAATATGTGCCACTGTCCTGCCCCCGAACTTATTTTTATCTCTTCTTAAGGTCTGCCGGGCGATAGGGGAAGCGACGTGGCGCTACAATCAACCGATTTGTGTTTGGGGCATTGACTTTAGATCACGCAAGGTCCATCTGCCCCTTGACCGAAAGCCGCTGCCGCGTGAGCAGGGCGTTGACCCTACTGGGCTGAAACGCAAGGCATCGTCTCATTTCTGGTTCCCACTTTCACGCAAGGGGCCGCGCCATGACGGCCTTTGGAACATCCGGTTCCTTTTGGTCAGAGCAGGCAGGCGCAACCCTACCCCGCCACTGGTCCATTCCGGGCCGGGGCAAAATTTACCATGTGGGTCTTACTCAAGGCCCCGAAAGAACAGGATAATCCAACGATGGATTTCGATATGCTGGGGCTAGCGCCCCGCCTTGTGGCCGCCCTCAAGGAACAAGGGATCACCGATCCCACGCCCATTCAGACGCAGGCGATCCCGCATGCGATGAACGGCCGCGATGTCATGGGTCTGGCCCAGACCGGGTCGGGTAAAACCGCGGCCTTTGGTCTGCCGATGGTTGACGCGCTGATCAAAAGCGGCGTGCGCCCGAACCCGCGCACCGCCAAGGCGCTGGTGCTGGCCCCGACCCGCGAACTGGCCAAGCAGATTGCCGATAACCTCGAGGCGTTTACCGCTGGCACCCACCTTAAGGTGTGTCTGGTGGTCGGCGGCGCTGGCATCACTGGCCAGATCAAGAAAATGGAGCGTGGCGTCAGCCTGCTGGTCGCGACCCCCGGCCGGTTAATCGACCTGCTGGACCGGCGCGCTGTGGTGTTGTCCGAGACCAACTTTCTGGTGCTGGACGAGGCCGACCAGATGCTGGACCTTGGGTTCATCCATGCCCTGCGTCGGATAGCACCCCTGCTGCCCAAATCCCGCCAGACCATGCTGTTTTCGGCCACCATGCCGAAACAAATGGCCGAACTGGCCGCCGCTTTCCTGACCGATCCGGTCCGGGTTGAGGTGAACGTGCCGGGAAAGCCGGTGGATAAGATTGAACAATCTGTGCATTTCGTGGCGCAAAAGGCCAAGACTGACCTGCTGATTGAGCTGTTGGACAAGCACCGCGACGAATTGGCGCTGGTGTTTGGCCGCACCAAACATGGCTGTGAAAAGCTGTATATGCAGCTGGAAAAAGCCGGTTTTGCCGCCGCATCGATCCATGGCAACAAGAGCCAGGGGCAGCGCGAGCGGGCGATCAGTGATTTCCGCGCCGGGCGCACCCGGGTTCTGGTGGCGACCGATGTGGCCGCGCGTGGGATCGATATTCCGGGCGTCCGGCATGTGTATAACTACGACCTGCCAAATGTGCCCGAAAACTATGTCCACCGGATCGGCCGCACCGCGCGCGCCGGGGCCGATGGAGCCGCGATTGCGTTTTGTGCGCCCGATGAGATGGGCGAGTTGAAAGACATCCAAAAGGCGATGAAGGCGACAATTCCCGTGGCCTCCGGTGCCCCGTGGGAGGGTGAAGACGCCCCGCGCAAGCAGGCCAATTCCGGCCAGCGGCGGCGCTTTGGCGGTGGCGGTGGTGCGCCTGCGAATTCTGGCGCGAAACCGGCTGGGGCCAATCGGGGCCGTCCTGCAGCGGGCAAAAGCCGCCCACCACGTCGGGCTGCCTGATCTGATCACTTCGCCGGGTTGGAAACGACCCGGTGCCATGACGAAAAACAAAAACGCCGCCCGTTTCGGGGCGGCGTTTTTCGTTTAAATCCAGAGTTGTAAGGCTTAGAACCCCAACCCTGCGTATTTGTTCTTGAATTTGGTCACGCGGCCGCCTGTGTCCAGCAGGCGGGTGCCGCCGCCGGTCCATGCGGGGTGAACCGTGGGGTCAATTTCCAGCGCCAATTGGTCGCCCTCTTTGCCCCATGTCGATTTCATCACCAGCATGGTCCCATCGGTCATCTTGACGTTGATCATGTGGTAGTCGGGGTGAATGCCGTCTTTCATGTCTTCAACTCCCTATGCGCTGTCTTTGGCTTTGTAATTCGCCTGCTCGACGATCCGGGCCGATTTACCGCGACGATCGCGCAGATAATACAGCTTGGCGCGGCGGACTTTGCCACGGCGGACCACGGTGATCTCGGCTATATTGGTCGAATACAGCGGAAACACCCGTTCCACACCTTCGCCAAACGAAATTTTGCGGACGGTAAACGACGCGGCGATGCCCGACCCATGCTTGCGGCTGATACAGACGCCTTCATAGTTCTGGACGCGCGAACGCGTGCCTTCGGTCACTTTATAGCCAACGCGCAACGTGTCGCCGGCCTTGAAATCGGGGATGGTTTTCCCCAGTGCGGCGATTTGTTCCGCCTCGATGATTGCGATCAGATCCATCTGACGCTCCTTCTTGTGTCTGCCTGCGGTGTATCCACAGAACCTTGTGCGGCCTCAGAGCTTTGTGTCTTCATCCGGGTCCAAGCCGTGCTGCGCACAGTATGCCCGCCAAAGGTCAGGTCGGCGTGTTTTGGTCAGCCTTGCGGCTGCGGCCCTTCGCCAGGAAGTGATCTTTGCGTGGTGCCCCGACAGAAGAACTTCGGGGATCGCACGCCCTTCCCAAACGGCAGGCTTCGTATACTGCGGGTGTTCCAGCAATCCGTCCGAAAAACTCTCTTCCTCGGTGGAATGCTGATTCCCAAGCACGCGGGGTATAAGCCGGACAGTGGCGTCAATCAAGGCCATTGCGGCGATCTCTCCGCCGGTCATTATAAAATCGCCAAGGCTAACCTCGGTGATCCCGAAATGTTCGATGACCCGCTCGTCAACCCCCTCAAATCGCCCGCAAATCAAGATGACACCATCGGTTTGCGACAGTTCGCGCGTCATCGCTTGATCGATGCGTTTGCCGCGCGGGGACAGGTACAGAATCGGGGTAACGCCGCGGGCCTGTTCCTTGGCGTGGATGATCGCCTTGGCCAGCACATCAGCCCGCAACACCATCCCCGCACCGCCCCCGGCAGGGGTGTCGTCGACGTTCAGGTGTTTGCCCTCGCCATGTTGGCGCAGGTCGATGGGGTGTAATTGCCACAGTCCTTCGGCCAGTGCCTTGCCGGTCAGGCTTTCGCCCAGAACGCCCGGAAAAGCTTGCGGGAACAGCGTGATAACCTGCGCGGACCATGCCCCGGCAAGGTCGGGAACAGCAGTCATCAATTCACGCGGTTGCAGCGTCGGGCGGATGGTTTTGCGACCGAGGGATTTGTTCAGGACGGGATCAGGGTCAGGATGGGGCATGGGCTGGCTGATAGCGGATCGGTGCGGTTTTGCAAACCGGCTAACCGGCCTGGGGTTTATCCAGTCGCAAGGCCCAGCCGCCAATTTTAGCCCGGCGGATCAGTTCGTCCTTTTGGCGGCGCACGGCGTCATCCGGGGCGGCGCTGCGGTTCAGGGATAGGAACTGTTCGGTCAGGGCAGGGTCCGGCCCCCGATTTTCCACGCCGACCGGCCGCAATGCGGCGCGCACCCCCGGGGGAAGGTCGATCAGTTCCAACACCGCACCGCCCGGCCCCTGCGGATGATGCAATGCTTCGTCCAGTGGCATGTCATAGACGGGTGTCGGTTCTATGGCAGTTGCCGTTGCTGCAACGCTATGGCCCAGATCCGCGACATCTGCATAACGCTCTGAAAAGCCTTCGAAATCATAGGTCATCCGGCGGCTTTGCAGTTGCTGTTGCCACAGGCTGTGCATCCATGCCGCTGTGCTGCGGGTGGTCAATACGACGCTGACTGTGGCGGTTGAAAACCGTTCGGCAAAATAACCGGCCAGACATTCGATCAAAAATGGGGCCACGGCATAGGTATCGACACCGGGCCAACCGGGTGAATGGCCGCATAAATCGGCGCTGCTCAGGATAAGATCGCGTTCGCCAAGTTCAGGATTTGCCACGAAAATTGTATCCAGAGTCGCCACAAGATCAGGCAATATCAACGCGCTGTGGTGTTTTGAAAAGGCCAAACAATGCTGGGCTACGGGTTCAAGCTGTGGGGGCAAAAGCATGTCCAGACAGGGCGACAAAGCCGCCCGATTCGTCGCCAGAAAGGTCTGCACCGACCCCGTCCCGGTTTTGTGAAAGCCCGGATGAAGCAGGATATGGGCCATGATGCCCTAAAACAATCCGTCGGGCGGGTCGGCGATAATCCGGCCTGCGGTCAAGTCTACGGTGGGCACGGCGGCGAGGGTGAAAGGCAACAGCACAGTGTCGGAACTGCCAGTCACAAGGATATCCAAAAGGTCGCCAGCCCCATGATTTAACACGGTTTTGACGGCTCCCAGAAGGGTGCCGCCAGTGTCATAAACGGCCAGCCCGATCAGGTCGGCGTGGTAGTATTCATCGTCGGGCAAATGCGGCAGCCGGGTCCGGTCGGCATACAGCGAGATACCCTTTAAACGATCAGCTTCTTCTTTAGAATCAACGCCTTCGACACGGGCGATAAAGCCGTTTCCGGCCTGACCCGTCAGCACGATAACCGGGAATTTACGCCCGTCTTCGGTATAAAGCGGGGCATAGATCGCGATATCAGAGGGTTCGGCGCAAAAAGACTTGAGCCGGGTTTCCCCGCGCACGCCAAAGGCCCCGGCGAAGGTGCCGACAATGATGCGATCAGTCATGATAAATCATTGGATTTCAAAACCTTGGAATAGTAACCCTGCCCGGACCATACCGATCCGGGCGGGGTGTCGCAAAGCCTATTCTGCGGATTCGGCCGGGGCGGCGGCGGCGGCGGCGCGGGTTGCGTTTTTCTCGGCCCGGGCTTTGGTTGCTTTGCCAGCTTCGCCTTTCAGCGGGTTGGCGCGGGTCTTTTTCTCAAGGATTCCAGCGGCTTCCAGCATACGGGCCACACGGTCTGTGGGTTGCGCGCCTTTGGCCAGCCAGGCCTTGATCTTGTCCAGGTCCATCTTGATCCGGTCCTCGGAATCCTTGGGCAGCATCGGCGCATAGGTGCCCAGCTTTTCGATGAACCGCCCGTCGCGCGGCATCCGGCTGTCGGCGGCAACGATGGCATAATGGGGGCGCTTTTTCGATCCGCCGCGGGCTAGTCTGATTTTCATGGCCATGGTGTTTTCTCCTGTATTGGCAATGAGTTGAGTAGGTGTAACTATATGTTACGATTGGTGTTTTTCATGGTGCTTGATCACCTCGCGGATGATGAAGGCCAGGAAACTGGTCGCAAATTCAGGGTCCAGATCGGCCTGTTTTGCAAGATCGGTGAGCCGGGCAATCTGTGCTTCTTCCCGGATCGGATCAGAGGCGGGCAGGTTATGTTCGGCCTTTAATTTGCCCACCATCTGGGTGTGCTTGAACCGTTCGGCCAGCGTGAAAACGAGGATCGCATCGAGCCTGTCGATGCTTTCGCGGTGGTCGCGCAGCAGGTTTGCGGGGTCGGTCATACACAATCCTCCGGGGCGGGGTGTCGCCAGATGGTGACCAGTTTGCCCGACGGCGTGTGCCAGTCGCGTTCTGCAACCGCCCCCAATTTGGTGGCCAGCGCGATGGATCGGGTGTTGTCTGGCGTGATGAAACTGGCCGCTGTGGTCCAGCCCAGCGTGTCATAGGCATAGGTCCGGGTCGCCTGTGCCGCCTCAAACGCCAGCCCCTGACCTTCGCTCGCTGCATCCCACAGGATCCATTTGATCTCGGCCTCGACCTGTCCGCCGGGGTGCCATGGGCCGAACAGACCGATGGGCTGGCCGTCGTGTTCGGCCACGAACGGGCCAAAGCCGCGCAGGGCGCTGTGCCCGATGACACTGGCAAAGTTGCGCCAGCTTTCGTGTGATGTGGCCGCCCACCCTTGGGCCGCCGCGCGGGGCGATGCGTAGAATGCGGCATGCGCATCGAGGTGTTGCGGGCCGGGGCGGACGAGGTGCAGGCGGGCGGTTTGGATCACAGGACCACCCGTGGGTGAAAGCGGTAGATCACAGCGGCGTCATCATCGGGCGGGGTCGCGTTCGGGTCGATCACGCCGCCGAGCCGCTGGGCGACTTTTTGAGAGGCGCGATTTTCGGGGTCGATATAGGACACCAGCGTGGACAGGCCGGTGGTGGCAAAAGTCCAATCGCGCAGGGTGGTCATCGCCTCGGTCACGTAACCCTGACCTTCGTGGCGGGCTTGCCAGAGCGACCATGCGAATTCCGGTTCGGGCCAGGTTTTCGGAAACCATGGCCCGGCGGCCCCGATGGGTGTTCCGTCCTTGAGCGTCAGGATGAAGGACCCAAAGCCGCGCAAAACCCAGAGCCCCGCAATATGCCCGAAGGCGCGGGTGCAGTCATAGGCGGTCCGATGGGTGCCGCCGCCGACGAAATGCGCCCGGTCCGATTGCAGGAAGCTGGTGAAGGGATCGACATCGGCCATGCGCGGCGCGCGCAAGGTGAGGCGGTCGGTGTGCAGTGTGGGGATTTGCAGCAGGGTCATGCGTTCGGCCCGTGACTGGTCCGGGCAAAGAGGTGCCTCCGGCGGAGGTATTTGGGCAACTCCGAAAATCGTGTCATTTCTTTTTGCCGAACCCCGACAGGCCGGGGGGCAGTTGCATGCCGCTGCCTGCACCGAACGGGTTTTGGCCGCCGAAGCCTTTGGGCAGGCTCATGCCGCCGGGGGCTTTGCCGGACGCCATTTGTTGCTGGGCAGCCGCCATATCTTCGGCCGACGGCCCGCCTTTGCCCATCAGCCCCTTCATCGCCTGTTTCAGCATCCCGCCTTTGCCGGCACCACCGAGTTTTTTCATCATGTCGGCCATCTGGCGGTGCTGTTTGAGGAGTTTGTTCAACTCGCTGACTTCCATCCCAGCGCCCGCAGCGATGCGTTTCTTGCGGCTGGCGGCCAGCAAGTCCGGGTTGGACCGTTCCTTTTTCGTCATCGAATTGATCAGCGCGATCTGTCGTTTCAGCACCTTGTCGTCATAGCCCGCCTCGGCCATCTGCGCCTTGGCTTTGCCCATGCCGGGCAGCATGCCCATCAGCCCTTCCATGCCGCCCATCTTCATCATTTGCTCAAGCTGGGCGCGCAGGTCGTTCATGTTGAACAGACCTTTCTGGAACCGGCGCATCATCCGCTCGGCCTGTTCCGCCTCGAAGGTTTCCTGCGCCTTTTCGACCAGCGCGACGATATCGCCCATGCCCAAGATTCGGCCCGCGATGCGCGACGGCTCGAACGTCTCCAGCATGTCCAGCTTTTCACCAAGCCCGACAAAGCGGATCGGTTTGCCGGTAATCGCCCGCATCGACAGCGCCGCGCCACCGCGCCCGTCGCCGTCCATCCGGGTCAGGATCACGCCGGTCACGCCGATTTTGGCGTCAAATTCGGTGGCGACATTGACCGCATCCTGCCCGGTGAGACCATCGACCACAAGAAGCGTTTCGCGCGGGTTGGCCACATCGCGCACGGCGGCGGCTTGGGCGATCAGGGCGGCGTCGATGTGCAAACGCCCTGCGGTATCGAGGATGTAGACATCGTAGCCGCCCAACGCGGCCTGAGTCTTGGCGCGGCGGGCGATGGCGACCGGATCCTCGCCTTTGACAATCGGCAGAGTATCGACGCCGATCTGCACGCCCAGAATGGCAAGCTGCTCCATCGCCGCTGGCCGGTTCACGTCGAGCGAGCACATCAGGACGCGCTTGCCCTCACGTTCCTTCAGCCGCCGCGCCAGTTTGGCGGTGGTGGTGGTTTTGCCGGACCCTTGCAGACCCACCATCAGGATCGGCGCGGGCGGGTTGTCGATTTTCAGCAGGCCGGGGTCACTGTCGCCCGTCAGCACATGGATCAGTTCGTCATGGACGATCTTGATGACCTGCTGGCCGGGGGTGATGGATTTGGTAACGGCCTGTCCGGTGGCCTTTTTCTGCACGGCGGCGACGAAATCACGCGCGACGGGCAGGGATACGTCAGCCTCAAGCAAAGCCACGCGCACTTCGCGTAGCGCCGTGGCCACGTCGGCATCCGACAGCGCGCCCTGTTTGGTCAGCCGGTCAAAGACGGACCCAAGCCGTTCCGAGAGGTTTTCAAACATGCCTTGCAGGTCCTGTTCATCGTCGCGGGATGATCCGCAGATAAGCGGGATCATGAAAAACACAAATGCCCCCACGGGTGCAACGCACTGGTGGGGGTCGATCCAAGGTCAAGCCAAGGACCGGACGGCAAGAGCTATCCGGATGTGGACAACGCTTACGCTGGGCGGGGACGGGGAGTCAAGGGTGGGGCGGCGTTGAGCCAGCGGTTGATTGCGCTGACTACCTTTTCCGCGCCGTCACCGCTGACATAGGCGTCCAGCAGCGCCAAGGGTGGGCTGCCGTCGCGCCAGTGCAGGACCGGGCGGTGCAGGGGGGTGGTTGTGCTGCGGCCGCGTTTGCTGCTGTTGCGGCTGAGCCGGGTTTCGACGGTGGCCTCGTTGAGCTCGCCCAGCGCCCAAAGCTTGGTACCGCCGCCCCGAAAGCTGACGACGGAGCGGGTGACGGCCTGTCCGGTCCGCTCGAAGGTCACGGTGGTCCGGCGCACGAATACCAGCAGGGCTACAGTCCAGAGCAATGCCCCACCCAAGCCCAGCAGTCCTGCGCCGCGCCCGGCCCAGAGTGCGTTCAGCCCGAAACCGGTGAAAATCACGATCAGCAGGGCCAGAAGCCCGCCCAGAAACCAAGGGCGGTCGTCAAGGATGAGTTTATCCGGGGTATCGAGGGCGATTTTCATAGGGTTGGTTTTGGCAGGAAAGGTGCAGGTTGTCAGCGACGAATTTGGCGGGACGGTCGTAGTAAAGGGCAAGGCAGATATCCGGCCGGAGGAACTTGGGGTAGTGCGTGACCGCCGGGTGGGCGCAGCCCGGGGCGCCTGCTGCGCCTTGGTTCCGGGCAATGGGGCTACTTCGACCGATGGCGGGTGAACGACTGCAAAGCGGGACCGAGCGAACCTCACCAGCGATGCAACGAATGGCTGGTCATGACCGAAAGCGGCAGGCAGTCTCTCAGTAATCAGAGCCCCCTATTCCGCAGGATGCGGCGCGAAAGGGGGGGGGCTTTAGCGGAAAAGTTAAGCTTTTACTTTGCATAGGTAACCATAACACCCAGAGAATTCGTGGGCTGCGATTTACCGAAATACACCACCATCACGCGCGGGCTGCGCACCACAAAAAACTTGCAAGCTGCAAGAAAGTGAACGACAGTTTTTACGAGTGGGTGTCCTTTATTCCAGACAAACATCGGTTGGTCGCAGTTTAGGCAGAACCAACGAGGGAGCGTTGTAAAATGACCGCTGCTGATAATCACGACTGGATCACCTTTCACCGCGTGCAGTTTGCGCAAGCAGTTTCCGCGACGGAACGCAGCTTTTCGCCAGTTCCGGGTGCCTCACTCTGGCGGTTTGGCCCGCAATCCACGATTGGGGCCGACGGGCTTCCATGGCCAGAATCCCAGTTCTGGGGCGGTTTCAGTATCTGGGCCAGTCGCGCCGAGGCTGAAGCTATGATTGCCGACCCGGTCACTGCGATGCCATGGCTTAGCGAAACAACTGCGGCTTGGCATTGTCTCGCCGTGCCCTTCGCGCATCGCGGAGAGGTCAACTTGCGCGGCACTGTAGAGAGCGGCACCGCCATTCGCCCGGCCGCCACCGATCCGGGCGGGCCTCTGGCCATCATCACGTCAGCCGGATTTAATGTCGTCAGCGCCGAAACCATGCCGAGGATTATGAAGTTTTTTGTGGGCGTCCTCGAAGTGGTCGACTGGTATCGCACGCTGCCCTCGAACCTGCGCGCCAGCGCCTTCGCTGGACGATATGAAGGGCGCGACGGCATCACGTTCACGCTCTGGAAATCGGATGAGGCGATGCAACAGGCCGCCTATCACCCCGGCCATCACCGCGCCCGCATTGACGATGACCGCGCAGGCCTATTGACCGACCGAACGTCTTTCACCCGCCTGCGCGTTCTCAAAAGCCACGGCGACTGGGACGGCGATCCGTTTTTGGCTTAGCTTTCGCCGGCACTCACCTTTTCTAACGTCTTGAGCCTGTATAGCTTCTCAATTTTATCGTTAGAATCTCGCAGTATGGAGGAGCAAGCGGCAGGCAATCTCTCAGCAATCAGAGCCCCCCATTCCGCAGGATGCGGCGCGAAAAGGGGGGGGCTTTAGCGGAAAAATCAAGCCTCAGGCATTTGCCTTCAGGCGGGCCAGAACATCCATCATCGAAGACGAAATGTCGGCGTGGTGATGCACCATCTTCCAGGGGCCGTTTTCCTTGCGATAGATATTGGTCACGCGCTGATCGATGGTGGCTTGCAATCCGGCCAATGTAAGGTGCCCCTTCTCGGTTCCGGTTTCGCAGGCCATGTCGCCAGAAGCCTGAATGATCTGGTCGGAGAGTTTGATCTGACCGTCCGATGCAATTTTGGCGACGTTTTCAAAGCTTGCACCAATCTTGTCCCAGCCAATGTCGCGCCCACCGATGGGATGAAAGGCCGTCACCTGAACGCCATGTGACCAGATATCTGCCATCGTTCCCGCTTCGCCCTTGGCCATGCGGTTCAGGGCTGACTAGAACTTTTCGGATGCGGCGCGGACTTCGTTGTCGACTGACATGATCGTCTCCTCTCAGAATGGTTGCGCACAGGGTTTGTACGTGCCCCTGACACTGCGACGAAGCCACCAGTTTATCGAGGTACATCGCCGGAATAAAATGGTAGAAAACGGGCATGACCGCCACAAACCCCCAAGTCCGCACCCTGCGTCGGCGTGCCGTGACATAGGTCGGATATACGCCACCGGGTGACTATGCGCTGGACGTAGAGCTCTATCCCGCCGCGGAATTACACCGCAGAGCAGGCGACGTCGAATTGCGCGGGTTTGAGCGTACCGACTTTCATTGTTTGCTTTACGTGACCCCCGGTCGTTACCTGCATGTGGTCGATTTTGACATGTTGGACTGCGCGCGTGGTTCGATTGTCGTGCTGCAGCCCGGTCAGGTCCATCGCTTCGGCGACCTGACAGGATGGGAGGGATGGCTGCTGATATTTCGCTCTGAGTTGCTGCCGCCGCAACCGCGCATTGGCAAAGCCGTAGATCAGATCAAAATGCTGCAGCAATTGCAGTCTTTGCCAACGCATATGGCGTTATCGCACGCAACCCAGCAGGCCATAACCGAGACGTTTCAGCGCATGGCCAATGACGCGCGCCGCCCCGCCACGCCCTCCCTTAATCAACTGTTAAGGTGTCAGGTCGAGGAATTGGTCATTCGCCTGCATATTGATGACCCAACGTCGTTGACCAATAACGCAGACCAGCCAGCACTCGTGCAAAGATTTCAGCGCTATCGTGCTGCAATCGAACAGCATTTTACCAAACGGCATGACGTAAATCACTACGCCCGGCATCTGGGTTGCTCGGCCAAAAGTTTGACGCGGGCGGCTCTGATGGTCACTGATCGAAATGCCAAAGCGGTGCTGACTGACCGGATTATGCTTGAAGCCAAGCGCTTGCTTGCGCATTCGGTTCTTCCCGTGGCGGATATCGGTGATCGTCTTGGCTTCAGCGAGGCGACCAACTTTGTCAAATTCTTCCGCCGCGAAGCCGGACTGACGCCCAGTGCATTTCGCGCTCAGTTGCGCGGTTTGAGGGGAGGTGCAGAACGATCTTGACCCGGAAGCATGCGCAGGGATTGGTGTTCGGCAGGCTGCCAACGACTGTTGGCTGTCAGACCCTGACCCGGCCTCGACGGCGGTTGAGGTGGCGGGCTTGCGGCGCGACGGGGCCATTGTGGAGATCCGGGTGATCGCTGCCATCGCTTAGGGCTATGCGGCGCAGTTCCTTGATTGCCAGAAGAAAAGTGCTGCAGGTCTTTTTGTTCGGGACCACGTCCTTATCTGTAGCAGATTGGCGAACGGCCATTGACGGCGCTGCGAACTTTTTGCGAAAATGAACGCAAGACGGGCTGACAGCAAAAATTTGTTCAAATGCGCACATACGAGGCCGGGCAATATGGATAATTGGGACGAAATTCGCACCGCCTATCAGGTGGCCCGCATGGGTACGGTCAGCGGGGCCGCCGAGATGATGGGCGTGCATCATGCCACAGTGATCCGGCACATTGATGCGCTGGAGGGAAGGCTGGGTGTGCGGCTGTTTCAACGCCATGCGCGCGGCTATACTGCGACCGAGGCCGGGTCGGACCTGTTGCTGGTCGCACAGGCGACCGAGGACCAGTTTGCCCAGCTGGTGGGCCGGATCAAGGGTCGGGGCGAAGGGGTGGGCGGCGAGTTGATTGTCACCTCCTTGATCGAATTGTCACCGCTGCTGACCCCGGTTCTGGCCGATTTTCAGGCCGAGAATCCGGGGTTGGTCATTCGCTATCTGACCGGGGGGCGGGTATTCCGGCTGGAATACGGCGAAGCGCATGTTGCGATCCGGGCGATGCGGACCGGGACCAAACCAGACCAGCCTGATAATGTCGTGCAACCATTCGCGCCGTTGTCAGTCCGGCTGGTCGCGGCACCCGCCTATATTGAACGAAATGGACAGCCATTGGATGCCGCTGATCTGGTCAACCATTGGTTTGTCGGTTTTGATGCTGCGCAGCGGGGCCCGATCAACAAATGGATGGATGAACTGGTGCCCGACAGCCGGGTTTGTTACCGGGTCGAGGACACGGTTGCGATGCGTGATGCTGTGCGCAGCGGTGCCGGGATCGGGTTTATTTCGGATTGGGATTTTCAGATGAATCCCGGGATGATCGAGGTTATTGCGCGCCGTCCGGACTGGGAATCGGCGCTGTGGCTGGTCACTCATGTCGATCTGCACCGCACGACCAAAGTGCAATCCTTCCTGACTTTTCTCAAGGAACGCTCGAAAAACTGGGTCTGCAAATGACCGCCGCCTTTGTCTGATAGCGGATCAAAGGCCGGTCATCTGGCGATGCTGGCGTTTTCGGCCTGTGTCGCGGGATCGTTTTCGCTGGGCGGGTTGGTGGCCAATGACATTGCGCCCGATGTCATGACAGTGCTGCGGCTGTGGCTGGCCGCTGCTGTGCTGGGTGGCGTGGCGTGGTTTACGACAGGTCTGCCGGGTCCGGCATTTTGGGTCGCATTCCGGGCCCCGTGGCGTTACCTGCTGCTGGGCGCGCTGTATGCCGTGTATTTCGTCCTGATGTTCGAGGGGTTGAAAACCGCCCCGCCGGTCAGTGCTGCCGCCGTGTTCACCATGACCCCATTGATGGCTGCCGGGTTCGGCTGGCTGATGTTGCGCCAAAAGCTGACCGGCCGAATAGTGCTGGCCCTGCTGATTGGCGCGGCGGGCGCGGTTTGGGTGATTTTCCGTGCCGATCTGGCGGCGGTGCTGGCGTTTCAGATTGGTCCGGGCGAGCGGACATATTTCGTCGGCTGCATCGCTCATGCGATCTATGCCCCGCTGGTCCGCCGGTTGAATCGCGGCGAGACCGCATTGCTGTCGTCGCTTGGCACTGTGATTGCGGGGGCTGCGTTGCTGACTTTGTGGACCGGCCGGGATCTGTGGGCCGTGGATTGGGCGGCTTTGCCCGCCATGGTCTGGATCACTTTGGCCTATCTGACCGTATTTGCCACGGCGGCATCGTTTGTCCTGTTGCAATTCGCCAGCCTGCGCCTGCCTGCGGCCAAGGTGATGGCCTATACCTATCTTGTCCCCAGCTGGGTGATTTTGTGGGAGTTGGGGTTGGGTGGCGCATTGCCAGTCGTGTGGGTTTTGGCGGGCGTTGCGCTGACCGTGCTGGCGCTGGTGTTGTTGCTGCGGGATGAGCGGCCGGGATGAGGTTGGGTTTAATCAGAACGATAAGTTTTCTTTTTCGCCCGGAATCAAGGGCGTAGCCCGCCGGGCGGTGCCCGCCCGTACCCGGCGGACAGGCACCGCCCCCTTTCGCACCATATACGGTGACGATGAGGGTTAAATGCAGGGACTTATGGTTGCCCCGCAGCACTAACCATCCCCTAACTCTGCCGCCAAAAACCGCTCGAACCCGTCCAGATCCAGCGCTTCCATCTGCCCAAACCCCTGCATCCAGACCGAGGCTTCGCGTAGCGCATCGGGGTCGAGTTTGCACCATTTCACCCGGCCCCGGCGTTCTTGGGTGATCAGTCCGGCCTGGGCCAGAACGTGCAGATGTTTTGAGATAGCGGCGAGCGAGGTCTGGAACGGCTCGGCCACGTCGGTGACGGCCATGTCATCCTCGAGCAGCATGGCGAGGATCGCCCGGCGCGTGGGGTCGGACAGGGCCGCGAATATGGTGTCGAGCGGGTGGGTCATGCGGTGTACTGAAGCCAATCATTGGTTAAAGGTCAACCATATGGTTGAATATATATGGGGCGATATTGCTAAAGCTATCATCGACAACTTTCGATAAAAATCCAACCTTTTCAGTAGATAACCCCGCAAATGCGGCCTCTTGACTCGCATCACGCGCCCGCATAGCACCGTACCAAGTGACGAGAGGGCGATTTACCCGATGTCTGACCCGATTGACGACCGCGAGGCCGCTGCCCGCCGCAAGGTGCTGGAAGGACGGATCGCCAAGGCTAAGGGGCCAGAGCAGGTTAAAAACCACTCGGAAGAGCATTATTCGCAGGCCAATCTGGCATGGCGCATGGTGATTGAACTGGTGGCCGGACTGGCGATTGGTTTTGGCATTGGATATGGGCTGGATCGTCTTTTTGACACCCTGCCGATCTTTCTGGTGCTGTTCATCTTTCTGGGCTTGGCGGCGGGGATCAAAACCATGCTGCGGTCAGCGCAGGAAGTGCAACGAAAACAACTGGCCGCGCAGGCTGGTCGGGACGGGGGCGACGCGCATGGCGACTGAGGCAGAAGGCGAAGGCAGATTGGTTTTTCACCCGCTGGATCAGTTCAAGGTCCACTCGCTGTTCGGCGACGGCCCGATCCATTGGTACACTCCCACGAACGTGACCCTGTGGATGGCCGTCGCCATTGTCTGCATCTATCTGCTGCTGGTCGTCGGATCATCATCGCGGTCGATCGTGCCGACCCGGGTGCAGTCGGTCGGTGAGATGATTTACGGGTTCATTTACAAGATGGTCGAGGATGTCTGTGGCCATGACGGGATCAAGTATTTCCCCTATATCATGACCCTGTTCATGTTCATTCTGGTCGCCAACTTTCTCGGCCTGCTGCCGATGTCATTTACCACGACGTCGCATATCGCGGTGACTGCGGTGCTGGGCTTCGGGGTGTTCATCTGCGTGACAGTGCTGGGTTTCGTGCTGAATGGCCCCGCGTTTCTGGGCATGTTCTGGATGAAAGATGCGCCATTGTTGCTGCGTCCGGTCATCGCGATCATTGAGGTTATCAGCTATTTCGTCCGGCCCGTCAGCCATTCCATTCGTCTGGCTGGTAATATCATGGCAGGCCACGCGGTGATCAAGGTGTTCGCAGGCTTTGCCGCGATTGCGCTGATTTCGCCTTTGTCGATTGCCGCCATCGTCGCGATTTACGGGCTGGAGGTGCTGGTGGCCGGCATACAGGCCTATGTGTTTACCATCCTCACCTGCGTCTATCTCAAGGACGCATTGCATCCGCATCACTAATCAACGGCGCGTGACATCACGCACCTCTTAAAGGAGACGTACTATGGAAGGCGATATTGCAGAATTGGGTAAGTTCATCGGCGCCGGTCTGGCTGCCATCGGTTCCGGCGCGGCCGCAATCGGTGTGGGCCATGTCGCGGGCAACTACCTTGCCGGTGCCCTGCGCAACCCGTCGGCGGCCGCGTCGCAGACTGCCACGCTGTTCATCGGTCTGGCATTCGCCGAAGCCCTGGGGATCTTTTCGTTCCTTGTGGCCCTGCTGCTGATGTTTGCAGTCTGATCTGACCCCCTGACGTGCGGCAGGCGGGACATGCCCGGCTGCCGTTGAACCACAAGGGTCAACCGGAGGAACGACATGGCGACCGAACCAGTGGAAGAGGCAGGCGGGGCAGGAATGCCGCAGCTGGACTTCTCGACCTTTCCGAACCAGATTTTCTGGCTCGTCGTCACGCTCGTCGTGATTTATCTGATCTTGTCCCGGGTGGCTTTGCCCAGGATAGGGTTGGTTCTGGCTGAGAGGTCGGGCACGATTTCCAATGATATCAGTGCGGCCGATGACCTGAACCAAAAGGCCAAAGCCGCCGAGGCCGCCTATGAAAAGGCGCTGGCCGATGCAAGGATCGAGGCTGCCCGGATTATCGCAGGGGCCAAGGCCGATATTGACGCAGGCCTGAAGGCCGAGTTGGACAAGGCCAATGCCCAGATCGCGGCCCGCACCGCCGAAAGCGAAAAGGCCATTATGGCCATTCGCGACAGCGCGGTGGTGAATGTGACTGCTGTGGCCAAGGATACTGCCGCAGCGCTGCTGGGTGCGCTGGGCGGGGCGGCGGATGCAGCCACGGTTGCGGCTGCGGTTGCCAACCGGATGAAAGGGTAAGGCCGATGAAATATGTCCTGAGCCTTGTGGCCAGCCTGATCGCTGCCCCCGCCTTTGCCGCAACCGGCCCATTCATTTCGTTGAAAAACACCGATTTTGTCGTGTTGCTGGCGTTTCTGGTCTTCATCGGCGTGCTGGTCTATTTCAAGGTTCCGGCAATGATCGCTGGATTGCTGGACAAACGGGCGGAGACGATCAAGGCGGAGTTGGCCGAGGCCCGCGCCCTGCGTGACGAAGCCCAGATCTTGCTGGCCAGCTATGAACGCAAGCAGCGTGACGTGCAGGCGCAAGCCGACCGGATCGTGGCCGCCGCCAAGGATGAGGCCGCCAAAGCGGCGGTGGAGGCCAAGGCCGAGATCGCAGCCTCGATGGCGCGCCGTTTGAAAGCCGCAGAAGAGCAGATTGCCAGCGCCCAAGCTGGTGCGATCCGCGATATCCGCAATCAGGCGATTACCGTGGCTGTGGGTGCTGCGCAGGATATGATTTCCGCCCAAATGACGGCGGCCAAGGGCAATACGCTGATTGATGAGGCGATTGCAGTGGTTGAGGCAAAGCTGCATTGACCGGGCGGGGTGGGTTGAAACCCACCTTACCAAAAGCTGTAAGGTGGGTCTTGACCCACTTTTGGTCCTAAAACCCGGTCCTGTCAGGCCCGGGTTTTCTGGTTTTTAAAGTAAGGTGGGTTTAAACCCACATTACCGGTTTTCCTCGTGTTCGAACCGCTTGCGCGCAATCGCTTCGTTCCGGTCGGCCCGCCGTTCATCGACCAATGCTTGTTCGACAAAGTTGAGATGGGCCGTCACCGCTGCCCGCGCCCCATCCGCATCCCGCGCTTGCAGGGCGGTGTTGATTTCCCGGTGCTGATCCAGCAAGGCCTCGCGCGTCATCCGCTGTTTGAACATGATCTGGCGATTGTAGAACACCCCTTCGCGCAACAACTGATACATCGAGCGCATCATATGCAGCATGATCACGTTATGGCTGGCCTCGATGATCGACAGATGAAAATCGGCGTCAAGTGCGGCCTCGTCGGCTGGGTTGCGTTTGGTATGGGCGGCTTCCATTTTCTGAAAAATCGCATTGATCACCGCCAGATCAATGTCTGACCCCAGCCGTGCGGCCCGTTCGGCGGCCAGCCCTTCCATGTCGCGCCGGAAGGCGATGTAGTCGAACACCGCCTCGTCATGGCTGGAAAACAGCCGGACCAGTGACTGGGAAAAGGCCGAGCCTAATACATCGGCCACAAAAACCCCTGCGCCCGCGCGGGTGATCAGCAGCCCGCCGTCCTGCAGTTCGGCCAAAGCCTCGCGTAATGACGGGCGCGACACGCCGAGCCGTTCGGACAATTCCCGTTCCGCGGGCAGACGTTCGCCGGGCCGCAGGATCCCGCGCAGAATCAGCAGTTCGATCTGCCGGACGACGCCGTGGGACAGTTTTTCGGGTTGGACTTTTTCAAACGGCATGGGGGGCCTTGGGTTGGAATTGGTCAAATCATATGACCACGGCGCTGATTTCTCAAGCCGGTTCCACCACAACAAAAAAGGGCCGCCCGTTGCGGGGCGGCCCGATCTGTCGCGCGCGGGGCGCTTACTGGTTTGGCGTGATGATAATCTCGACCCGGCGGTTTTGCTGGCGGCCTTCGGGTGTCAGGTTCGACGCGATGGGCGAATCTTCGCCCCGGCCGATCGACCGGATCCGCACAGGAGTTACGCCTGCATTGATCAGCACCAAGGCCACAGCCTGGGCCCGGCGCTGACTGAGGTCCTGATTATAGGATGCAGCCCCGGTATTGTCGGTATGCCCGATCACGTTCACGGTGGTATCGGGATAGCGGTTCAGCGAGGCCGCGACCGAGAACAGGTCGTTTTGCAGCGCACCGGTCAGGGCGGTGCTGTCCACGGCAAACAGAATATCCTGCGGCAGGGTCACGACCAGCGACTGGCCATTGTTGACGATGCCGACGTTGGAGCCCAACTGGCTGCGCAATTCCGCCTCTTGCCGGTCCAGATTGGCCCCGCCCGCAGCACCCAGACCGCCGCCGATGACAGCGCCGATGGCCGCATTACGGATACGCTCATCGCGGTTATCGCCGGTGACGGCCCCCAGCAATGCGCCGATGCCTGCTCCGACGACGGCACCCTGCTGGGTGTTCTGATTGCCCTGACCGGGCAGGGGGGCCTCGCAGGCGGTCAGCGCCAAAACCGAGGCGGCAGCTAAGGCGAGGGGAAGTTTGACTAAGGACATGGCTGTTTTTCCATCAATGGGTCGCGCTGAAACTGCGCTTGGAATAATCATATCGCCGAAATGGCGTTGCTATCCAATAACACCCGAACCATGGGCGGAGTTCCGCTAAAAGTTTATTTATTTGCTGTCGCATCGATCCGTGCCGATTCCCATGCCAGCATCGCCCGTTTTACCGGCAGCCCCCAGTGATAGCCGCCAAGCCCACCCGATTTGCGCAAAGCCCGGTGGCAGGGGATCAGCCAGCTCACCGGGTTGCGCCCGACCGCTGTGCCCACGGCCCGCACGGCCTGTGGATGGCCGATGGCCCCGGCAATTTCGGAATAGGTGGTCACATGGCCAGACGGGATGGTCAGCAGCGCCTCCCATACCTTAAGCTGGAACGGCGCGCCGATCAGGTGCAATCTGGTATCCCCGACCTGCGTCAGTGCTGCCTGCACCCAGGGGCGGATTGTCTCTGGCTCCTCAGTATAGGTCGCCTTGGGCCAGCGGGATTGCAGATCGGCCATGCTGGCTGCGGCCCCGGTTTCGGCGATGAACCCCATGCCGCACAGCCCCCGGTCGGTGCCCATGGCCAGGGCCGGGCCAAACGGGCTGTCGAATGTGCCGTAGCGGATGGTCAGTCCTGCGCCTTGGCGGGCGAATTCACCGGGCGACATCGCCTCCCATGCCACGAACAGATCATGCAGGCGGCCACCGCCTGACAGGCCGACTTCGGTTGCCGTTTCCAGCGTGGTGAACCGTTCGGCCAGCATGGATTTGGCATGGGCCAGCGTCAGATACTGCTGATAGCGCTTGGGCGAGACGCCGACCCAGCGGGAAAACACCCGTTGGAAATGCGCGGCGGACATGCCCATTTTAGCGGCCATATCGTCAAGGGTCAGAGGTTCGGCCTGCGCGTCGATCAGGTCGATCGCCCGGCGCATGACGTTGTAATGATAGCGGTCATCGTGTTCCATGGTCGGAACCTAAGCCTGTTGCGGGCCGGGCGCGACCCGGATTTTGCGCATTCGCGACACGGATTTTGCGCATCCATGTCACTTGCCGGATGGTTGCGCACAGGGCATAGGGGGGCATGGTTTCACAGCTTAACTATCACGCGATGCAAGCAGTCTTTACCCGGTTTCAGGCCGCCCAGCCGGAGCCCAAGGGAGAGCTGGATCATGTCAATGCCTATACGCTGGTTGTGGCCGTGGCCCTGTCGGCCCAAGCCACCGATCGGGGTGTAAACAAGGCCACGAAGGCGTTGTTTGCGGTGGCAGATAGTCCGCAGAAGATGCTGGATCTGGGGCTGGACGGGTTGATCGGGCATATCCGGACCATCGGCCTGTTCAATACCAAGGCCAAAAATGTCATGCGGCTAAGCCAGATTTTGGTGGACGACTACAATGGTGAGGTCCCCAGTTCCCGCGCCGCCCTGCAATCGCTGCCCGGCGTGGGGCGCAAAACCGCCAATGTGGTGTTGAACATGTGGTGGGGGCAACCGGCGCAGGCGGTGGATACGCATATTTTCCGGCTGGGCAACCGGTCGGGGATAGCCCCAGGCCGCGATGTGGATGTGGTCGAGCGGGCCATCGAGGATAACGTGCCTGCCGCGTTCCAGCACCATGCGCATCACTGGATGATCCTGCACGGGCGGTATACATGTGTCGCCCGCAAGCCCAAATGCCCCACCTGCCTGATCCGTGATTTGTGTTTATTCGAGGAAAAGACCCGATGAATTCCCCTGTGAAAATGTACCAGGTTGTCGGCATCGGCAATGCCATTGTTGATGTGTTTACCCAAGCCAATGATAGTTTCATCGAACTGATGGGTATTGAAAAGGGGATCATGCAACTGGTCGAGCGGGACAGGGGCGAAATGCTGTATGCGGCAATGACCGACCGGGTGCAGGCCCCCGGCGGGTCGGTGGCCAATACGCTGGCGGGCTTGGGCAACCTCGGGTTGTCCACGGCGTTTATCGGGCGGGTGCATGATGACGCTTTGGGCCGGTTTTATGCGCAAAGCATGGTGACTAACGGGACGGCGTTTGTAAATGCGCCGGTACCGGGGGGTGATCTGCCGACCTCGCGGTCGATGATTTTCGTGTCGCCCGATGGCGAGCGGTCGATGAATACCTATCTGGGGATATCATCCGAACTTGGCCCCGATGATGTGTCGGATGCTGTGGCGGGGCAGGCGGGAATATTGTTCCTGGAAGGATATCTGTATGACAAACCTTCGGGCAAACAGGCGTTCGAGCGGGCGGTCGAGTTGTGCCACGCGACAGGCGGCAAGGCCGGAATTGCGCTGTCCGACCCGTTCTGCGTGGACCGGCACCGCGACAGTTTCCGGCGGCTGGTCAAGGATCTGGATTATGTGATCGGCAATGAGGCGGAATGGACCTCACTGTATCAGACTGACCTGTCCGCAGCACTGGAACTGGCGGCGGCAGATTCGGGGCTGGTGGTCTGCACCCGGTCGGGGCATGACGTGGTGCTGGTGCGCGGTGATGAACAGGCCGTGGTGCCGGTCAGGCGCGTGGTGCCGGTGGATGCGACCGGCGCGGGCGATCAGTTCGCCGCAGGGTTCCTGTATGGCTATGCCACCGGGCAATCGCTGGCCGTGTCGGGACGTATGGGCTGTGTCGCGGCGGCCGAAGTGATCAGCCATTTCGGGGCACGGCCCGAGGCCGACCTCAAGCAGCTTTTTCGCAAAGAGGGTCTGATCTGAACAGCGCGGTTTTCGCCCAGGCCGCATCGATCCGGTCAATCGCGGCGGGATCAAACCGGGCCTCCTCCTCCCAATACCGACCCGAGGGGACTGTATAGCCGAGGGCGGCTTCGGCCTGAAGCGCGGCATCGATGCTGTTGGTCTGGACCGGCAGGGGGGTGACATAGGGCAGGTCTGACAGGTTAGCGCGGGGGAACAGCAGCCTGCTGGGCTGATGGCTCAGATTGATCAAAGCGCAGCCTTGGCGGGCGGCCAGTGCCAGCAGCCGGGCGGATTTCGCCTCGAGCGACCGCAAGGTGACATCGCGGCGCAAGGGGTCTGGGGTGCCGGTGCCGTAGAAATGCGTGGGGCTGCCAGTGGGATAGACCATGTCACAGCCAAGATAGGCAATGACCGACGGGCGCAGCGCATGCAGCGCCCAATAAGAGGCGGTAAAGGCCATGGTGCCGCCGCCATAGACAAAACCACCATAGGCATTCTGCGCAGGAACAAAGTCGGTCGCGGTGACGCTGATTTGCCCGGCCTCGTGGGTTGCGGGGCGGCGGTCGGCGGCGAAATCCTCGGGGTAGATCAGATAATCCCAATCCGGCCGGACCTGCCAGGCATT
This sequence comes from Rhodobacterales bacterium, assembly GCA_031422295.1. Classification (GTDB taxonomy): domain Bacteria; phylum Pseudomonadota; class Alphaproteobacteria; order Rhodobacterales; family Rhodobacteraceae; genus JANOMH01. The sequence continues at coordinate 4,072 of JANOQM010000027.1, read as the reverse complement.
GTTGATCACGGCAATCTGGTCAAAAGCACTGCGCGGAAATGTCCGGGCTGTGGTCACATTGGGCCCGCTGCCGAGCATCAGAAGAATGGACATGAGGGTTTCCTGCGGCGATCACATTTCGATATCCGAAAGATAGGCCGCAGGGTAGCTATGACCAGAGGCGCGGCACTATCTGCCGTCAGGTCAGGGTGGCGGGGGGCAAAAAAGACCTTTGATGCGCTCCGCGCGGAGGTATTTGGGCAACTCCGAAAATGCGCGTGAATCACCCCGGGCGCGGGCCATCTGAGCGGTCCCGGCCGGGGCGAAACCGGATTGACTTTCGTCGTTGACGGCCATCAGCACCTCTGCCTGTACCGCAGGACCAGTCTGACCAGACAAGGTTAAGAAGACCTTACTCTTTGGCTTTTCGGAGTTGAAAAAATACCTCAGGGGGGTGAATTGGCGTTCTTGGTGACGCGTTTCATCTATTTTGGGCCGGTCCATAAAAAATCGCACGCGTTATCAATGGGTTGCAAAAGGGCCTGTTCACCCAATTTAAGCCACTTTGCTTGTTTTGGGGTTTTTTGGGTGGTTTGCGGCGGTGTGCCGGAAAAAAAGTGTAATGAAATCAATGGGGCTAAAAGTAAGGTGTGGGCTCTTTTGCCCACACCCCACGGTTCGTGGGGAACGGTTAAAGTATGATCATTCTGGTTTTGTCGAAGTGTTCATTCCTGCGGTCTTCGCGATAGGTCGCTCTGGTGCGGACTGCCCTTTCATGCGCAAGGTTCCGCGCAAAACTGGAAAACTCCTTCGATCCAGCCTCAATTGAGGCGAACCGCTGAGCTAGCTCGGGGTCGGATTTCAAATCAGTAATGATTGAAAGGAACTGCTGCAACGCAATGCTATAGAGAAGTTCCTCATGTGGATCAATTTCCCCGAATACCAGCATATCAAGGCTGAGCTTCAGTGCGTTTGAGAGCGCGATAAGGGAAACCAGCCGAGGTGAGCTTGGACCAGCAAGATACTTCTCCATCGCGCTCTTCGAAACCCCGGCGGCAGTTGCCAAGTCGGAAACCGACAGCCTCCGAACCGCCATGACCTGACGCAGGATGGTCGAAATATCTACCTCTGTCAGGAGGTCTTGCTTTGCATTTTTCATGCGCTTATCCTCAATATAAGATTGTATTCCGTATAATATTACGGTATACAGCAATTATAGCGAAGAATTGCCATCGAAGCAAGCCATGCACGGGATTTAGCAGATGATGCCTGACCCCACTGGAACGTCGGTCACTGTCCGCGAACTTGCGGGGCTTGCGGGTACTCCATCTGACCGGACTGCGGCAGGTGCATGGCTTAAAAAACAAGGCATTTCAACTGAGCGAGTTAAGGTCAAGGGCGGGCTAGCCGAAACAGTCAACCTGTCCGACCTGCCCGAACCCGTGCGCCTCGCCTACACCGAGCGGCAGATTGCGGCGTCCGGGCTTGAGGCTGGCATCCCGGATGAGGCGGCGCATCGGCGCTTTATAACGGCCTGCCGGTCAATGCGGGACAAGGCAGAGCACAAGGCCGCTATCGCGCGGTTTCTGGTGTCAGCCGGAAAAGCGTTGACATGGCCAGAGAAGACAGCGGCTGTCGCCAGGACCTTTGGCGCAAAGGGCAATTCAGAAGCCAATTTGAAGAAGCTTTTAAGCCGCGTTGAAGGGGTTTATCCTGCCAACTTTGCCCCGGCTTTGCTGGGGCGGCACAAGGGGTCGCCCAAGACCGCCGAAATCTGCGATGACGACTGGGCAGCATTTGTCTGTGCGCTGGCGGAAGCACACTACACCCATAGTGAGGTCGCCGCCTATAATGATGTGCGGCGGATGGCGGGCCAGCAAGGACGCAAAATTGCAAGTCGGGCGACCTTTCGTCGCCGCTCGCGCGAACTGCCGGTCGCGGATTGGCTGACAATCAGGTTTGGTCCGGTTACAGCCGCCAAGATGCTGTATCAGTGGCAACGGCGCGAGCTAGGCGACATGCAGGCGATGGAATGGGTATCACTCGATGGTGGCGAAGCCGACACTATGGCCCTCTGGCCAGATGGTTATGTCGGACGTCCGCTTGTTCTGGGCCTTGTGGATCAGGCATCCGGCAAGGTGCTGGATATCGAAATCGACAAGACCGAAAACTCGGCCGCCGTCGCCCGGCTGGAAATCCGCACTTTCCGCCGCTTTGGTTCGCCCGACAACCTTTTGACCGACAATGGGGCCGCATTCTCTGGCCATATTCATGCCGGGCAGGTCGGTCACAAGTGGCGCAACAAGGGCAATCGCAAGCGGGACCTGGAACCGCCTGGACTGCACAAGCACTTGGGCTTCAAATTGCACTTTGCCTTGCCGGAGAACGCTCAGTCCAAACTCATGGAGCGGAAATATCGGGACTTTCGAACCCAGATCGACACTTCACATGAGTTTAAGGGCGCACATACGGGTAACAGACCGGACCGGCGACCGGACGGGAAGATAGCCCCACTCCCGATTGCCGAGTTCGAAAAGGTCTATCGTGCTCGGATTGCAGCTTACCACGCCCAAGAAGGCCGTCGCAGTCAAGGTGCAAAGGCCACGGACGAAACCTCCTATGACGCGATTTTCGCAAAACTGAGCGAGGGCCGCGCCGTCAGGGTCCTTGCCGAATTTCAGCTTCGTATGGCCACATTGGAGTGGTGCATCTACACGGTGCAAGAGGATGGTCGGGTCCGTGGTGCAGGCGAGTTCCTGTATGGTGATGACCTGCTTGACAACTCACAGGACCCGCTTTTGCTCCATAAAAACAAGCGGGTATGGGTTGGCACCAACCCGCTTGATCGCTCGCAACCGGCAATCGTCTGGGATCCGGTGACGGACGCAGTCATATGCTGGGAGGTTCACGAGGCAGTGAAGGGCAAGTTCAACGACAAGGCCAGCGCAGAGGCGTCAGCCAAGCGTCGGACACACGCTCGCAAATTGACCCGAAAGGTTACCGAGTTGCAGCATGACGAAGCGCGGGCCAATCTGAGGGCCTCACTGGACCTGATTGGAGACGCACCCGCACCCGAGCTGGGTCCGGTTGTCCGCCCCCATTTTGATGCCCCTATCCGCCGATCGGCGAATGCCAGTTTCGCTGACACAACAGCACCCGCGCCAGCGATGCCTTCGCGGATGCTGGAGGGTGAACCCTTCGATCAGGGCATGCAGAACGCCCGTGAAGCCCTCAATCGCATGATGCTGGAGCGCTATCAGAAATTGGCGTGAAGGGCGCTTACGACACCCCTCACGCCTGTCGCTGCGGATCAGATGATCCGCCCTTCCAACGGAGAGAACCATGGCAGAAGTCCTGAACTTTGAAAAGCCCGAGGCGGCACCGGATGAACCGCAGACGGCGGCACCGGACGAATACGGCTTTGTCCGCACCGCGACGGCGGAACGTATCCTGCTGACATTAAATTTTGTCAGGTCGCTTCCCGGCCCGCAAATGTCGATGATTTGCGGCGTCACTGGGGTCGGCAAGACAAGTGCCCTGCGACACTATGAGCGGACCTATGGGCAGAGCGCGATGTATCTGTCGGTGGCCAAGGGTGAAGGCAACCCTGATCCCCTTTCCACAGCGATCAAGGCCCAATTCAGCGCGGGCGGCATGCCGATCAAAGATTGGCGCAACCTCACCGAACGCCGGATCGAATGCGGCCATTTGATCGGGCCAAACCGTATCCTGCTGGTTGATGAGGCGCAGAACCTGTTTCAGCGCAACAAGGCGACGGCCACGAAAGGCGCAGGCTTTGGGTGGTTGTCAGCCATGGCCACTGAGATTGGCTTTGACCTAGTCTTTTGCGGCAATATGACCCTACCAACTGTTCTGGCCGATTTTCCGGACCTGCGCGACAGGATGCGCTGGCCGGTCATCATCAAGGCTTCGACACGGGCCGATGTAGTCGTGACCTGCCACTGATCTTTCATCCAGCCGTGACCAGAGTTTTTTCATCTTTTACGCCATTTGGCGCGGGTTGAGCAATCGCCCGCCGCGCGGAGCTATCATCCGGTGCAGCGTGGTGGGCGGTTGCGGTGATCAGGGTTAG
>JANOQM010000026.1:0-10811 GCA_031422295.1 Rhodobacterales bacterium | reverse complement strand
ATTGTCATAACCCCCGCAGCTGCGCGCTGTGCAGCCATTGTGACCGCCTCAAGGTCGCCGCCGCTTTCGGAGACTGCCCCGGCCAGCTTGTGGACGATCAGGGTTCCTGCCACCCCCCGTGGCCGGCTGATCCCCGGAATAGAAATATCATCCTGAACGATGACCATGTTGACCTTCAGGCCAAACGTCCGCGCCCGTTCTGCCGCAAGGCCAAAGTTCAACCGGTCGCCCGTGTAATTCTTGACAATCAGAAGGCATCCGGCCTTGCCCGCCACGGCAAGGATGCCTGCAAGGACAGCATCGACAGAGGGCGACGCAAAGACGTCACCACAGACCGCAGCAGTCAGCATTCCCTGCCCGACAAACCCTGCATGTGCCGGTTCATGCCCCGACCCGCCGCCCGAAATGACGGCGACACGCGATTTGTCCCAGTCAGATCGGACGACGACCCGGATGAACGGGTATCCGTCCAGCCTTGCCAACGCCCCGCCAGAAGCTGCGACAAGGCCATCCAGCGCCTGTTGGACAATGGTTTCTTTTGTATTGATGAACTGCGCCATGTGGATTGTCTCGGGTTGGGGCACAAGGCCCGGATAAAAAAACCTCGCCGGACACCGGGAGTGCGCACCCGGCGAGGGGACACCCAGCCAGCCTTTGCCCATCAAAACGGGCAATTGACTGCGCTGTGTGAATGGGGTGGCGCGCGCCACATACGGCGCGCGCGGATGTTAGTTGATGACGTTGGCGTAGAACTTCGCCTCGACATCTGCCATGTCGATGGCGGCAATGTCTTCGGGCAAGGCATAGGCATCGGCGTCGGCATGGACCTTTGCCATGTCGAAGGCGTTCGCTTCGGCGATGTAGTCATTGGTCACATAGCGCGCCGTGTCGATGTCGATGCTGGACATGCCGATGTCCTTAAGGATCTTGAAGAAGCTGTCCCAAGCCGGAATGTCATGTTCGCCCCAGCCCGCGCGCTTTGTCATGTCGCCTTTGAAAGTGCGGTGGATCTGCATGAGGCTTTCGGTGCCTGCGCGGGGGCCATAGTTGGCGCGCGTGGTCGGCAGTGCCTTGAACACGATCTCGGCAGCGGCACGCGGGTTGCGGTCAGCAAATTCGCTGCCCATTGCCCAGCCACGCAGGTATTTCTGCAGGAAGGCCAGACGTTCCGGGTCTTCCAGATCAGTCCGGCGCACAACCAGCGAGTTTGACGGCAAAGGCGAACCACGCATCCCCAGCCAATAGTCGAAGTCCAGCCCTTTGGCCCCAAGATCGGCGCGCAGCCCTTCCCATGCAAGACAGGCATCGCCCTGCCCGCCTGCCAGCGCTGTGGTCCATGTGGGCCAGCCGGCCTCGACATAGGTGATCTTTTTCGGGTCCACCCCCACTGCCGCAAACATCGGGTCGGCAATCGCCTGCCACGCGGCCGAGCCCAGCAGAACCGTCTTGCCCTCCAACCCCTTCAGGTCAGTCATGCCCTCGCCTTTCCGGAAGGCGATGTTGAACAGGTCCATATAGCCGCTGCCATAGATCGAGACGAGGTCCATCCCGGCATTGACGGCAAACGACAGCACGCCCGGTGACGGAAAGCCGATATCGGCCTGTTCAACGGCAAGGAATTTGACCACCGCCGTGCCGTCGGATGGGCCCGGTTCCATCGCGGTTTCCACGCCCAGATCGCCAAAATAGCCCATCTCTTTGGCAACCCAATAGGGGTAGTCGTCCATCACCTCGATCGTACCACGCGGCGAAATCCAGGTGAATTTGTCGCCGTAAGGTGCTGCCTGCGCCTTGCCGGGAGCCAGCAGGCCGCCCCCAAGGATCGTGGTCGTCACAAGGCCGCTGGCGCTGACTTGCAGCAGGCGGCGACGTGTCATGTTTTGAATGGTCATCAGGTTTCCTCCCGTGAAATGGTGTGCCGCTGGGTTTGTGGTTGATCGGGCGGCTGCGGCCAGTCCACCCGTTTCTGGGTCAGCTTTCCCAACCGGCCAGCTTTTTGCCGAGCCAGAAGAAGAAGGCGTAGATCGTGATTCCGGTGACGGCCAGGATCAGGATGCAGGCAAAGAATTCCGGCATCCGCAGGGTGGATGAATAGGTGGTCAAACGACTGCCAAGCCCGAACCCGCCGCCCGACATGTCGGCACCAACGGCGGTGATCATCCCGAAAATCGCCCCGATCATCAGACCCACAATCACCATCGGCATTGCCATCGGAATGCGGATTTTTGTGAATATCTGCAGGGTCGACGCACCGCACGACCGCGCCAAGGCGATCTTCATCGTATCCACCCGCCGAAACCCGGTGGCCGCGTTGATCATCACCATTGGTCCAGATGCAAGGGCCACAGCGATGATCCGGGGTGTATAGCCAAAGCCAAAGTTCAGGATCAGCAGCGGAACCAACGCCAGCATCGGCGTGGTAACCAAAAGTAGGATGTAGGGCGTGATCACTTTTTCAACGAAGGGAAACTGTGTGATCACGGCGGCCAGAACCAAGCCAATGGATGCCCCTATAGCGTAGCCGGAAAACAACTCGACAAGGGTGTAGGAATAATGTGCGCCAATCGTGGCCATCTCGTCCGAGCCGAACACGGCGGCGATGGCCGATGGTGTGGGCAGGATGTATTGCGGCACTTCAAGGAACCGGAGCAGGAATTCACCCCCGCCGATGACAATGACCGCTACCGCAATGATGGCGATCACTTCGCGCAACCCTTGGCCGCCAAGGCCGCTGGCAAGCCCTGTCGGGCTAGCGATGCCGGTGCTGTTCTGGCTCATGCTGCCCCCCTTGCCGCATGCGGCGCTTTCGGTTGATGCTGGATGTCGTGTTTGATCATGTTGACCAGATCGAAGAACTCACGCGTCTCCATCAGCTCCAGTGACCTTGGCCGCGCAAAAGGCACGTCGATCACGCGCGAAATCTGGCCCGGACGCGCCGACATGATGTAAACTTTGTCGGCCAAAAATACGGCCTCAGCGATGGAATGGGTGATCAGGATCACCGTCTTGCGGCTCTCCAGCCAGATTTCCTCGACCAGCTTGTTCATCTCGTCGCGGGTGAAGGCGTCCAGCGCACCAAAGGGTTCGTCCATCAGCAGAACCGTCGGATCACTGGCCAGCGCGCGGACAATGGAGGCGCGTTGCTGCATTCCGCCCGACAGTTCGCGCGGCATCTTGTCGCCGAACCCGCCAAGGCCCACACGCTCCAGCAGCCCCTCGATCCGGGCCGCATCCGGGCGACGCTTGCGGATCTCAAACGGCAGTTCGATGTTCTTGCGGATCGACCGCCACGGTAGCAAGTTCGCCTCTTGGAACATCATGCCAATGCTGGGGTGGGGGCGGGTGATGAATTCATCACCCAGGGCAATCGCCCCCGAGGTCAGCCTGTGCAGCCCCGCAATCGACCACAAAAGCGTGGTCTTCCCGCAACCCGAAGGCCCGACGATGGAAATGAATTCACCCTGCCGGACCGTCAGATCAACGTCTTTCAACGCGTGAATGCCACCCGACTCTGTGCCATAGGTCTTTGTTGCACCCCGCACATTCAGGGCCTTGTCCGTGGTATGGTTCATCGTCGCCTCCCTCGGCGTAATCCATGGGGCGCGCATGCCCCCACCGATCCCCAAAGCGTGCTTTGAGGTTGGCGTTGTTGCAGTTGGTTTTCCTAGTCAGCTAGCAATTCGGTCAGATAAGTGTTGACCTGCTGCATATACCCCGGCTCGAACCCGTTCAGGCCCATGTGCCCTTCGGGGGATTGGATCACCCGCAGCTTGGCCCCCGGCACAAGCTGGCTATCGGCCTCACATTCCTGAGGTGGAAAGAACAGATCGTGGCTGATCGGCATGATCATGGTTTTCGCCGTGATCCGCGAAAGGGCCGCAGCCAGATCGCCGACCGCATGGAGAGACACATCGGCCCGCTGCCATTTGTGCATCTGGGACAGCAGCGCGTTAGGGTCCATCGGTTCAAAATACGCCTTCATCACGCCATTGATGAAATCATCCAAAGAAGACATGCCGATGATGCTGCGCCAGCGTTCGTCCTGATAGAACTGCGCCGACCAGCCCGCCGTGGCCACAATCCGCGCCATCCGGTCCATGCCCGTCCGCACGTCCAACCCCAAAGCGTACCAGCCGCCGGCCCACGCTGGATCAGACACGATTGCGTCGATCAGTGTCTCTACAAACACCCGTTGATGCAGCGAAATGCGCGCCGTCGCGGCGATAATTGCCGCACGTTCAACCATCGGCGGGTAAGCCACCGCCCATTCATAGGCTTGCTGGCCGCCCATAGACCCGCCCACCACAAGGGACAATTTTTCAATCCCGAACACCTCGGTCAGCAAGCGGTGCTGTGCGCGCACGTCATCCCCGATCGATAGTTTGGGAAATTTCGCCATCGCCTGCGGGGCCGGAGTGTTGTGCGGCGATGAGGACACGCCGCTGCCCAACTGGTCGACTATGATGATAAAATAGCGCTCCGGATTTAGCGCCTGATCTGGCCCGACGTAGACATCCTGCATCACCTTGCCCGTCCCGGAGAACCAGGTCGTCACTAGAATGGCGTTGGACTTTTCGGCGTTCAGCTCACCCATCGTGCGATAAGCCAACTTGGAGTTGCGCAGCGTTTCACCGGACTCAAGGATCAGATTGCCCAGATCGAAAAGTTTGAAGTCGCCCTGCGTCTCGGGGCCGTAGAAGGTATTGGTGATCATTGGAATTGCCTTACTTTAGATCGCCCGAGATTGCGTCGAGGCCGGCTTGCGCACAGGCTTCGTCCTGATCCTCGCTGGCTCCGCTGACACCGATGCCGCCGATCACATCACCTGAAGCGGTCACCACCGGCAGACCGCCCGCAAAGGACACCAGCCCCGGCACAAATGCAGCCCCCGGCAACCCAGCCTCGACCCCGTCGCGCTTTGCGCCAAAGGAAAGGTCGGCAAACACCCGGGTCGGTGCGAAATACAGCGCCGAAGTGATTGCCTTTTCCTCAGCAATGTCGGTGCAGGCCTTGCACGCCCCATCCTGACGTCCCGCAGCGATCAAGCGACCGCCGTCATCCACCACAACAACGTTGACCTTTGAATAGCCACCAGCTGCCTGAGCGGCAAAGCAGCCAGCGATCATGTGCTGAGCCGCTTCATATTCGAGCACCGCCTTCGCCCCCAGTGTCTCGGCCCCGGAAAACGAAGGCACAAGAACGGCCAGAAGAACCGCCGACAACGACTTCAATTTCATTTCTTTCCCCCCCAGGTACGACCGTCTTCCCCCTCCACAGGGAACACGGCTTCGCACTATGATGTGCGTACCTCAGAGAGTTACATCATGAGAGGTAGGTTTAGATATCGCGAAGGTTCGCGATATCGTCGAACAAGGAGTCAGGTGGATCAGCCGATGTCCGCACGCGAAAGCATATGGATCAACGCAGCTGTGCTGGGGGCTCCGGTCTTTTCGCGGATGCTGCGAAGCTGATGGTCGATGGTGGAAAAGGATCGGCCGCGTATCCTTGCGATTTCCTTATAGCTCATTCCTTTGGCAACCAACCGCGCGACTTCGGCTTCCGAAGGCGTCAGTCCCGCCAAGGCGACTGCAACTTTAGTTTCCGGCAATATCGCGCGACCAATGTGCCATTGATGCCCCTCGCGTGCTTCCGCTGGTATTTTGCCAGAGAATCCTTTCGCCACGATGATGATCGGGCTGAGCACATCGGCAACCGTCTGCTCGAAACAGTCGTAAAGGCGTGACTGATCCGGCACCAGATGTTCGGTCCAGTCTGCACAAATCAGGCCGTAGCTGCCTTCCGATGTCTTCAGGGACCATGCAATTTTTGATCTGGTCTTAGCCCCCGACATGCGCTGACGCATCCGGATTGATACCCGATTGTCATGCTTGATATCGGCATAAACCAGCGGACGATGATCGTGCCACATCGCCTGCATCATCGCGTCGCGATTGTCGACTGGTCTGCCCGCAAACGAGGGAATGTCATAGTCATTGGACTTCGCTTCTGCGAATCCTGGAAAATAGTCGGCGGCGGCTTGATTGCCAAAGCCTGTATCAACACGGTGACAACTAAGCTCTACCCGCAGCCAGTTCGCCGCTATTGACCAGCATGCTGCAAGGTCATCTATGTGCAGCAGCATATGGGCGGCCAGATCGCGGGCAGGCTTGTAGCGAACGACGGACCGGTCCAGCAGCTCTGCACGCAGGCGTTTTTGGGCCGAGAACAAGTCTTTGCCGCCAGAGCCAACATATGCCGCGTCTTGTTGGATCGCTTGTCATCCTTTCCGGAAGGGCTGATCTCCACACCGGGCAAGCTTATGCCAATCGCCATCAGAGTCAAATTGCGCAATTTCAGGGCCTCCTGAGCCATCCCCGAAAAGGCACTTTGGTCCGGGGCAATGCGACCTTTGCCCCGGACCTGATCAGCACCCTCTGGGAGGAGCAAGCGCTGATGTCTTTTACAAAAGCATGTCCTTCACTTTGGTGGCCAATGCGCGGCCAAGGTCATGGTTGTTTTGCGCAGTGAAGTGGATGCCGTCACAGCCGTCAGTCGTAATAACCGAGCCTGCATCATAGAATTCGACTTTCATGAAATCGGCCATAGCCCGGTATTGCGCAGCGAGGGTTGCAGTCTTTTCATGCCCACCCTCGAACATGCCTTGAAAGAACGGGTGCGGCATGGGGGCCAGTGGTGGCGGAGCAACGACCAATATCTTTGGCGCGGGATAGGCGGCACCTACGCCCCCCGCCGAGGCGTAGATCTGCCCCACCAGTTTAGCCATGCCATTGGCAATCTCATAGGGAGTGCGGCGGAAGTAGGACTTGGTATCGTTGGTGCCCAGCATCACGATCACCAGATCCAATGGCAAATGGCTGGCCAGCGCAGCGGGCAGATAGGCGCTGCCATTCAGACGCGGATCGTTCGGATCATCCAGGCTGGTGGTGCGCGCACTTAGCCCCTCTTCCACGATGTGATAGCCTTCACCCAGATGTGCAGCCATCGCGCCGGTCCAGCGATCCTTAAACGTATACCTAAAGGTTGGCGCGCCCTCGGTCACAGGGATCCAGCCCCAGGTCAGGCTGTCACCATAGCACAGGATGGATTTCTGTTCGGTCATTCGGTGTCTCTCCCCCGTTTCGGAAATGTCAGCCGCGCTTGGCTCGCGCGCCGTAAAGGATTGCGGCCATCAGGATGATCAGCCCTTGGGCGATCAGCTTGCCTGCGTCGTCGATGCCAAAGACGGTCATCACGACGAACAGCAGCGCAAAGGACAGAACGCCAAAGAACGGCCCCCAGACGCCGCCCTCGCCCCGGCCAAAGACGACGCCGCCAAGGATGGTCGCGGCCACTGCCAAGATCGGCAGATCTAGCCCCACACGCACAGAACCCACCGCGATGGAGCCGGTCTGCACCAGTGCCGCCACGGCCGCGATCAGCCCGGCCAGCATATGCGCCAGCACCACCGTGCGTTCGACCGGCACGCCGGAGAAAGCCGCAGCCTCGGCGCTTTCGCCCACCGCCTCGACATAGCGGCCATAGACGCTGTGTTGCATCACAAGCCACATCAACCCGGTGCAGCCCAGCCAGAACAGCACCGGCAGCGGCAGGGGGCCGTACTTGATGTCAAAGAACTCGTTCATGTATTTGGGCACATCGCCCGGCGGCTTGCCGCTGGACAGGAACTGCACCAGCCCCACCAGAATGATGCTGACCGCCAGCGTCACGATCACCGCCGAAACCCGACGCTTGGCCACCATATAGCCATTCAACAGCCCCACCACCCCGCCGATGGCCAACGCCATGGCGATGAAGGTCAAGCCCGACGCCTCGGGGAAGGTGCGCGAGGTGATGATGTAGTTGATAAGCAGGATCACGCCCCCGCCCGACAGATCGATCGACCGCACCCGCATCACCAGCAGCTGCCCCAGCACTAGGATGCCAAGCGGCACAACTTGGCGCACAAAAATGCCCAGCACATTGGGGTTCAGCATGTTGGGCCGTGCAATCCACAGTGTCAGCAGCAGCAGGGCAAAGACCCAATAGGCAGGCGGCACAGCGGCCAGACGGCGCCAGATGGGATGAGAAAGGACAGCCGCCATGATCAAAGCCCCATCTTCTTGCGCGATTGAAGCCCGACGATGGCCAACAGCAGCCCGCCCTTGATCGCCGTTTGCACAAAGGGCGACACATTCGCCAGGTTCATCCCGTTGGCCAACAACGCCAGAACAATCGCGCCCAGCACCGTGCCGTGTAGGCTGCCCACTCCGCCCGAAAGCTGTGTGCCCCCGATGGCGGCGGCCGTGATGGCATCCAGTTCGAATAACAGGCCGACATTCGGGTCACCCGATACGATCCGCCCGGCGAGGAACGCCCCGGCAAGGGCGGCAAACAGCGCACAGGCCACGTATGCCAGCACGATGTTGCGCCCAACCCGGATGCCATAGGTGCGCGCCGCCTCCTCCATCCCGGCAGCAACGCCGCCACCGATGCCGAACAGGTGCAGGCCAAACCGGCTGCCATACAGAACCTTGGCCGCCAACCCGGCGGCAATCAGCCCCCAAAACAGCGGCAAGGGCACGCCCAGCATGCTGCCCTGCACGGCGGCAATTACGATATCGGGCACTGTGCCGCCCGACACGGGGCGCAGGATGCGGGTGATGCCCAGCAGGATATACTGCATGGCCAGCGTGGCGATAATCGGATGCACGTTCAAACGCGTGATCACCAGCCCGTTGATCAACCCCACCAACCCCGCCAATACGAACACCGCCGGGATCAGCACGGCCGCAGGACCGTCCAATGAAAGGATCGCGGTGGAAAAGCTGATGACCGACCCGACAGACAGGTCCAGCCCGCCCACAAGGATGACGAACAACTGCCCGATGGCCGCAATCAGCAACGGCATCGCTTGTGCGATCAGATTGAACAGGTTCTCGCGGGTGGCGAACTGATCCGTGCCAAAGGCAAGCACCACCGCGAGCACCACCGCAATCACCATCGGCACGCCCCACAGCCCTTGCCTGCTGCGCCGCGCCGAAAAGCCTGATTTGAACCATTGGGTCATGCAGCGCCCCCTTCCACAGTCAGCGCCGCCGCAAGAATGGAGTGTTCAGTGGCCTGATTGGCAGGCAATTCGGTCATCACGGTATCGCCATGAACCACAGCCAGCCTGTCGCAGAGGCCGATCAGTTCCACCGTCTCGCGCGAGGTGACCAGCACGGCACCGCCTGCCTGTGCAAAGTCCCGCAAAAGCCCGTAGATTTCGGATTTGGCGCCAATATCGACGCCGCGCGTGGGTTCCTCGATCACCAGAACCTTGACCTCGCGCGCCAGATAGCGGCCCAGCAAGACCTTTTGCTGATTGCCGCCCGACAGCGATGCGACCGGTGTCGTGGGGCTGGCGGTCTTGATGTGAAGGGCGTCGGTCATGCGTTGCACCACGGCCTTCAGGCTGCGGGCCGGGGTGAAGGCGGGCTTTTCGGCGTGCAGCCCGATCACCAGATTGGCCGCCACCGACAGGCCCAGCATCAACCCTTCTTCCTTGCGATCCTCGGGTACAAAGCCCAGACCCAGCCGCGCCATTGCGCGGATGCCACGGGCTGCCGAGGGGAATTTCAACGCCTGACCATGCAACCGCAACGTGCCACCAGCGGGCGTATGCCGCCCGATCAGCGCCCGCATGATGCGCTGCTGCCCCTGCCCTTCCAGGCCGGCAAGGCCCAGAATCTCTCCCTGATGCAGGGTCAGATCAAACGCCCGCGCCTTTGGCGTGGTGCGAAAGCCTGACAATTCCAGCACGGGCTTACCAAGGCTTGCCGCGCGCGCCGGGAACAGGTCGGACAATTCCCGCCCCACCATCATCGCGATCAGCCCATCCGGCGTCACATCGCGGATGGCACGGGTGCCAACATACTGACCATCTTTCAGCACCGTCACTTCGTCACAAATACTGAAAATCTCATCCATCCGGTGCGAGATATAGACAATGGCCCGCCCTTCGGCCCGCAGGCGCCGGATGCTGCGATTCAGCACCTCAACGTCCGCCGCGTTCAGCGCAGCGGTGGGTTCATCCAGGATCAGCACGCTGGCATCGGCCTTGATGCCATGGGCGATTTCCACGAATTGCCGTTCGGCGATTGTCAGGGTGGACACCAATTGATCGGGGTCTAGCCGCAGGTCCAGTTCGGCCAAGGCCGCCACCGTTTCTGCCCGCATCCGCTTGCGATCAAGACCGCCCCCACGCAAAAGCGGCTCGCGGCCCAGAAACATATTTTCTGCAATAGTCAGGTTTGGCAACAGCGACAGTTCCTGAAATACGGTCGAGATACCCGCCGCCAGCGCCTCGCGTGGCGAGGGCAAATGCAGCGGGTTGCCGTCCTTCAGGATGCGCCCTTCGTCGCTGCGGTGAACGCCGGCCAGTATCTTCATCAGCGTTGACTTGCCCGCGCCGTTCTCGCCCATCAGGGCATGGACAGAACCGGGCCGCAGGCGCAGCGTTACGTCGCGCAATACGCGGCTTGACCCGAAAGCTTTTGAGATCGACTGCATCTCGATCAGGCATGCTGTTTCACCGTCGAACATAAATTCCCCTCCCAAGGATGGGCGGGGCGGCTGATACCGCCCCACACCAGTCGCATCAGTTTCCGTAAAGCTCGATCAGCTTTTCTTCGGGCAGTTCGCTTGGCCACCAGACGTTGGCCGACAGATCAGCGCGGTAATAGGTTGCCGCCTTTTCCTTGTCCCATCCTGCAGGGTTGTAGTCATAGCTTTTGAACATCTCTTTGCCTTCCAACAGCGCGACAGCGGCG
>JANOQM010000025.1:0-4785 GCA_031422295.1 Rhodobacterales bacterium | reverse complement strand
GCCCTGAGTGTGCGTGCTGTGGTCCATGTTGTTCCTCCGGCGTGTTCTCTGCTTGCAGGTCTGATGGTCTCAAAACACCCAATTCTGGGCAGAGTGAACAATAAACGGACCGCCGTCGTTGATCTGCGTCAATCTTCGGTGGTTTTCGTCGTGGCGTGCGGCGCGGCAAGGGACGTTGGAAGGGCCTCATGAGGAAGGGCCGCTGCGTCAGACAATCAGCACAGGCGCAAAACCACCCCCCGGCGTTCTGAAATTCGTGGTCTGACCCTGATAGATACGGGCGGCCACAAGCAGAGGTTGTGCCGCGTAGGTATAAAGCCGCACATCGACCTTGCGCAGCGTCGGCACGCCGTCCAGCCGGATCATTCGCTGGCCGGGGGCGGCGATGGTCTGAGCCACATACTCAGCCGCCAAAATATCGGCCCAGACCGATTTGGTCAGCTTGTCGCCGCGATACACCGCCTTGCCGCCATGACCCGAGACGGGCTTGAAGAATAACTGCCGCCGGGCCTGCCAGAGTTCATCGGCATTGTCAGGCGTCACCATCCGGGTCTGCGGAATTCCTGCCAGCCGCTCGATCAACGCAGCCTCAACCCCAAGACGGGTCAACGCCACCGGGTCAGACAAAAGCGTCAGATTGCGCTTGTGCGCCAACAGCGCATGGTTGTGCGGGTTCGGGGTCAGCACCACGGCACCATCGATGTAGGCGCGGCGCAGGGCGGCGTGGCCGAGGTCTGCCAAGGTGAAATCGACCAGCCGATTGTAGACCAGATCAATCTGCAGATCGCCGAAGTACAGCTTGGTGTCACGAACCTTCAACGCGCCCGGATCGCAAATCACCGCATCAATCCCGGCTCCGATCAGCATCTGCTGCGCCAGCACGAATTCAGGGTACAAATACTGCCCCTCAGGCGCATCATCGACAATGGCAATCCGGCGCAGCGGGGCATCGTCGCGCTGGCGCTGCCATTCTGCGCGGAACATCGCCAGCACATGCGCCTCGAACCCCAAGGTCAGCCCATCCTCGGGGCGGTGCACCAGTTCGGCGCAACATACCGATTGCGCCCGGGCCAGCAGGGCATTCAGGAACGCGCCCCCGGCATTGGTATTCACCTCAATCAGCTTGGGGCCTTCGTCGCCCAGATGAAAATCATAGCCCATCAGCGCGCCCGCCGGACCGGGATCAACCTTCGAGATCTCAGGTGCCCAAGCCATGACGGCGTCGCGAAACGCCGGAATTTGCGCCACTGCCTCGATTGCAGTCACCGTATTAATCATCGCGTCCAGCGACGCCTTGGGCAGAAACACCGGCACGTTGGAAAACAGATGCGGATGGGTCGCGGCCATCTGGTCATAAAGACCCGGTTTGCCTGCAGCGACGCCAAGCGCCATGGCCAGTTGGCCGCGATCTATGGTGATGCAAAAACAGCTCTGGTTCAGGTCGGCCGGCACGAGGCCGGGGGTTCCGGGCAGCAGCATATCGAAAGCGTCGGCCATCTGATTTCCTTTTTGGCAGCCGCGACCGGCACGAATGCACAGCCACAATACTGCGTTCTTGTTCCCTGAGACTTGATTGAGGTCAATGTGCCGGACCGGGCGCTTCGCTAGGGTGCCAGCAGTTTTAGGGCCCTTGAGGAGACTTATCATGCGCAAGACAACCCTCGACGTCGCCGATCTGTTCAGCGTCCTCGATTTCGCCGGGGTGCAGAAGCGGGTGCTGGCACTGCCGGGCGTGGCTGCGGTCGAGATGACGGCGGTGTCTTTCAGCGTCACGGTGACTTACGACCCCGCCCGCACCGATGCCGCGAGCATTACTGCGGAAATCAAGGCGTGCGGGTTTCATTGCCGGGGTGAGAGCGTGCCCAATCACGTTTGCCTGGCGGGCAGCACAGCGGTGCCGCCCGATCATCCCAAGGCCCCCTCGGCGGCACCCGCCAAAGACCCCCATGCGGGCCACGCCGGAATGACGGCTGCCGCAATGGCGGATATGGACGCCGCCCCGGCCGACAAAAAGGGCGGGATGGCCAAAGACGCGATGGCGCATGAGATGGGCCACGGGTCGGGCATGGACATGCAGGGCATGGTCACCGACATGCGCAACCGGTTCTTCATCTGCCTGTTCTTCACTTTGCCGATCTTTGCCCTCGCCCCGATGGGGATGGGTGATCCGTTGTTCGGCCCCCCCTTCGGCCTCAGCCTTGATGTGACGCTGTTCCTGCTGGCCTCTGCCGCGATCCTCTATCCGGTCTGGCCCTTCGTCGTGGCGGCGATCCGCGCCCTGCGTAATGGCGTGCTGAACATGGCGGTGCTGGTCGTGCTCAGCGTCGGCACCGGCTATGGCTTCAGCGTTGGCGCTACTTTTTTCTTTGAGGGCACGCAGTTTTACGAGGCGGCCAGTGTGCTGCTGGTGTTCATCCTGCTGGGTCACTGGCTGGAAATGCGGGCGCGGGCCGGGGCATCCGCAGCGATCCGGGCGCTTCTGGACATGGCACCGCCCAAGGCCACGGTGCTGCGGGGCGGGGCCGAGGTCGAAGTGCCGACCGCCGACGTGGTGCTGGGCGATATCGTCGTGCTGCGCCCCGGCAACAAGCTGCCGGTGGATGGCGAGGTGACCGAAGGCACCTCGACCATCGACCAGTCGATGCTGACCGGCGAGTCGATGCCGGTGACAAAGACCGTCGGTGACACGGTGATCGGGGCGACGATCAACAAGAGCGGCACGCTGAAGTACCGCTCGACCAAGGTGGGGGCGGATACCGCACTGGCGCAGATCGTCAAGCTGGTGCAAGAGGCGCAGAATTCCAAGGCGCCCGCGCAGCTGCTGGCCGACCGGGCGGCGCAATGGCTGGTACTGGCGGCGATCGTGATCGGGCTGGGCACCTTTGCTGTCTGGTTCTGGGTGCTGGGTCAGCCGCTGCTGTTCGCCGTTACCCTGTCGATTACCGTCTTTGTCATCGCCTGCCCGGATGCTTTGGGGCTGGCGACGCCGATGGCGGTGATGGTTGGCACCGGCCTCGGGGCGGCCAATGGCATCCTGTTCAAGAACGCCGCGGCTCTGGAGGAGGCGACCAAGCTGACGGTGATCGTATTCGACAAGACCGGCACGCTGACCATGGGTCAGCCGAAGGTGGTCGATGTCGTGACCGCCCCCGATGTGACCGTCGACGATATTCTGAAAGTCGCGGCGGCGGTGGATGCGGGGTCCGATCACCCGCTGGCGCTGGCGATTGTCGAACGCGCCACGGGGTTGGAGTTGCCGAAAGTCACTGATTTCCTGAATATTGAGGGTAAAGGGGCGAGTGCCAGCGTTGATGGCGCGGCGGTCTATCTGGGCAACCGGCGCTTGATGGACGATCAGAAGATCAGTCTGGGCGGGCTGGAGACGCAGGCCGAGACGTTGAAGGGCGAGGGCCGCACGGTGATCCATATCGCCCGCGCGGGCAAGCTGATGGGCCTGATTGCCATCGCAGATGCACCGCGCCCGACAGCAATCGCCACCATCAAAAAGCTGCATGAACAGGGCATCAAGGTGGCGATGCTGACCGGCGACAATGCGGGTACCGCCAAAAAGATCGCCGGAATTCTGGGCATCGACATCTTGCTGGCCGATGTTCTGCCGGGGCAGAAGGCCGACAAGATCAAGGAATTGCAGGCCGGGGGCGAAAAGGTCGGCATGGTTGGCGACGGGGTCAACGACGCGCCCGCCCTGACCCAGGCCGACGTCGGCTTTGCCATCGGCGCGGGCACCGATGTGGCGATTGAAAGCGCCGATGTGGTGCTGATGAAAAGCGACCCATATGACGTGGTGGGGGCGATGGCCTTGTCCCGAGCTACGCTGCGCAAGATGCACCAGAACCTCTGGTGGGCGGTGGGCTACAACCTGATCGCCTTTCCTGTGGCGGCAGGAGTGTTTTACCCCTTCGTGCTCAGCCCCGAGGTGGCCGCACTTGCCATGTCAGGCAGTTCGGCGCTGGTGGCCATTAACGCGCTGCTGCTCAAGCGGACAAGGCTGGAGGGGCTGCGGCCTGCGGCGCATGTCACCGATCGAGAGTCAGCCCCCGCTTTTGACTCGCCAACACAGGCGGCCAAGGGATAAAAAGGGGGTCTTTCGGTGCAGGTCAGTTTTGCCGCCAGCGTGTTTCTGGTGGTCGGTGGCACTGCAATCACCAGCGTCGCGGCCTGCAAGAACTGGCGCTATGTGCCGACGGCCATGATGCCGCTGTTTGCCGGCCTGCAAAAATTCATGGAAGGCAATGTTTGGCTGGGCATCACCGGCAATAATCCGATGCAGGAATTGTGGGGGGCGTTCGGTTTCATCTTTTTCACATGGTTTATGTGGCCGATTTGGGTGCCGTTTTCGATGTTTGTCATTGAGCCAGCTGAAAGCCCGCGCAAGCCGCTGTTCCTGATCTTCGCGCTGATCGGGCTGGCGTTCGACATTCTGCTTTATGTGCCGCATGGATTGCATTCCGAATAGCGCAGGCCGCTTTTCATCGGGTGTGGTCCTGCGAGGCAGAACTGGGAGCATTTATGTGCAACTGGCGTCGGCCGGGTTGCTGACCCACTTAGCGCAGTCGGCTGTTCCGTCCGTGGACCTTTTCTCAGTCCTGCGTTTCTCTCACCGTCCGACTGAACCGTCCCGGCTTTGCCGGAGACCAGGTAGTCCGTCTCACGCGACCATAG
The DNA here is from genome assembly GCA_031422295.1 of Rhodobacterales bacterium. Taxonomy (GTDB): domain Bacteria; phylum Pseudomonadota; class Alphaproteobacteria; order Rhodobacterales; family Rhodobacteraceae; genus JANOMH01. Next base: position 102 of record JANOQM010000025.1, on the reverse strand, counting down.
TGAGTGTATTCAGGTTTGCATGAGACACGCCTCCTCTGCCTCTGCGGGTGGGATATTTCCGATAGGCTCAGGCAGGTGGCGATTATTGAACCAGTCGACCCA
>JANOQM010000024.1:0-47034 GCA_031422295.1 Rhodobacterales bacterium | reverse complement strand
GATCCGACCATCATGCTGACCGGGCCAGTGCCGGTGACCGAGAAAATCCTGCGCGACAACGGGATGAGCATCAAAGACATCGACCTGTTCGAGGTGAACGAGGCGTTTGCCGCCGTCGTGCTGCGGTTCATGCAGGCGTTTGATGTGGACCCCGCTCGGGTCAACCCAAATGGTGGTTCCATCGCCATGGGCCATCCGCTGGGGGCCACGGGCGCGATGATTATCGGGACATTGCTGGACGAATTGGAACGCACCGGCAAAGGCACCGGACTGGCCACATTATGCATCGCCTCTGGCATGGGGGCCGCCACGATTATTGAGAGGGTCTGACCATGGGTGTGCTTGACCTGAGCAAAGTGCCGGTCAAAACCGGAACAATCTATCCCCCCGCATATGCGCCGCAAGTGGCGGGGCGGTCGTCGCTGCGTTTGGGCGATGCGGGCGGACTGACCCAGTTTGGCATCAATATCGTGATCCTTGCGCCAGGGGCTAAATCCTCGATGCGGCACTGGCACCTGCACGAGGATGAGTTTGTCATGATCACCATGGGCGAATGCGTCATGCAGCTGGATGCGGGCGAAACAGTGATGCGCGTTGGCGATTGCGCCGCCTTTCCCGCCGGGGTGACGGACGGGCATTGTTTTATCAACCGGACTGAAACCGAGGCGCGGTTTCTGGTCGTTGGCACCAAAACAGCGGGCGACGTCGTCACTTATTCCGATATCGATCTGACCGTTGAACAAGGCCCCGGGGGCAATGAGTTCAAACACAAGGACGGCCGCCCTTACAGCGCCACATGACCCCTATTTTCCCGTTACAGGAGCCCGAGCACATGTCTGATTTCACCCTGTCCACCGATGCTGACGGCGTTGCCACGATCGTCTGGGATGTCGTTGGCAAGTCGATGAATGTAATGAACGGTCAGGGGTTTACCGACCTTGATGCGCTGGTTGGGCAGGCGTTGGCCGACCCGGCGGTCAAGGGGGTTGTCATCACCTCGGCCAAGGACAGTTTTGCTGGCGGGATGGACCTGAACATCATTGCCAAAATGCGGGATGATGCGGGCGATGATCCGGCCCGCGGCTTGTTCGACGGGGTGATGGCGATGCATGCGGTGCTGCGCCGAATTGAGCGCGCCGGAATGGACCCGAAAACCCTGAAAGGCGGCAAACCGATTGCCGCCGCTTTGCCTGGCACGGCGCTTGGTATCGGGCTGGAAATACCGCTGGCCTGTCACCGGATTTTTGCCGCAGATAACCCCAAGGCCAAGATCGGCCTGCCCGAGATTCTTGTCGGGATTTTTCCCGGCGCGGGTGGCACCACCCGGCTGGTCCGCAAGATGGGCGCAATGGCCGCCTCGCCTTTGCTGCTTGAGGGCAAGCTGAATGACCCGGTCAAGGCGAAAGCCGCCGGTGTGGTGGACGAAGTCGTACCCGCCGACCAATTGCTGGCCCGCGCCAAGGAATGGGTGCTGTCCGACCCCGAAATCGTCAAACCCTGGGACCGCAAGGATTACAAAATGCCCGGTGGTGCGCCCTATCATCCGGCGGGGTTCATGACCTTTGTTGGCGCGTCGGCCATGGTGCATGGCAAGACGATGGGGGTTTATCCGGCGGCCAAGGCCCTGCTGAGTGCAGTCTACGAAGGGGCCATGGTCCCGTTTGATACTGCCCTGAAAATCGAAGCACGGTGGTTTACCAATGTGCTTCTGAATCCGTCGTCCAGCGCAATGATCCGCAGTCTGTTCATCAACAAGGAAGCGCTGGAAAAGGGTGCCAACCGCCCTGCTGTTGCGGACCAGAAAGTGACACAGGTCGGCGTTATTGGCGCGGGCATGATGGGGGCCGGCATTGCGCTGGTATCAGCCTTGGCCGGGATCAAGGTGGTGCTGATTGATGCCACCCAAGAAGCGGCGGACAAGGGTAAATCCTATACCAGCGCGTATATGGACAAGGGGATTGCGCGCAAATCCGCCACGGCCGAGAAGAAAGAGGCGACCCTTGGCCTGATCAACGCGACCACCGATTACACAGCGCTGAAGGGCTGCGACCTGATCGTTGAGGCCGTGTTCGAGGACCCGAAAGTCAAAGCCGATGTCACCGCCCGCGTCGAAGCGGCGGTCGGCAAGGATTGCATCTTCGCCACCAATACCAGCACCTTACCGATCAGCATGTTGGCCAAGGCCAGCGCCCGCCCCGACCAGTTCATCGGCATCCATTTCTTTTCGCCGGTGGACAAGATGGCACTTGTCGAGATCATAAAAGGCAAGAAATCCAGCGATCTGGCGGTGGCCAAAGCGTTGGATTTTGTCCGGCAAATCCGCAAAACCCCGATTGTGGTTAACGACGCGCGGTTCTTTTATGCCAACCGCTGCATCATTCCCTACCTCAACGAAGGCATTCGGATGGTTGCCGAAGGGGTTGAGCCCGCGTTGATCGAAAATGCGGCTAAACTGGTCGGCATGCCACTGGGGCCGCTGCAATTGGTTGATGAAACCTCAATCGATCTGGGGGTCAAGATCGCCAAGGCAACTAAGGCGGCGATGGGCGATGCCTATCCGGATGGCGCCGTGGACGAAGTGCTGTTCTGGATTGCGGGTCAGGGCCGGATGGGACGCAAGGCCAATGCCGGGTTTTATGCCTATGATGATAAAGGCGGCCGTATCGGTCTGTGGGGCGGTCTGGCCACACAATATCCGGTGGCCAAAGACCAGCCCGACCTGATCACCGTGCAACACCGGTTGTTATTCGCCCAAGTGCTTGAGGCTGTCCGCGCGCTGGAAGACGGCGTGCTGACCGACATCCGCGAAGGCGATGTCGGCGCGATCCTTGGCTGGGGTTTTGCCCCGTGGTCCGGCGGTCCGTTTGGCTGGCTCGACATGCTGGGCGCGCCCTATGCAGCGGCGCGTTGTGATGAGCTTGCCGAACAGTTCGGCCCTCGCTTTGCCACCCCGGCTCTGCTGACCGACATGGCCGACAAGGGCCACAGTTTCTATGGCCGGTTCGGCCCAAAGGCTAAAGCGGCATAATTTTCAGGCGCAGGCCGCGATGCCTGCGTCTTCGACCTCAAGCCAGGACAGAACCATGTTCGCCTCTGACATCGACAATGCCTTGTAAGGCGTGGGCACGGGAGTGGCGAACAGGTCATGCATCAGATCCCCCGCACGCGGGCACATGAACAACGCGCCTATATTGGCATAGACGATCTGATCCTGGGCGAAATGTAGGGTTGCAACCTCGATCCGCATCGTAGGATCAGCACGGGTAATGCCCTTGTAGCCTTCGAGGGCAGCCGCTGGGATCAGGGCAAAAGGATCGCCATATAACTCTTCGGCAATATCGCTTTCGATCAGCACATTCTGTCCTGGCAAAATATGCATTGTGGTCCGGTTACCCAAAGCACCGATCGGCACCTGCAAAGGACGCCACGCATACGGGACAGAAGTGGCCGCCGCAAACAAGATCTGGCGGCGTACTTCGATGATAGTCTGCAATCCGCCATCAAAGGTCAGAACCTGATCGCCTGCCACAATTGACTCGACCGGACGCCAGCCGATGACTGTAGCGACCTTGGTTCCTGCCACAATTCCGTAGCCGGTATCGCTGATCAGGCCATCCGAACACGCCACAAAAGTATCCATATCGTCAGTCCCCCAACTGGTTTTATTCCAAGAAAACATTGACACCATCCCCATTTTGAAAGGCGTCATCGGCAGCGCCCATTCATGCAACTGGAGCGAGTAAAAGTGATTCTCTGGGCTGAGATTGGGGCAAATAACGGCAAGATTGCGGCATTGAAAAGGAATGGCCGGGCAATGGTTAACCATAATTAAGACTTGGTTGGCTTTGGAAACAATCAGGGGGTTGGATCAAAGCCATATTTGAATTGTGCGATATCCTGCGCACAAATTCGCCCCACGGTTGCAGCGTCGGCATCGGTATAATAGGGTCGCCAATCCCTGTCCCGCGCCGATTGGTTTACAAATGGCAGCGCCGGGGCAAAGCCCAAATGGGCACTTAACGGGGCCATGTCGGCCTCCAGATGTTCCAAACGTATGTATAGCCCTGCTCTGCCAGCGCCGGTCGGATCGCTGACATAGCTGGAATAGGGCAATGCCTCAACACTGCGTTGCGTCGCCGGATGGTTCAGAAAATCGCTGAAATCCATGGATTTTGCGCGGGGCACGGCGGGATGATCAAAGCTTTGGTCACGCAACCAATGATAATAGCTGACCATCCGGTCCCATGGATTGCGCACCAGCGTAAAGATCAGGAAAGCCGCCATCTCATCAGCGTCAAGCAGCCCGTCTATGTCGGCAAGGGTCGAATGTTTCCACAATCGCCCCGGCACTCGCAGCCCCCTCAACCGGCCGCGCCGCGCCAAGGCCTTGGGTGTGTCACCGATCAGGATGTCATCCCTAGCCGCCCGCGCCTCAAGCGCCAAAGCCATCGCTGTCCCGCCAGTCTTAGGAATATGGACAAAGACATACCGGCGTTGACGCGAAATAATCATGCAGGGGCCAAGCGGCCCGACCGAAGCGCAATAATCACACCGGCCAGCGCTATCATTGCAAGCCCCAACAGGCCCAATACGTCAGGCCATTCGCCCCACAGGATCACTGCCCAAACCGTCGCGAACACCAGCAAGGTATTTTCAAACACCGCCACATGGGTCGCCTCGGCAATCTGATAGGCCCGGATTGACAGACCCACCCCCAGCAGCGACCCAATTGCCTGCACCACTGTCACGATCCAAAAATTGGCGGTCGGCGTGACCCAGCCGCGCGTGATGAACCCATCTGGTCCGGCAGGCACCGGCAACGGAAACAGCCAAAGCAGCGCTAACCCCAGCGCGCCGATTACCCCCAACAGCGCAAAGAAAACCGCCAGCAGGGTCAGCGTCCCCTCGGCCCCGCACCAGCGCCGCGTCACGATATTTCCCATGCCATAAAGGGCGCCTGCAATGACCGGCAACCCAGTCCAGACCGACATATCTCCAGCCTCGGGTCGCAAGGCCAGAATGATCCCTGCAAAGCCCAGCAGCACTGCAAAAACCCTGCGTGGCCCTACGGTTTCTCCAAATATCATCACCGAGAAAATCACTGTCCAGATTGGCGCTGTAAATAACCCGGCCACAACCTGTGCAATCGGCATGAACCCCAGACAGCCAAAATAGATCACCATGGCGCTGGCATTTAGCATTGACCGGGCAGCCACGCGGCGTGGGCTCAACGGGCGCAAGTTGATCCGCAACAGGGTGGCGATCGGGATCAGCACGGCCAGAGCCACAAGTGACCGTAGCAAATGGAACTGCCAAAGCCCGCCATCTGCCGAGGCTAGCCGCATGAAATTGTCAATCAGCCCGAATAGGCCCATTGCCATCAGGACCAGAATTGCTGCCTGCGCCGGTTTACTCATGATTGTGCCCCAGTATTTTATTATAGCATAGTCGGCGGGGCCAATGCTGCAACTGCGACCCCGCCAAACTGTTCGGCAATTGCGACATGGCTACATTCTGCGCCCTACCCATCGCACCGTTGTTGCGCTAACATAGACCCAAGACGGAGGCAGAGCAGGCCCCAAGGGACATGACAGCACTGAAAGAATACGCGCGGCTGGAATGCGGCGGTTTGTGGCGCGACACTGCTGACGGGCAGCGCCGCGAAGTTGGCGTGTTTTTCGGCGAGGCAACCCTAGTGTTCGCCGACAATGCAGGCCGCCCCCTGACCCATTGGTCGATGCCCGCGATGCGCCGGATCAATCCGGGCGAGATGCCCGCGCTTTACAGCCCCGATGCAGCCGCAATAGAAACTCTGGAACTGACCGATGATCTGATGATCGGGGCGATTGACAAGGTTCTGCGCAGCGTGACCCGCAACCACCCGCGTCCGGGGCGATTGCGCAATGCCGGTATTGCCTTCAGCGCGGCGCTGATCGTCGGGCTGGGCCTGTTCTGGGTGCCCGGCGCGTTAACGCGGCAGACATTGCAGGTGATCCCTGCCGTCAAACGGTCTGAAATCGGGGCCACATTGCTTGGCCATATACAGCGGCTGACCAGCCCGACCTGCCGCGATCCGTTGGGCACACAGGCGCTGGCACAACTGAGCGAGCGATTGTTTGGTGCAGCGGGCGGCCAGATCGTGGTTATCCCGGATGGTCCAGACGGCGGATTGACCCATGTGCTAGACCTTCCCGGTGGGATTATCGTACTGGGTCAATCATTAGTTGAAACAGCGGATGAACCAGCGGTGCTGGCTGGTCACATACTGGGCGTGACGGCGCTGCGCGGCCATTCCGATCCTCTGACCCCGATCCTGACCGAGGCCGGGTTAATGACCACTATCCGGCTTTTGACCACAGGCGACATTCCCACCGGCATTTTGCAAAACCATGCTGCAACCTTGCTATCCGGTGCCCAACCGCGTGCGAGTGCCGACACACTCGTCCCCGCCTTTACCGCCGCCCGCGTGTCCCTGACCGCATGGGCCTATACAATTGATGTCACTGGGGAAACCGTTACGGATCTGATCGAGGCTGACCCGTTTTCCGGGCAGGCTGCGCCCGAGATTCTGAATGATGGGGACTGGATCAGCTTGCAGGGGATCTGTGGCGGCTAGCCAAAGAAAAAGCCCCGCGATCATCTGCAGGGCCTTTTCCGGGAGAAATCAACCGCTTTTCGCGGGATCAGTTCCGGGTAAACGCATCTGAAAAACCTGCTGACTGGGTGGCTTGCAAAGCGGCCTGAAGGGCCCCGGCATCGTCAAACGGACCGACCGCTACGATCCGCAACTGCGCGCCGTTCCGCGTGATTGTTGCAAACCCAACGGTCAGACCCAGCGCTTGCAGGCGGGCCGCAGCGCGGTCGGCATTGGCAAGGTCGCCGAATGTGCCGACCTGCACATACCGATGCCCCACGGCTACGGGCTGTGGCAGGTTCATCGCCGACAAACTTACCGACGACGCGTTTTGCGCCACGGCCTGCGCATTTCCTTCGGGCAAGCCCCGGTTCGGGTTCAACCGCCCGTCATTCCAAACCGGTTCATATCCCGGCGGGGGTCCCACAGCTGCCGCAAGCCTGACTGTTTGCGACACCGATACGCCGTTCAATGCCGGAACGTCACCTGTCCGTGCAACTGCGACGCCGGCAAACGGTGCGGTTAGTCCCGAAGGCGATTCCACTTGCGGGCCGCACCGGACGGGAATGCCAGTTGCGGCATGCATATAGCGCTGCCCGGTCGCATCCATATCGGCGCATATCTGGGCCATAGTCATCCGCAATGGCTGCACTGACGGCGCCGGTTCAGACACAGCAGTCAGGCCGCCGCAATCCAGCGGCAGCCCCGTCAGACTGCTGACATAACCAAGTTGGATGCCTGTCCGTCCGGCGCAGGCTTCGGCCCGGGTCAGAGTGACGGCTGGCGCGACTTCTGGGGCGGCTGGCAGACTGATAATCTGAGGCGACGCGACAGCCGAAACCATGGGTGCGGGCAGGGTGGTCAATGTGGCGACTGTATTGATCGGAATGCCGATATCCGTCGGGTCAGCCGCTGCGGTAGCGATTGCCGACGGGGGTGGTGTGTCGATCCGGATGACTGGCGCTGCGGCAACCGCGGCCGCATTTGCCGCGATTGCAACGGTTGCGGCATTGGCCAACGAGGGTTGGAACCCGCATAATTGTGACCGGTCCCGGTTAACCCGCGGTACCCATGTCACTGTCCCGGATATCCCGGCGCGGATAAACGCGCAGCCCGCACTGTCTATATATTGGTTGCCAGTATAGCTGGCGGGTGGAAATTCTGCAGGCAACACCAGTCCGCTGGACTGCGCAAGGGCTGTTTGCCCAAAATTGAGGCTGATCAAGGCCAGCGCAGCAAGGCGTGACAAAGGCATGCAAAACTCCCACAAGATATTGTGTCAGCTTGCCTTACAATCACTATACTGTAAAGGGATTATGCCCGATTGAGCCTCTATTTTGTGCCAAACATCCGGTCTCCCGCATCCCCTAGGCCAGGTACAATATATCCATGGTCATTTAAATGACTGTCTACCGCCGCTGTGACGATTGGGACATCAGGATGGGCGGCCTTCATCCGGGCGATGCCTTCGGGGGCGGCCAGAAGACATAGGAACCGGATATTTTTGGCACCTGCGTTCTTTAATAAATCAACAGCCGCCGCCGAAGAATTACCGGTAGCCAGCATTGGATCGACAACAATCACTACGCGATCCTCAAGTTGGGTGGGCACTTTGAAGTAATATTGCACCGGTTGCAGGGTTTCGGGGTCGCGGTACAGCCCGACAAAGCCCACCCGCGCCGCCGGGATCAGTTCCAGAATGCCGTCCAACAGTCCGTTTCCCGCCCGTAAAATCGAGATCAGAGCCAGTTTTTTGCCTTCGATCATCGGCGCATCCATCTCGCACAAGGGCGTCATGATCCGTTTGGTCGTCATTGGCAGGCCGCGCGTTACCTCATAGGCCAACAGCAGGCTAATCTCGCGCAACAGCTGCCGGAATGATGCGGTTGACGTGTCATGTTCGCGCATAAGTGTCAGTTTGTGCTGCACCAGTGGGTGATCAACGATAGTCAAATGGGGGGTCAGATGGGCAGTCATGCGGCCTCCAGCAACTTTGCGATACGGGCTTTGGTTTCGGCGTCACAGAATGCGGCGTCAAGGGCGGTTTGGTTCAAAGCGCGGAAATCGGTGTCGTCCCAGTCGAACGTCCGGGCGAGCATGTCATATTCGCGGGTCATTGTGGTGTTGAAAAACGGCGGGTCATCGGTTGAAACAGTGACTTTGACACCGCGTTCGCGCAGCTTATTGATCGGATGTGCCTGCCATGACTTGGCAACGCCCAGAAACACATTTGATCCCGGACATACCTCAAGCACCACGCCGGTTTCGGCAATCTGATCGACTAGGGCAAGGTCAGTATGACAGTTCACCCCATGGCCAATGCGGGCCGGTTTCAAATCTCGGATGGTGTCGGCAACCATATCTGGCCCCCCCCATTCGCCAGCGTGGCAGGTCAGACTTAGCCCAGCTTCGCGTGCCATATCAAAAGCATAAGTAAAATCCTTGGGGCGACCCAGCATTTCGGCCCCGCCCATGCCAAACCCGGTAATGAACGGCCCATGGGTTTCCACGGCACAGCGCGCAGTGGCCTTGGATTGCTCTGGACCGAAATGCCGGACACAGGTCACAATGCCGCGCATTGTTATGCCCATGGTCCGTTCGGCCTGTGCTGCGGCGTCTTCAATCGCGGCCAGATAATCACGCCAGGCGACCAAATCGCCGCCGCCGCAAAAATCTGGTGTGAGGAAGGTTTCGGTATAAACGACGCCATGCAACGCCGCTTGCTCAAGCACAGCAAGGGTCAGACGGCGAAATTCCTCGGGGCCGGTCAGGGTGGTGCAAGCGGCCTCGTAAACTTGCAGAAAATGGTCGAAATCGCGGTATTTATAACCACCCTTTTCGTCGAATATCCCACTGATATCAATATGCTTTTCCCGCGCCAGTCCGGCGATGAACGCCGCAGGTGCGCCGCCCTCCAGATGCAGATGCAATTCGACTTTCGGCATGGATTTATGGCTCATAGGAAACTCCTTCCCGGCCCTTGCGCCGGTACGTCAAGATGGGCCGCAATGCTGGCGGCGATGTCAGTAAATGCCAACTGGCCCAACGGCTTGGGCCCAATGCCATGCACAAGAACTGGCACACGTTCGCGGGTGTGGTCAGTGCCCACCCAAGTTGGATCATTGCCGTGATCAGCCGTAATTATCAGCAGATCATCCGGGCGCAACTGCGGCAAAAGGTCGGATAGTTCAGCATTAAACCATTCCAGATGCCGGGCATATCCCTGCACATCGCGCCGATGCCCGTATTCGCTGTCAAACTCGACGAAATTGGCAAATGTCAGTGACCCGTGGGCGGCATCGAGGACAAGATCACGCAAATGCCCCATCAACGCCAGGTCGCGGCCTTTACGTACCTCATCTATGCCCTTCATCGAGAATATATCGCCAATCTTTCCAATGGCATAGACATGTCGCCCGGCTGCGTGAACCCAGTCGCACAAAGTAGGCGCTGGCGGGTCAATAGCATAGTCATGCCGGTTGGCAGTGCGGGTGAAACCACCCTCAACCGTTCCAACAAATGGCCGCGCAATCACCCGGCCTATCCGCATTGCATGAAGCGTCGGCGCGATATCGGCGCAAAGCTTCAGCAAGCGGTCCAACCCAAAGCTGTCTTCGTGGGCCGCAATCTGGAACACCGAATCCGCCGAAGTATAGCAAATCGGCCAGCCGGTTTTCAGGTGCCGCGCGCCTTCGTCCGCGATGATCGTGGTTCCCGAGGCATGGCGGTTGCCCAAAATCCCACCCGTCCCGGCGGCAAGGCAGACATTGACCACCAGATCATCAGGAAAACACGGGTCGGTATCGGGGAAATAATGCCAGTCCCACGGCACCGGCACGCCCGCCAGTTCCCAATGGCCTGACGGTGTATCCTTGCCGCGCGACACTTCGGTCGCCGCCCCCCAGGCACCGGTGGGCACAGCTCCAAGGCCCGGAACGTCAAGGCCGGAGGCCAGTTTTAGCGCGGCGCCAAGTCCCATCGCGTCCAGTGCTGCCACCTGCAACGGCACCTTTTGCGCGATATGGCCCAGCGTATTGGCCCCGGTATCAGGCGTTAATCCATTAAAATAGCTTGCAGCATCTGGCGCGCCGCCAATCCCGACTGAATCGATGACAACCAAAAACGCCCGCGGCATCAGCCAATCCTTTCGCGGATCAACGGCCTGACAACTGGCGCGTCGCCAATCGTCACAGCGGCCATAATCGCCCGGGCCGCAGCCTCGGCGCTGTCATCGTCGCGGGCATGGATCGTGGCAATCGGTTGGCCGCGTTCGACACGCGCCCCCAATGCCACTACGTCTGTCAGACCAACCGACGGGTCAATCTTGTCGGTTTCGATCCGCCGCCCGCCGCCCATGGCGACCACGGCCAAACCCAAAGCTTCGCCGTCCATCGCGTTGATAAACCCGGCCTCGCGCGCGAAAACATCACCAATGATCGGGGCGGCGGGCAGATGCGTGCGCCAATCCTCGGCCATATCCGGCGGGCCGCCCAATTCGGCAATCATCGACGCGAAATGCGTCATCGCCCGGCCTGATGACAGGGCCTCGGCAATGCGTTCTTCCGCCTCGCCCTCGGCCTCGCCTTTCAGCGCCAGCAGACGGCCGCCCAACGCGATGGTCAGGTCGGTCAGGCGCGGCGCGGCCAACCGGTTGCCCGCCAACACCTCCATGCACAGCGCCACCTCGACGGCATTGCCCAAGGCGGGGCACAATGGCTCGTCCATATCGGTGATAAAGGCGGCGGTCGGACAACCCGCCCCATTGGCGGTGCTGACCAAAGCCTGCGCCAGCGCCCGCGCGTCTTCATCGGTTTTCATGAATGCGCCGGACCCGGATTTGACATCCAGAACAAGGCCCTGCAGCCCAGCAGCCAGTTTTTTAGACAGGATCGAGGCGGTGATCAGATCAATGCTTTCCACCGTGCCGGTCACATCCCGTATTGCATAGAGCCGCTTGTCAGCGGGGGCAATCCGCCCGGTGGCCCCGACAATGGCGCAGCCGACTTTGGCGGTTACGGCGCGCAATTTCGCCTCGGATACCTGCGCTTTGACGCCGGGGATCGCCTCCATCTTGTCCAATGTGCCGCCGGTATGACCCAGCCCGCGCCCTGATATCATCGGGACATAAACGCCACAGGCCGCCAATGCCGGGGCCAGCAAAAGCGAGGTGCAATCGCCCAGACCGCCGGTGGAATGTTTATCCAGCACGAACCCCGGCAGATCCCATTTCAGGACATCGCCTGAAGCGCGCATACCATTTGTCAGCGCCACGCGCCCGGTTTCGCCTAGGCCGTTCAGGCAGACTGCCATGGCAAACGCCCCGGCCTGCGCGTCGGACACGTCTCCGGTAGCCAAACCATTGGCGAACCACAATAACTCGGCTGTCGATGGGGTCACTTTGCGGCGTAACTTGGCGATGATTGCGCGCGCGTCCATCAGGTCCGCTCCATAAATTCCGCGGTGAATGCGCCCGGCAAAAGTTCGGCCAGCGTGGTGTTCTGCAGCAATCCATCGGTCGTGGCCAGCGTTACCGAGACATCGCCTTTGCCAAATTCGGCCAGTTTTTGACGACATCCACCACAGGGCGACACGGGGATCGGGCTGTCGGCAATCACCGCAACGGCAGCAATTTCCGTGTCACCTGCCGCGATCATGGCGGCAATCGCGCCCGCCTCGGCGCAGGTCCCCTCGGGATAGGCCACGTTTTCCACGTTGACCCCGGTATAGATAGCGCCCGAGGTTGCGCGGATCGCCGCCCCGACCTTGAAATTCGAATAGGGCGCATAGGCGTTCAGCCGCACGGCGCGCGCAAGATCGACAAGGGACATGGGTCACTCCTATACAAGTGTTGTGGTGAACTGTCCGGGCAACGTCACTTCCAGCAGTTCAAAATCATCCGACGGATCGGCCCAATGTGTCGCCATACCGGGCGGAATAACAAAGGCATCACCGGGGCTGAGGTGGAACGGGGTATTGCCCTGCCCTTCTAGTCGCATTGACCCGGAGATGACAAAACCGAACGCAATATCGGCCGTATGCGTCGTCCAACCCGGGTTTCCTGTCCCTTTTCGAACCACAACCACACCAGCCATGCCTTTGGTGCAGTCGTTGATCGTGGTGTCACGCGCGACATAGCCGGGCTGGCGGAATGCCCCCCAAACAGCAGTGGCCCCGACATTATGCACAAACCTTTGGCCCTGCCATTCCCGGTCTGGCCGCAAGTGCGACGTCGGCAAAGTCAGCTCATGGTCAATTTCGGTCACATGATCCGCCGGCACACCAATTTCGATCACTTCAATCCCGTCGCTGGCATGCAAGACGCGATGGCGGATTTCGGGTGGCTGGATGAAACAATCGCCCGCCGTCAGCCGGATCGCGGGACCCTGATCTTCGTACACCACATCGACCCAGCCCTTGATGCAGAAAATCAGCTGAAATCCAACTTTATGATAATGCACCATATCCGGCACCGGCCCGCCGTCTGGAATACGAATGTGACTGGCGATGATCGCACCGCCCAGACGGGTTGGCACAAGGTCACGGTAATGCATGCCGGCGCGGCCAATCACCCAAGGGGCCTGATCGGCCAAACGCCGGACAACAAACGCATGTTCTGTCGGGGGTAGGATCAGCGGCGGGTTGAGTGCATCAACCTCGACCCGGGTACCGCCAGGGGCAGTCAGCGCCCGAGCACCGTCTGCAAAACCAGTATCATCGGTCAAAATCCGGATCAGTCCGGGCGTATCTGTCATGGCTTCCACCAACCGAACGCGCAACCCATGCCCCGAAAATACCGCGACTGACGGATTATCGGCAGGGTAGATGGACTCCAGATGCATCCCCAGAACTTTGCCGAAAAACGGCAGGTCGGCGCGCAGATCGGTGGTGGGCAGGCGCATTTCGGCGCGGATGGGCAGCGTTTTGGTCATAGCCAAACCCTGCGGCCTGCTCAGAGGATTTGCAAGGGGGAGCCATTCGTGGTTAATAAAAGCTCAATATATTTGGCGTAGACGCAAAATAGTTTAACGCTGAACTACCCTAAGACTTGAGGGATGGAAAATGACCGAGACTCCGCGCGATCTGGACCGTGAAAGCCAACGCCAGGCCGCCCTTGACTATCATCGCTACCCCAAGCCCGGCAAACTGGAAATCCGGGCGACCAAACCGTTGGCAAATGGCCGCGATCTGGCCCGCGCCTATTCCCCCGGCGTGGCCGAGGCCTGCCTGGAGATCAAGGCGAACCCCGACACCGCCCGCGATTACACCGCACGGGGCAATCTGGTGGCGGTCGTGACCAACGGCACCGCCGTGTTGGGCCTTGGCAATATCGGCGCGTTGGCCAGCAAGCCGGTGATGGAGGGTAAGGCCGTATTGTTCAAGAAGTTCGCCAATATCGACTGTTTCGACATCGAGCTGAACGAACCCGACCCGCATAAACTCGCCGACATTGTCTGTGCGCTGGAGCCGACCTTTGGCGCAATCAATCTTGAGGATATCAAGGCCCCTGATTGTTTTATCGTCGAAAAACTATGTCGGGAGCGGATGAAAATTCCGGTTTTTCATGACGATCAGCATGGCACCGCAATCGTCGTAGGTGCGGCCACCAAAAATGCATTGCGGGTGGCTGGCAAAACCTTTGCCGAGGTGAAAATCGTGTCCACTGGTGGCGGTGCAGCTGGCATCGCTTGCCTCAATATGCTTCTGCAACTGGGTGTTAAGCGCGAAAACGTCTGGTTATGTGATCTTCAGGGACTGGTGTACGCGGGTCGCACCACCGATATGACCGCGCAAAAAGCTGACTATGCCCAAGGCACCACTGCTGCAACGCTGGCTGATGTGATCACCGGGGCCGATATGTTCCTTGGCCTGTCCGGCCCCGGCGTTCTGACGCCCGAGATGGTCGCCAAAATGACCCCCCGCCCGATCATCTTTGCCCTCGCCAATCCATCGCCCGAAATTGAACCCAGCGCCGCCCGCGCCGTGGCCCCAGATGCAATCATTGCCACCGGGCGCAGCGATTATCCCAATCAAGTCAATAATGTGCTGTGTTTCCCGTTTATTTTTCGCGGTGCGCTTGATGTCGGTGCTACCGAGATCAACGAGGCGATGAAAATCGCCTGTATCGAAGGGATCGCCGAACTGGCCCGCGCCACAACCAGCGCCGAGGCGGCGGCGGCATATCGTGGTGAACAACTCACTTTTGGTCCCGATTATCTGATTCCCAAACCGTTCGATCCCCGCCTGATCGGTGTGGTGGCCAGCGCTGTGGCGCGTGCGGCGATGGAAACCGGGGTCGCAACCCGCCCGATTACCGATATGAAGGCGTACCGCGAGAAACTCGACGGATCAGTGTTCAAATCCGCCCTGATTATGCGGCCCTTGTTTGAGGCGGCACGGTCGGGAAGCCGGACAATTGTCTTTGCCGAGGGTGAAGATGAACGGGTGCTGCGCGCTGCACAAGCGATGATCGAAGAGATGACCTATAAACCGATCCTCGTCGGCCGACCCGAGGTTATCGCCGCCCGCTGTGAACGCGCGGGCCTGAAAATCCGGCCACAGACCGATTTTGATATCGTGAACCCGGAAAACGACCCGCGCTACCGCGACTATTGGGGCACCTATCACGATCTGCTGGCGCGGCGCGGCGTAACGCCTGATCTGGCCAAAGCTATCATGCGAACCAATACCACCGCGATTGGAGCCGTGATGGTGCAAAGGGGAGAGGCCGACAGCCTGATTTGCGGCACATTCGGGCAATTTTTGTGGCATATGAACTATGTGGGGCAGGTTTTGGGCACCGCCGGGCTGCACCCGATTGGCGCACTCAGCCTGATGATTCTGGAAGACGGGCCTCTGTTTATCGCAGATACACAGGTCCACCCAGAGCCGACCCCGACTCAAATCGCTGAAACCGTCATCGGATGCGCTAGGCATGTGCGTCGCTTTGGGCTGGACCCAAAAATCGCGCTGTGTTCGCACTCGCAATTTGGCAATCTGGATTGTGATTCTGGCCGCCGGATGCGGGCGGCATTGGACATATTGAACGCAGCGCCGCGCGATTTTGCCTATGAGGGCGAAATGCATGTTGATGCCGCCCTTGATCAGGACCTGCGCGACCGGATTTTCCCCGCCTCGCGGATCAAAGGGCCAGCTAATACGCTGGTATTCGCCAATTCCGATGCGGCATCCGGCGTGCGCAACATCCTGAAAATGAAGGGCGGGGGCCTCGAAGTTGGGCCGATCCTGATGGGCATGGGCAACCGGGCGCATATAGTGACGCCGTCGATCACTGCACGAGGGTTGCTCAATATCGCGGCCTTGGCGGGCACACCTGTAGGGCATTACGGGTAAGGTGGTTTTAAAAAACCCACCTTACTTTTTATCAGGATCAGCGCTGAAATTGCGCACGGCGCGCCGGCTGGTCAAGTTAAGGGTCCGGGTCCGACCTTGCATCTTGGCCAACAGGTTCAATCCTTTGCGTCTGTCCTAGAAAACCGCTTCGGCCAGAAATGCAGTATCCAAAAGTTCGGAACCATTCGCAGGCATCTCGGGGCGGGCCAGAGTAGACTTACCCGATCCCGGTCCGCCGACAATCATGTTGCATGTCGCGTCCGCAAATGGGTGGGTTTTAACCCACCCCGCTTTTCAAACCGCCCGTTTCAATGCCTCGGCCAGATCAGTGCGTTCCCAGCTGAACCCACCATCTGCCTCTGGCGCGCGGCCAAAGTGGCCGTAGGCCGAGGTGCGGGCATAAATTGGTCGGTTCAGGCCCAAATGTTCGCGTATGCCACGCGGCGTCAGGTCCATGGCTTGGTCAATGGCGCGTTCAATCGCCTCGGGCGAAACCTGCCCGGTGCCATGCGTATCGGCATAGATCGAGAGCGGGCGGGCCACGCCAATGGCATAGGACAACTGGATCGTGCAGCGGTCGGCCATCCCGGCAGCGACCACATTCTTGGCCAGATAGCGGGCGGCGTAGGCGGCAGAGCGGTCCACCTTTGTCGGGTCCTTGCCGCTGAACGCGCCACCACCATGCGGGGCAGCCCCGCCGTATGTGTCGACAATGATCTTGCGCCCGGTCAGGCCAGTGTCGCCATCCGGGCCACCGATCACAAAGGTCCCGGTCGGATTGACCCACCATTTGGTGGCGGCGGTGATCCAGCTTTCCGGCAGAACCTCGCGAATATAAGGTTCGACCAAAGCCCGGATATCGCCACTGGTCTGGGTTTCCAAAGCATGCTGTGTGGACAGCACAATCGACGTCACCTCGACCGGCTTGCCCCCCGCATACCGCAACGAAATCTGGGATTTCGCATCGGGACGCAGGGTCGGTTCCTGCCCGGATTTGCGTACTTCGGCCAAACGGCGCAGGATCGCGTGGGCATACTGGATCGGGGCGGGCATCAGTTCGGGGGTTTCGCGGGTGGCGTAGCCAAACATGATCCCCTGATCGCCGGCCCCCTCCTCTTTACCCGCCTTGGCATCAACCCCTTGGGCGATATGGGCGGATTGCTCGTGCAGCAGATTGGTAATCTCGCAGGTGGCGTGGTGGAACTTGTCCTGTTCATAGCCGATATCCTTGATCGCGGCCCGGGTGATCCCCTCGACCGCCGCCATCATTTGCGCCAGCTTGGCGGGATCGGACAGGCCGACCTCGCCTCCAATCACCACGCGATTGGTGGTGGCGAAGGTTTCGCAGGCCACGCGCGCCTCGGGCTGGATGGTCAGAAAGGCGTCAAGCACGGCGTCCGAGATTCGGTCGCACAGCTTGTCAGGGTGCCCTTCGGAAACGGATTCCGAAGTGAAAACATAGTCTAGTCGGGACATGGGGAAGTGCTCCATTGCATAGTCACTGCACGCCAGGAAGCCGTTGTGCCAGTTGATTGGCCTTGGCTAGTTTGGCTTGACGGCAGGGTCAACCTTAAACCACCATTTGCGCCCGATCAGTCCCAGTCCCACGAGTCCAAGCAACACCAGCACGGGTGTATCACCGAACCGGGCATAGACCGTCGGCGCCAAGGCGGCGGGCAATGCAGTATCCAGCACACCCTGTTCGCCCAATCCAATCTGCCCCAGCACGCGGCCCCGCGCGTCGATCAGTCCCGAAATGCCAGTATTGGCAACCCGCACCATCGGCAGCCCCTGTTCAATCGCCCGCAGCCGGGCCTGTGCGAAATGCTGATAAGGGCCGGTATCCGTGCCAAACCAGGCGTCATTGGTGATGAGCACCATCAGGCGCGCCCGGCCCGGCAGCGCATTTACCTCTTCGGCAAATATCCCCTCGTAACAGATCAGCGGCAGGACCAATCCGATGCCCGGCACATCAATCAGTGCAGGACCAATCCCGGCACTAAAACCGTCGCCGTTCGATGCGGCCAACCCCTGCAGGCCGAACTGACCCAACACTTCGCCAAAAGGAATATATTCTCCAAACGGGACCAAATGCGATTTGTCATAGACCGCCGTCACTGCACCAACCCGGTCCAGCGCCGCCATAGCGTTGAAATAGCGGGCATCCTCGCGCCGCTGCACGCCCAGAATGACCGGCGCACCTCGCGCGGCCAAAGCGCTGGATTCAAGCGCACCCTGCGCCTGATCCAGCAGCCACGGTATAGCGGTTTCTGGCCAGACCACCAGATCGGGCGTGGGTCCGCGGGCCGTCAGCTCCAGAATGCGCTGAAAATGCAGGGGCACCTGCACCGGGTCCCATTTTTCATCCTGCGGCACATTGGGTTGCACCAGCCGGATCACCGGGGCGGTCGGGTCGGGGGCCGGGGCCGGGCCGGGGTCCAGTGCCCACCACGCACCTGCCGCCAACAGGACCGGTGCAAGCGACCATATTCGAAACGACGCCACCAGACCCGCAGATGTCAATGTCAAAAGGGTCAACCCATGCGGTCCCACATAGGCTGCCAGCTGCGCCAAAGGCGTATCAATCCAGATATGTCCGATCAGTGCCCATGGAAAACCAGTAAAAGCCAGTGACCGCACAACCTCGGCCCCGGTCCAGCATCCCACCAGCGCCAGCGCCGCGCCACCCAGGCGCTGCGCCAGACCAAAAGCAATAGCCCAGAACAAGGCCAGACCGGCGGCCAGCAGGATCAGCGCAAACGGAGCCATCCAACCATCACGGGCGGCATCCACCATAAAGGGCTGAGTGATCCAGTGCAGCGCGACACCAAAGTAACCGCAGCCCATGGCCCAACCATTAAAAGCAGTGGCTTTCCAATGCGTGACTGGCAGGGCCAGCATCAGGATCAGTATGGCTAACGTGACCCACGGTAGGTCCCAGGGGGCTTGACCCAAGGCCGCCAGTGCCCCCAGACCCGCCAGAAACATTCCGCGCCATAGCGGCGGCGCATTGGCAAGCCTATTCAGCGCCTCAGGCATCCTGTGCGCTGGGCATCCGTACCCGCAGCCGTTTAATTCGGCGGGGATCGGCGTCGATGACCTCGAACTCTGGCCCGTCAGGGTGGCGGATCACCTCGCCCCTCGCGGGCAGATGCCCGGACAGCATAGAGACAAGCCCACCCAAAGTATCGATTTCCTCTTCGTCAATCTGTGCGTGGGCGGTCAGGTTCATGCCAATGGCGGCCTCAAATTCCTCAAGTGGGGTCTTGGCAAGGGCCAGCCACACGCCCGGCTTTTCCTTTACAAAGGTCTGCGCCTCGGCCTCGTCATGTTCATCGTCAATCTCGCCTACGACCTGTTCCAGCAGGTCCTCGATCGTGACAAGGCCATCCGTTCCGCCGTATTCGTCAATCACCAGCGCCATGTGGATACGTTCGGCCTGCATCTTTTGCAACAGCACGCCCAGCGGCATCGACGGCGGCACAAACAGCAGCGGCCGCAACATGCCGCGCAGGTCAAACACAGTGTTGCTACCCTCAAATCCATGGCGCAGCGCAAAATCCTTAAGGTTTATCAGACCCATAGGCGTATCGAGCGTACCATCATAGACCGGAATGCGGGTCAGCCCGGATTGGCGGAATGCGTCAACCAATGCGTCCATTGTCAGCGTGACGGGCACGGCCACAATATCAGCCTTGGGCACAGACACATCTTCGACCCGCATGCGGCGCAGATTGCTCATCCCGGGCATCGAGACGGCAGCCGCGGCATAAGTCGAGGCCGCACTATCGGGGTCAGACGTGTCAGATGGGGTAAGTTTGTCGATGATCCGGCTGAAAAAGCTGCGCGGCTGCCCCTCAGCGGGGTCATCGTTCTGCATGTCCTGGCTGTTACTGGCAGGAATAGCAGTGGGTTCGCTCGTGTCGCTCATAGTCTCCAGCCTTTTGCGGTAAGCACCGCAGAAATGATAGTTTAAGTAGCATATGGGTCCGGCAGACCCAGTTTGCCAAGTATCGTCACCTCGAGGCCCTCCATCAGCGTGGCATCAAGGTCGCGCTCGTGATCGAACCCCAGCAGATGCAGGGTGCCATGCACGATCAGATGCGTGGCATGGGCGGTCAACGGTTTGCCGACGGCGTCTGCCTCGGCGGCGCAGGTTTCAAATGCGATTGCGATGTCGCCCAGTTCGGTCAGGTCCTGTAGCGAAATTTCAGGGGCCAGCGGCATTTTACCCGGCACCTCGGCCCCGCGTTCGTCGGATGGCCAGCTAAGCACATTGGTCGGCTGCGGCTTGCCTCGGAAATCGGCGTTCAGTTCGGCAATGCGGGCATCATTGCAGCCCAGCAGCGAAATCTCGTATTCCGCCGGATCAAGTCCAAGTTGGCGCAAGGTCTCGGCTGCGGCCGTCTCGGCGAGGGCCCCTAGGCCCAACGCTTCCCATCTGTGATCTTCCGTCAGACAATCAATCAGCATGGAATCGGTATATGCGGGTCATGCGCCGGTGTCTGCATCATAAGCGTCGATGATTTTCGCAACCAGTGGATGGCGGACCACGTCGCGGGAGGTGAAATAGTTAAAGCTGATCTTGGGAATATGTTTCAGCAGCCGTTCGGCATCGGCCAGCCCCGATTGCACGCCGCGCGGCAAATCAACCTGGGTCCTGTCGCCGGTGATAACCATACGGGATCCCTCGCCCAGCCGGGTCAGGAACATCTTCATCTGCATTGATGTCGCATTCTGCGCCTCATCCAACACGACAAACGACCGGGCAAGAGTGCGCCCGCGCATGAAAGCCAGGGGCGCAATTTCGATGATCTTATCTTCGATCATCTTGGCCACCTGTTTGGCGGGCAAAAAATCGTTCAACGCATCATACAGCGGCTGCATGTACGGATCGACCTTGTCCTTCATATCGCCGGGCAAAAACCCAAGGCGTTCGCCCGCCTCAACCGCCGGGCGACTTAGGACAATCTTATCCACATGTCCACCAATCAGCATGGTCACACCCACGGCCACAGCGATATAGGTCTTGCCCGTGCCAGCGGGACCTATGCCAAAGGCCATTTCATGTTCAAACAGGGCGCGGGCATAGGCCTTTTGTGCGTCAGTTCTGGGTTCAACATGCTTGCGGCGGGTCTTGATCTCGATCCGGCCACCGGGGCCATCACGGTTGAACATTTCAATCTGATCGCCGGGTTCGTGTTTACCCATCGTCTGCGTTGCTCCTGTCTGTGGACCCATGCGCAGTTCGCGGTCCACATCGCCTGCTTCAACACTACGGCCAGACTCCAGCCGGGAATACAGCGCCTGCAGAACCGCTGCCGCCACTTTTCCGGCACCAGCCTCGCCAATAACGGAAACCATATTGCCCCGGCGCAGGATCTGAACACCCAGTTTTTCTTCGATCGCGGCAAGATGGCGGTCGTGTTCGCCACACAAGTCGATCAACAGAAAGTTGTCAGGAAACTCCAGAACCTGTTCTGTGGCAGGGCTGGACCTAGCGGGGTTCGGCAGGATGGTTAGGGTCAAAAAGCACTCCTTGTTTGGGGGGTCAAAGATAACTGCTTCGATTCCATGGTGGCAATTTGTGCTACGCGGCGCAAGATGTAGCGGATCAAGATCACATGATTGCAACATAAAAGGCCGCAGGTTGAACTGCGGCCTTTTGCTGATGCCAGTTTTTGCACCGTTTTGCGGCTTGCCTAGAACAACACGTCGGGAATTGGGGACCCTGCCTGGAACGGGCCCACAACTGTGTTGGGCTGTGCCACACCAGAACAGACCGGCCGACCATCAGGTGTGCTGCGTTCCGACAAATACCCCTCGGCGCCGTCATCAATGATCCAGTGATCGCAGCCATCGGGATCAATCCAGATGCCTGCCACCAATGTCGAGACGTGGTGGGCATTGACCCCCCGGTCTACCGACTTGTCCGTTGAACGATTGTCACATGCCGACAACGCCAGAATCCCAAGGAGCGCGGTGATACGAATATAGGTCATGATCTCTTCCTCCTCAGCGCAAACAATAAATTTCGACGCGGCGGTTCTGCTGCATCCCGGCGGCCGTGCCATTGGTCGCGATTGGCATGCGTTCGCCAAAGCCGCGCATATCCACGACGCGCACCCCGACCGATCCAGCTACATCAGCAACGGCGCGGGCGCGGTTATCAGACAATGTTATATTATACTCATCCGAGGCGCGGCTGTCGGTGTGGCCGTAAATCAAAAAGCCGAAAGCATTGGCCGTGCGGAAAAAATTCTCCAGTGCGGCGCGGCCCTCAGCGCTGATCGCATAGCGGTCCGTCGCAAACAGCTGATCCGATTGCATCACGCCGCAGATTTCGCTGCGGTGGCAAACCGGGCGGCCATCGCGGGTGCGGCGCGGCGACATATAGCCTTCGGTGCCATCATCCATCGCCCAATGTTCGCACCCATCCGGATCAATCCAGATGCCGGGGATGTACTCCTCGCTGTCAATAATGCGCGGGTCCTGGGCAAAAGCAGGCGACGCAAAACCAAGCGCCCCCAACGCTATGATTGCCGCACTAGCCAATGCTGTCCGCATCAACGCTTCCAAATGTCTTGTCACAGTTTTCGTCCCCTGACTGAACCTGGCCCGCCCTTTACAGGGTTACCTGATGCCACCGACCCACCACACTATTGACACGATTTTAACAAATTTGGGTAGGTTGGGAAGAAGAAAATACTACCTATTGTATCCCTTCTGGCAGACAATCGCCAAACAAAGCGCAAATTGTCCAGAACCAACACTCCAATTCCAGATTTGGTATCAATGGAAAGTGCCAAGTCTCTGGCAGATTCGGCATCAGGACAGAATTGTCCCGGCCAAAGAGTTTGTCGACGTCGCCGTAATCAGCACCCGGCGTATCTGCGCACGCAACGACACTGGCCCGGTGGCATGAACGGCATGCAGGTAGTCGGATTTACCGGTCATTTGCCCGTCCATCCGACCTGGCTTTTCGAACAGCACGTTGACTTCGCGGCCGATCATTGCCTGCTGGGTTTGCTGTTGTTGCGCGGTCACAAGGGTCTGCAGGCGCGACAGTCTGTGATCCATCACTGCGTCAGGCAGTTGGGGTTTTTCGGCGGCCGGGGTGCCGGGGCGTGTGGAATACTTGAACGAATACGCCATACCGTAGCCGACAGATTTAATCAGATCCAATGTCGCCTCAAAATCGGCTTCAGTCTCGCCGGGGAAACCAACAATGAAATCACCGGACAGCAGAATGTCAGGGCGGGCAGCGCGGATACGGTCGATCAGACGCAGGTATTGCGCTGCTGTATGTTTTCGGTTCATCGCCTTCAGGATACGATCCGAACCGGACTGCACTGGCAAATGCAGATAGGGCATCAGTTTGGGCTCGGCCCCATGGGCTGCAATCAAGGCCTGGTCCATGTCATTGGGGTGCGACGTTGTATAGCGAATGCGCGCGAGTCCGTCGATTTGCGCAAGCCGGCCGATCAAGGCAGCCAGGCCGCCACCTGCGCCGTGCCAGGCGTTCACGTTCTGGCCCAACAGGGTGACTTCACGCACACCAGCTGCCACCAGATCACGCGCTTCGGTCACAATACGATCAGCCGGGCGGCTGACTTCGGACCCACGGGTATAGGGGACAACACAAAAGGCACAAAATTTATCGCAGCCTTCCTGCACAGTCAGAAATGCGCTGGGGCCACGTGCCGATTTCGGCCGGGCAGTCAACTGATCAAATTTGTCATCCGAGGCGAAATCAGTATCCAATGCACGGTTGCCCGCATCGACCTGATCCATCATCGCAGGAAGCCGATGATAGCTTTGTGGGCCAACAACCAGATCAACCAGCGGCATCCGGCGCAGAATTTCCGACCCCTCGGCCTGGGCCACGCAGCCAGTCACACCGATCCGCAGCCCGGGTTTCACGGCTTTCAACGGGCGCAGGCGACCGATATCAGAAAATACCTTTTCGGCTGCTTTTTCCCGGATATGGCAAGTATTCAGAAGGATTAGATCGGCGTCATCCGCGATATCTGTGGTCACATACCCTTGTGCGCCCATGGTTTCGGCCATGCGCTCGCTGTCGTAGACATTCATCTGACACCCATAGGTCTTGATGAACAATTTCTTGGGCGCGGACATTAGCAATCGGGTCCTTGTCAGAGGCTGGCAACTGCAGGTTCAGTATCCGCTGCGCAGTCGCCTTGCAATGCACGTGGTTTTAACCGATTCTACGGCAAATATCCAAGGTGAAGTGGTAGGGACGGCATGCGTTACGCGGGTCTTGACGATTTTCTAGCTACAGGCAAGGCCGCGCTGACCAAAGGGCCGGTAGCGCTCATTCTGGTCGAAGATCAGGTCGAGGTTGATACAACAATCCGCCATCATCTGGATGCAGGGTTTCGCAAACTGATCGTTTTTGCCGATCCTGATATCGTTTTACAGCCCTCTGTCGAGGCGCGGGTTGAGCGGGTTGACTTTGACATGCTGTCCGACGGGGCCATGGAACGGGCCGTCAACGGTGTGATCAGGGCCGCGTCGGGCCTTTGGCTATATTACTGCTATAATGCCGAATATCTGTTTTACCCGTTCAGCGAGCACCGGACCGTCGCCGAAATGCTATCTCATGTTGCAGAGGAGCGGCGGGATTCAATACTGACCTATGTGATTGATTTATATGCCGGCGATTTATGGGCGCATCCCACCGCCGTATCGCTGGAAGATGCACATCTGGACAAATCGGGTTACTATGCGCTGGCCCGTGTTGACCGCTGGAATAATCCCGCCGAACGTCAATTGGATTTCTTTGGTGGCCTGCGGTGGCGGTTCGAAGAACACATTCCCGCCCCTCGCCGCCGGATCGACCGCGTGTCGTTGTTCAAGGCGAAAGCCGGATTGCAGTTGCGGGCTGATCACACATTCAGCGATCCGGAGTATAACACGTACGCTTGCCCGTGGCACCATTCCCTGACGGCGGCGGTTTGTTCGTTTCGTACTGCCAAAGCCTTGAAACGGAATCCCGGATCTGCCTTTGATATCCAAAGCTTCCGCTGGCATAACTCGGCCCCGTTCGACTGGCATTCGCAGCAATTATTGGATCTGGGGCTGATGGAACCGGGGCAGTGGTTTTGAGGCAGGTGGGTTGAAACCCACCTTACCTCACAGAATTGGCCTTAAAGTGTAAGGTGGGTTTTAACCCACAACGGGTCGTGAAAAAGGGATTTTTCAAGATGCGTGGGTCAAGACCCACCTTACTTTAACATCCTCAGTTGCGGGCAGGTGGCCCATATCCTGCGGAGGCGGGCAATGTCCTGCCCCGACGAATGTCCCGGTGCACCGAGGACAGCGCCCAGTCCTGCGGTCGCGCGACAAGCCCGGCCTGCACCGGTGCGCTTAATGCAAAGGCGCGGTGCGCCTCAAAGTCCAGATCATCCCGGATCAAATGTTCCCAAAATCGCCTTTGCCAGATACCTTTTTCGCCGCGCCGGGCCTTGGACGGGCTGATCTGCTCTGGTCCGTCCACATGTCGGGAAAACGTCGATTTGATCATGCGCCAGCGTTTGGAGAAATCGGTGTCGACATCGGGCATGGTCCAGATCATGTGCAGATGATCCGGCAGAACCACCGCCGCTTCGATCACAAAGGGCCAACGCTTTTGCGCCAGCCGCACCGCGGCGCGCAATAGATCGACCCGGTCGGTCAGCAGCCGCGACCCCCGGTCTTCTAACCGGACTGTAAAAAAGTAGGTCCCGCCGGGAACCAAGAGGCGTCGGTACTGTGACATGCGACGCAGCCTGAGGTCGCTATGGTTAAGACCGCGTTAAGTTTACAAATAAAGACGTAAGGTGGGTTTCAACCCACGCGCCTTTCTAGACCCGCCGCAACCGGATCACGACATCGACCGATACAATCTCGGCCCCGGCTGGAGCCACCGGCAAGCGGCTTATTTCCAGCTCGGCCATTGGGGCATCGGACAGGGTTGCTGTATCTTCCCAAAAGAAATGCGGGTGATCGGTCATGTTCGTATCGAAATAGCTTTTCGTGCCGTCGACCGTTATCTCACGCATCAGTCCGGCATCGCAAAACGCCCGCAAGGTATTGTAAACAGTCGCCAGCGACACCGGCTCATCGGCGCCGGTTGCAGCCTCGAACAGCCCCTCGGCAGTGACATGTCGGTTCAGCCCGTCACCAACCAGCAAACCGGCCAAAGCCAGCCTTTGCCGCGTTGGCCGCAGCCCAACCGAGGCGAGCCATCCAAAGGCCCGTTCGGCCTTTTGTCCTGTCAGTGCCTGCCCCATGATCATCCCGAACTCACCCTGTCACATAGTATATGGCACAAAGCCTTGTGGTTTCAATTCAAAAGCCGAGCCTCGCCTGATCGGAACCCCCAGCCGACCCCCAGATCGAACTCCGGGCCGAACTCCGGATCGAACTCCAGACCGATATGCCGCCGCACTTGCCCTTGTTCCGGGCGGGGTGCTAGAGGGAACGCGGGACACCAAAAAACCAAGAAAGTGCTACGCATGGCGGATTACCCCAGTCAATTCGACAAAGAAGGCCTGCTGCAATGTGCGCGTGGCGAATTGTTTGGCCCCGGCAATGCGCAACTACCTTTGCCGCCTATGCTGATGATGGACCGGATCACGTCGATTTCCGAAGACGGCGGGACGCATGGCAAGGGCCATGTTGTGGCCGAATTCGACATCACCCCCGACCTGTGGTTCTTTGACTGCCACTTTCCGGGGAACCCGATCATGCCCGGCTGCCTTGGTCTTGACGGGTTGTGGCAGTTGACCGGGTTCAATCTGGGCTGGCGCGGCTGGCAAGGGCGCGGCTATGCTTTGGGTGTGGGCGAGGTCAAACTGACCGGCATGGTCCGCCCGGACCGCAAGCGCCTGACCTATTATGTCGATTTCACCAAAGCCCTGCAAACCCGCCGCCTGACCATGGGCGTGGCGGATGGCCGGGTCGAGGCTGACGGCGAAACCATCTATCTTGTCAAAGACATGAAGGTCGCCCTTTCGGCCACTTAAAGGAGACTGCTCATGCGCCGCGTTGTTGTCACTGGCCTTGGGATCATTTCACCCATTGGCAATTCCGCAGCCGAAGTTGACGCATCCTTGCGTGCTGGCAGGTCGGGCGTCGAGGCATCTGCTGAAATGGCCGAATATGGCTTTCGCAGCCAGATTGCAGGCACGCTCAAGATTGATCCGGTCGAGCTGATCGACAAACGCCGGATGCGCTTCATGGGCCCGGGGGCGGCCTATGCCTATCTGTCGATGCAGCAAGCCATTGAAGATGCGGGGTTAACTGAAACTGAGGTCAGCCATCCCCGCACCGGCCTGATCGCCGGGTCGGGCGGGCCGTCCACGTCGAACCTGTTTGCGGCACATCAGATCGTGCTGAAAACCGGGTCTCCCAAGCGGATCGGCCCGTTGATGGTGCCGCGCGGCATGTCTTCCACCGTCAGCGCAAACCTGTCGACCGCGTTTCAGATCAAGGGGATTAACTATTCGATCACTTCGGCCTGCTCGACCTCGCTGCACTGCATTGGTGCCGCATCCGAACAGATCATGATGGGCAAACAAGACCTGATGTTCGCAGGCGGTGGCGAAGAACTGGACTGGACCCTGTCCTGCCTGTTTGACGCCATGGGCGCGATGTCGTCGAAATATAACGATACCCCAACCAAAGCCAGCCGCGCCTTTGACGCGGGCCGCGATGGGTTTGTCATTGCAGGCGGCGGCGGGATGGTAGTGTTGGAGGAGTTGGGCCACGCGGTTGCGCGGGGTGCCAAGATTTACGCCGAAGTGACTGGCTTTGCCGCGACGTCGGATGGCCATGATATGGTCGCCCCATCGGGCGAGGGTGGGGAAAGGGCAATGCGGCTGGCGCTGGACACCCTGCCGCAGGGCCGAAAGGTCAGCTATATCAATGCCCATGGCACATCGACACCAGTGGGCGATGTTGGAGAAGTACAAGCTGTCCGTCGCGTATTCGGCGCCAATGAGTCGTACGGGGGCACGACGCCCCCGATCAGTTCGACCAAATCCATGACCGGCCATTCCCAAGGGGCCACCGGCGCGTCCGAGGCGATCTATTGCCTGCTGATGCTGCAAGGCGATTATATCGCGCCGTCGATCAATGTGGACACCCTGGACCCTGCGCTGCATCCGGCCGAAATTGCGACCACTCTGGTCGAAAATGCGGGCCTTGATACGGTGATGACCAATAGTTTCGGCTTTGGCGGCACCAATGGGTCAATGCTGCTTTCACGCTATACGGCCTAAGTAACAGGCCGATTTCAGACGGATATCCTGACGATGATGATGCAAGGCAAACGCGGGCTGATCATGGGGGTGGCCAATGACCATTCCATCGCTTGGGGCATTGCACAGGCGATGCATGCAGCAGGCGCTGAACTGGCGTTCAGTTATCAGGGCGATATGTTCGCCAAGCGGGTCGAGCCTCTGGCGGCCTCGGTCGGGTCGGATTTTCTGATTGATGTCGACGTGACCGATGATGCCTCGCTCGACCGGGCGTTTGACCAGATTACCAGCCGCTGGGGTCGTTTGGATTTTCTGGTCCATGCCATAGCCTATTCGGATAAGACCGAACTGGCCGGGCGATTTATCGACACCAGCCGCGAAAATTTCAAGAACTCGCTGGTGATCTCGTGCTTTTCACTGGTCGATATCGCCAAGCGTGCCTTGCCGCTGATGCAAAATGGTGGGTCGATCATCACCCTGACCTATCAGGGGTCCACCCGCGTTACGCCGTTTTACAATGTCATGGGCGTGGCCAAGGCCGCGCTGGAAAGCGCTGTGCGCTATCTCGCCAATGATCTGGGTCCGCAGGGCATACGGGTCAATGCAATCTCGCCCGGCCCGATGAAAACCTTGGCAGGCGCGGCCATTACCGGTGCCCGCCGCACATTCCGGCATACGGATTTGAACGCGCCCTTGCGATCGAATGCGACGCTTGAGGCTGTCGGTGGCACGGCGGTTTATCTGGCGTCCGATGCCGGGGCCTGCACGACCGGAGAGATCATTCACGTTGACGGCGGCTATCACGTGTTGGGCATGCCCCAACCTGAAAACCTAGTTTGAATTTTTCAAACCCTATCGGACCAGATACTGGAGGATACCGTGGCGCAGTCAATCTTTGTCAATCTGCCGATCAATGATGTCCAGCGGTCGCGTGAATTCTATGCCGCGCTGGGATTTACCTTTGACGAACGGTTCTGCGGGCCGACGTCGATCTCTGTTGTTGTGTCGGAATCGATTTATCTGATAGCGCTGAACCGCGACTATTTCGCCAGTTTTGCGCCGCGCCCGATCGGCGACCCCGCCCAGACCACGTCTGTACTGATTGCCCTGTCACGCGACAGCCGCGAAGCCGTGGACAAAATTATGGAGGCGGCCATTGCCCATGGCGGCACTGACAATGGCAAGGTGCAGGAGATGGGTGATTTTATGTATAGCCGCAGTTTCAGTGACCCTGATGGCAATGTATTCGAACCGATGTGGATGGACGTGGACGCCGCGATGAAAGCCAGGGGACAGGTCTGAGCCGGTTTCG
Source organism: Rhodobacterales bacterium (assembly GCA_031422295.1). Taxonomy (GTDB): domain Bacteria; phylum Pseudomonadota; class Alphaproteobacteria; order Rhodobacterales; family Rhodobacteraceae; genus JANOMH01. The sequence goes on along the minus strand of JANOQM010000024.1, from coordinate 17,471 downwards.
CGCCCTTGATGGCACTAATCTGCACTACACCGATGAAGGCGCGGGGCTGCCGGTCTTGTGTCTTGCGGGCCTGACCCGCAATAGCGCTGATTTTGACCATGTGACGCCGCATCTGCCCGGTATCCGACTGATAAAGCTGGATTATCGCGGGCGGGGGCTGTCGGATTGGGCGGATCCGGTCAGCTATTCAATCCCGCAGGAATCCCGGGATGTGCTGGCCCTGCTGGACCATCTGAGCCTAGACAGAGTCGCAATCCTTGGCACCTCACGCGGCGGCCTGATTGCCATGTTTCAGGCGGCAATGGCAAAATCCCGGTTGATCGGCGTGGCACTCAACGATATCGGCCCCGAAATAGCGCCTGCAGGATTGGCGGCCATCAAGCGATTTATTGGCATACCTCCGGCTGAAAAGACCTTTGAACAGGCGGCAAAGGCGCGGGCTGCGGTGATGACCGGCTTTGTCGGGGTGCCGCCCGAGCGCTGGCTGGATGAAGTAAGAAACTTTTACGATCAAACAGAAAGTGGGCTATCGCTGCGCTATGATCCACGTCTGCGTGCGGCCGTTTTTCCGGAAAACCCACCACCCGCACCTGATCTTTGGCCGCTTTTTGATGCATTGGCAGGCCTGCCTTTGGCGTTAATCCGCGGCGAGAATTCGGACGTGCTGACGGTAGAAACGGCGGCAGAGATGCGCCGCCGCCGGCCTGACATGATTTTTGCCGAGGTGGCGGGCCGGGGCCATATACCGTTTCTGGACGAACCCGAGGCGCTGGCTGTATTGCGCCGCTGGCTGGAGAAGTGTCGATGAATATCACCATGATCCGCGCGGCGGCTGAACGAGCTGCGGGGCACATACCCAAGACACCGCTGCTGCGGTCGCCGGGACTGGATGCGCTGGCGGGCCGCCCGATCTGGGTCAAGGCCGAGGCGCTGCAGATCACCGGATCGTTCAAGGCGCGGGGCGGCTGGTCGGCTGTGTCGGCCCTGCCCGCCGACATCCGCTGCCACGGCGTCATTGCGTTTTCATCCGGCAATCACGCCCAAGGCGTCGCCTATGCCGCCCGCGCCTTTGACGTGCCCGCCGTGATCCTGATGCCGTCCGATGCACCATTGGCCAAGATCAATGGAACCAAGGCCTTGGGGGCCGAGGTCATCCTGTATGACCGCCAGACCGAAGACCGCGACGCCCTGGGTGCGGCACTGGCAACTGACCGGAACCTGACCCTGATCCGGCCCTATGACGACCCACAGGTCATTGCAGGACAGGGCACTGTCGGGCTGGAAATTGCCGCACAGGCGACCGCAATAGGTGTAACACAGGCCGATATGCTGGTCTGTTGCGGCGGTGGTGGGCTGACCTCTGGCATTGCCTTGGCGCTGGAGGCGGATGCACCGGGGCTGCGTGTCCGCCCGGTCGAGCCTGTCGATTTTGACGATGTCTGCCGGTCGTTGCGATCGGGCCGGATTGAACGCAACGCGCGCATGGCGGGGTCTATCTGCGATGCCATCATCACGCCGCAACCCGGCAATCTGACCTTTCCGATCCTGCAGCGCCTGTGTGGTCCGGGCCTTGCGGTTCCGGATGACGATTGCCTGCGCGCCATGGCGGCGGCATTTTCGCATCTGAATCTGGTGCTGGAACCGGGGGGCGCGGTGGCGCTGGCCGCGGCCCTGTTCCATGCCGATCAGCCCGCCGGCGACCCAATTGTTGTCGTCGCATCAGGCGGCAATGTTGATCCTGCATTGTTTTCCCGCGCCCTCGAATTGATCCGCTGATGTTCGTCGAAAACAACGGGGTCCGCTTGCATGTCCGGGTCGATGGGGTGGATCACCCTATCGCCCCGCCGGTGTTGTTCCTGCACGCTTTGGGCACTGACTTGCATATTTGGGACCGGGTTCTGGCCCTGTTGCCCGAACATCTGCGCTATGTCCGGTTTGATCAGCGCGGCCACGGGCTGTCCGATGCGCCACCTGCACCTTACAGCATGGGTGCAATGGTCGCCGATGCCGAGGCAGTGCTGGATGCGCTGAAAATCAAGGATTGTCTGGTCGTCGGCCTGTCGATGGGTGGGCTTGTGGCGCAGGGGCTGGCGATCAAGCGGTTGGATTTGGTCCGCGCCATGGTGTTGCTGGATACGGCCCCAAAGATTGGGGTGCCTGCCGTCTGGTCCGACCGTATCGCGCAGGTTCGCGTGGGCGGGATGGCCGCGATTGCGGACAATGCGATGACCCGTGTGTTTTCCCGCGCCTTTCTGGCCGGGCCGGACATGGGCCATTGGCGCGACCAATTGCTGGCAATGAACCCGCAGGGCTGGATGGGCTGTGCTGCGGCGATTTCGGGCACCGATTTTTACACCCCTACCAGCGGCCTGCGCCTGCCTGTGCTGGGCCTTGTGGGTTCCGAAGATGCCACCACGCCGCCTGATCTGATGCGCGAAACCATGGACCTGATCCCCGGATCAAAGTTTCAGATCATCCGCAAGTCCGGCCATTTCCCCCCCGTCGAAGACCCGATTGCCGTGGCCGAAGCGCTGAACCGGTTTCTGGTTGAAACTGGGCATGTCTAGCCCAAAACGTCCCGCAGGACCCGGTGAAACACCCCGACACCCGGCCCGATCAACGCATCGGGAAAGTCATAGTCGGGGTTGTGCAATTTCGGGCAATCGACCCCCGCCCCCAGAACGAACATTGCTGATTTTGCAACAGTGCCGAACTGCCCGAAATCCTCGGACCAGCGCATCGGATAGCCGGCTGTGGTCAGCGCCAGCCCCTGTGCCGTGATGGCGCGGGTCAATAGTTCAGTTGCATCGGGGTCGTTGTGACATGCCGCAAAAACATCGTGATAACTGTGACTGAACGACAAATCCCCCGCCTCGGCGGCGACCAGCATTTCGGCCCTTTTCACAAGATCGACCATATCGCTGTCGGTCAAAGTCCGCAGTGTCGCCCACAGTTCGGCAGTACCGGGTGCTATTCCAAATGTCGGCTCTCCCATGATTGCGTGGGTCATCGTGACCAACCGAAATCCGGGCCCCACCACACCGCCCGGCCCAAGCGTCATCAGCGCAGGTATCAGCCGTGACAGTGCCAGCGCGGGCGAAACGCCGTCCTCAGGCATCGAGGCATGCGCCGTCTTGCCGGACAACAGCAGTTTCAACCCGCGCGAGGCGCAATTGGCGGGCCCGGCGGCAAGCGCTGTATGCCCCAGCGGCAGGCCGGGCAGGTTGTGCAAGGCAAAGGCATAATCCGGGGTCAGTTCGGCAAATTTCCGGTCGGCAATAACGGCGGCGGCCCCGGCCCCGGTTTCCTCGGCCGGTTGAAACAGCAAAATCACACGGCCCTGCGCGGGTCGTTGCCGGTCGATCAACCTGCCAAGTCCGGCAAGAATGGCGGTATGCCCGTCATGCCCGCACATATGCCCAAGGCCGGGGTTCAGCGACCGGTGCGGCAGGTCGCCGATCTCGGGGATCGGCAAGGCGTCAAGTTCGGCGCGGAACATAACGGTCGGTCCGGCAGACGCTCCATTAAACACGGCGGCCACGCCATGCCCGCCCAGACCGGTGATCATCTGATCCGGGGCCAGCGGGGTCAGCATTGTCACTACGGCACGGGCCGTGTGCAGCTCATCCCCAGACACCTCAGGGGCCTGATGCAGCATCCGGCGCCAGTTGGCCAGTTCGTCGATATCACTGTTTGTTAGTTGCATGCGGCAGGCCCTTTGGCGTCAGCACAGCCTAGCAGGGCGGCGGGCGAACAGCTATTGCCTTGCAACCGCGCAGATGCCGGTTACATCAGCCCTAGTTGTCCACCGGAGCCGCTGTATGCAAAGCCGCCTTCCCCTTGTCTTTATCGTGATCACACTGGCGCTGGATGCGATGGGGATCGGGTTGATCCTGCCGGTGATGCCTGACCTGATTGCACAGATCAACGGCGGAACAGTCGGCGATGCGGCAGTCTGGGGCGGATTACTGGCCACCTCATTTGCCGTCATGCAGTTCATTTTCGGCCCGGTCGTCGGCGCGTTATCTGACCGGTTTGGCCGCCGCCCGATCCTGCTGACATCGCTGTTTGTGATGTGTCTGGATTATCTGATGATGGCCCTTGCCGGATCAATCTGGTTGCTGTTCGTCACACGGATCATTGGCGGGATCACGGCAGCGACCTATTCCACAGCTTCTGCGTTCATCGCCGATATCACGCCGCCCGAGAAAAAATCGGCGGCCTTCGGACTGGTCGGTGCAGCCTTTGGCGTGGGCTTTGTGTTCGGCCCGGCCGTTGGTGGGCTTTTGGCAGAATTTGGCACCCGTGCGCCGTTTTATGCAGCCGCCGCCTTGGCCGGGGCGAACATGATATTCGGTTATCTGGTCCTGCCGGAAACCGTGACCGACAAAATCAGACGCCGCTTTGCATGGCGCCGCGCCAATCCGGTGGGGGCCCTGATGAAGCTGTCAGAACTACCCGGCGTGACCCGGCTGTTGATCTTGTTTTTCATCTATGAATTCGCGTTCATCGTCTATCCATCGGTCTGGGCGTTTTACACCACAGCGCAGTTTGGCTGGGAACCGGGCCGGATTGGCCTGTCTTTAGCGCTGTTCGGGGTCGGAATCGCCATTGTCCAGGGCGCGTTGATCCGCCCGGCCCTGCGCCTGTTGGGCGAAAGAACGACCATCATCTATGGCATCTGTTTCAACTTTGCGGCCTTTGTAGTGCTGGCGCTGATCACCAATGGCTGGGCCGCACTGGCCTTTACGCCGCTGACAGCCCTTGGGGCGGTGGTCACCCCAGCCCTGCAAGGGATGATGAGCAAAACGGCCGCCGACAATCAACAGGGCGAATTGCAGGGCGTTATTTCTTCGGCCAAATCTTTGGCCACGATCATGGCCCCGCTGGCGATGACCCAGATTTTTTTCGCCTTTACCGCGCGTGGATCGGTGTTCTTTCCCGGCGCACCTTTCATCTTATCCGCCGCACTCATGGTCCTGTGCCTGACGGTTTTCCTGATCCGACCCATGCAGCCTGCCAGACGCGACGCCTAAGGTCGGTTTTGGCGGGGCAATACTGCGCCAGTGCCGGGATGTTGGGGTGAAACCGGAGCCATGCCATGAAACTCGTTGATCTGGATATCATCATCACCGCCCCGCCCGCGCCCGGCTGGGGTGGGCGCTATTGGATCATCCCAAAGCTGACCACGGATACCGGAGTTGTGGGCTACGGCGAATGTTATGCCGCCTCGGTCGGGCCGGATGCGATGCGGGCGGTCATTACCGATGTGTTCGAACGGCACATGCTGGGCCAAAATCCCGAAGATATTGAATTTGTTCCGCCGGGCCTATTCCGCCGGATTCACCCAGCGGCCCGACCTGACCGTGATCGGGGCGTTTTCCGGGCTGGAAATTGCCTGCTGGGATATTCTGGGCAAGGACCGGGATCGCCCGGTGCATGCGCTGCTGGGCGGGCGGATGAACGACCGCATCCGCGCCTATACCTACCTTTACCCGCAGCCCGGCCACACCTTGCCCGGCTTTTGGGTCAACCCCGATCAGGCCGCCGAATCTGCCGTGGAAATGGTCAAACAGGGCTATACGGCGGTCAAATTCGACCCCGCCGGTCCCTATACCATTCGCGGCGGGCATATGCCGGCCATGTCAGACATCCGCTTGTCAGTAGAGTTCTGCAAGAAAATCCGCGACGCGGTGGGCGACAAGGCTGACCTGCTGTTTGGCACGCATGGGCAGTTCAGCACGGGTGGTGCGATCCGCATGGGTCAGGCGATCGAACCCTATGCGCCGCTCTGGTACGAAGAACCGATTCCGCCAGATAACACCCATGAAATGGCCAAGGTCGCCGCCGCCGTGCGCATCCCTGTTGCCGCAGGTGAACGTCTGTCCACCAAGAATGAATTCGCCGCTGTGCTGCGCGCCGGTGCGGCAACCATACTTCAGCCCGCGCTTGGCAGGGCTGGCGGGATATGGGAGGCCAAAAAGATTGCCGCGATTGCCGAAGTCTATAACGCGCAGGTCGCCCCGCATCTGTATGCTGGTCCGGTCGAATGGGCGGCTAATATCCAGCTTGCGGCCAGTATCCCCAACCTGCTGATGGCCGAAACCATCGAAACGCCGTTCCATGCCGCCCTGATCCGCAATTCCATCACCGTCGACGGCGGCTATGTGACGCCGCCAACCGCCCCTGGCCTCGGTATCGATTTCGACGAAACCCTCGCCCGTGCGCATCCCTACACTGGGACCGGCTTGCATTTGCAAATGCAAGAAGAGCCGTGTGACTACAGCCACGGCAATATCTTTGCTGGCGGGGCACCTTCAGAACCATAACAGCTTTTGGGTTTTCGGAGTTGAAAAAATACCTCCGCCGGAGGCTTCGGCCTTTCCATTGACAGCACCCCAGGCTAGTCTGAACAAAGTTCATGAAGGGGCGCGATATGACAACACCAACCCAAGACCGCCGCCGTGCCCTGCGCGACCGACTGATCGAGATTGCCGAAAAGCATATCGCAACCGAAGGGCTGTCGGGTCTGCGGGCCCGCGATCTGGCAACAGAAGCTGGCTGCGCATTGGGTGCGATTTACACTGTGTTCCCGGATATGACCGCACTGACGCTCGAAGTGAATGCCCGGACATTTGCCGATCTTGGGCAGGATGTGGCCGAGGCTTTGGCCGGGGCCCCAGTTGATCCAACCGGCCAGATGGTCACCATGGGGCAGGCTTATCACCGCTTTGCCGCGACCAACCGGCACCGTTGGCGGGCGCTGTTCGATGTGGCGCGTCCCGCAGGGACCACGGCCCCGGACTGGTATCTGGCCGATATGGCGCGGTTGTTTGCCTATATTGCCGATCCGGTCGGGGTGCTGTTTCCGGATATGTCCGGCAAAGACCGCGCCTTGTTTACTCGCGCGTTGTTTTCATCCGTGCATGGTATTGTCTGGCTGGCGCTGGACGAGGCGAGTGCCGGTGTACCCGAAGCGGAAACCGACCGGATGATCGCGCTGCTGCTATTGCAGCTTTCTGGGAAACGCACTGTTTCTTGAACGTCGTTCACAAACTCACTTGACCGGGATCGCCAAATAGCTTTATCTCAATTCATGAACGATGTTCATTAGACATCTCACGATTGGAGCTAAAAAATGTTCAAAACCCTGTCCACACTCATTTCCGGTGCCAATGCCCGGGCTGAAGACCGCGTCCGCGATGCCTTTGCGATTGAACTGATCGACCAGAAAATCCGAGAGGCTGACATCAATCTTGCGGCCGCCAAGGCCACTTTGGCCAGTCTGATCCAACGGCACAGGTCCGAGGCGCGGCAGTTGGACGCCCTGACCGGTCGGGTCAGCGACCTGACCGGCCGGGCCACTGCGGCGCTCACTGCCGGCGATATGGCCTTGGCGACAGAAGCCGCAGATGCCATTGCGACACTGGAAAATGAAACGTCGATCCGTTCGGCAACCCTCGCCCGCCTTGATGCCCAAATCCTGCGGTTGCGCGCCTCGATCGACGCAGGCCACCGCCGGATCATTGATCTCAAACAAGGGGCCATTCAGGCCCGCGCGGTACGGCGCGAACAGGATATACAGTCGCGCCTGACCACAACGCTGGGTGGCACCAGCGCCGCGCAGGAGGCCGAAGACCTGATTGCCCGTGTACTGGGTCGGGACGACCCGTTCGAACAGGGCCGAATCCTGCAAGAAATCGACGCGGACTTGCACAAAACCAACCTGACCGACCGCCTTGCCGACCGTGGCTATGGCCCGGCGACCCGCATGACTGCAGCGCAGGTTCTGGCCCGCCTGACCCAACCCCAAATCTGACCTCAATCCCCTGAAAGGATACCACATGTTTACCACCAACCGCTCCGATAACGCCCTGATCATGCTGATCAACGGCGCAGCCGTCGTCATTGCCTACGGCATGTTGGGTTTGTCGTTATACATGTCTGTCGATGTGCCCCTTGCGACCAAAGGCTATTGGGGCATCGGGATTATGCTGCTGACCATTTCCCTGATCAACTTTGTCAAATATCGGTTTGATGACCGCCTGTCCGAGGACCGCCTGCACCGGCTCGGGGCCGCCAAAACCGAAAAGCTGCTGTCGGACTATGTCAGCGACCGAGCCGCCTGAACCTTCCAATCAGGGGCCGTGCCAGAAATGGCGCGGCCCCTTCCCAAACCCCATCTCATCAGCCAGTGTGACCGCCATGGACAAATCCCACCCACTTCGCCGCTTTGCCGCCCGCTTTACCGGCCATGCGATCACTCTGTTTGCCCGCGCGATCACGGCCGTCCGGGCCGACTGGCGCGGGATTGAACCCGTGCCGCGCCAGCGGGTGTATTTCGCCAATCATACCTCGAACGGCGATATGCCGATGATCTGGTCGGTCCTGCCGCCCGCAATGCGGCGGCAAACCCGGCCTGTGGCGGCGGCGGATTACTGGCTGAAAAACAAACTGCGGGCCTTTGTCGGCGACGAAGTGTTCCGCGCCGTCCTGATTGATCGCCGCCCCGAGGCCCGGACCGAAGACCCGATGGCCAAGATCATTGCGGCATTGGACGAAGGATCGAGCCTGATCATTTTCCCCGAAGGCAACCGCAACATGGGCACCGACCCGCTGCTGCCGTTCAAACCCGGGCTGTTCAACATTGGCCGTGCGCATCCGGATGTGGACCTTGTCCCCGCATGGGTCGCCAATCTGAACGCGATCATGCCCAAGGGCGAGATTATCCCCTTGCCGCTGATCTGCACCGTGACATTTGGCGCACCGCTTCATGTTAACCCGGATGAAAGCAAAGACGCCTTTCTGGCCCGCGCCTTTGCGGCGCTGATTGCCGTTTCACCCGACGGATTGCGCGCGGAGCTAGGTAAATGACCGGAACCACATTTGATCTGATGCTGCTGGCCATGGGCGTCGGCGGCGTGCTTGTGGCGCTGACCTTGCTGGGCGAGGCGCTGCGCTCCCGCCTTGGCCCCGGTAATCATCCGGTGATCGAAACCTACATGACCCGGGTCCGGTCATGGTGGGCGATGGTGATTTTACTGTCGCTGGCGCTGATTTCGGGCCGGGTCGGCGTGCTGATCCTGTTCGCCTTTGTCTCCTTTGCCGCTTTGCGCGAATTTCTGACCCTGACCGCGAAATCCCAGGCCGATCATAACGCGCTGGCACTGGCGTTCTTTTTCGTGCTGCCCGCGCAATATGTGTTCATCGGTATGGATTGGCCCGAGTTGTTCGGGATTTTTGTCCCGGTTTACGCCTTCCTGCTGCTGCCTATCGTGTCGGCCCTGCGCGCCGATCCGAACCGCTTTTTGATCCGGGTCGCCGAAACTCAATGGGGGCTGATGATCTGCGTCTATTGCGCCAGCCACCTGCCCGCGCTGATGACGCTGGACGTGCCGGGCTATGGTGACCGATCGGTCCTGCTGATCGCCTTTCTGGTGCTTGTGGTGCAGTTTGGCGATCTGCTGGAATATTATTTCGGGCGCCGGATCGGGCGCAGAAAAATCGCACCGGGCCTGTCGCCCAAAACGTGGGAAGGGCTGGCCTGCGGCGTGGCTTGTGCTGCACTGATTGGTGGATTGTTGCACTGGATCACGCCGTTTGGGCTGTTCGGCGCGATGGCCATGGCGGCAGCGGCGTCTTTGGTCGGCATGTTCGGCAATATCGTCTTTGCCGCAATCCGCCGCGACAAGGGCGTCAAGGACTGGAGCCACCTGATCCCCGGTCAGGGCGGGATTATGGATCAGTTGGATTCAGTGGCCTTCGCCGCCCCGATATTTTACCACCTGACCCGATTGGTCTGGGCTGGCTAGGGCAAATCCCGCGCGATTATGGCGGACCCAGAAGGAATCGAACCCTCAACCTGCTGATTAGAAGTCAGCTGCTCTATCCAGTTGAGCTATGGGACCTTGGTGACGTTCTGCGGGAAACCGGCGACCGGATCAAGCCTGAATGGGCGGGCAAATGTTTGCCTGGCCGGAAAACGTGATTTGAAAGTACCCCGAGAAGGGATGCAGCATTGGCCAGAGCGGTTGATTACGATATGAAAGGTGCGACATGTTCCGTGATATTCTGACCGCTGTTGCCGTCCTATTGGCTAGTCCCGCCACAACCCCGGCCATCGCACCGTTGCCCGGCCAGTATCAGTTTGGGAATATCGTCTATACCTTGCCCCCGGGCTGGTATCTGGGCAGTTCGGCGGACGGCATCCAGATTGCCCTGTCCGACTTGCCCGATGATCTGTGCGAGTTTTGCTACATTCATGTCAGCGCTGGTTTCCCGGCGACTGCCAGTCTGACGGACTTCCTGACCACCCATCAGGGCGATTTCTTGGATGAAGAGGATCGGTCTGACATCGAAGTCATGGCCGCACCCGAACTTTTGACCGCCAGCGGTCGTGATGCAGCGATGATGGCGATCAGGGCCGGGTCGGAATTTCAGGTCCTGATTGCCTATGATCTGGGCGCGCGCTTCGAACTTTTGGCGTTCGAAGGTTATGCCTATGACGCAGACGAGCTGGCCGAAGGCATGGGTGTGCTGTCAGATCAGATCAGCCCGATGTTTGAATCGCTGCGTTTCGTCTCGGCTGGTGGGGCGTCCCTGCTGCCTGCGCCGGTTCCGGGTGATATGGCAGGGATGTATTGGGGCACGTCGTTAGAGCAGTCATTCGGGCTTGATATGATGATCCGCTATGACATTGCGCATCATACCTATTTCTTCTGGACGGACGGGCAGTTTTATGACGGCACGCCGCCGGGTGGGCTGCTGCCATTGGACCGGGCGGCGCTGTTGGCCAGTGGAAATGTCGAATTCGGGATCTATCAGCAACAGGGCAATGATCTGATCCTGACCTACGCCACTGGCGAAACCAAGCGGATGACCGGGTCGGGGCCCGACTGGCTGATCGACGATGTGACGCTGTCGCCAACGCCACCCCTGCCCGATGGCAGCCGGTTTTCCGGCACAATCTCGTCGTTCTACTATTCCGGCTTTACCCCTGGGGCTGGGGTCGACGGGGGCGTCAGTTCGTCTTCGGAAACCACATTCTATCCCGATGGAACATACACCGGGTCCAGTTTCGGCGGTGCATTCGGGTCATTTGACCAAGGCGGCGGGTTTTCGACCGGGTCCGATGGTGCGACGGGCGGGCGATACGAGGTGCGCGACGGGCTGATCGTTTCCACCCCGGCGGATGGGGGCCCGCAAACGGCCGACGTGGTCTTCAACACCTCCGAAGGGATCGTGATCGGCGGTCAGTTTCTGGAGTAATCCAGATCAGTGCGTCCAGGCCCCGCGCCGTCCGGTGGCAAAATTCTCGCCATAACCACCCGCCCGCAAGTTCGGTTTACGCTCTTTCGGTTCGGTCACTGCGGCATCGATACCATGCGTTGTTGCATATTCCAGCGCCGCCTCTTTGGTTTCAAACCGCATCCGGACCTGCGCCTGCATATCGTTGGAACTGGTCCAGCCCATCAATGGATCAAAAGCACGGGCGCTGTCAGGCGCATAGTCCAGCACCCAGTCATGCGTCTTGGCCGTCCCCGAGGACATGGCTGTTCTGGCGGGTTTGTAAATTCTTGCGCGCATTGTCAGGCTCCCTGTTACCATTCTTATCCGAAAAAATCACGCCCTTCGCAAGCATATCAGGTGCGACCACTTGCACGAGAACAAAAACAGATCAAATGTAGGCATCTGATTAACGGAGTCGGCACATGGCCCATGTTCACAACGACAAAATTCCCAGCATCCTGCAAAATCAGGCGGCCGATGTGCGGACCCGTGAAAAGCTGGAGGGCGGGCGCAGGTTCGTTATGAAAACCGACTTTACAGCGGCGGGCGACCAGCCCAAGGCGATTATCGAGCTGACGGCAGGCGTGATGGCGGGTGACCGGGATCAGGTGCTGCTGGGGGCCACAGGCACCGGCAAAACATTCACCATGGCGCGAGTGATCGAGGAAACTCAGCGTCCGGCAATTATTCTCGCTCCGAACAAAACCCTGGCCGCGCAGTTATATGGCGAGTTCAAAGGTTTCTTTCCAGATAATGCCGTCGAATATTTCGTGTCCTATTATGACTATTATCAGCCCGAGGCCTATGTCGCCCGGTCTGATACCTATATCGAGAAAGAATCCCAGATCAACGAACAGATTGACCGGATGCGCCATTCGGCGACGCGGGCGCTGCTGGAACGCGATGATGTGATTATTGTGGCATCCGTGTCATGTATTTACGGCATCGGTTCGGTCGAGACCTATGGCGCGATGACGCAGGATCTGGTCAAAGGCAAGAAATATGATCAGCGCAAGGTTATGGCCGATCTGATTGCACAGGCCTATCGCCGCAATGATCAGGCGTTTCAACGCGGCACGTTCCGGGTGCGCGGCGATTCACTCGAAGTATTCCCGGCGCATCTGGATGACCGGGCATGGCGGTTATCGTTTTTCGGCGAGGAATTGGAATCCATTACCGAATTTGACCCGCTGACGGGGGCAAAGACGGATACCTATGAAAAAGTGCGGATTTACGCTAATTCGCATTACGTCACGCCCGGCCCTACGATGAAACAGGCGATCACGGGTATCAAGAAAGAGCTGCGGATGCGGCTGGATCAATTGGTAAACGAGGGAAAATTGCTCGAGGCGCAGCGGTTGGAACAGCGGTGCAATTTCGATCTGGAAATGCTTGAGGCAACCGGGGTTTGCAACGGGATCGAGAATTACTCCCGTTATTTAACGGGCCGTGCCCCCGGCGAGCCACCGCCGACATTGTTCGAATTCATCCCGGATAATGCGATTGTGTTTGCCGACGAATCCCATGTGTCGGTGCCGCAGATCGGCGGTATGTACAAGGGCGACTATCGGCGCAAGTTTACCCTTGCCGAACATGGCTTTCGCCTGCCGTCCTGCATGGATAACCGCCCGCTGAAATTCGAGGAATGGGACGCGATGCGCCCACAATCGGTATTCGTGTCAGCCACACCTGCCGCTTGGGAAATGGAACAGACCGGAGGCGTGTTTACCGAACAGGTCATTCGCCCAACCGGGCTGGTCGATCCGATGATCGAAATACGGCCCGTTGAAATGCAGGTCGATGATTTGCTGGATGAGGTCCGCAAAGTGGCTTTGGCCGGATATCGCACGCTATGCACCACGTTGACCAAACGCATGGCCGAGGATTTGACCGAATACATGCATGAACAGGGTATTCGCGTGCGCTACATGCATTCGGATATTGATACGATTGAACGCATTGAAATCTTGCGCGATTTACGATTGGGCGCATTTGATGTTTTGATCGGCATTAATTTGCTGCGTGAGGGCTTGGATATTCCTGAATGCGGATTGGTGGCGATATTGGATGCGGATAAGGAAGGGTTCTTGCGATCTGAAACCTCACTGGTGCAGACTATCGGCCGCGCCGCCCGAAATGTTGATGGCCGGGTGATCATGTATGCCGACCGGATTACCGGCAGTATGGAACGCGCGATGCGCGAAACAGACCGCCGCCGTGCCAAACAGGTGGCCTATAATATTGAGCATGGGATTACCCCGACGACTGTGAAGAAGAATGTCGAGGATGTTCTGGCGGGGCTTTACAAAGGCGATACCGATCAATCCCGCATCACTGCCAAGATTGATAAACCATTGGCTGGCGGCAACCTGAAAACCGTATTGGATGGATTGCGGGTGGATATGCGCAAGGCCGCCGAAAATCTTGAATTTGAGGAGGCCGCGCGGTTGCGGGACGAGGTGAAGCGGCTGGAAACCGTGGCCCTGACAATATCAGACGACCCGCTGGCCCGGCAGTTCGAGGTGGAAAAGGCGGTCGAAGACGCAAAAATGGCCGGGGGGCGCAGCACGGCTGGGCGCGGCGGGATGCGGGGTGGAAAAAGTAGGCCGGGGCGGCGGTAAACAACGATTAGTCGCGAAAGGGCTCGCAACTGATCCCATCCCTGTCTCGATCATGTCGCTGGTAGTATCCGGGCCCGTCGCGCGGCGCATTGTCGAGTCCCATGGCTCTGGCCGTTGCACAATTGGGCGCGGCCATCCAGTGAAGCAGCGTTGTGCCCGTACTCCAAGGGCTACGATACAGTTGGACGCTTGCAAAAGCGACTAGAATGCCCGCGCCGATGACAAGTGGCATCGCATCGCGAATTTCTTCGACTGCGCTGATGATGCGGCTATAGACCCTTGGCCGCCAAGACACCTGTCTGGGTTTTTTGCCTATAAGTCGGTCAAAATCAGATTGGCCCCGTGCCATAATGCCCCGATGTGCATTTGCTGTGATTGCTACAACAAAGCCCAAAACAGTCAAATTTAAGGCGTCTACGCGTTGACTGATCTTTCAAACCGCAATTCGACGTTGTCCCCTCGGATCTTACCCGGCACCAGAAACCCCTTACCCCTGATCGCTGGAAACTCGGCCCGCCAATCCATAAACCGGTCGTTGGAAACCACGCGCACGCCGGCCTTTATTGCAAACCCAATCAGCAGCGGGTCGGCGGGGGTGCGGCTGGGGGCGAGGGTTATTTGGGCGGGTTTCAGGTCCAGTTGGAACGCGAGATCGCGTTGACCAATCGCCCGGTTAAACAGCTTATACCCGACATTGGCGTCAAAAAACACATGCGGTGCAAATCCCCGTTCTGCGAGGTCGGACAGGACCAAGGTCAGGGTTTTGACCGAGGCAACATCGTCGCGCCAGTGCATGACATTCGATCCATCGACCACGATAACCGGTTTCGGTTTGGTCAAGAACCACAGATACAACCGGCCCAGCGCCCGCTGCACCAATCCGGCCCCGACCCACAGCGCCAACAGCGCCAGCCCGACCGTGACGAACGGCATATACGGCAACACAACAGGCGGCAGGTCCGGGGTCAGGACCGAAGCAGCAGCCGCAATGCACAGAAACATGAAATTAAAGAAGGATGTGTTCACGATGCGTGGGTCTTACGTGGGAAAAGTGACCGCACCATGGCGCAACCGGGTTTACATCCCCTTATCAACAACCTGTACAATCGCGCCGCCCGCCCCGGCCCAATCCTTGAACCCACCCATATTGTAGACCTGCGTATATCCCATGTCCTGCAATAACTTGCCCGCAAGTGCTGCCCTGCCGCCACTGGCGCAATACAGCACGACCGGGCGGTCGGTCCGCAGTTCGGGATTATGGTAAGGCGTGGCCGCATCGGCCCTGAATTCCAGCATGCCGCGTGGGATGTGGATGGCACCCGCGGCCATTCCCGATGCCTCAACCTCGGGCGCGTCGCGGATATCCAGCGCCACGGCCCCTGCGGCAATCAGGGCCTGCGCCCGGGCCACGTCAATCTTTTCGACGGTTGCATTGGCGGCAGCCAGCATGTCTTTGACGGTCTTGACCATGGCTGAATTCCTTTATGAAGTGACTATTCCAAAGGTCGCAGACTAATGCGCTGCAATCAATCGCAAGTAGGCAAGATCGGGTGCTTTGGCCCTACACATACTGCCAGCCCGTGCCTATGTTTACCTGAACGTGTCTTAAAAGGATATCCAACATGCGCCTTGCACTTTGCTTGTTCCTGCTTGCCACCCCGGCTTTTGCCACCAGTGACGAAGAATGGCTGGCCTTTGCGCAAGAGGTCGCGGCGGCCTGTCTGGCCCTGCCCGATGCGCCGCCGAATGCGGCGGTTGAGGTAAGCCCCTTCGGATCGGCCAGCTATGGGGCTGCATTGGTCACCTCGATCACTAATGGGGTGCTAGAGCGGCAGGTCTGTATTTTCAACAAGACCAGCCGGGCGGCTGAATTGGCGACACCGTTTATGCCGGGCAATTGAGCGTCGGGCTGATCCTGGGCGCCGCTGTCTGGCCGGATGGGCCATCGCCGACCTTGCGCAGGCGCAGCCTGCATGGGGCCGCGCTGTTTCATCAGGGCCGGGTCCGGCATCTGATTGTCTGCGGCGGATTGGGCCGCCATCCCCCGACCGAGGCCGAAGTGATGCGCGATGTTCTGGCCAGTGCCGGAGTGCCGCCCGGGTGCATCAGCCTCGAGAATCAATCCACCCGGACCGTCGAGAATATCCGCAATGCCCTGCCGATCCTCGCCAATCTTGGGGCAACCGAAGTGCTGATCGTCACCGACAATTATCACGCCCCGCGTGCCCGGCTGATCGCACAAAGGCTGGGGCTGTCGGTAAAAACATCAAGCCCGCCCTTGGCCGGGGCGGGCCCGACACAACTTGTCAGATCGGTTCTGCGCGAAGTGCCAGCCTATGTGCAGGCATGGCTCAGGGTTTAGCGGAACACCTCGACTTCGACATAATCGCCTACGCCGCCAGCGCCATAGATGCTGACATAAACCATCGCGCCGCCTGACAGGATCATCCGTTCCGCATCAGGATCGATGTATCCACGCCGGATCATATTCTCCATCGCCTCGCGGTTATCCGCGTTTTCAAACAGCGGGTCCCATTCGTCGCCATCTTGGGCCACGCCAAAGCGGTGAAAGTTTGCACGGTCCTGGCGCAGCACCTGCCACGGCTCGGATAACCGCAAGCCGTCAGAGTTATACAGGTCTTCTTCGCCAATATAGGCGGCATAGGATCCGATCACATCTTGCGCCAAAACTGGTTGGGCTGTCAGCAAAACCGGCAAGGCAACCGCCAAAGCCGCTTTGATTGATTTCGAAAAAAGATGCATCTCCATCTCCTTTGTCGATGAACGCCCCGCCCAATCATATAGGGGGCCATCGGTGCGACGCAATGGGGTCAATGGCCCGTGTGACGCCCGGTTGACGGGGGGAAATTTCGGCGGGTTTTCCCGCGTTTGGGTTGGCGGTGATGGCTGCCACGCCGATACTTGACAGGCATGCGTTCCGTGAACACATAATCCCGTCAGGGGGTCGTAGCTCAGTTGGGAGAGCGCGTCGTTCGCAACGACGAGGTCAGGGGTTCGATCCCCCTCGGCTCCACCACCCCCCGTCAGTATTTGAACAACTGCCCGGCCCACCAGCCCGCATAATCCTGCACGAACCGGTCCAACAGGGCGTCGGTCACGTTGGGCATGATGATTGCGTGGGCGATGCCTTTGTCACAGGCCAGTTGATAGGTTTTGACCATCGCCTCGGACGGTTTGGGAAACACTACGGTCAGGGAATGCGGGTTGCACAGCACCGCGACCCCCAGCCCGCGCAGGGTTTCGGCAAATTTCTGCGCCCGCAAGGTGCAGCGCAGCGCGTCATGCGCGAACCCCCCATAGCCGTGCCCCAGCAGCCGCGCCCAGATCGCCAACACCGCATGCCCGTTGCGCGATCCCATCAGCGTGGTGTCGTTGGATCGCAGATAGGCGACCCCTTTGGCAATCCGGTCGGAATGCGGTTTGCGGCAGACCAGCGCCCCACAAGGCATCGTCGTGCCGATCATCTTGTGCACAGAGGTCGAGTTGCTGTCGATCCCGACCTCGAAACTCGGTTGGATCGCGGCTTGGGCGTCTTGCAAA
>JANOQM010000023.1:0-1841 GCA_031422295.1 Rhodobacterales bacterium | reverse complement strand
CGGAATTTTATTATGGTCAATGGGGGCCGGGGCTGGCTGCGATGCCCAGTATCTGTTTGCCGAAGACATCCTTGGCCAGAACCGGGGCCATATGCCGCGCCATTCCAAGGTCTACCGCAACTTTGCCACCGAATACGACCGCCTGCAATCCGAACGCATCGCCGCCTTCCGTGAGTACATTGCAGATGTTACTAACCGATTATATCCGCAAGACAGGCATTTGGTCAAAATGGCTGATGCAGAACTGGCGCAGTTTCAAAAGCTGCTGACACTGAAATGAGCATTGACTATCTAGTCTCCGCCAATTCCACTTAATCGCTTGGGGCGTTACAAAAAAAAATGGAATTTTGCTTTTGTGGCGGTTTGATCTTGGGCGCCTGCTATCGTGCCGTAAATGTCCTGTCGCAGTTTCCCCTATTTTGTTTACCTATTGTAGACCTTGGAATGGCGCGGCATATGGCCCCGGTTCTGGCCAAGGATGTCTTCGGCAAACAGATACTGGGCATCGCAGCCAGCCCCGGCCCCCATTGACCATAATAAAATTCCGACCCGTTTGCTGATTTCAGAGGCGACGGCATCGGGCACCACCTCTATCTCCAGCGCAAAGGCCCCGGCGGCCTCATAGGCCTGAACCTCGGCCAGCAGGGCCATCGCGCCGTCGGCGGTTTTGGCCACAGCGCGAAAGCCGCCGGTCCAGGTGGCGCGCGACGGCACCAGACCGACGTGGCCCACAACCGGAATGTGTTCACGCGCCAAAGCCTCAACCGTGCCCAAGCCACCACTGCAATAAATCGCATCGGCCCCCGCCAGCATCATCTGGCAGGCAAAGCGGTGGAAATCGTCGCGGGTGCCAGCCTCAAGATGGGTTTTGCCGGTCATCGAGAACAAGGATGGGGCGACATCGCGGTAGTGCGGATGGCTGCCCAGTTCAGGCGGCACCGACACGATGTCGATTCCTGCGGCTTCGGCAGCCGCCGCTTCGTCCAGCGTCATCACCCGCAGCATGGTCAGCTGACGCTTGCCTTTCAGCGCGCGCAAATCGGCGATGGTGGGTTTCTTGCGGGTCATTGAATTTCCCTTCATTCAACCGCCAACTCGACACGCCCCGCGGTGATCCGCACCGCATGGCAGCGCAGGTTGATGCAGGCCGGGGTGCGGGTGGCGGCCCCGGTGCGAAAGTTGAACCGCCCGTTGTGTTTGGGGCATTCGATGGTGTCATCCATCACCAGCCCGTCGGCCAGATGCACGCCTTCATGGGTGCACATGCCGTCGGTGGCGTGAAAGCTGTCATCAGTGGCGCGGTAAATCGCATAGGTCTGTGCGCTCGTATCAAAGCGCATCACGTCTTCGCGGTCTATATCGTCAATATCGCACACATCAATCCAGGTGGTCATGGTTGTCCTTCAGGTTCAGATCATTCCGCCGCGCGGGCGATGTCCAGATTGTGAAACTCGTCCCGGTAGGGCCGGGCGGTGGCGGGCAGGGTTTTGCGGAAATAATGGCCCGGGTTGTTGCGCTGCGCCTGCAGCGACCGGTACACCTCGACATAGGCATCAAGGATGGAAGTGTTGGGCGGCGGCAGATCATCTTTGATCAGCGCGTGCAGCCGGGGCAGGGCGTGATAGGGCACCATCGGGAACATATGGTGTTCAACGTGGTAATTCATGTTCCAGTAAATATAGCGGCTAAGAGTGTTCATATACACGGTGCGGCTGTTCAGCCGGTGATCCACCACATTGTCGGCCAGACCCGCGTGCTGCAAATGCCCGCACATCACCATATGCCAACTGCCATAAATCCGCGGCAACCCGATCAGAATCAGCGGCAGCCACGCCCCCAGC
>JANOQM010000022.1:0-2490 GCA_031422295.1 Rhodobacterales bacterium | reverse complement strand
CGCTGTGGAAGCTGCACGTCACCTCGCCCGAGGACAAGATCAAGGCCGACTATGATGCGGCGATCAAAACCCTGCGCGACATCGCCAGCGGCATGATCCGGGTGCCGGATGCAGCAGGCGTCGAGCCTGCGTCATCGGGCGCATCGGGGGTGCAGGTTGTTGACCGCGAACGGCCTTTCACTGCCGACGACATGAAGGGCTTTATCTGATGCTGGAGGCGCAAACCATCATCGACCGCCTTTTGGCCGAAGTCACCCTTCTGGGGTCTGTGGAAGGTGCGGCTGAACTGGCGGCCCTGATGGCAGCGCCGGTACAGGTTTGGGTCAAGCCGCGTGCGCATGTGGTGCCACTCGGCATTCGCGGCGGGGCTGTGCAGTCGGCCACCGGCGCGTTCATCCAAGGTGTTGAATGGGCCTTCGCGGTGTTCTTGACCTTTGCCAGCCACAGCGATCGCAAAGGGGCCAAGCGGCTGGACGATATCAGCGCGGTGCAAAACGCAGTGATCACTGCCCTTTGCGGCTGGGTTCCGGAAGGCGTCCGGGCGGGGGGCGAAGTGCGCCTGTCGCGTGGATATCTTGCCGAGTTGAAGCCCGGCGTTGTGGTTTACGCCTTGGAATTTTCCCTTCCCGATCAGCTGAGGATCCTGTGATGTCCGTGAAAAAACCTGCCCCTAACGCCGAAGCTGTACCCGAGGCCAACGCCGCACCCACACCTTTGCCCAGCGGCGGAGGGTCTTACACTTTGGTGGATGGCAAGCTGGTACCGGATGCACCGGTGCCCGCCGCAGCTGATTTGACGGAGGTCTGACATGGCGTTCTGGAAGCAAAAGGTTCTGCTGGTCAAAATCGAAACCACGTATGGAACCGACGCAGCACCCACCGGCGCTGCGAACGCCATCCTTGCGATCGACGTCAAGATGTCGCCGATGGAAGGGCAGGATGTCAGCCGTATGATCGATTTGCCCTATTTCGGGGCACAGCGCACCATACCTTCCGAACTTTACCAAAAGCTGGCGTTCAAGGTTGAATTGCAGGCGGCAGGTGCTTTGGGTGTGGCCCCGGCATGGGGGCCGTTGCTGCGGGCCTGCGGTGTGGCGCAAACAATATCTGCAGGCGTGTCGGTCACCTACAACCCGATCAGCCAGGCGCAAGAATCGGCGACCATCCATATGCACATCGACGGCACGCGGTTCCGGCTGGCCGGATCGCGCGGCAATGCGAAGTTCAGCCTGGATGCCCAAGGCGTTCCGTACATGGAATTCGAATTCTGCGGCTTGTGGCAGGTGGCAACCGATGTGGCCAACCCTGTGCCCACGCTGACCGGGTTTGTCGCACCCTTGCTGGTGTCGAAGACCAACACGCCGGTGTTCACGGTGGCGGGCGTGGCGCTGGTGACCAAGTCGTTCATGATGGACATGGGCAATCAGGTGGAACGCCGTTTCCTGATCAACTCGGACAGCATCATCATCACCGACCGTGCCGAGACCATCGAATGCCGGGTTGAGGCTGTGCCACTGGCGACCCTGAACCCGTTTGCGTTGGCCGCAGCGCAGTCCACCGCGGTTGTGGCTTTGCAGCACGGCACGGCAGTTGGTCAGCGGTCAACGCTGAACGTCCCCAGTGCCCAGGTGATGCGCACCGCCACCATCGAGCAAAGCCAGAACATCGTGGAATGGCCGCTGATGATGACGCCGATCCCCACGGCTGGCAACGACCAGTGGACGCTGGTGCTGACCTGATCCCAACCCTTCACCTGCGGAGACTGCCATGGCCTTCAAGATCGTTGAGAACCCCACCTTTACCACAACCGCCACCATTCTGGTGCCAACCGACCAAGGACAGGTCGAACAGACCGTATCGGTGCGGTTTCGGGTGATGCCGTTGGAAGACCTGACCCTGACGCTGGTCGATTTTCTGGGTAGGGCCGTGATTTCTGTCGACGGCATCGAAGATGAGGCGGGTGCGCCAAAGGGCTGGACGGACGAGGTGCGCGCGCTGTGCCTGAAGCTGCCGTTTTTTCAGGCGGGGGTGCTGCGGGCCTATCAGACAGCGCTTTCGGGCATCAAAGCGGGAAACTGATCTGGGCAGGCCGCGCGTGGGCCACAGGCGGACTTGCCCCGACAGATGCGGAATTAGACGAGGACTGCCGCCTGTTTGGCGTCGATCCGGCCAGCCTGAAGCGGGCAGCCGCGGATAGCCTTGACGGTATCTGGCGTGTCCATGTGGCAGCCTTGCGGGCCTATCTGGCCATCGCTGATCAGTGGCGGGTGGTGGCCGGCGGCGGCGGCACTTTGTGGTTGGGGCTGGATTACGCAGGCGCGCGCGCCGGGCTTGATCTGGCGGGGATCGTGGTTTCGCCCGAGGTCTGGGCGGATGTGCAATTGATCGAGGCGGGCGCAAAAGCTGCGCTGAATGAGGCAAAATGACACTGAACCTTGCCCTGATTATGAAGATGGACGCAGCGCAGGCGAAGACTGAGTTGCGCGCAGTT
>JANOQM010000021.1:0-9404 GCA_031422295.1 Rhodobacterales bacterium | reverse complement strand
GCGAAAGACGCTGTCGGGGATGCGGTGGCTCTGGATTGCATTGCCGGTTCCGGTCTTGGCGTGGACGGTGCCGTCGGCGCCGCGCAGTCCACCGCCGCCCAAGGTTTCCCCGGCGTGCTTGGACGGGACGGTCTTGTGCGGTTTGCGGGGCGCGCGGTTGAAGTGGAAAATGAACTCGTGCGACGGAGCCAGGCGGCTGTTCCAGTCGCCCGGCAAACCGAGGCCCTGATCCCAGACATACCAACCAAATCGCCGCCAGCCAGAGGCGCGCATCCATTCCACCCAACCCCCCAATTGGGCTGCCACTCGCTGTCGCGATGGGCCTAGACTGGGGGAGGCCAGCAGCTGTGCGGTCTGAGTGAGGGCAGGGTCATACCAAGCAAGGCGTCACTTCTGAATACCTTTAAGTAGCCCGACCAATAGCAGAACTGCCCCCAGCACGCCTGCGCCATAACCAGAATAGCGTACAAGAGAAATCTCCTGTCGATCAATTCTTTGGGTTAAGCTTTTGGATATCATGTCATCTACGATAAGCATCGAGAAGACGGCGGCTCTAAGTAGTCCGATGCCAATAACAATGAAGACCGCTGCTGGTATTGACTGCAAGACACCTTGGTTGTTTATTGCCATGTTTTTTTTGATGGGCTTGAATACAAAGAAATACACTAAAGGGATCAAAGCAAGAAACGGCAAGAATTCAATGAAAGGATTTCCGCCAGAGCCAGCAGCTTATGCGTGGCTTGCAGTTCCAATCAAACAAAGAAAGAGAGCAACCAACAATTTGTTCATGCGTAGACCTCCACTACCTGGATCCGGCACGCCCCAAATGGTTTGCCGGTCATCTGCAAGATCGCTTGATTTTGTGAGCATATCAAGTGTCGCATGCTGCAGACTGGGGGCGTTGTTCATCGGGTCGTTCGCATGTGTCTGGATCAGGCCGCGATTATTCCTCATCGCGATGGACAGGCCAAGTCAAGCCTGACGACCGGCACTCGACTCCTCTATCTTCCGCTTATTCTCTGGCGGCTTCAGCATCAAGCATAGGACAGCGGCCGCGACTCGTGCTGGCATGGTCCAGCCGAACTTGGCCATGCTGGCGGCGATCTCGGCCACCTAATCGGCGTCGTGGGTCTTGGCGTTGCGGGCGTAAGGCGTCAGCCGAGCGAGAGGCCAGTGTTCGATCCTGCCCGGCAGGAGGGGCGCATTCATGCTGCCAGCCTCTTGGCCTTCAGGTCGGCGAAGGTTTCGCCGGTGTCCGCCAGCACGGCATTGGCGCCGGTGAATTGCTGCCAGCGCTCGATGGCCACATCGACATAGGCCGGGTTCAACTCGATCCCGAAGCAGATACGGCCCGTGGTTTCCGCTGCGATCAGCGTGGTGCCAGATCCCATGAAGGGTTCGAACACCGCCTGACCCGGGCTGGAGTTGTTCAGGATCGGGCGGCGCATGCATTCGACCGGCTTTTGCGTACCGTGCACGGTGGTCGCGTCCTGGTCCTTGCCGGAGATGTGCCAAAGCGTGGTCTGTTTGCGGTCCCCTGCCCAGTGGCCCTTGCCGGTCTTCTTGACCGCATACCAGCAGGGTTCATGCTGCCAGTGGTAATCGCCGCGGCTCAGCACCAACCGATCCTTGGCCCAGATGATCTGCGACCGCACGGCGAAACCCGCCGCCACCAGGCTCTCGGCCACGGTCGTGGAGTGTAGCGCGCCGTGCCAGACATAAGCCACGTCGCCCGGGAACAGCGCCCACGCCTCCCGCCAATCCGCTCGGTCGTCGTTCAGCACCTTGCCGGTGCGTTTGGTCTTGGCCGCCCCCGCCTGATTGCGCCAGGACGGGTCATATTCCACGCCGTAAGGCGGGTCGGTCACCATCAGCAGCGGCTTCACGTCGCCGAGCAACCTCCCAACTACGTCCGCCGAGGTGCTGTCGCCGCAGATCAGGCGGTGCGAACCGAGTTGCCAGAGGTCGCCCTGCACCGACACCGGGGTGACCGGCGGTTCGGGAATGTCATCCTCGCCCTCCACTGCGCCGTCCTCAGCCTGATCCGGATCGCGCAGCAGGGCGTCCAGATCCCCGTCGGTGATCCCCAACAGCGATAGGTCGAAATCTTCGGCCAGCAGCCCCGCGATTTCATCGCGCAGCATCGCCTCGTCCCATTCGCCCAGCTCGGTCAATTTGTTGTCCGCGATGCGATAGGCGCGGCGTTCGGCTTCGTCGAGGTGGCCGAGCCGGATCACCGGTACGTCCTTCAGTCCCAACATGGCGGCCGCCAGCACCCGACCATGCCCGGCGATCAGCTCCCCGTCGTCGGCCACCATGCAGGGCACTGTCCAGCCGAACTTCGCCATGCTGGCGGCAATCTTGGCGACCTGGTCGGCACCGTGGCTCTTGGCATTGCGGGCATAGGGGCGCAGCCGGTCGAGAGGCCAAGTCTCGATCTGGCTCGGCGCAAAGACGAGGTCCATGGGGCGGCTCTCTTGGGCAGGCGGGCAACCCGAGACGCGCCGCCGGGAGGGGCAGCAGCAAAATCGGGATCCGCGATGTGGGGAAAACGAAAGCGCCCGCGAGGGCTATCCTCCGGGCGCTATTCTTCGATGATCAAGGGGTAGGTCAATGGGGGCAGCTTTGTCAAATGAAAAATATACGTGGATTCAATGGCTTCTCAGCATGTGGCTTCCGCTGGCTGGCTTCCGTCGTGGTGGCTTCCACGAACTGGATTCCATGGATTCCGCAAAAGAATCCAGCACGCCAAGGTCGTGATTCCGCAAGCCTTTGATAATGAGTCGCTTTTTACAAAAACGTGCGGCAGGTGGCTTCCGCCTGGATTCCCCGGTGAAAGTGCCTGCCGCTAGCGAAATGCCGCGCTGCGCCCCCCCGCATACAAACAGGGCTGGGGAGGAACCATGCCAGGGGGACGGCCAAGCGCGACGGCGCCGGAGATGGGGATCTCCGGATCGCTTACCTTCGATTTTCCACGTGTTGTCAAGGGGAGCAAGGTTGCCTGTGGGTGGTTGCTGTCTCCGATGGGACTATCCATTTTTCCATTAAGGTCCGCGCGTGTCTGGCTTCGGTGCAGCGCCTTGGTTCAGACGATATTAAGACGTGAGCCGCGCACTGGCGGGGCCATATCAGCGCCAGTCAGACCCCATACCAAGCCTTCAAGTTCATCCAAAGGCAGATTAAGATCCTCCGCCACATCATTCTTGGATGTTTTTTCGCTCCAAAGTTGAAGAAGTACTTTCTTCAGGATCACAGAAGTTTCACGTTCGATGCCGCCAGGCTCTGCTGATCTAAAACGTCGCTTAGCTAGCTCTATGCAAATCGACTTGTATTGCCATTCAGTGAGCATTTCCAATTGGTGTAGACGATAGGCCATTGCCATAGCGGAAACGCGCCACCTCGCCTTGGCCTTGATCACGATGTTGACGTTGATGAGGGACGGCATACGAGAGCGAACGTCATTCGCAGGCATCAGGAACGCCGAAGCAAAGTGGTTTGCTTCACGTTCAGCAGACCGAGACTGACCGCGCGGGCCACCATGCAAGTGCATGACCAGATGCGCTAATTCGTGAGCTGAATCAAAAATGCTGTGTTCAGCAGTCTTGAAATTGTTCAGGAAAACGTATGGCTTCTGGTCCCTCCAAAAAGAAAAGGCATCCACTGCACTCGTATTCTCTGCCAATGAAAGCACACGGACACCGTGTGTCTCAAGAAGGCCAATCATGTTGCCGATAGGCTTTTCTCCAAGACCCCAATGCTGGCGTAGCCATTTCGATGCCGATTCCGCATCCGTCTCGTGGCTAAGATCAATCAGATTAGGAAGCGGCAGCGTGAACCGCTTTTCTACCCAATCACTCAGCTCCAAACCCAACGAGCCTGCAGATATTGCTGCGTCACGTTCTTTTGCGCTCATCTTCGACAGGCTGCGGAAGCTCACAGCGTTCGTGTCCAGTTCGGGGGGCTCATCCGCAAAAAAGAATTGAGCCGGAAAGCCTAACACTTCCGCAAGCCTCGCTACTGTCTCATTGTCGGGTTGGTTTTCACCCTTTTCCAAGCGCGCAATGGTCAGTGCTGCGACACCGGCACTATCCGCGAGTCCCTTAGCCGTCAGCCGTCGCCGCATCCGGGCGAGGCTTAGCCTCTTTCCGTTAAACATCTGACTTCCTGCTACTTGCGAACCACTTGGGGGTCGAAATCGGTCACGCTGTCGCTGTCATCAAAGGTAAGTTTGTCCAGCCCCTCATCACTGCCATCAGACAGATAGATGCGCTCAACGTAGGTGCTAAATGTACGGCCCTTGATCACCGGACGCGTCAACTCGGTTGCGCCATTCTCGTCGACCATCAGGTAGTAACCGGCAAAAAGCTGGCTCATACTCGGGGCATACTGCTTCAAATCGTCGCCGAACAAATTTCCCTGACAGGCCCGCTCTGCCCCAGCGCCCTTACCTGAACGGGGCTTCGGACCTTGTTTGTCATTGCAAGCAAGATCGACATTGGCGAACGCCACTCTGATCTTGAGAGCATCATTTCGAATAGCTTCAATACTGTTCGACCGATCCATGACCCAGCGCGATCCAACTCGGACATACATATCGCGCAAAGCAAAAGTACCGTCTTGGTAAGCGAAAGTGCCTGCGGCGTTTGCCGCGTGGAACGGGGTTGCGTTTGAGGCGGAAAGCCGAGCGACGTCCCTGATCCGGAGCAGATTC
Organism: Rhodobacterales bacterium; assembly: GCA_031422295.1. GTDB lineage: Bacteria > Pseudomonadota > Alphaproteobacteria > Rhodobacterales > Rhodobacteraceae > JANOMH01. The sequence goes on along the minus strand of JANOQM010000021.1, from coordinate 4,693 downwards.
GTCCGATCCAGTTCCAACTGGGCCAAGCGACGATCAACGTCCCACTGCTCGCGCAAAACAACAGTTTCAATCATTTTCACAGCGCCTATGTTGCTTTTCTTCACCTACTTGTAGGTCGGAAAAAGCAACATAGCAACATTAATCTTTTCGCCAGCGCTTCCCAGCCGTCTCGCCTTTCGGCCTGAGCGTCTATGCCGCAGCGCTCGTTGCCAGCATCGGCAGGCGCATTTTCAATCGGTTTCATTTGCCCTTCGACCTACAATGTTAACGCCCTTGATCATGTCGTTTTCGGCTGGCGCAGAAACTCCGGCTGACTAGCAGCATGCCCGGGCGCGCAGCCCTTTTTCGCTCTCGCAACGACTGTGCTTCTGAGATAGCCAAAGATGATTGTCTTTCTAAGGTGACCAGATGAAACGATTCTTGTTGCAAGCGGTACAGGACGAAGATCACCTGGCACCCGCGAGGGAAGTGTTTGGCCTGCCTGATTTGGATCGAGCGATCATCAGTACAGCATTCATGACGGCGTCGGGGCTGTCCTTGCTGCAGGAAGTTTTGCATCCCGTCGCGGCGCGGACTCGCATATTTGTTGGCATTAGAAACGGGATCACCACTGTACAATCGATCCAGAAAGCGCTGGAAATCGGGTGCGAGACCTACATGGTAGATACAGGAAGCCGCTCCCGCATATTTCATCCGAAGCTCTACTTTGCGCGTAGTGCTGTGCGAAGTAAGCTGCTGTTGGGCAGTGCAAACCTTACAATGGGCGGGCTACGAACCAATATCGAGGCCAGCGTGATGCAGGATTTCGATGCAACTGACCCGGGTAACATCGCCTTCTTGGACGATATTGAAGCCAAACTGAATGGGATGATCGCTGACTATCCCCAACATGTTATCCGCGCAGTGGACGCAGCTCAACTTGCGATGCTTCAACTTTCGGGACGCCTTCTGGACGAACGTAAAGCGCGTCCGCCAGAAGCTGCTGGTGCCTCTGCCGACCGTAGTCTCGATAACGTGCCGAAGATGGCTTTGCGAACGCAACCCATCCGCGTGCCGCGACCAGCCCCACCGCCAACAGCGCCAGTTGCGCCAGCCGCACCGGCAGCCATGATTGCGCGCGAGCGGCTGGAGCAGGTCTGGGAAAGCAACGGGTTGACGCGTCGGCATCTGAACATTCCTGATGGCGCGAACACGAATCCAACTGGCTCTATGCTGTTAGGGGTTGGGGCGTGGGAAGGTATCGACCAGCGACACTATTTCCGCGATGAAGTTTTTGCTGGGCTGCTCTGGACGGCGGATACTGAGCTTCGAACTGCCCATATCGAACGGGCAGAGGCCAGTATTAGACTGATTATCAAGGACGTGGACTACGGAGTGCACACTCTGCAACTCTCCCATAATACGAGAACTGATACCGTGGCGTATGAACAGCGGAACAGTATGACAAGCTTGCACTGGGGTGAAGCTCGACCTCTTGTTGCACATGAAGACTTGCTTGGACGTCTGCTGCGCCTCTTCCGTGCGACGGACGATCCGACCCAGTTTACGCTGGAAATCGACTGATCATTCTTCTGGCAATCGCTGGCGGCGATTTCGGAGCATGGACCACGCGGAAAGCAAGTCCATTTGGTCGCCTTTGCAAAGCCCAGCGAGCACAATTTCCGATTGTGCTTCCAGATTTTTCGCCACCGAGTCCTGTCGGACCCGACGATCAAGCATCTCGATTTCGGGGACGAGACTCTCCGGAGAGGGCACCAGCAGCTTCTCGATTTCCGAAGGAACAAGTTCCAGCACTCCCCCTCCGTAGTGCCGCCCTTCAAGCTCCGCGGTCAAGGCTGTCAAACTGTTGACAAATCCATAAACCAACTGCGCGGCACCACCCCGTTTGGCGCGGATTCGATAGGCGGTATCCGTCGTGAAAGCCCCAGCAGTGTTGAGGATCAGGCGGGGCGTGTCGTGGCTCCGCTTGAGCATGCCCACTTCGGTTAGATAGACAGAGGGCACCGAATACCACGGTTTTCTGATGCGGCACTTATACCGTGTGTGCAGGTTCTCCCGCTCACCTTCCGCAATGTAAGCGCGCGTCTTCCGATCTGCCTCCACGCTCTGATCTTTGAACCAAAGGAAATTCGTCGGTTTGCCCGCCGCTGCGTTTCTGGCGTGCTGAGCATCGTCGTAGATCACCCCAGGGCAGTGATCGCTTCGGCCAAACATCGGATGTGCCCACGCAGAAAGCCCGTATCGCTCCACGACCTCGTCAGTCACTAGAAAGAAGCTGTTCGCTCCCGTCACGATGCCCACGTCAACCGATGCCACATCATTGAAACGATGGAAATCATTGCGGACTTCGATCTCATCGAGGAGTTCGAGGGTTTTCGTCGGGACGAGGGCGCGAGTCCACTTGCCTTCAACTGTCTTTCCATTGATTGCCCGAGGGGTGTTGAATAGAGCCTCTGGATCTTTCTGCAGGAAATCTCTGCCGCATACTCGATGGATGCCTAGCCCTTCACCATGGGATTTTGGAGTGGCTTTTTTCTCCGCCATTAGCAGAACGGCGCCCTGAAGGGTTCCTTCGAACCAGATTTCTTGCGGGTCAACGATCACTATTCTGCGGCAATGCTGTCCGAGATAAGTGCGCAGAGACTGTGCATGCATGACATGGACGATCTCGGACGGCACGACCATCGCAAGCCTGCCTCCCGGGCGCAGCAGGGCAAGAGCGGATAGAATAAAGGGCACCCAAGCGTTGGTGTGCTTGGTGAACTTGCAGTCTAGGCGCGAGAATACCCGTTCGGCGTTTTCTTGAAACTCCGCAGGGAGATACTGGTATCGGATAAACGGAGGATTCCCGAGGACAGCGTCAAACTGCGATCCTTTTGCTTCCAAAGCCCAGCCGAGGAAGTCACACTGATGAACGGTCGCTCCGGTGCCACGCGCTTGCGCTTTTGCGGCTTCCAATGGCTCCAGCTCAAAGGCGGTGACTTCCGCATCGGGGATCCGCGCGGCGATAGACGGGAAGAATGCACCATCGCCGCAACTCGGTTCAAGAACGCGTTTGGGATTGCCCTGTGCAACCCACCGCGCCAAGAAATTGGCGATATCTTCTGGGGTATAGTAACCGCCGCGCAGTTTTTGCTCAGTCTCGAATGCCATGAAGTTCATATAGAGTATCCTTCGCACGACATTCTGTTCTTGTTTCTTTCTGCCACCCCTTGAGAGATGAACCGGCACTTCGCCGTGGTCAACGTGTAACTCGCGCGTCGATTCTATCGCAAGCTCAAACTGGGAACTTGCCTGCGTGTGCTCCCAGTTCTGGGGAATTGTTCAGGTTTCAGGGGATCAGGATTTCGCCTTCGTTCCCACGGTCGCACCTTCGGCATCGCCGCCGCCACCACAACCTCTTGCAGCATTCGTCCCACCACCAGCCCCTCGCGCACCCAGTCCAGCGCCTGCCACCAATCCTCATAGCCGCGTCGGGCGAAGGCGATCTGCTCTGGATGCGGGCGCCATGTGACAGGGCAGGCCAGAACCTCGACCATGCGCCATTTGCCACGGGACAGCACGCGTTCCGTGCCAACCACGATGGTGGACGCCCGCTCGCCATGCTGGTTGGTCTTGGTTTCCACCGGCACGCAGCGCGGAACTGCGTCTGGAAGCCAGTCCGGCGTCATGCCCGCGCGCGCCAGTTCGGCGATATAGATCGCCATGCGTTTGCCGCCCAAGCTGTCGGGCATCCCAGCCAAGGTCGCAGCGACCACCTCCGCATCTGCTGAGGTGTAACTTCCCATCTTGTGCTGCCCACCGTCGACCTTGCAGCCCAGCGCCCCGCGCTGCTGCAAGACGTACTCCATTCCAAAGCCGAAGCCTTCCTCCGACACATCCTTCGGCAACGGCAGTTCCAACTGCGCCTTTTCCACCCGGAAGGCCCATTCTAGGATCGCCTGCACGCCCAGCGCCCGTTTCACCCGGGCACCGCCCGCGCGCCCGATCCGTCGCTGCATGGTCATGGCAGCATTCCTTCAAAGAGGTTCATCTGGACTGGGCCTTCCGGCCCATCCGTCGACCGCCAGATCCACGGGCCGGAAGCCATGGGCAGCGCTGAGAGTGCGCCAAGCATGTGCTGCTGCCAGAGGGTGAACTCCGTTGCCGAGCAGGCGCAAAGCGCGTGACCGATGGGCCAGCCCATCAACCAGCCGACGAACAGAGGGTTCAGCCGCCGCCGCGCCCGGGCATTCAAGATCCTGCGCGATGCGACACGCCCATGCGATGCAATCATCAAAGCCCACAGCGGGCGCGAGATCGGGGCGTGATGCGAGGGTTGCAGCCCATGCTGCGTGATCGCCGGGGCCGGGCGGGTGAAGCGCTGTTCCGCCCGGTAGTGCAGGATATCCATCCGGCTCTTGCCATCGGCTCGGGTCACGCTGGCGGGGCTGCTGCCCTTCCAGTTCTGCGCCGCCGGTGTCGGCCATTGCGCCGCTTGCGCTGGCAGCGGTGGCATCCCGCCCGAGCCATAGCTCTGCCCCGGCCCACCCTTCGATCCGTCCGTCCCCTTGGGTGTCGACCAATTGGTGATGCCCAGCGCCAGCGCTTCCGCCTTGCGGGTGAAGTCGCTGTTCCCGGCCGGATTGTAACGATCCGTTCCGGGATGCAGGCTCATCGGTGTGGGCCAGGATGAAGATGCGCAGCCGCTGGT
>JANOQM010000020.1:0-23126 GCA_031422295.1 Rhodobacterales bacterium | reverse complement strand
TGAACCCCGCCCTACCGCGCATCGTAGGGCGGGGTTCACCCCGCCGCGTTGCCCCATGACCGCCCCCCTGCTGATCATCGCCGCAGGCGGCACCGGCGGGCATATGTTCCCGGCGCAGGCGCTGGCCGAGGCGATGCTGGCGCGCGGCTGGCGGGTCAAACTGTCCACCGATGCGCGGGGCGCGCGCTATACGGCGGGGTTCCCCGGACAGGTGCAGATCGAACAGGTCGGATCGGCCACATTCGCGCGAGGCGGGATGCTGGCCAAGCTGCTGGTGCCGTTCCAGATTGCCGGGGGCATCATCGCGGCAATACGTGCCATGCGCCGTGACCGGCCCGCCGTGGTTATCGGCTTTGGCGGCTACCCAGCAATCCCTGCAATGACCGCCGCTTGGATCTTGCGGCTGCCGCGCATGATTCATGAACAAAACGGGGTCTTGGGGCGGGTCAATCAACTGTTTGCAAAACGGGTCAGTGCCATCGCCTGCGGCACATGGCCGACCGTCTTGCCCGCCGGAACCACCGGCGTCCATACCGGCAACCCGGTGCGCCGGACCATTCTTGACCGGGCCGGGGCCGCCTATATCCCGCCCGGCGATTACCCGATGTCGATCCTGATGGTCGGCGGCAGCCAAGGCGCGCGCATTCTGTCCGATATCGTGCCCCCGGCCATCGCAGCCCTGTCCGAGCCGATGCGCCACAATATCCGGATCAGCCATCAGGCCCGCGAAGAAGACGTTGCCCGCGTCTCGGCCTATTATGCCGAACATGGCATCAACGCCGATGTGCAGACATTTTTCAACGATATGCCCAACCGGCTGGCCGATGCGCAACTGGTGATCGGGCGGGCCGGGGCCAGCACGGTGGCCGATATCAGCGTGATTGGCCGCCCGTCGATCCTGATCCCGCTGGCGATTGCGATTAGGGATGAACAATCTGCAAATGCGCGGGCTTTGGTCGCAGCGGGTGCAGCGGTGGTGATCCCCGAGGCTGACCTGCAAATAGATATGCTGGCCGAACAGGCTGAGGCCATTCTGGCCAATCCTGATGCAGCCCTGCAAATGTCCCGCGCGGCGTTGGCCTGCGGAAAACCTGATGCCACCGAGGCGTTGGTGGCCCTTGTCGAACAACTGGCTGCGGGTGAAAAAGGATGACAGTAAAATGGACGGAAGCCCGCTGATGAACGCAGCCACAAAACTCCCGCTGGATGTGGGGCCGATCCATTTTGTCGGGATCGGTGGCATCGGCATGTCCGGCATCGCCGAAGTGTTGCTGAACCACGGCTATGTGGTGCAGGGCTCGGATCTAAAAGGGTCGAAAATTACCGACCGGCTGAAATCACTGGGGGCAACTGTCTACGAAGGGCAGCGGGCCGAAAATCTGGCCGGGGCCGCCGTGGTGGTGATCTCCTCTGCGATCAAACCCGGCAATGCCGAACTGGACGAGGCCCGCCGTCGCGGCCTGCCGATTGTCCGCCGGGCCGAAATGCTGGCCGAACTGATGCGCCTGAAATCCAATGTGGCCGTCGCAGGCACCCATGGCAAGACCACGACGACGACCATGGTCGCCACCCTGCTGGATGCGGGCGGCCTTGACCCGACCGTGGTCAATGGCGGTATCATCCATGCCTATGGATCGAACGCAAGGATCGGGCAGGGCGAATGGATGGTGGTCGAGGCGGACGAAAGCGACGGCACTTTTAACCGCCTGCCCGCGACCATTGCCATCGTCACCAACATCGACCCCGAACATATGGAACACTGGGGCACCATCGAAAACCTGCGGCAGGGGTTTTATGATTTCGTCAGTAACATCCCGTTCTACGGCCTCGCCGTCTGCTGCACCGATCACCCCGAGGTGCAGGCCCTTGTGGGCAAAATCACTGACCGGCGGGTCACCACATTCGGCTTTAACGCGCAGGCCGATGTGCGGGCGGTTAACCTGACTTATCGCGCCGGTGTCGCCCATTTCGACGTGGCTTTGCAGGCCGAGGGCACGCTGATCGAAGGCTGCACCCTGCCAATGCCGGGTGATCACAATGTCTCAAACGCGCTGGCCGCCGTGGCCGTGGCCCGGCATCTGGGGATGAAGCGGGCGGAAATCAGGGCGGCTTTGGCTAGCTTTGCAGGCGTTAACCGGCGCTTTACACGCGTGGGCGAAGTAAACGGCGTCACCATCATCGACGATTACGGCCATCACCCGGTCGAGATTGCCGCCGTGCTGAAAGCCGCCCGTCAGGCCGTGGCCGATACACCGGGCGCGCGGGTGATCACCGTGCATCAACCGCACCGCTACACAAGACTACATAGTTTGTTCGAGGATTTCTGCACCTGTTTCAACGAAGCTGACGTGGTCGGTATCACCGATATCTATGCGGCAGGTGAGGACCCGATCCCCGGCGCATCCCGCGATGATCTGGTCGCAGGGCTAATCCGGCACGGGCACCGCCACGCAAGGGCTGTGACCGGCGAGGATGATCTGGAACGGTTGGTCCGCGAACAGGCCCGGCCCGGCGATATCGTGGTTTGTCTGGGGGCCGGGTCGATTTCCAGCTGGGCCAATGGCTTACCAGACCGATTGCGGGGCAAGCCAAGAATTTGATTTCGAACGACATTCGCGCAGTAACAAAAAGGGAAAAATCCCATGACCATCACGACATACCTGTTCGGCCTCTGGTTGCTCCTGTCGGGCGGGACCATGCTGTTACCCACCGCGTTGCAGGGTAAAACCCGGCTTGGCCTGCTCTGCTCCGCGCCGGTATTGCTGTTGCTTTCCATCAGCCTGCAAGGCTGGTTTCCGGCGCTTATGGTGCTGGGCGGGATCATCAGCATGGAACCCGGACCGATCCGCCGGGTCATCATCACGGCCCGCAGTCGCCTGCATCTGACCGGAGCCGTTTCCGCATGAGCCTGCCTGTCATTTTCGCCTGCCTCTGGGTGCTGGCCTCGGCCATCGTGGCCATGCTGCCAATGCGGCGGCAGTATATCCCGGGGGTGACCCTGCTGATCGCGGCGCCGTTCCTGATTGCCTGGCTGGGCTATGCGCATGGCTGGTGGTGGGTGGTGCTGGGGGTCGCGGCCTTTGGATCGATGTTCCGCAACCCACTGATCTATATGTACAAACGTGCGCGCGGCGAGCGGCCCGAGATTCCGAAATGACCCTGTCGCTGGCTATGGCCTGCCTCTGGCTGGTGCTGGCCAATGTGCTGGCGATGATCCCGAGCCGGGATAACCACTGGGCGCGGGCTTATGGCCTGATCGGGCTGGGCGTGCCGCTGGTGGGCTGGGTGACGTGGGACAATGGCCCGATTGTCGGATTGCTGGTTCTGGCGGCGGGGGCAAGCGTGTTGCGCTGGCCGCTTATCTATCTGGGACGGTGGCTGCGGCGGCTGTGGATTCAGGGGTAGGGGGGCGATATGGGCGCATTGTTTTTTCTGGCCGTTCTTGCAGTTGGCCTGTTGTCAGGCTGGCTTTGCAATGTCCTGACACGGCGCAACTGGTCGGGGTTGAAAACGATCTGGGTGATATTGCTGGTCGTTGGTGCGGCAGTGTTTTTTGTGGGGAGCACCGCCACCGGGCACATGGCCGGTCTGGGGCAAATGGTGTTTCTGGCGGTGATCTGGGCCCCTGCGGTTGTTGGGGCGGCGATTGGCACGGGGTTGGCGTGGCGAAACCGGGCAGGGGGCTGACATGCCGGGCATGGATGCGTCACTGTTGTGGCCGCCGGGGTTGCTGCTGGCGGGCATCGGAATCGGGTTTATGCTGCGGCGCATAGGCTGGCGGATGGCGTTCTGGGCGGTGGTCGCAGTCGTGCTGGCCGCGTTGCTGGGCCTGCTGGCCGGCTCTGTGATTGTGCCGGGCTGGGATGGCACGGTGTTTTATATTCTGGCGCTGATGCTGGGCCTGCCGATGCTGCTGGGGCTGCTGGCAGGCGGCTGGTTGGGGCGGCCAAGAGCCAAGCGTAGTTAGAGGCTTGGCTGGCAAAGGCAAGCCAAGGTCTGAACATCGGATCATGGTCTGACCGGGGTCAGCTGAGGCGCCCGTGGCGCGTCGGCCCCGGTCACGCAGACGGGTTGTCGGCACAGGCACTTTCGGTACTGAAATGCCCGAGGGCAGCGCCTGACCGGCAGGCAGCGAAGCGCCTGCCATGGGCAGGGCAGGCGCTGACCGGTCACGCTAGGGCGTGACGGTTGGATGTGTGTCTGGGACCTTCACTGACGGACCCGATGGGGTCCGTCATGGATGTGTTGTTGGGTTTGCCCGATCTTGCGCCGCGTCGAACCTGACGGTAGCACTCGTGCATGACAACCCTCCCCACCCCCCGCGGTCCTCTCACCCCGCATCGCGCCCTCGCAGACCTCACCTGGATGCGGGTCGGTGGCCCGGCTGACTGGCTGTTCCAGCCTGCGGACCCGGATGACCTGTCCGAATTCCTCAAAAACCTCGACCCCGAAATCCCCACATTCACCATGGGCGTGGGCTCTAACCTGATCATTAGGGACGGCGGCATTCGGGGCGTCGTCATTCGGTTGGGGCGCAATTTCAACGGCATCCACATCACCGGCACCCAAGTCACCGCCGGGGCGGCGGCGCTTGATGCGCATGTTGCCCGCAAGGCCGCCGAACAGGGGCTTGATCTGACCTTTCTGCGCACCATTCCCGGCACCATCGGCGGGGCAGTGGCGATGAATGCGGGGTGTTATGGCAGTTATACCGCCGATGTGCTGACCCATGTGCGGATGATCCTGCGCAACGGCGACACCGTCGATGTCCTCGCGCAAGACCTGCATCTGGCTTACCGTCAAAGCCAGCTTCCGCCCGGCGCGATCATCACGCAGGCGACTTTCGGCGCCCCTATCGGTGACCCTGAAACTCTCACCCAAAAGATGTCCGACCAGATTGCCAAGCGGGATGCGACCCAGCCGACCAAGGACCGCACCGCAGGGTCAACATTCCGCAATCCGGCTGGTTTTTCCTCGACCGGACGCGCCGACGATACCCATGATCTGAAGGCGTGGAAGCTGATTGATGACGCCGGAATGCGCGGGGCCACGCTGGGTGGCGCACAAATGCACCCCAAGCACAGCAACTTTCTGACCAATGCCGGGGGGGCAACTGCCGCTGACCTTGAAATGTTGGGTGAAAAGGTCAGAAAACAGGTTTACGATTCAACAAATATCACGCTACAATGGGAAATCATGCGGGTCGGTGAACCGACCCCAAAATAACCCCCGGGCAAGGGGCACGAAACGACGGGCCACATAAGGCGCGCGTTATAAAAATGAGGCGGTCGGGAATGTCTAGCAGGACAAATCCCAAGGTTGTTGTGTTGATGGGTGGCCCGTCGGCTGAACGCGAGGTATCGCTCAGCTCTGGTCACGAATGCGCACAGGCTTTGCGGGTATCAGGATGCGAGGTGATCGAGGTGGATGCGCAGTTTGGCGCTGTCGCCGATCTGTGCGCCCGGTTGACCGATATCAATCCCGATGCCGTATTCAACGCCCTGCATGGTCGCTGGGGCGAGGATGGCTGCGTGCAAGGGCTGCTGGAATGGCTGCAGATCCCCTATACCCATTCGGGCGTTTTGGCGTCCGCTTTGGCGATGGACAAGCAAAAGACCAAGGCCGCTTATGTGGCTGCTGGCTTGCCCGTGGTTCCCAGCCTGTTGGCGTCCAAGGCCGACGTGATGGCCGCCCATGTGATGCCCGCCCCCTATGTGGTCAAACCCAACAACGAAGGGTCCAGTGTCGGCGTCTATATCGTCAATGCCGGGTCCAACACGCCGCCGCAACTCAGCGCTGATATGCCGGATGTCGTGATGGTCGAGGCGTTCGTGCCGGGGCGCGAGCTGACCGTCGCAGTGCTGGGCGACAAGGCTTTGGGTGTCACCGATATCATCACCGAGGGCTGGTATGATTACCACGCCAAATATTCCACCGGTGGGTCGCGCCATGTGATCCCTGCGGACATCCCCGCCGCTATCGCCGCTGCCTGCAAGGATTACGCCCTGCGGGCGCATGCCGCTTTGGGGTGCCGGGGTCTTAGCCGGACTGATTTCCGCTGGGATGACACCAAAGGGCTGAACGGCCTGATCCTGCTGGAAACCAACACCCAACCGGGCATGACCCCCACATCGCTTGCCCCCGAACAGGCGGCCCATGCCGGGATCAGTTTCCCCGACCTGTGCCGCTGGCTGATCGAGGATGCATCATGCTTGCGCTGATCCGCCGCCGCACGCCTGAACCCTCCGCGATCAAACGCGACCCTGCGCCGACCCGCTGGAGCTATAAATACCAGCGCCTGATGCTGACCCCGGCATTCCGGGCCAGCGTCCGCATCGGGCTGCCGGTCTTGCTGATCGTCTTTATCGCTACGGCATGGTTCACCAATGACGCCAACCGCCTGATGCTGACCACCAAGATCAGCGCCTGGACCGAGGCATTCCAACACCGCCCGTCGTTCATGGTGGCGGGCATGTCGGTCGAAGGGGCGGATAGTGACCTGACGGCGGCCATTCTGACCGATCTGCAACTGACATTCCCGATCTCGTCGTTTGATCTGGATCTGGACGCGATCCGCGCGTCAGTCATTGCTTATGCGGCGGTCAAGGACGCCACCGTCGGGGTGCAGACCGGTGGGGTGCAGCCGGGTGGCACCCTGCATATCGGTGTGCACCAACGCGAACCCGTGGCGATCTGGCGCTATCAGGATGACCTTTGGCTGATTGACGACGAAGGCATGACCACCAGCCTGCTGACTGCGCGGGCCGACCGGGCCGACCTGCCGCTGATTGCAGGCGACGGGGCCAAGGCTGCGATTATCGAGGCGCTGGCCCTGTTTCAGGCGGCCAGCCCGATCAGTGGCCGGGTGCGCGGATTGGTCCGGATGAGCGAACGGCGCTGGGATCTGGTGCTCGACCGCGATCAGCGCATCCTGTTGCCGCATGAAAACCCGATTGCGGCCTTGCAACGGGTCATGGCGCTGCATGCCGCCCAGGACATGCTGACCCGCGATATTATTACCGTGGACATGCGCCATGCGGCGCGTCCGACCATTCGGCTCAGCCAACCGGCGGTGGCCATTTTACGCAACACAACAGCGACACAAGCGGAATTGGGGCAATGATGCGTGACCTTTATGACAGCCAGCGGGCCATGCGGAATATGCGCAAGGCGGCGATGCAACGCGGGGTCGTGGCGATCCTTGATGTCGGCACCAGCAAAATCGCCTGTCTGGTGTTGCGGTTCGACGGGCCGGAAAAATTCCGCGAACAGGATGGGGTCGGCTCGATGGCGGGGCAATCATCATTCCGGGTGATCGGGGCGGCGACCACCCGGTCACGCGGGGTGAAGTTCGGCGAAGTCGATGCGATGCAGGAAACCGAACGGGCGATTCGGACCGCCGTGCAGGCGGCACAGAAAATGGCGCAAATCCGGGTCGATCACGTGATTGCCTGTGTATCGGGCGCGCGGCCCCGGTCTTATGGCCTTGATGGCGAGGTGAATGTCGAAGGCACGGTCGTCGGTGACGGCGATATCGGCCGGGTGCTGGCCGCCTGTGATGTGCCCGATTATGGCGCGGGCCGCGAGGTTTTGCATGCTCAACCGGTGAATTTCACTCTGGATCATCGCTCTGGCATGGCCGATCCGCGCGGCCAGTCGGGGATGAAACTATCGACTGACCTGCATCTGCTGACGGTCGATGCCCCGGCGATCGAAAACCTGTTGTATTGCATCAAACGTTGCGATCTGGAACTGGCCGGGATCGCGTCATCTGCCTATGTCTCGGGCATCTCCTCGCTGGTCGAGGATGAACAGGAACTGGGCGCAGCCTGCATTGATCTGGGCGGCGGATCGACGGGCATTTCCGTGTTTATCCGCAAACACATGATTTATGCCGATTCTGTGCGGATGGGCGGCGATCATGTGACCAGCGACATCTCCATGGGCCTGCAAATCCCGATGGCGACAGCCGAGCGGATCAAAACGTTTTATGGCGGCGTGGTAGCCACCGGCATGGACGACCGCGAAATGATCGAAATCGGCGGCACCACCGGCGATTGGGAGCGTGACCGACGCACCGTCAGCCGGGCCGAGTTGATCGGGATCATGCGCCCCCGGGTCGAAGAAGTGCTGGAAGAGGTGCGCAAGCGGCTGGATGCGGCAGGATTTGAACATTTGCCCAGCCAGCAGATCGTGCTGACCGGCGGCGGCAGTCAGATTCCGGGGCTGGATGGATTGGCGTCAAAAATACTGGGCCAACAGGTCCGGTTGGGGCGACCGTTGCGTGTGCAGGGCCTGCCACAGGCCGCCACCGGCCCTGCTTTTTCCGCCGCCGTGGGCCTGACCTTGTTCGCGGCACACCCGCAAGACGAATGGTGGGATTTCGAAGTTCCCGCCGAAAGATACCCCGCCAGATCACTGCGGCGGGCGGTTAAATGGTTTAAGGACAACTGGTGACACGCAAGATTTCGCCATACCCCCGATATAAAGGGGTAAACGGGCATCTACAGGCCCATATTTTGTGGCAATGAGACGTTTTTTTCGTGACGACCCTGCCCCAAGCCGTTAGGATCATCCTAATCAAGGCGATTTGCCCGGTGGGACGGGCCAAAACAGACAGGCGGACAGCGCGATGACATTGAACCTCTCCATCCCCGGGCAAGACGATCTCAAGCCCCGGATCACCGTTTTTGGCGTCGGCGGCGCTGGTGGCAATGCGGTCAATAATATGATCGAGAAAAATCTGGACGGGGTCGAGTTCGTTGTGGCGAACACCGACGCGCAGGCGCTGCAACAATCGCGGGCCACGTCGAAAATCCAGATGGGGATCAAAGTCACCGAAGGTCTCGGCGCGGGCGCACGGGCATCTGTCGGTGCTGCCGCCGCCGAAGAATCCATCGAACAGATCGTCGATCATCTGGCCGGCGCGCATATGTGTTTCATCACCGCCGGCATGGGTGGCGGCACCGGCACCGGGGCGGCCCCGATCATTGCGCAGGCCGCGCGTGAGTTGGGTGTATTGACTGTCGGCGTTGTGACCAAGCCATTCCAGTTCGAAGGCGCGAAACGGATGCGTCAGGCTGAAGAGGGTATCGAGGCCCTGCAAAAGGTCGTTGATACGCTGATCATCATCCCCAACCAGAATCTGTTCCGCATCGCCAATGAACACACCACATTCACCGACGCCTTCGCACTGGCCGATGACGTGCTGTATCAGGGCGTCAAGGGGGTGACCGACCTGATGGTCCGCCCGGGGATCATCAACCTTGATTTTGCCGACGTCCGGTCCGTGATGGACGAAATGGGCAAGGCGATGATGGGTACCGGCGAGGCTGAGGGCGAAAACCGCGCCGTTCTGGCTGCTGAAAAAGCCATCGCCAACCCGTTGCTGGACGAAATCAGCCTTGAGGGCGCCAAGGGCGTGCTGATCAACATCACCGGCGGCTATGACCTGACCCTGTTTGAATTGGACGAAGCGGCCAACAAGATCCGTGAAAAGGTTGATCCGGACGCGAATATTATCGTTGGGTCCACCTTGGACACCGCGATGGAAGGCAAAATGCGCGTCTCCGTTGTGGCCACCGGCATCGACGCCGCAGTTAGCCATGCCGATATGCCCCTGCCGCGCCGCCCGATGGCGCAACCGTTGCGCCAACAAGTGGCCAGCGAACAGGCCTATCGCCCGGCAGCAGCAGCGCCAGCACCAGTCCGGGCCCCAATTGCAGCCCGTGCCGCCGCCCCTGCCTATGACGACGCGGCCCCTATTGCGCCACGTCAGGTCGCGGCCCGGCAGACCCCGGTCTTTGCCGCCGCACCCGCAGCACAGGAATTCGCCCCCGAACCCAGCCTGTTTGACGCGCCGCAATACGACGACCCGGCCCGTTTCGAAGATGATTTCGCGGATATCGAACAGGCATTGGCCCAGGATGATCTGCCCGAACCGGCCTACCGCCCGCGTCAGGACCCCCGGATCGAAGGCGCACCCGAGGCATTCGTTGCGCCCCGCGCCCCGGCCCCCGGCACACCAACCCCCGAGGCTTTGGCCAGGTTGCATGCCGCTGTAAACCGCGCACCATTGCATGACCCGCGCCCGCAACCCGCAGCGCCAACCTATGCCGAACCCCGGTCGGATACGCGCATAGCCGAAGATCAGCGCCCGCGTTTTGGGATCAATTCGCTGATCAACCGGATGACAGGGCACCAGCCCGACGTCGCACCAGCCGCTGGTGCGGTGCGGCAGCAACCTCAGGTCAATGCCTACCGCGACACGACCGAAGCTGACCCGGAACAGGAAAAGATCGAAATTCCGGCCTTCCTGCGGCGGCAAGCGAACTGAAAGCCATCTGAAATTCAGACCTGCGGGACGCACAGCGGAGGCACGAATAACAAGAAACGTCACGTTACGATCAACTCCCAAAGGGCTGCCATCTGGCGGCCCTTTGTTTTGGATCAATGGGTTACGGGCTAAAGTTGAGGCGAATTCCAAGACTGATGCTGCATTGCGGCAAAATGTTTCAGACGGTTACAATCTGTGAGTTGAGCAAAATTGTTCCGGACCCTACTTGCAGTAAAGAATAATCAACGATTCCTTGCTACAGGGCCAAATCAGTGCAAACCACGCTGCAACAGGGTGTCAGCTTTACCGGGACCGGATTGCATTCCGGCCAGCCGGTCTGCGTCGTGCTGCATCCGGCGCGGGCAGGTCATGGAATCGTGTTCCGGCGCATTGACGTTCCGGACGCCGATCCGCTGGTTCCGGCGCGCTGGGATCTGGTCACACAATCGCCGCTGAACACAAGGATCGAAAATGCCTCCGGGGTGACGGTGTCAACCATCGAACATCTGATGGCGGCGCTTGCAGGCTGCGGCGTGCATAACGCCTTGATCGATATTGACGGACCAGAGGTGCCTATCCTTGACGGCTCTGCCGCCGAATTCGTGCGCGGGATCATCAGTGTCGGGCTGACCGAACTGGATGCGCCACTTTGGGCGATCCAGGTTCTGGCCGATGTGCAGGTTAATCAGGGCGACGCCTATGCCAGACTGTCCCCCGCCAAAACCCTGCAGATCGATTTCACCATCGACTTTGATGATGCGGCGATTGGCCATCAGGAAATGACCCTGAATATGGCCAATGGCAGCTTCGTGCGCGAACTGTGCGACAGCCGGACATTCTGCCGGCAGGCCGATGTGGAATCCATGCAGGCCGCAGGGCTGGCCTTGGGCGGAACCCTGCTGAACGCCGTGGTGATTGACGGGGCGACCATTCTCAGTCCCGGTGGATTGCGGCATAAAAACGAGGCTGTGCGGCATAAGATGCTGGACGCGCTGGGTGATCTGACCACAGCCGCCGCACCGATCCTGGGGCGCTATACCGGGCACAAGGCCGGGCATGCGCTGACCAATCAGCTGCTGCGGGCGCTGTTCAACACGCCGGGCGCATGGCGGCTGGTACAATGTGACGCTGGCATGACGGCACGCCTGCCGGGCACCGGGCTGCATCTGTCTGACCTGCGCCACGTCGCCTAAAGCGACCTTGGGCTGAATCCGAATTGCCACGTCGCGCACAGCCCCGTGATGACCGGGGGCAAAAGGGGCATTTTGCCCCACATTTTTTCATGCTAGACGGTTGGTTAAGCGGGGGTCACTTTGCCCCCCAAGACAATGAGATGCCAGAGGCATGGGCAAGGGGCGTAAGTATGTCAGGCGGAAATGACTGGACAAAGTCGCGGTCTGTGATGGCTGTCCTGCTGCTGTCGGCCACCTTGCTGGTGGGATGCGGCGGGTTTGACCCCAAGGCCGAAGGGTCGCTGGACGCCTATACTGCCGAACAGATTTTCCAACGTGGTGAGTTCGAACTGAACCGCAACCGGGGCGACGACGCGGCGTTTTACTTTGGCGAGATTGAGCGGCTGTATCCCTATTCCGAATGGGCCAAACGCGCGCTGATCATGCAGGCCTTTGCCTATCACAAGGATGGGAATTATCCAGAAAGCCGGGCCGCGGCGCAACGCTATATCGATTTTTATCCCACTTCCGAAGATGCGGCTTATGCGGCCTATCTGCTGGCTTTGTCCTATTACGACCAGATCGACGAAATCGGGCGCGATCAGGGGCTGACGTTTCAAGCTCTGCAGGCGCTACGGGTGGTGATTGAACAATATCCGGACAGCGAATATGCTAGGTCCGCGATCCTGAAGTTCGATCTGGCCTTTGACCATCTGGCGGCCAAGGAGATGGAGATCGGGCGCTACTACCTCAAGGGCGGGCATTATGCCGCCGCCCTGAACCGGTTCCGGGTGGTGGTTGAACAATTTCAGACCACCAGCCAGACGCCCGAGGCGCTGCACCGGCTGGTCGAATGCTACCTGTCGCTGGGCCTGACTGCCGAGGCCCAGACGGCGGGGGCTATTCTGGGGCATAATTATCAGTCAACGGTCTGGTATCAGGACAGCTATGCGCTGTTGACCGGGCACGGGTTAGAACCGCAATTGGTCGGCGACAGCTGGCTGGCCTCGATCTACCGGCAGGTTTTGCGCGGCGAGTGGCTGTAAGGGAGGGTGGGTTAAAACCCACCTTACTTTGCCAGGGGTGGGTTAAAACCCACCTTACTTTGCCAGGGGTGGGTTAAAACCCACCTTACTTTTGGGGGAGGCTCTGATGCGGCTGACAGCATTCTGCGCGGGCCTGCTTCTCGCCGCCCCAGCGCTGCAAGCCCAGGATATCAGCCAGCACATGGCGGACATTGGCGCTGGCAGCTATCTGGTCTTCGACGTCGGCGCGCGTCGCTTTACCCAAGTGTTTCGCGGCCCGTCCGGCGGTTTGTGGGTAGTCGATATGATCGACGGGGCCGATCCGAACGGCCCCCGCCTGTCGCGCGAAATCCGCAATGCCCAAGGACAGCTGGTGCAGGTCGATTATGCCACCGGGCTAACGCTGGAATTTACCCCGCATAACTGCCAGCGTACATTGGGGCCCTGCCTGTTCATCCAGACCGGCCCGGATGGGCCAAGCCAGCAGGTGCGGTTGACTGTGGCCACCGCCGATGGGTTTAGCTACGAATCCTCAATATTCCCCAGCCCGCGCAGCGAACCCGTGCTGGTCGGGTCTGGCCGCATGACGCTGGACGCACTGGGCAGTCCGGCCGGCGGGCAAATCACCGCGCAGGATGGGTCAGTACAGCAGGTCACGCTGGTGCAGGCGGTGTATCGTTAACCCCTGAATACCGTAAGGTGGGTCTTGACCCACCACGTCCACAAGATGTGGGTTAAAACCCACCTTACTTTCGCGCCAGTAAGGTGGGTCTTGACCCACCACACCCCAGTTCGCGCTGGCCCCGCCGCGCCCGGAATGCGATAAGACGTCAGCGACACAACCCGAAGGACCCCATGCTGCGCGGGCTCGAAATACGCGACATGTTGATCATTGACCGGCTGGACCTTGCATTCCAGCCCGGCCTGAATGTGCTGACTGGCGAAACCGGGGCAGGCAAATCCATTCTACTGGACGCATTGGGGTTTGTTCTGGGCTGGCGGGGCCGGGCCGAACTGGTCCGCGCCGGGGCCGATCAGGGCGAAGTCACCGCCTGGTTCGACCTGCCCCCCGGCCATCCGGCCCATGCCGTTCTGGCCGAGGCCGGGATCATCGCCGATGCCGAAGTGATCCTGCGCCGGACCAATACCCGCGACGGGCGCAAAACTGCATGGGTCAATGACCGGCGCGTCAGCGGCGAGGTGTTGCGCGATTTGTCCGATTGTCTGGTCGAACTGCATGGCCAGCAGGATGACCGGGGTCTGCTGAACCCGCGGGGTCACCGGCAGTTGCTCGACGACTTCGCCGGAACCCAACCCGCCGTTGCCGCCACCCGGTCTGCATGGGCAGCCCAGCGCATGGCACAGACTGCTGTGGATCAGGCCCGGGCGCTGCAATCCGCCTTGCAGACCGAGGAAGATTTCCTGCGCCACGCAGTTGCCGAACTGGATAAACTGAACCCCGAACCCGGCGAGGATGCGCTGCTTGATGCCAGCCGCCGCCTGATGCAGGGTGCATCCCGGATCAGAACCGACATTGCCCGCGCACATACTGCATTATCCGGGCAGGGGGCCGAAGGTATGATGTCGGATGCGATGCGCTGGCTGGATGGTGCGGCCAGTGCCGCTGACGGACGGCTTGACGCGCCAATGGCGGCACTTGGCCGCGCGATCGAGGCATTAGGCGAGGCCGAACAGGGCGTGGCCGATTGTCTGGACGCGCTCAACTTTGACCCCGCATCGCTGGAAGCCACTGAAGAGCGGCTGTTTGCGATCCGGGCTTTGGCGCGCAAACATGGCGTTGGGCCTGATGCGTTGGGCCGTTTCGCCGATGAATTGCGCGGCCGTTTGACTGCCCTTGACGCATCGGGCAAGGATATTGCCCGCGCTCTGACACAGCTTGCCACGGCACAGGCGGCTTATGACGCTGCAGCCCAACACCTGTCCGCGCTGCGGCGTCACGCCGCCGCGTCCCTGACCACCGCCATGATCGCCGAACTGACCCCGCTGAAACTCGACCGCGCCGTATTTACCGTGGCCATGGCGCTGGGCGACGCTGGCCCTGATGGGGCGGACGCCGTGTCATTTCAGGTGGCGACGAACCCCGGCGCGCCCGCTGGCCCCTTGGACAAAATCGCCTCGGGGGGCGAACTGAGCCGGTTCCTGCTGGCGCTCAAGGTTTGCCTGACCCGCGAAGCCGTGGGTCTGACCCTGATTTTCGACGAGATTGACAGGGGCGTGGGCGGGGCCACCGCAGATGCCGTGGGCCGCAGGCTGGCCGATCTGGCATCGCGCGGCCAGGTCTTGGTTGTGACCCATTCGCCGCAGGTTGCGGCCTTGGGCGGGCATCACTGGCGGGTGGAAAAACAGGTAACGGGCGAGGTAACAACCAGCCGGGTTATCCCGCTTGCCCCCGAAGCACGGATAGATGAAATTGCCCGGATGCTGGCAGGCGATACGGTGACCGAGGCGGCGCGCGGTGCAGCGCGGGTGCTGCTGCAGGGCGCGGCTTAATCTTCTCCCGGCTTCATTTCTGGCGTCAATCCCGGAATGGTCAGCGAATGATCCCAGTTCAGCGCATCGCCCGGCATCACCGCCGACAGATACAGCCCGGCAAACACCCCCAGCCTGATGCCGAACACCACCAACTGCGGCTGTCCGGTCTCAAATAGGATCAGGGCGGCAGTCTGATGTGTGGCACGTGAATACTTCCGTGCCATTGCCATCATCCAACCGCCCTAGTCTGCCGGTTTCCCAGCGGGTTTGAATAAAAAATGCCAAGCGGCCACTCACCTCCGCTCAACACCGGATCTATGTGTTCTGTTGCCCTGCGGCAGGTTGGAAACTAACGGGATCAATGTCCAAAGGGTTAATCTGAGTCGAAAATCCGGTCATACCCTGTTTGGGGTAAAGCAGGCGGGTAAACCCATGCGCCAATTAATAAATATAGTTTAGATACGGGGCCCTGTGCCCAGAAACTTTTCCGCCAACCCCAGCACATCCCGCCATTTCAGGAAAAATACCAATTGCCCGGCATCGGGATAAACCCGGAAGTCGATCCAATCGTAATCCCTCTGGAAATCGGCAAGCGTTCCGGGCGGCACCTGCGGGTCTTGCAGGCCATTCATGAAATGCACCGGGATCGCGCCTTTCAGGGCGGCCACTTCGGCGGTCCAATCCGTGGTTTCGTGATGGATAACTTCGCGGGAAAACGCATCATGGGCGGAATGGGTTTCGGACAATGATACCTCAGACCCGCAGACCATCGCCTCGAACACTTCGGGGATCTCAAAGGTCGCTACATCCGCCTTGGACTTGCCATAGACCGCATGCACAAACCCGCGTTTGCCCAGACGCCGTGCCAGCGCAAACCCGGCCTTGACCATAAAGGGCAGCAGATGCGGGGTATAGCGGGCTCCGGCCAGGATAAAGCGGTGCCATTTATCCATCCGCTCGTATTGTTCGGGGCGGGTCAACGGCAGGACGCCACCAGAGGCGATCAGGGCGGTCATCCGCTCGGGATAGGCGGAAAAATAGGCGAATGCCAGAAAACTATCACCACCCAAGGTCAGGAACGGCATCGGGCCGACCTTCAGTGCATTCAGTAAATACTCAATATCATCAACGACCTGCGCCACATATGGGGCGCCTTTTGGCAAGCCAGTCGACCCGCCATAACCCGGACGCACGGCCACAATGATCCTTATGCCACGGCGCGCAGCTTCGGCCTCGGCACTGGCAGGCCAGCGGACCAACCCGTAATCCAGCGGAAAAAACAGCACCGGCCTGCCGGTCGGATCACCCAAGGTCAGATAGTCCAGCCTGCGGCCGTCAGGCAGGCCAATCGTATGAAACGGGCGTGGCTCCAGCGTCCCAAATCCGGTCGATGCCTCGGGCAGATGTTCGGTATCTTCGGCCCCGGAATGGGCAAGCTCCATCGTCGTCAGCGTCAGCCGGACCAGCTCGGTCTGGCTGCGGGTTTCGGTCTTGGCCATGACAGATTTCAGCTGCGCGCGCACCGTATCCACGCTGCGGCCCCGGGCCTGCGCAATATCGGTCAGGGCCTGACCTTCGGCCAGCGCCCGGACCACTTCGACCTCGGCGGGGCTCAGCTCAAACGCGGCGCGCAGCACGTCGGAAAATCCGCGCGGCCAACCGATTTCGGACGTCACGGCGATAACAAAGGCCGGATCGCGGACCGGGCGGACCAACCGCAGATGCAGCACAATCAGCCGGTCGGCGCGGGCAGACCGGGACCGGACCACCACCGGAACGCTGGAATTGCCCATCATCATGCGGTCAATCTGCCGGGCCAGCAGGTCGGTCTCGCCGGTCCCCAGCGCCAGATCGGCCACCCTTGCGCCGCGCGTCACACCCAAAACCCCCGCCGCTGCGGTATTCGCGGCAATAATCGTCAGGCTGCGGTCCACTACAAAGGCTGCAGCCAGTTCGATCTGCGCCAGCATCACTTCGGCCTCGGTCGACACGGACTGATTGATAATCCGGTCCAATACCTTGTCGGCGCGGTGAAAATGGCTCTCGAATTGTCTGATATCGGGCGAAGGCGACGTCGCATCATTGGCAACAGCGCGCTGTGGGCGCATCATTTCTTCCCAATGATCCAGCAGGGTTTCATAGCGGGTGGGATCAATGGCCACCTCATACAGGTTGCCGATAACCTCATCCACCAGCCCATCTTGGGCGGTTTTATCATCTTCCTTGGCCATGTGCCGCACCATTTAAAATTATTCTGACAGCCTAGTCAAAATCACCGATTCGTGCGAGCGGCAAAACAGAATATCCGCATAAAGCGGTTGAATTCACAGTAAATTACAACCTTTGCGCGATCATGCAATTAAATAAAGTGTCAAAAGTTGCAGTGAACCATCGTCAGGGTACAAGAAAGCCGCAGTTTACCGCCGCCGCCAAATCCCTAAACCTGTTCGATTTCCACTTTATTGGCATAGAACGCGAGGTAGCCCGCAATCGCCGCAACCTCTGGTAAGGGCGTCTCATAAGACCAGATCGCATCGCGGATCGTGCCATTCTGCGCCACGATGGAATAGTAACTGGCCAGCCCCTTGTGCGGGCAGGTCGATGTGGTGGGCGACTTTTCCAGAAAGGCCATGGCAATATCGCTGCGCGGAAAATAGATGACCGGCGGATAAGACGCCTCGGTCATTTCCAACGCGGCCTCGGATTCGCCCATCACCGCACCACCAGCGCGGATCACCCAAAGCCCCTCGGCCGGACGGATCGAAATATGGTCAGCCATGGCGATATCCTTTGCATTGATCCGGCCCATCGTGGCGTCATACCGGCCCTGCGTAAACCCCTGATGTCACAGCGGCGCACAGGCGGCGACCAACCAGTCCTGCACGGCCCCCTCAACCCTTGGGCCGATCAGGGCCAGCACTTGCGCGTGATAGCGGTCCACCCACTCCCGCTCCGGCCCCGCCAGCAATGCGAGGTCAATCAAACGGCGGTCCATCGGGACCCATGTCAGAGTCTCGAAATCCATCATCTTGCGGTCATCGCCACCCGGCACAGGGGCCGCCTCGCATACCACGATCAGATTTTCGATCCGAA
The DNA here is from genome assembly GCA_031422295.1 of Rhodobacterales bacterium. Classification (GTDB taxonomy): domain Bacteria; phylum Pseudomonadota; class Alphaproteobacteria; order Rhodobacterales; family Rhodobacteraceae; genus JANOMH01. Next base: position 5,007 of record JANOQM010000020.1, on the reverse strand, counting down.
TGCCAAAAGCGCCCTCGCGGTAATAGCCCGGTTCATTCGACAGGATCATGCCGGGTTCCAGCGCCACTTCGGACCGGCGCGAAATGCCCTGCGGGCCTTCATGCACCGACAGGTAGGTGCCGACGCCATGCCCGGTGCCATGGTCATAATCCATCCCCGCCAGCCATTGCGGGAACCGGGCCAAAGCATCCAGATGCTGCCCGCCCACACCGCGCGGAAACCGGGCCCGGCTGATCGCAATCACCCCCTGCAGCACGCGGGTATAACAGGCCGCCGCATCGGGCGGGACCGGCCCGACAGCGACCGTGCGGGTAATATCCGTCGTGCCATCCAAATATTGGCCACCGGAATCCACCAACAGCAACTCACCCGCCCTGACCGGCCGGTTGGTTTCCCCGGTCACCCGGTAATGGATAATCGCCCCATGCGGGCCCGCGCCACAAATCGTCTCAAAGCTGATATCGCACAGGGCATTGGTGGCCCGTCTGAACCCTTCCAGCGACCGGACCACATCAATCTCAGTCAACCCACCTTTGGGGGCCTCGGCATCAAGCCAGCACAGAAACTGCACCATGGCCACGGCGTCGCGCACATGCGCCACTTTCGTGCCAGCAATTTCCACGGCATTCTTGCGGGCCTTGGGCAGGATACAAGGATCGGTTGCATTGACCAGCGTCAGCCCGGTCATGACATCAGCCAGTTGCTGCGGCGCTGATTTATAATCCAGCCGGACCGTCCCGGTCAGCCCGGCCAGAACGCTGGTAAACTCCGCCGCGTCCCGGACCCGCACAGCGCCGCCCAAATGGTCCAATACATCATCCGCTTTGCCGGTGCGGCAAAACAGATCGCACGTCGCATCGGCATAGAGCAGGGCAAAACCATGCGGCACCGGATTGCAGGTCACATCCGTGCCCCGGATATTCAACAGCCAGGCGATGCTATCCGGCAGGGTCAGCACAGCCACTGACTGTCCGGCCTCACCCAACACAGCCGCCATCCGGGCGCGCTTATCCGCATGGCTCTCGCCTGCAAACTTCAGCGGATAGGCGGTAAATTTCGCATCCGGCGGGGCAGGGCGATCCACCCATAACCCATCCACCAGATTGCCGACACCGCGTAATTCAATCCCCTTCGGCCCCAGCTTCTCGCGCAAATCCGCGACCTCATCCACCGTATGCAACCAGGGATCAAACCCCACGACGCCACCACCCGGCATCTGTTCAATCAACCAATCCGCCAGCTTTATCTCGGGCCAATGGATCGGCGTAAACACATCCGCGACCTGCGCGCGGACCTGCATCCGGTAGCGGCCATCAATGAACACCCCCGCCACCCCCGGCAGAACCGCACAAAACCCCGCCGACCCGGTAAACCCGGTCAGCCAGGCCAGCCGTGCATCACAAGGGGCGACATATTCGCCCTGATGCGCGTCGGCGCGGGGGACAATAAACCCGTCCAGCCCCGCCGCCTGTATTGCCTGCCGCAGGGCCACCAGACGGGGCGGGCCTTGTTCCGGGCGGCTTGCGACCTCAAAACTTTGAAACATTACCGCTCCCTGGTATTTTCGGAGTTGCCCAAATACCTCCGCCGGAGGCTCCCGCCTCTCAGCCCGCCCGACGGACCTTGTTCATCCCCAGCACCCGCGCACGTTTACGCGGATCAGTATCAAATAGCGCCGCCAACTGCTCGGTCATCGCCCCGGCCAACTGATCGACATCGGTAATCGTGACGGCGCGGTCGTAATACCGGGTCACGTCATGCCCGATGCCAATCGCCAGCAACTCCACCGCTTTCCGTTTTTCCACCATCGCAATCACATCGCGCAGGTGTTTTTCCAGATAATTCGCGGGGTTGACCGACAGGGTGCTGTCATCCACCGGCGCGCCATCCGAAATCACCATCAGGATCTTGCGCTGCTCACGCCGCATCACCATCCGGCGGTGCGCCCATTCCAGCGCCTCGCCGTCGATGTTTTCCTTCAGCAGCCCCTCTTTCATCATCAACCCAAGATTCTCGCGGGTCCGCCGCCACGGCGCATCGGCGGATTTATAGATGATGTGGCGCAGATCGTTCAACCGGCCCGGCCCGGCAGGCCGCCCATCGGCCAGCCATTTTTCACGGGACAAGCCGCCCTTCCACGCCCGGGTGGTAAAGCCCAAAATCTCGACCTTGACCGCGCAGCGCTCAAGCGTCCGCGCCAGCACATCGGCACAAATTGCGGCGATGGAAATCGGCCGCCCCCGCATCGACCCTGAATTATCTAACAACAGCGTCACCATCGTATCGCGGAACTCCGTGTCCTTTTCGACCTTGAAACTCAAAGGCGTCGTGGGATTTGCGACCACCCGGGCCAGCCGCCCCGCATCCAATATCCCCTCCTCGCGGTCAAACTCCCAGGACCGCGACTGCTGCGCCTGCAACCGGCGCTGCAATTTATTGGCCAGCCGCGACACCGCCCCCTTCAACGGCTCCAATTGCTGGTCCAGATAGGCGCGCAGCCGTTCCAGTTCCGGCGGCTCGGCCAGTTCCTCTGCCCCGATCTCCTCATCGAAATCAGTCCGATACACTTCGTAATTTGGATCCGCATCTGACCAGGGCGCAGGGGCGGGTGGCTCTAACGGGGCCTCGCCTTCGGGCATCTCGGCCTCTTCGCCCATCTCGGCGTCGGCCATGTCATCCATGCTGACCTGCGCCTGACTGGGGTCTTGCTGATCATCCTGCGATTGTTCAGGTGACGTTTCGGCCTCGTCACTGTCACTCTGGTCATCGCCCGACGATTCGTCCTCGGCGTCATCTTCCGCCCCGTCCTCGGCGGCATCATCCTGATCATCGTCGCGGTCCGGGTCCTCGCCCAGTTGATCAGCATAACCCAAATTGGCAATCAGCCGGCGGGCCAGCTTGGCGAATGCTTTCTGGTCACCCAGCACGCCGCCAATATCTGCCAGCGCATCGCCACACTGCCCCTCAATAAAGTCCCGCCACAGCGCCATCACGTTATCCGCACCCGGCGGTAAATCGCGGCCCGTGGCCAGATGCCGCACCAGATAGCCCGCTGCCGTGGCCAAAGGCGCATCGGCGCTCTTGCGGATCTGGTCATAGCCCTTGCGCCGCGCCTCAGCCCCGATCTTGGCATCAATATTGCCCGCCGTGCCGGGCATATGTTGTGCGCCCACAGCCTCGACCCTTGCGGTTTCCATCGCGTCATACAGGTCGCGGGCCATTTGCCCGGTCGGCATATAACGCGCGGCGACGGCGGCATCGTGATAGCGGTGGCGCAGGGCAAACGCATCGGCGGTGCCCCGGGCCAACAGCACTTCGTCCCGGGTCATCCGGCGGCTGATTTGCGGCAGGCGGACCGTGTCGGCGGTCAGGCCGGGGGGGTCAACCGAATAGGTGACCACAAGGTCATGATCATCGGCCATGACGCGGGTCGCATCGGCCAAAGCCTTTTTGAACGGATCGGCGGGATTATCGGATGGTTTGTTCATACCGCAGATAAATCATTCAGGGAACGCGGGGGCAAGTCCCAGCCGAAAGGTCCGCTGCGCGAGCCTGAGAGTGGCTGTGCATCAGCGCACAATTGACCCGATTGAACCAAGGGAACTGTTCGCCCATTTAATCGTTCAAGACTGAACACACCTGATAGGATACATCATGGCCCTGCCCAAAATCGCCCTTATCATCGGCTCGACCCGCGCCACCCGCTTTGCCGACCTGCCCGCACAATGGATGCTGACGCAGGCACAGGCCCGCGCTGATATGACGGTCGAACTGGTCGACCTGCGCGACTATAACCTGCCGCTTTTCGCCGACATGGCGACCAACGCCTATATGCCGTCCGCTGACCCGTTGGTGGTGGCCTGGCAAAAGAAACTGGCCGAGTTTGACGGCTACATTTTTGTCGTCAGCGAATATAATCACTCGGTGGCAGGGTCGCTGAAGAACGCGCTGGATCAGGCTTATGTAGAATGGGCGCATAAACCCATGGGCGCGATAGCCTATGGGTCGATGGGCGGTGCCCGCGCGCTGGAGCATCTGCGCGGTATCGCGGTCGAGTTGCAAATGGTCCCGGTGCGCAACGCGGTGCATATCGGCGGCGGTGATTTCTGGCGCGTCCACCCCGGCATGGGTGGTTCGGGCAAGATCGCTGACATCGAGGCGACCCTGCTGCCTTCCGCCAAGCTGACGCTGGATGATATCGTCTGGTGGGCGAATGCGACGATGGCGGCGCGCGGGTAATTTTCGATCCGGAGTCGGCGGGCTATGCAAAATATCCGCCGACATCCATCGCCTGATACGGAACACCGATAATGGCAATGGCATCTTCTTGCACGATGTAAAACACCAAATGCAGTCCCTCTGCAAAACACCGATAGCCGGGGGCAATATCGGGGCGGGTGCGTCCGGACAGCGGGTGCTGGGCCAGCCATCTAAAACGATCATCCAATCCGCACATATAGGTTTCCATCCGGGCGGCACCCCAGCGATCAAGCGACCACCGGGCAATTCCGGCAAGGTCACGGGCGGCCCTTGGCGTGATCCGGAAAGTGGTCACGCGGCGGCGGACTTGGCCTGTGCGATGACAGTTTCCATATCAAAGTCCGGAAGAAATTCGCCTCGTTCGGCCTGATCCGTCCCTTCGGCCAGATGAGCGCGCAGGGCGTCGAGCCGCCTGCCCTTATCCTCCAACTCGCGCAACCCCGCCCGGACCACTTCACTGGCCGAGGTGAACCGGCCGGACTGGATTTCGGACTGGATGTAGTTTTCCCAATGCGGGGTGAGGGTCAGGCTGGTGGAGGCCATACGAAGAGTCCTTCGGAGATATTCAAAATGAATATAGCCGAAGATACCACGCGGCGCAACACATGAATACCATCCTGTAGGGCGGGGTTCACCCCGCCAATCCGGCCCGGCGGGGCGAACCCCGCCCTACGGATCGCTGCCACTGAATGAGATCAGGGGCGGGCATTGTGGGGGGGGTCGTCCGATGAAAGTGGTCCGTAGGGC
>JANOQM010000019.1:0-1551 GCA_031422295.1 Rhodobacterales bacterium | reverse complement strand
GATCTGCCAGATAGCATAGATGATGCGTTTTGGCCCCTAATCGGTTATCTCGCAGGTCACCGCGCGCCTGATTGTATTCCCTTGCTGCGCGGTCTGGCTGCGGCCAAACCCAGCCGCGATGATCTTAAGGCTCTATGTGCTGCTTTTGGAACGACATCGGCGGCTCCCATGCTGCATATCGAAGGGGTAACGCCCGAAGCAGAAGGCGCCGCTAACCCCGACGCCAGCCACGCCAGAATCACCCGCGATGATATGCGCGACGCGTGGCAATTGCTGAATGCGGGTCCCGAGGCAGTGGAACTGGTTGCGCTGGGGAGCCCGCATTATTCGTTATCCGAATGCGAACAGCTTGCGAAAAAGCTTGCAGGCAGGCAGCGACACGCTAACACCCAAGTCATTATCACTGCAGGCCATCAGGTGATCGCTGCCGCACAGGCCAACGGCACGCTGGACTTGCTGCACCAAAGCGGCGTGCAGGTTCTGCCCGACATTTGCTGGTGTTCCATTTCTGAACCGGTCTTCCCGCCGAATACGCGCGCCTTGATGACCAATTCTGGCAAATACGCCCATTATGGCCCTGCTCTTAGCAACCGCGCTGTGCGGTTTGGCAGTCTGGCAGATTGTGTCGAAGCCGCGCTTACGGGCCAAGTGACGGTCAGGTTGCCAAAATGGTTGGAGTGATTGATATCCATGTTCGTACCAAAACTCTGTAACGTGCAGTCCAAGAACAAAAAGTTACGCCCGCCGCACGGTGGCGTGGCAATATCGCAGTGCAGCCGATAGAATTATCACCCGTCGCGGCTGTCTGCATAATGCAGCCGGCGTAGTTCGCATGATAACAGATCAGGTATTTGCCCAACCGCCGTCGATCACATGCGCAACTCCGGTGGTGTAGGCGCTTTCGTCACTGGCCAGATACACCACAAGTGCGGCAATCTCGTCCGCGCTGCCAAGACGACCAATCGGTTGGCGGGCGATGAACGCAGATTTGGCTGTATCATAATCACCAGTATCGCGCAGGCGTTGTTCAAGCGACGGGCTTTCCACCGTGCCCGGACAAATCGCATTGGCGCGGATGCCGCGCGTTACGAAATCGGCGGCGATGGACTTGGTCAGCCCAACCACACCCGCTTTAGTTGCACCGTACACAAAGCGGTTTGGCGCTGCGATCACCGATCCTGCAACCGACGCCATGTTGATGATCGACCCCGCGCCCTGCCCCAACATGCCCGGCAAAAACGCCCGGTACATCCGGTACATCGCGGTCATATTCAGACTAACGCTGAACGCCCATTGATCTTCGTCACAGTCCAGAATGCTGCCCGTCGCCACAAACCCCGCGCAGTTGAACAGCACATTGACAGGCCCCGCCACCGCGACCGCCGCCGCAATCGAGGCCGGGTCACGCACATCCAGCACGATGGTTCGCAGGCCTTCAGCCTCCAATTCAGCCAAAGCCGCCGCGTTCACATCCGTTGCAATCACCGCAGCCCCTTCACGCGCCATCGCAACGGCCGAGGCCCGCCCGATGCCCTGCCCCGCCGCCACCAC
>JANOQM010000018.1:0-69089 GCA_031422295.1 Rhodobacterales bacterium | reverse complement strand
ACGGTGCGGGCGGTGGCCTGCGATACATTGGTGGCGGCCGGGGTGCCATTGCTGGATTTGAACGATACCGGGGCAGTGGCGGATTTTATTCTGGGGGAAGTGGGGCTTGTCCACAGACCCTTGGCTGACAGCACTTTTGATACTTTCATCATGGTCGATTGGTCTGGCGGGAATGATCGGGGGCACACCCCCAAGAAGGACGCGATTTGGGCGGGTGTGGTCCGCGACGGGATCAGCGAACCTCCGGTCTATTTGCGCAACCGGGCCGTGGCCGAGGCATGGATCACCCGCCAACTTGAAGTGGACCGGATGGCCGGACGTAAAGTCTGCATCGGGTTCGATTTCGCCTTTGCCTACCCCGCCGGATTTGCGGAAAAGTTAACGCAGAACAACGACCCGCTGGCCCTGTGGGACTGGTTCGAGGCACGAGTGCAGGACGCGATCAAGGGAAATAACCGCTTTGATCTTGCCGGGCAGATCAACGCACAGTTTCCGGGGGTCGGGCCGTTCTGGTTCAACGGCTTGCAACGCGACATCGCAGACCTGCCGCGCAAGGGCAATGACAGGGATTTTCGTTGGAAGCCTGCCCGTAGGCAAACCGAACTGGCAGCAACTGGCAGTTTCGAAGCATGGCAACTGGCAGGTTCGGGGGCGGTTGGATCACAAATCATCATGGGCCTTCCAGTCCTGTCTCGCCTGCGCCGCCGCTTTGCGGGGCAAATAGCAGTCTGGCCGTTTGAACCGCTGGGGCCGCCCATAACGTTGATTGAAATCTGGCCATCCATTATCGCCAAAGAAATCGCGGCAATCGCCCGGCCCGGCGAGATCAAGGACGCCGCTCAAGTGCGAGTTTTGGCAGGTGCGATTGCAGCCTTGCCCCCCGAAACATTGGCGCGCATGTTGACCCAAGCCCCATCACCCGAGGGCTGGATTTTCGGCGTCGGTCATGAAACAGAGTTGCGGCAGGCGGCTGCACGGATTGCGGCCACAGGAGCGGCACAAACGTGATAATCACCAAAGGCTTCCCCGATCGCGACCGCCCCCAAATCGCCGCCCTGTATTGGGAGGCGTTCGGGCCGAAACTGGGCAAAGCCATGGGGCCCCGCCGCAAAGCCCTGCGTTTTTTTGAGGCGATGCTGCACCCGCCCCATGCGCTGTGCGCCCGCGATGCCGATGGCATGTTGTTGGGCGTGGCCGGGTTCAAAACCCATGAAGGTGCGCTGATTGGTGGGTCTTACCGGGATATGGCCGCTGTTTATGGCTGGATCGGGGCCAGCTGGCGGGTGGCGTTGCTATCCGCACTGGAACGTGACACCGAAAATGCCCGGTTTCTGATGGACGGGATATTCGTGGAACCTGCGGCGCGGGGGCGCGGGGTGGGCACGTTGTTATTGCGGGCTATTGCTGATGAGGCCGCCGGGCGCGGCTATGCCGAGGTCAGGCTGGACGTGATTGACAGCAATGACCGCGCGCGGGCCTTGTATGAACGGCGCGGGTTTCGGGCGGTGCGAACCCAATCCACCGGGGTTCTGCGCCATGTGTTCGGGTTCCGGTCGGCAACGACAATGATTCTAAGGGTGATATGAGGGTTTTTGCCGTTGTTCTGGTTCTGTCGGCACCTGTGGCCCATGCCGCAACTTGGGATAACGAGGCCGGGATATATACGCTGCCGCCGCTGCCCAGCGCCGAGGCCGAAGGTTTGCGGCTCGACACCACTCAACGCGAAGATCAGCAGCCGTTGGGCCGGACGGTGCGGGCCGGGGATCAGGTCACTATTGGATTGCCGGATTTGCCCGCCGGGGTCGGGGCCAGCCTGATCGTTGGCTTTCGCCCGATGTGGGGGCATAGTCTGGATCAGCAGATTGAACGGCTTGGCCCCGGTGAAACCCAAATCACTGCCACCCAAGACGGTCCGCTGTTTTTGCGGCTGACCGGGGCTGGTCCCGAGATTGCGGTCAGGTTGACCGGCGGGGACAGCATCCCGCTTTATGTCGACGGGGCGATGACGGCGGCGGATTGGCAGGTCGAACTGGACACGCACAAGGGGGCGGGTTTTGTGCAACTGGTCGGTGACCGCGCCCTGATAACCCTGCCCAGCGATGTCTATCAACGTGCCCCGATCCCTGAACCCGCCGCCAGTTTCGCCATGATAAACCGGGTTCTGGCGCTGGAGGATGGCCTGTCTGGCCTTGACGGGGCCGACCCGCTGGATGAACCCAGCCCGCTGCGCCAGCATTTTCTGGTCGATTTCCGGGCCAGCGCTGAAGACCGGCAGAATTTCTATATGTATGCGACTGATGGTTATATCGGCCTTTTGCCGGACAATTCGTCCGACCTGACCAATCCCGACCTGTTGCAGGTCAGTTGGGGCCCATGGCACGAGCTTGGCCATATCGAGCAGCCGTATTCGTGGACATGGGGGGCATTGACCGAGATTAATACCAATATCTGGTCGCTATATGTCGAGGAATCCCTGGGCAATCCCAGCCGGTTAGCAGAAACTGACGCAGCAGGAAAAACAACCTTGGCCCGGGCGCGGGATTATCTGGGCGCGGGCGGCGGGGTGCCGGATTATCTGATTGATGACAGCGATACACTGTTTATCCGGCTGGTGATGTTTCACCAGTTGCGGGTGGTTTATGGCTGGGACCTGTTCCGCACGCTGAACCAGCAGGTCCGGCGTGATCTGTTGCCGCGGGATGCCCCGGATCAGGACAAGGTCGATCTGTTTGTGCGGCTGGTCTGCACGATCACTGGCCATGATCTGCGCGGGTTCTTTGACCGCTGGGGATTACGCGCGACCGCCCCCGTTTTGGCCGAGATCGGGCAGCTGAACCTGCCCCTGCCGCCAATTGATCCGGCACGGGAATTTTAGGAGAAACGTGGGTCAAGACCCGCCTTACTTTGGTCCGGCACAAACGAAAAAGTAAGGTGGGTTTAGACCCACCCCCGCTATTATTCAAACGTGCCCGTTACCCGCCCCAGCAGCATGAACGCGCGGGCGGTGCGGGTTTCGGACAGGTCGGCGATATCTTCATCACTCGCCTCAGGCTCGAACGCCACCAGCATCCGGTCGAAATGCCGCAGGAAATGATGGGCTGCGTCACGAAAGATCGTGTCTTCACGCATCCGCCCGGTGGTCAGCGCCAGGCTGGACCGGTCGCGCACGCCGCCAAGGGCGGCCACAGACCGGCCCCGTTCGCCCTGCGCAAACCGTCGCCAAATCTCGGGGGCGGTCCGGTCGGGGCGCAGGTCGTCCACGTAGATGCCGTCTTGCGACAGCAATGTCAGCACATCCTGACTGGCCTGAACCAACTGCCGCGCCGTCCGGTCCTTGAGCGCGCGGCGCAGAGCAGCGAAACCGATGGTGTCCTTATCCGTATCAGGAAAGTTCAGCGCGCGGATCAGGTCGATCCGGGGCAAAGGCGGGCGGATGTCATCGGCAGGCGTGCCAAGAGCGAGGCTTTGTTGCCCGTCCGGGGCACGCGCAGGGGCCGGTGCGGCACCGCGCGGGGCCTCGCGGGTTGACGCAAAGGTGGCCATGGTGGTTTCGGTTTGCCGGGTGGCCTGAGCGATTTCGTTCAGTTTGCGTTCAACCGTCGTGCTGTGCGGCAGGGCATTGCCGCGGGCCTGCCGGTCGGCCAGATAGGTCTGGCGCATCCCGTCAACAGCGGCCTGCATCCGGCGCGATTCCTCGCGCATGATCCGGGCGGCGCGGGCGGCGGCGGCGGCGACCCAGATCAGGGCGATCGGCATGAAAATGGCCAACACAGTCATCACGAACCGCAATGATCCGCCGTTGGTGTCGGCCTCGGTCGCGGGCAACAGCAAAAAGAACCCACCCGCCAGCACCAGCCAGATCAGGCTAAGGGCGATGGCCACAAGCTCGGTCGCGGTGACGCCGTCACTGCCCGCTGTTTTGTTTCGTAATTCTGCCATGCCGTGCCTCAGTCTGCCTGTTGGCCTGCACTGACATCAGCTGAATGCGATGCGCAAGATCTCATAGGCGCGGTCGCCGCCGGGTGTGCGGACTTCGACCGAATCCCCCACGGTTTTGCCGATCAGGGCGCGCGCCAGCGGCGATTTGATGTTCAGACGGCCATGTTCGATGTCGGCCTCGTATTCGCCGACAATCTGATAGGACTTCTCTTCGTTCGTATCTTCGTCGACCAATCCAACCGTCGCGCCAAACTTGATCGTGCCGGATAGTTTAGTTGGATCAATGACTTCGGCCAGCGAAATCACGCCTTCCAGTTCCTTGATCCGGCCTTCGATAAACGACTGCTTTTCCTTGGCCGAATGGTATTCCGCATTCTCGGACAGGTCGCCATGTTCTCGCGCCTCGGATATCGCCTGAATAATGGCGGTGCGTTCCACTGATTTCAGATGCTTCAGTTCGGCTTCCAGCTTGTCAAAGCCAGCGCGGGTGAGTGGTATCTTTTCCATGTCGTCCTGCTCCCTCCGGGGGGCCTTTGCGCGATTGATCGGATGTTTTAACCCGTCCAGCGGGTAAGAAGTCAAGGGCCGTCCCGAGGCAGAAGCACAGATGGGCCTTAAAAGGCTGCGCTGCAAGGTCGCGGCTGGCGAATTTAACGTCGTGTCTTAGTTGCCCCTGCGGGAATCGGTCGTTATCTCAAATTGTAAGAGAAGCAGGAGAAGTCCGATGACGCAGGCCGCACGCGAAGCTATGGAATATGATGTGGTCATCGTGGGCGCTGGCCCCGCTGGTTTGTCTGCCGCGATAAAGCTGAAGCAATTGGACGAAAACCTGACAGTCGTAATTCTGGAAAAAGGGTCCGAAGTTGGGGCCCATATCCTGTCCGGCGCCGTGCTTGACCCGGTCGGGCTGAACCAACTGATCCCCGATTGGCAGTCCCGCAAGGCCCCGATTACCGTCCCGGTGACTGAGGATAATTTCTACATGCTGGGCGAGGCGGGCAAAGTTCGTATTCCCAATATGCTCATGCCGCCGCTGATGAGCAATCATGGCAATTACATTGTATCGATGGGCAATGTCTGCCGCTGGATGGCCGAACAGGCCGAGGCGATGGGGGTCGAGATTTTTCCCGGTATGGCCTGTTCCGAACTGGTGTTTGGCGATCAGGGTCAGGTTAAGGGGGTCGTGGCTGGCGAGTTTGGCCGTCTGGCCGATGGGTCAGAAGGCCCCGCCTATGAACCCGGCATGGAATTGCATGGCAAATATGTATTCCTGTCCGAAGGGGTGCGCGGGTCTTTGTCCAAACAGGTCATTGCCAAATACGATCTGGCAAAGGACCGCGAGCCGCAAAAATACGGGCTGGGGATGAAAGAGATCTGGCAGATCGACCCTGCCAAGCATCACGCAGGCCGGGTGACACATACCATGGGCTGGCCCCTGGGCGGCAATGCCGGTGGCGGGTCATTCATCTATCACCTTGATAATAATCAGGTGTATGTCGGTTTTGTGGTGCATCTGAACTACAAAAACCCCTACCTGTCGCCCTATTCCGAATTTCAGCGGTTCAAACATCACCCGATGGTGGCAGACCTGCTGAAAGGCGGCAAACGGGTGGCTTACGGGGCGCGTGCCATCACCGAAGGCGGCTATCAGTCCATCCCACAAACCGCCTTTCCGGGTGGGGCGCTGTTGGGATGTTCGGCAGGAATGGTCAACGTGCCGCGGATCAAAGGCAATCACAACGCCATGTTGTCGGGCATCCACGCCGCCGAAGCCGCTCATGCGGCGATCACGGCGGGCCGGTCAGGCGATGTGTTGGCCGATTATGACAAGGCGGTCCATGCCGGGCCGATTGGCAAGGATCTGAAACAGGTGCGCAATGTCAAACCGTTGTGGTCCCGCTTTGGCCTGTTGGCCTCGCTGACACTTGGCGGCTTTGACATGTGGACCAACAATCTGTTCGGCATGTCTTTGTTAGGAACGCTGAAACACGGCAAAACAGATGCGGCTGCGACGGAATTGGCGAGCAAACACAAAGCCATTGATTACCCCAAACCAGACGGCAAACTGTCATTTGACCGGCTGACCAATGTCAGTTTCTCGATGACCAACCACGCCGAAAGCCAGCCTGCGCATTTGCGGCTGATTGATCCGTCGGTGCCGATTGGCATTAACCTGCCGCAATATGCCGAACCTGCCCAACGCTATTGCCCGGCGGGGGTCTATGAAGTGGTCGGCGACGGGGCCGCCGCGCGGTTCCAGATCAATTTCCAGAACTGTGTGCATTGCAAGACCTGTGACATCAAGGACCCCAGTCAGAATATCGTCTGGACCGTGCCGCAAGGTGGCGATGGGCCGAATTACCCGAATATGTGATCGGCGCGCCTGCGGGAAACCGCCGGAAATCCGCTTTGGCAACCGGGACGCGATTGCACGCGCGGGCCGCAGGCCTTAGCCTTGCCGTGATACAAGGCCCGTAAGGAGCATTCGGCAGTGACCCCACTGATTTTTCGTAAGCTGGTTTTGGCGGCTTTGCTGGGCAGTGCGGCGCCGCCGATCAATGCTCAGGAAACGCCCGGCTCGGATCAGGACCTCGGGGCCTATCTGGCCGGACGGGCCGCAGCGATTGACCGCGATTTCGCGGCGGCGGCCCTGTATTTCGGGCAGGCATCCGTCGCTGACCCGACCAACCCGGCCCTGCTGGAAAACACCCTTGCCGGCCTATTGGGGTTGGGCCAGATTGATGCAGCCCTGCCTGTATCGGGTCAGATCATCCAACTGGGGTTTGACAGCCAATTCGCGCATATGGTCCAAAGTGCCACGGCGGCCAGCGGTGACAACTGGGACGCCATTTTTGTCAATCTGGACGCAGGGCAGTCTGTCGGGCCGCTGGTCGATGGGTTGACGCGGGCCTGGGCCTTTGTGGGCAAGGGACAGATGACCGATGCGATTGCTGCATTTGATGCAGTGATTGCTGCCCCCGGGCTAAAGGCGTTCGGGCTGTATCATAAGGCGCTAGCGCTGGCCACGGTCGGGGATTTTGAGGCGGCAGATGTGATTTTTGCCATGCCGTCGACCGAGGGTATGCAGCACACCCGGCAGTCCAGCATCGCGCATGCGCAAGTCCTGAGCCAGCTTGGCCGCAATGCTGATGCCGTGGCCATGTTGGATTCAACTTTCGGCGCGTCGCTGGACCCCAGCCTGCTGGCCTTGCGGACCCTGCTGACGGCTGATGGTGTCGTGCCGTTTAATTTTACCCCCGATGCCAAGGCCGGGTTGGCCGAGGTGTATTATTCGGTCGCCATGGCCTTGGGCGAAGATACGTCTGACGCCTATAAACTGGTCTATGGCCGGATCGCCCAATATCTGAACCCGGATAATACCGGGATCAACCTGCTGGTTGCGGCCTTGCTGGAACGGATGGAGCGGTATGAACTGGCCAATGCGACCTATGATCTGATAGCGCCGGACGACCCGGCGTTTCTGGCCGCCGAACTGGGCCGCGCCGCTGTGTTGCGCCGCGCCGGTCAGCCCGAAACCGCCATCGAAGTGTTGCAGCAACTGGCCGAAAAACAGCCCGACAGCCCGGTGGTTCTGGCCACTTTGGGCGATGCATTGCGCGGGCTTGAACGGTTCGCCGAGGCGAATGACGCCTATTCCCGCGCGCTTGACATGTATGGTCCCACTGATCCCGCACGCTGGTTCGTGCTGTACACCCGGGGCATCGCCTTGCAGCGGCTGGACCAATGGCCCGCAGCCGAGGCCGATTTCCGCGCCTCGCTTGCCCTCAGTCCCGGCCGTCCACAGGTGCTGAACTATCTGGGCTATTCGCTGGTCGAAGAAGGCCTTAATCTGGACGAAGCGTTGGGCATGATTGAACAGGCCGTGGCCGCCGCCCCGGATAATGGCGCGATTGTCGACAGTCTGGGCTGGGTGCTGTTTCAACTGGGCCGTTATGACGAGGCGGTCATCCATATGGAACGCGCCGCTGCACTGGAACCCGTGGACCCGGTGGTCAATGACCATCTGGGCGATGTCTATTGGGCCGTGGGCCGCCTGAATGAGGCGCAGTTTCAATGGAACCGCGCCTTGTCTTTTGACCCGACCGAGGCCGATGCGACCCGGATCAGGGACAAACTGGCGCAAGGGCTGGATGCGATTCTGGCCGCCGAAGGGGCCGCACCGCTGAAATTTGCGTCAGATGTCAGCCCGTGACCATGGATAAGGGGCTGGCCCCGGCCAAGGTCAACCTGACCTTGCATGTCACCGGCCAGCGCCCCGATGGATATCATCTGCTGGACAGCCTGGTAGTGTTTGCGGATATCGGCGACCAGATTGCCGCCGCCGCCGCCGACGGGCTGACCCTCGCCGTGACCGGCCCATTTGCGGCAGGTGTGCCGCTGGGTGACAGCAATCTGATCCTGCGGGCGGCCAAACTGCTGCAGCATGCCCGCGGCGTGACCAAAGGCGCGGCCCTGCGGCTGACCAAACTGCTGCCCCATGCCGCCGGGATCGGGTCGGGGTCATCTGATGCCGCCGCAGCCCTGCGTCTGCTCGCGGCCTTGTGGGATGTGGCCCCATTGGCCCCCGATGACCCGGCGGTGCTGGGTTTAGGGGCGGATGTGCCGGTTTGTTTGTCAGCCCCGCAACCTGCCCGGATGACGGGTATTGGCGGGCAGTTATCCGGGGTGCCACGCCTGCCACCCGCCGCCATGGTTTTGGTCAACCCGCGCGTGGCGGTGCCAACTGCTACCGTGTTCAAAGGGCTGATAAACCGGGATAATCCGCCAATGGCGCCGATGCCGGACAGCTGGGATTTCGACGGCTTTGCCGCGTGGCTGAACCATCAGCGCAATGACCTTCAGGCGGGGGCCGAACTGCTGACCCCCGAGGTTTCCGTAGCGCTGGCCAAACTGCGCCAGTTACCCGGCGTGGCTGCTGCCGTCATGTCGGGGTCAGGGGCCACATGTGTCGGGTTGGTGCGCGATATGGGCACGGCGCGGGCTGCTGCCCGGGCAATGCAGGTGGCGCAAATGGGCTGGTGGGTGGTGCCTGCCGCCGTACTGGCCTAGCTGATCCGCGCCACGACATAATCAGCCAGATCGCGCAGCATATCGCGGATCTCATGCGCGGGCAGGTTGGTCAGCGCGGCCTTGGCCTTGTCTGCCCATTCAATCGCATCGCGGCGGGTGGATTCCAGCGCGCCATGGCGGGCCAATAACCCTTGCGCCGTTTCAAGATCGCCCTCGGCCACTTGGCCCTTCTGAATGCAGCGGGTCCAAAACAGGCGCTCACTCGGGGTGGCCACAGCCACGGCCCGGATCACCGGCAGGGTCAGTTTCCCTTCGCGGAAATCATCGCCCAAGTCTTTTCCGATGGCCGTCGTTCCGGAATAATCCAGCAGGTCATCAACAATCTGAAACGCCACGCCCAGCGCATCGCCATAGGCAAACAGTGCCTTGACCTGCGCATCCGGCATACCCGCAATCACCCCGCCCACCTCGGTTGCGGCCGAAAACAGCGACGCCGTTTTACCGCGCACGACCTTGAGGTAAATATCTTCGGTCGTCTCAAGGTTCCGCGCGGCGGTCAGTTGCAGCACTTCGCCTTCAGCAATCGTGGCGGCGGCATTGGCCAGAATGTCCAACACGCGCAGCGACCCGGTTTCGACCATCAACTGGAAACTGCGGGCGAACAGGTAATCCCCAACCAGAACGCTGCTGGTATTGTCCCACAGCAGGTTGGCGGTAGGCCGTCCGCGCCGCTGCTGGCTTTGGTCCACAACATCATCATGCAGCAAGGTGGCGGTATGGATAAATTCCACCGTAGCAGCCAGATGAATGTGGTAAGGACCTGAATACCCGCATAATTTTGCGGCAGCCAAAGTCAGCATCGGGCGCAGGCGTTTCCCCCCCGCTTCGACCAGATGGGCGGTGACCTGCGGGATTCGGGGCGCATTTTCGCTGGCCATGCGGGCGCGGATCATCACATTGACCGCATCCATCTCGGCGCTCAGCATCGTGGCAAGGCGGTCAATCGGTTTGTTCGCCGCCACATCAAGGCTCATCATCCGGTCCGCCTGCTCGACAATCGGGCGACCCGCCACTATGTCTGAAATATGAAAGAGCTTTTGCGCACCAACGACCCGACGGTCATCGCCTTTGCCACCGCCCTGTTGGGTGGCGAGGGTATAGACTGCTTTGAATTGGACGTAAACATGAGCATTCTGGACGGGTCCATAGGCATATTGCCGCGTCGGTTGATGGTGCTGGATGCCGACCTGCCGGATGCCGAAATCGCGATGCGTGACAATGGCATTGATCTGGGACGATGAGGGCCTGACGCGCGACGCGTTTCTGGGCGGGGCCTTGTCAATCTGGCAACCGCGCCGGGGTTACCGCGCCGGGATTGACCCGGTGTTGCTGGCCGCAGCAGTGCCTGCGGTGGCAGGCCAGTCTGTGCTGGAACTGGGCTGCGGGGCAGGGGTGGCATCGTTGTGTCTGGGGCGGCGGGTGCCGGGGCTGGTGCTGCATGGCGTTGAAATTCAACAGGATTACGCCAACCTGGCGCGCCGGAATGGGGCGGAAAATGACATCGGGCTGACGGTCACGACCGCTGATTTGCGCGCCTTGCCAGATGAACTGCGGATGCGCAGCTTTGACCATGTCATCGCCAACCCGCCGTATTTTGACCGGAATCTAGGCACTGAATCAGATGATCCGGGCCGAGACGTTGCACTGGGCGGTGATACCCCGCTTGCCGATTGGCTGGATATTGCGGCCCGCAGGCTGGGGCCCAAAGGCGTGCTGACCCTGATCCAGCGGGTCGCGCGCCTGCCCGAGGTTCTGGCCGGTTTGCAAGACCGGCTGGGGTCAGTGATCGTGCTGCCGCTGGTGGCCCGCGCCGGGGCTGCGGCGGATTCGTTTATCCTACAAGCACGCAAATCGGGCCGCTCCCCCTTCAGGATGGCCGCGCAGCTGGTGCTGCACGACGGGGTCGAACATTCGCGGGATGGCGCAAATTACAGCGATGCCGTGACGGATATTTTGCGCAATGGCACTGCAATCGGCATTCCGCGTTAAAGTTTTGGCAATCTTTTGGCGCGAACCTGCTGTTTAGGGGTTCGGTGCTACTTGCTGCGTGACAGAATTGTAAAACTGTGCTGCACTATGCATGTTGCACATCCAACGAGAGGAGAACGACGTTGAGCTTGACCTCCCACTTGCAGGAACTGAAGAAAAAACACCAAACACTGTCAGACGCGGTAGAAGCCGCGCATCGCAGCCCCGCTGTTGACGATCTGGAGATCGCCCGGCTGAAGAAACAAAAACTCCACATCAAGGAAGAGATCGGCCGGCTGAGCGCGGGCTAGTCTTTGCGTTTTGCGGCGCTGGCAGCCAGCGCCGCACCACCCGCAATCAATATCGCAGCAAGGCCAAGCATTGCAGTTGGTTTGGCAATGCCCGCAAGGATCAAGGCCAGCGTTGACAATACCGGGGCCGCATAGGACGCGACGCCCAAAAGCTGAATGTCGCCTTTCTTGACCCCGATATCCCAGACGAAAAACGCAAGGCCAACGGGGCCCGCGCCAAGTGCAAATATACTGACCCAGCCCATGCTGCTGGCTGGCCAGACCGGGGTTTCCCAAATCAGATGGGCGACCAACGACAGCAATGCCGTGGCCAGACAAAACACTGCGACACTGGCGGTCGGCACATCGCCAAGACGGCGGGACATCACCGAATAAACCGCCCAAGTGATCGCGCAAAGCAGGGCCAGACCGTAGCCGGGCAACGCGGCGGCGCTGAAACCCGTAGCCCCGGAGGCAACGATAAGCGCAGCCCCGGCACAGCCGATCAACCCACCGAGGACATGTTGCAGACGCAGTGTTTCCCCGGGCAGCAGGCCCGAAAACAGCACGATCAGCAGGGGCCACAAATAGGCAATCAACCCAGCCTCGGCGGCGGGGGCCATGCGCAGGGCGCTGAAATACAGCAGATGATAGCCGAACAATCCAAGCGTTCCAAAGACATAGATACGCAGCGGGACCTGCCGCAGCACCCCAAAGCCGCCCGAGGACGCAACCCAGATCAGCCCGATCAACCCGCCAATTCCAAAGCAAACGGCGTTCAGTTGTAAGGGCGGCACCGGGGCGCTGCCGACTGTCAGCAGCGCCAGCAGCGACCACAACAGGACCGCGACAAATCCGATCAGGGTCGCACGGGACCGTGTCAGCTCAGATACTGCCCGCCATTGGCCGACAGGGTCGATCCGGTGACAAAACCCGCCGCATCTGACGCCAGAAACACCACGCAGCGGGCAATCTCATTGGCTTCACCCAGACGGCCCACAGGGATTTGCGGCAAGATGACCTCGTTCATCACCTTTTCCGGAATCGTCGCCATCATCTCGGTGTTGATATAACCGGGGGCGACCACGTTAACCGTGATCCCGGCGCGCGCGCCTTCCAGCGCCAATGCCTTGGTGAACCCGATATCGCCTGCCTTGGCGGCAGCATAATTCGCCTGGGCGAACTGGCCTTTTTGACCATTGATCGAGGAAATATTGACCACGCGCCCGAATTTACGCTCGCGCATGCCGGGCCATACACAATGGGTCATGTTGAACAGGCCGGTCAGGTTGGTATCGATGACCTCGTGCCACAGCTGCGGCGTCATCTTGTGGAACGGCGCGTCGCGTGTAATCCCGGCATTATTGACCAGCACGTCGACCGGGCCAAGGTCGGCAGTGACCTGCGCCACGCCTGCGGCGCAGTCGTCGTAAGATGCCACATTCCATTTATAGGTTTTGATGCCGGTTTCGGCGGTAAACGCCGCCGCCGCCGCGTCATTGCCGGCATAGGTCGCGGCCACACGGTAGCCTTCGGCCAACAAAGCCTTGGAAATGGCGGCGCCAATACCGCGCGACCCTCCGGTCACGAGTGCGATACGGGACATGTGGTTCCTCCTTGGGGATCAGTGCTTGTAATCTTGGTAAAGCGGCAAAGCGTGTTGCGCAATAATATTGCGACGCGGAAGCGTAAGGTGGGTTTTAACCCACGCTTGCTGTTAGCGTTCAACGCACAGGGCCACGCCCATTCCGCCGCCAATGCACAGGGTTGCCAGACCCTTTTTGGCACCGCGCCGCTTCATTTCGAACAGCAATGTGTTCAAAACCCGCGCACCCGAAGCCCCGATCGGGTGGCCGATGGCAATGGCGCCGCCATTGACGTTCACAATCATCGGGTCCCAGCCCATATCTTTGTTGACCGCGCAGGCCTGGGCAGCAAAGGCTTCGTTTGCTTCGACCAGATCAAGGTCCTGCACCGACCAACCGGCCTTGGCCAACGCCTTGCGGCTGGCATGAATCGGACCGGCCCCCATGATTGACGGGTCAAGCCCCGCAGTCGCATAAGATGCGATCCGGGCCAGAGGTTCGATCCCGCGCCGCGCCGCTTCATCTGCCAACATCAGCAAAGTCGCTGCAGCGCCGTCGTTCAGACCGGACGCATTGCCCGCAGTGACCGTGCCATCCTTGGTAAATGCGGGGCGCAGTTTGGCCATCGCCTCCAGCGTCGCGCCGTGCCGGATATATTCATCCGCCGTCACCACGATATCGCCTTTACGGGTTTTCACCGTATAGGCCACAATCTCATCAGCAAATTTGCCCGCCTTTTGCGCGGCCTCAGCCTTGTTCTGGCTGGCCACGGCGAATTCATCCTGCGCCTCGCGGGTAATCTGCCACTGGCCGGCCACGTTTTCGGCAGTTTGGCCCATGTGGTAATTGTTGAACGCATCCCACAACCCGTCGCGGATCATGGTATCAACGAAATTCATGTCGCCCATTTTCTGGCCAACGCGCAGGTTTGCCGCATGCTGAGAGATCGACATGTTTTCCTGACCACCGGCAATCACGATGGACGCATCGCCCAGCATGATGTGTTGCGCGCCCAAAGCCACAGCCCGCAGACCCGACCCGCAGACCTGATTGATGCCCCAGGCCGAACTTTCCTTGGGCAATCCGGCATTGATATGTGCCTGACGCGCCGGGTTTTGCCCTTGGGCGGCGGTCAGCACCTGACCCAAAATCGTCTCGCTGACCTCGGCGGCATCAACACCCGCGCGGGCCACAACCTCGCGTAATACGGCGGCACCCAGATCATGCGCCGGCACGGCGGCAAAAGCGCCGCCAAAACTGCCCACGGCAGTCCGCGCGGCCGAGGCGATAACGACATTGGTCATAAAAGGCTCCTCCCAAGGGTCAAAACTGCGGCTGATTGGCCTTGTTGGCCGTGCCACCCGTCAGGGGCCTCTTTAGAAGCAAGATATCTACGGGGCAACGCCAATCAAGTTAACGCATACCAGCGTTGACCTAGCGTCAAGGCAACTACAGGCTGAACTTTGGCACGCCGTACAGATAGCCTTGTAGGCAGCCGATATTCAACTGAACCAGCACCGCCGCCTCCTCTGGGGTTTCCACGCCTTCTGCCACGGTAAACATGTCAAACTGATGGCTGACGCTGATCAGCGCCTGCGCAAGCACCTGATTGTCTGGGGATGTCGCAATATCGCGTACGAAACATTTGTCGATCTTGGCAATGTCAAAGAAGAAGTCCTTGAGATGACGGAATGAAATCAACCCGCCGCCGAAACCGTCAACAGCAAATGACAGGCCCTTGGGCTGCATTTCCTCCATGAACCGGATGACAACTTCGTGCAGCAGCATCGCCGAGCTTTCGGATATTTCGAGGATCAGCCGTTCGCCAATTTGCGCCGACCGGTGCAAACCTTCGTCCAATATCCGCCGCCACGCGCCGTCGCCAATCGACCGGGCGGAGACATTGATGGACAGCCGCAGCGCCGGATTGACCCGCAACATTTCCAACCCCAGCCGCAGGGTTGTGCAGTCAATTTCCCGGCCCAGACTGCTTTCTTCGATCTCGGGCATGAAATGGGCCGCCGGAATGATTCGGCCCCCATCATCCAGCACGCGGATCAGCCCCTCGTAAAAGGCTACCTTCCGGGTGTTTTTGGCCGATACGATAGGTTGAAACGCCAGTCTGGCACTGCCTGCGGCCAGGGCATTGCGCACGATTTTCAGGACATCGCGATCCCGGCTTTCAAACGCGAATTGCAACGGGTCTTTGGCGACTTGATCGCCCGTACCCGATTTGCGCTGTCGTTGAGGCTGCATGTGACCAATCCGCTGGAAAGACCCCGACGATGCAGGCATTGTCCCTAATGTCAGGTAAAGGAACGCAATTAAGGTCGAATTTGCGGAGTTTCTGTTGGGGGTCGAAATGGTCGAACGTTGTGGATGGGTCGGGCAGGAACAGATCTATCTGGACTACCATGACACCGAATGGGGCGTGCCCGAATATGACAGCCGCGCCTTGTGGGAAAAGCTGGTGCTGGATGGGTTTCAGGCGGGGCTCAGCTGGATCACCATTCTGAAAAAGCGCGATAATTTCCGCACGGCCTTTGCCGGGTTTGACCCTGATATTATCGCCGGATGGGGTGATGGGCAGGTCGATATCCTGTTGGCCGACCCCGGAATTATCCGTCATCGCGGCAAGATCGAGGCGACCATCGGCAATGCCAAGGCGTGGCAAAAGATTGAGGCACGCCAAGGGTTTGATCGGTTCTTATGGGATTACATAGGCGGTGCGCCGCTGGTCAATCATTGGTCTGATCTGGCACAGGTTCCGGTGCAGACCCCACTTTCGGCCCAGATATCAAAAGACCTTAAACGCGAGGGGTTCAAATTTTGCGGTCCGACGATTGTTTATGCATTCATGCAGGCGGTGGGCATGGTCAATGACCATGTGATAACCTGCCACCGGCATATCACCAACGCCTGAGCGCTGCCGTATCTGCCTCTTGCGCAGCTACCCAGTCGGCCCCGGTTGCGGTGACTTCTTTTTTCCAGAAAGGTGCGCGGGATTTCAGGTAATCCATCAGAAAATCAGCAGCGGCAAACGCATCGGCGCGATGTGCTGACGCGGTTGCAACCATCATGATCGGCGCGCCCAAGGGCAATAATCCGTAGCGATGGATCACCAGAACATCGGCCAAAGCCCAGCGTTGAACAGCATTCTGCACAATCGCCGCAATCGCCTTTTCAGTCATGCCCGGGTAATGTTCAATCTGCATGGCGCTTAGTCCGCCATCGCGGTCACGGACGACACCGGTAAAGCTGACCACGGCCCCGATGTCGGTGCGGCCATGGGCAAATTTATTCAGTTCAGCCCCGGCGTCGAATGGGTCGGACTGCACGCGCACAGACACCTCAGCCACCCGTCATCGGCGGAAAAAACGCAACCTCGCGCACCCCGGCCAAGGGGGCGGAAAAATCGGCGAGTTCCTGATCCAACGCGACGCGCAGCGCACTGATATCGGAAAATGCCAGATCATACCGATCCTCACGCGCACGCAATTCAATGATCAGGTCGGCCACAGTCCGGGCTTGGGTATCAACCTTTTCGCGCGGCAGACCAATGCGTTCACGGACCCAGGCGAAATACAAAACGTCGATCATTTCGTATCATCGCGCAGATACGGCAGCGCCTTGATGTAATAATCGACCCCGGTAATCGCGGTCAAAATGGCGGCAAGCCAGATCAGCACAAGGCCAACGGTTGTGGCCACTTCAGCGGCCCACATCGGTGCAGCGCCCGACCCTTCCTCGACATAGGCCAGACCGGTGCCCAGAAACAGCACGGCAATCGCCACCATTTGCGCGGTGGTTTTCCATTTGGCCAATTTGGTGACCTTCAGCAAACCCGCATTTTTGCCCAGAAATTCGCGCAGACCCGACACGAAAACTTCGCGGAACAGGATCACGGTGGCCGGCAACAGCAACCACGGCTTGACCCCCGAATAGCCGGTGATGACAACAATGGCGATGACCACCATCGCCTTGTCGGCAATCGGGTCCATCATCGTGCCGAACTTGCTTTCCTGTTTCCACAGCCGCGCCAGATAGCCGACGAAATAATCGGTGGCCGCCGCGATGATAAACAGCGCCAGCGCATACCAATCGGCCTGGGGCCGATGAAAATATAAAAACATCAGCGCGACGCCGGGGGCGGCCAGCAGGCGCAGCACAGTCAGGCTATTGGGAATGGTCCATTTCATACTACAATCTTATCCGTCAAAATCAGCAACTGCCAGAGGCTGTGGCCGCGCAGGCACCCGGCACCTTAACCCTTTTCGTGGAAATAGGCGTAAATCGTCTCGGCCATCGCGCCCGAGATGCCTTCGACAACGGTAAGATCGGACAGGTTGGCGCGGGCGACTGCTTTGGCTGACCCGAAATGCGCCAGTAGCGCCCGTTTGCGCGCGGCACCCACACCCGGCACATCATCCAGCGGGGTCGCGCCCACAGATTTGGCGCGTTTAGCGCGGTGGGTGCCAATGGCGAAACGGTGCACCTCGTCGCGCATCCGCTGGATGAAATACAGCACCGGGTCGTTGTGGCGCAGGGCCATGGGGTGCAGACCGGTGCGGTGGAATTCCTCTTTGCCAGCGTCACGGTCAACGCCTTTGGCGACGCCGATCATCGGGATATCGTCGACTTCGAGGTCTTTCATAATGCCCGCCACAGCGCTGACTTGGCCCGCCCCGCCGTCGATCAACAGCAGGTCGGGCCAGTTGCCCGATGTGCGATCTGGGTCCTCTTTCAGCAGACGTTGAAAGCGGCGGGTCAGCACCTCTTTCATCATGCCAAAATCATCGCCGGGGGTGATGTCGGTGCCTTTGATATTGAACTTGCGGTACTGGCCCTTTTCGAACCCATCAGGGCCAGCCACCACCATCGCGCCCACAGCATCGGTGCCTTGGATATGGGAATTGTCATAGAGTTCAATGCGCTTTGGGATGCTGGCCAAATCAAACGCTTCGGCCAACCCGCGCAACAGTTTGTTCTGCGTGGCTGTCTCGCTGAGTTTCCGGGCCAGACTTTCGCGGGCGTTGCGCTGTGCCCCTTCGACCAGCTCGGCCTTTTCACCGCGCTGGGGGATCAGAATCTCGACCTTGCGCCCGGCCTTTAATGCCAGCGCATCAGCGACCAAATCGGGGTCGTCCAGCCCATGCGACAGCAACAACATGCGGGGCGGTTCGCGGTCGGAATAGAACTGCCCGACAAAGGCTTGCATCACTTCGGTTGGGTCCACATCGGGGCCGACGCGGGGGTAATAGTCGTGGTTGCCCCAGTTTTGATTAGCGCGGATAAAGAACACCTGCACGCAGGCCTGCCCTTCGTCCAGATGCAGGGCAATCACATCAGCCTCGGCCACGCCGCGCGGGTTGATCCCTTGGGCGGTTTGCACCTGCGTCAGCGCGCGGATGCGGTCGCGCAGGGCGGCGGCGCGCTCAAACTCCATCTCGGCAGATGCAGCGGCCATTTGGGTGGCCAGTGTTTCCTGCACAGTGGTCGATTTGCCAGACAGGAACTGCTCGGCATCATGGACAGAACCGGCATAATCTTGCGGGGTGATATAGCTGACGCAGGGGCCGGAACAGCGTTTGATCTGATACAGCAGACAGGGCCGGGTACGGTTTTGAAACGTGCTTTCCGAACAGGTGCGCAGCAGGAACACCTTTTGCAGCTGGTTCAGGGTCCGGTTCACTGCGCCTGCACTGGCAAACGGGCCGTAGTAGCTGCCCTTTTCAGATTTAGCGCCCCGGTGTTTGGTGATCAGCGGAAATGCATGATCCTTGGCCACCAAGATATTCGGAAACGATTTGTCGTCGCGCAGCAACACGTTGTAGCGTGGTTTCAGCTGCTTGATCAGGTTTTGTTCTAACAGCAGCGCCTCGGTCTCAGTCCGAGTGGTCAGAAACATCATCGACGCGGTATCGCGGATCATCCGTTCGATCCGGCCGGAATGATTGCCGGGGCGGGAATAATTCGTCACCCGCGCCTTTAGGTTGCGGGCTTTGCCGACATATAGAACCCGACTTTCGGCATCCAACATACGGTACACCCCCGGCGAGCCATCAAGCTGGCGCAAGTAGGCCTGAATGCAGGCATAGCCGGTCAAGGAAGTCGTTTCAGTCATAGTATCCAGTGTCGCGATTCTTGGCTGTGGCTGCAACCTCTGCCCTGCACTGGCAAGAGAAAAGCTGTCCACGGTTTCTGGGGATAAGTCGGTGGGCAAGTTCTGGGCAGGGTCAAATTTTCCTTGGTTTTGGCTGACTTCATCTGTTTGCCTAAAAAACAGGCACAACTTCAAGCTGTTGATTTTGTTTGAAAAATATAATTCTTCACTTCAAATGACTGAAATCGTTAAACAATTGTAAACGCCTGATGACGGATTCGTGAGCCCGTGCACAACTTTGACGCAAGGTCAATTTGCGGGCCTATTCAAGGCCCAATACATCGGGCGTCTGCCAGTTCAGATGCTGCCCGCCGTCCGGGCAGAGTAACTGGCCGGTTACGGACGGCGCATCAATGAAATAGCCCAGTGCCGCGCAAATATCCGCAGGGTTCGCGCCCCGGTTTAGCAGGGTAGACTTGCGTTGTTGGTCAAAATGCTCTGCACTCTGCCGCGCCCCTTGCAATGTTGGCCCCGGCCCGATGGCATTGACCCGGATATGCGGGGCCAAGGCCTGTGCTGCGGTGCGGGTCAGCGCCCATAGCCCCATTTTGGCCAAGGTATAGGACATGAATTGCGGTGTCAGTTTATGCACACGCTGGTCAATCATATTGACAACCAATCCTTGCGCGACGGGTTCACCTGCCGCATCGAGGACGGCGGGGGGCATTTGCGCAGCGAGGTTTTGGGTCAGCACAAAAGGCGCGCGCAGGTTGGATTCCATATGCCTGTCCCAACTGGTCCGGGTGGCACTGGTCAGGCTGTCATATTCAAAGATCGACGCATTGTTGACCAACAGGGTCAACGGCCCGCCCAGCAGATCGGCGGCTTTGGCGACCAGCGATTGGGTTTGCTGTTCGTCCAGCAAATTCGCTTGCACCGAATACGCCTGCCGCCCCATGCTGCGCAACTCGGCAACAACCTCGTGTGCGCCCATTGCGGAACTCGAAAAATGCACAGCCACATCATAGCCGCGCCCGCCCAGATACAGGGCCATCGCCCGGCCCAGCCGCGCCCCGGCCCCCGTTACCAGCGCCCGCACTATTTCTTGCCCTTGCAATCACACGGCGTTTTGCCCAACCGGAACCGGCCACAATCGCGGCATTTCGCGGCGGCCAGTCTGCTTTGCCCCGGAAACCGCAGCCGTCCGAACATCGCCAGGATCGCCATGCCGACCAGAAACAGGATCATGACCTTGATCAGCATTTACAGACCAAACCGCGCAAAGGCCGTCCGATCCTCGACAGCACCCAGCGCGTCACTGAACATTGATGCGCCGAAGCGCTGCAACAGACTGCGGCGCTGCCCGTAACGGCGGAATTTCACCTTGTCGCCAAACCGGGATTTGCAGATGGGCACCAGATGCCCGATGCCGTCAGCCAGCCCCTGATCCACCGCCTTTTGCCCGACCCAGACCTGTCCGCTGAACAATTCAGGGTTATCTTTTAACCGCGTGCCGCGCCGTGATTTCACATGGTCGATGAAAAAATCATGCAGATCGGCCAACCAACCCTTAATCCGTTCAACATCCTCCGGGTTTTCCGGCTTGAACGGGTCGAGCATGGATTTCGACGTGCCCGCAGTGTAAACTCGCCGGTCCACGCCATAGCGGCCAATCGCCTCGGACAGACCAAACCCGGCCGAAATCACTCCGATTGACCCGACAATCGAGGAGCGGTCGATGAATATCTCATCCGCCGCCGTTGCCAGCCAATACCCGCCCGAGGCGGCCACGTCTTCGACAAAGGCGAAAACTGGGATCTTCTTTTCGGCCGACAATCGCCGGATACGCGCGGCAATCAGCGACGATTGCGCCGGTGATCCGCCGGGCGAGTTGATTTCCAGTGCGACCGCCGCCGGTTTACCCTTGGCAAAGGCCCGGTCGATCACTGGCCCTAGGCTGACATCATCCAGCCCGCGCGAACTGTTGGAAATAGCCCCTTGCAGCCGGATCACGGCAACCACGGGGTCGGATTTTAGGAATGGGATAAAGCGTTTCATATGTTTGATGTAGGCCCCTACCCGCCGTTCAGCAAGGTCATTGCCGCAAGCGCCACCCCCGCGGCATCTTCATTGCCGCAAGCGCCACCCCCGCGGCATCTTCACTGCCGCAAGCGCCACCCCCGCGGCATCTTCACTGCCGCAAGCGCCACCCCGTATGAAATATCCACCAGACCGCCCACAGGCATAGTCCGGTGAACAGCCCAATGGCGCCGAGGCTGATCATCACCGGGACATCGGCGGTGTCAAAGAACGCCCAGCGGAACCCGGAAATCAGATAAACCACCGGATTGAACAGGGCCACTGTCTGCCAGATTCCTGGCAACATTGAGATAGAGTAAAAGCTTCCCCCCAGAAAAATCAGCGGCGTCATCACCAGCAAAGGGATCATCTGCAATTGCTGAAAATCCTTGGCCCAGATGCCGATAATGAACCCGAACAGCGAAAAGCTGATGCTGGTCAGGGTCAGAAACGCCAACATGGCAAAGGGATGCGCGATGGGCACATCGACGAACAGATAGGCGGTGGCAAGGATGACCAGCCCGATCAGGACCGACTTGGTTGCCGCCGCACCGACATAGCCGGTGACGATTTCAAAATAGCTGACCGGGGCGGACAGCAGTTCGTAAATCGTGCCGATAAATTTGGGAAAATTGATCGCAAATGACGCGTTCGACACGGATTGTGTCATCACTGTCAGCATGATCAGGCCGGGCACGATGAATGCCCCGTAGGAAACCCCTTCGATCGTATCGATGCTTCCGCCGATGGCCGCACCAAAGACCACGAAATACAACGACGTGGAAATCACCGGCGAAATCAGAGATTCCATGATGGTGCGCAGAAACCGCGTCATTTCCTTGACATAAATCGCGCGAATGGCCTGAATGTTCATGCGTTTTCCTTTAACAATCCGACGAAAATATCTTCAAGGCTGCTTTGCCGGGTGGCCATATCCGTCATCTGCAGCCCCGCATCGCGCAAATCGCCCAACAGGGTCGTGATCCCGGTTCGCTGGCCCTTGGCCTCATATGTATAAATCAGGCTTTGGCCGTTTGGCCCTAATTCCAGACCATAATCGGCCAATGCGGCTGGCACTGCGGTCAATGGTGCAACCAGTTCGACGACCAATTGCTTTTGACCCATTTGTGCCATCAGCTCGGCCTTGTCTTGGACCAGCAGAATTTCACCTTTGTTGATCACACCAACGCGGTCGGCAATCGCCTCGGCCTCTTCGATGTAATGGGTGGTCAGGATGATGGTGACACCGGCACGGCGCAGATCGGCCACAACAGCCCACATATCCTTGCGCAATTCGACATCCACCCCTGCGGTTGGCTCGTCCAGAAACAGCACGCGGGGTTCGTGGGACAACGCCTTGGCGATCAGCACCCGGCGTTTCATCCCGCCGGACAGGTCTTTGATCTTGCTGTCTTTCTTATCCCAAAGCGACAGCTGGCGCAGCACCATTTCGATATGGGCGGGGTTGGGCGATTTACCAAACAGGCCGCGCGAAAAGCTGACGGTGTTCCAGACATTTTCAAACGGCTCCAACGTGATTTCCTGCGGCACAAGGCCGATCAGGTTACGGGCAGCCCGGAAATCGCGGATCACATCATGCCCACCGACAGTAATCGTGCCAGAAGTCGGCTGTACAATGCCGCAGATTGTGGAAATTAATGTGGTTTTACCCGCTCCATTCGGGCCGAGCAGGGCCAGAATTTCACCCTGCTCAATTTCAAGATTAACGGATTTCAGCGCCTGAAACCCGGTTTTATAGGTTTTTGTCAGGGATTGGACGGACACGATGGATGGCATGAGATGCTCCTTGGCAGGTTGCCTACCTAATGCCTGAATCACCAAAGGCCAAGGCCCGACGAGCCTGTCACGAAACACGACAGTAGTGTCGATTTCTGACGTGACGTTGCTTATGCCGGGGGATAGGCTTCGTGCAATCCTCATGTTCAGGCCGCATCCCATGTCCACCGATCCGCTGCTGCAGCCCTATCAGCTCAAACACCTCACCCTGAAAAACCGGATCATGACCACCAGTCACGAACCGGCCTACCCCGAGGACGGAATGCCCAAGGACCGCTACCGCGCCTATCACGTGGAACGGGCCCGCGCCGGCGTGGCGCTGACCATGACCGCGGGGTCGGCGGCGGTGTCGCGCAATTCCCCGCCGGTCTTCAACAATGTGCTGGCCTACAAGGACGAAGTCGTTGGCTGGATGCGCAAAATCGCCGATGATTGCCACGCGCATGGCTGTGCCGTGATGATCCAGCTGACCCATCTGGGCCGTCGCACGCATTGGGCCAAGGGCGATTGGCTTCCCGTTGTCGCCCCCGGGCCAGACCGCGAACCCGCCCACCGCGCGTTCCCCAAAGTGATCGAAGATTTCGAGATCGCGCGGATCATCACCGACTATGCCGATGCCGCCGAGCGAATGATGGACGCAGGTTTGGATGGGGTCGAATTTGAATGTTACGGCCATTTGATGGACCAGTTCATGTCGCCCCTGACCAACCGGCTGGCTGCCCCCTATGGCGGGTCGTTCCAGAACCGAGCGCGATTTGCAATGGATGTTTTACAGGCCTGTCGCCAGCGGGTCGGGCCCGACTTTTTGCTGGGGGTCCGCTATACCGCCGACGAAGTCGAACAGGGTGGCATCAGTGCCGATGAAGGCATTGAAATTGCGCATAAGTTCAAGGCGTCGGGTCTGGTCGATTTCGTCAACATCATCCGCGGTCGCATTCATACCGATACCGCCATGTCCGATGTCATCCCGCTGCAAGGGGCCGCCGCAGCACCGCATCTGGACTTTGCGGGGCGGATCAGGGCCGAGGTCGGCCTGCCCACATTCCACGCCGCCCGGATCCCGGATGTGGCCACAGCGCGGCATGCGGTGGCTAGCGGCAAGCTGGACATGGTCGGCATGACCCGCGCCCATATGGCCGATCCGCATATCGTGCAAAAGATCATCGAAGGGCGCGAACATGACATCCGCCCCTGCGTCGGCGCCACCTATTGTCTGGACCGTATTTATCAGGGCGGCGAGGCCCTGTGCATTCATAACCCGGCCACCGGGCGTGAATTAACTATGCCGCATGTCATCACTCCGGCTGGCACAGCCAAAAAAGTAGTAATAGTAGGAGCAGGCCCAGCAGGCCTAGAAGCGGCCCGCGTTGCCGCCACGCGCGGGCATCAGGTCACGGTTTTCGAGGCCGCAGATCAGCCGGGCGGGCAAATCCGACTGACCGCCCTGAACAAACGCCGCCGCGAAATGATCGGGATTATCGACTGGCGCATGGCCCAATGCGCCGCCCGCGATGTGGATTTCCGGTTCAACACCTATGCCGATGCTGCGGATGTTTTGGCCCTGTCGCCCGATGTTGTGATCATCGCCACTGGCGGGTTGCCGCATACCGAAGTGCTGCAGTCGGGCAATGATCTTGTGGTGTCCAGTTGGGATGTCATTGCAGGCGATGTGAAACCGGGCGCCCGCGTCTTGGTCTATGACGACGCAGGCGACCACCCCGCACTGCAGGCCGCCGAGGTTATTGCCGCCAGCGGGGCGCATGTCGAGGTGATGACCCCGGACCGGACCTTTGCGCCCGATATCATGTCGATGAACCTTTCACCCTATATGCGCGCTCTGCAAAAGCATGACGTGCGGTTTACCGTGACCTACCGGCTGCTGGCGGTTGAACGTGATGGGAACCAGTTGCGGGCAATCATTGGCACGGATTATTCGGGCTATCGAGAGGCGAGGACATTTGACCAGATCGTCGTGAACTATGGGACGCTGCCGCTGGATGATCTGTATTTTTCCCTGAAGGAACAATCATATAACCGGGGAGAAACCGACCCTGATTCCTTGGTGACGGGACGGGCGCAACCACATGGCGCAGGTTTTGCGCTGTACCGGATCGGCGACGCGGTGTCGGCGCGTAACACCCATGCCGCGATTTACGATGCGCTGCGGTTGGTCAAGGATATGTAAAACCGCCCTTTGCCCGTTCTACAAACCTCTATTCCGGCTTTCGTCATCTTTGGCATAATCCACCCCGAACCCGTGCCGCGCTGAAAAGCGGGCCAGTTCAGCGGCTGTTGCCGCCATGCCCGCAAAGGTTTCCACGTAGATCGGCATCCGCTGCATCCGCACGTCAACGGGTTCTGACACCATCATCGAAATATAGCCAATCTGCGTGTAATAGACCGTATAGGCCCGGACCCGCGCCTGATCGGGCGCAAAACCGTGTCGCATAAACATCGCGCTGATCGCGTCGATCCGGGCTTTATCTGTCGCCTCAAGAACCGTCCGTAGTTGCGGATCCCCCAAGGCCCAGTTGCGGATGGCCAGATCAAACCGGGCATCAAACAGCGCGGGCAATAGCCAGCAATCAAACAGGTTAAACAGCGCCTCGGCGATCGTTTCGGCATAGGCTTCGGTCTGCGCAATCAGATTACCAGTGTTCTTGGCCTGCCAGCGGGCGACCAACGCGTCAAGCAGCGCTTCGCGGCTGTCAAAATGGCCATAGAATGAGGTCCGCGACATGCCCAGTTTTTCTGCCAAAGGCTGAACTTTGACCTGATCAACCCCGCTTTCGACCAGCACGGCATAGGCGGCGTCGATCCACAGATCCTCGGACCCGCGCCAGCCTGATTGTTTTTCCACGAGGATG
Source organism: Rhodobacterales bacterium (assembly GCA_031422295.1). Lineage (GTDB taxonomy): Bacteria > Pseudomonadota > Alphaproteobacteria > Rhodobacterales > Rhodobacteraceae > JANOMH01. The sequence continues at coordinate 43,369 of JANOQM010000018.1, read as the reverse complement.
TTCATGATCTTGCGGTATCAGGTTCCGACACTCGGTTCAATCGGATCGACACACCTGTCATAAAACTTGACACCAGTGTCGTTTTCTAGTGCTGTCTGGATCGGCAACCCCGAGGTTATGATGCCCGAGTCCCGATACCCCCATATTTTCGCGCCCCTACAGCTGCGCCACAAGACCCTGCGCAATCGCATCGTGTTCGGCGCGCATACTGCCAATATGGCCCAGAATGGCCTACCGGGGCCGCAACACATTGGGTATTACCGCGAACGCGCCTTGGGTGGGGCCGCGATGATTGTGGTTGAACCCATCCCGGTTCACCCCGCCGCCGTGCTGACGCGGGGTAATTTCAGCCACTCTGACGATGCGGTGATCCCCGCCTTTCGCAAGCTGACTGACGCCGTCAAGGCCGAGGGGGCAGTGATCGTGCAACAGCTGTATCACATTGGTGCGCATGGCGATTCTGACAATTCCTGGCACCCGCACTGGTCGCCGTCGGGCGGCCCGTCCTATCACGACAGCGACGGATCACATGCGATGACCGAGGCGGAAATCGAACAAACGATGGGGGGTTATGTACTGGCCGCGAGGCGTTGCCGCGATGCAGGCTTTGACGGGGTGGAATTCTGGGCTGCGTATAATGCCCTGCCCGATCAGTTCTGGACGCCATTCAACAACCAGCGCATCGACCGTTGGGGCGGGTCGCTGGAAAACCGCACAAGGTTCAGCCGCGAGACGATGCAGGCAATCCGGCGGGCCTGTGGCGATGATTTCATCATCGGGCTGGCAGTGAACGACGAACCCGACGTGCCCGCCGCCTTGGGCCGCGCGGCGCTGGCCGAAGTGATCGCCCTGCATGACGCCGAACGGGCGATGGATTATGTAACCTGCGGGTCCGGGTCATACTTCGATTTCTACAAACTGATGCCGACGTTTTTATACCCCGAAAAACTAGGCGTCGATCTGGCAGAAGTGTTGAAAGGCGTGGTCCGCCATGCGGTTGTCATTGCTGAAAGCCATATCCGCACCCCCGACAACGCCGAAACAGTGCTGGGTGCCGGCCAGGCCGATCTGGTCAGCATCGTGCGCGGGCAGATTGCCGATCCGCATTTGGTGAACAAAGCCCACGGTGGACGGGCACAGGACATTCGGGCCTGCATTTCCTGCAATCAGATGTGCTGGGGCCGCCGGTCGCGGGATTACTGGATTTCCTGCCTGATCAACCCAAGCGCCGGGCGCGAATGGGAATGGGGCGGCGATCGGTTCAGCCCCGGCGTTGGTGGCGCAGTGCTGGTGGTCGGCGGTGGCCCGGCGGGGCTTGAGGCGGCACGCGCAGCGGCGGAACGGGGCTTTAGCGTGACCTTGGCCGAGGCTGGACCTGCCCTTGGCGGGCAATTCCGGTTGGCCGGATTACAGCCCCGGCGCGGCCAGATTACCGAATTGCTGGGCTGGTATGACCGGCAATTGTCGCAACTTGGGGTCGATGTACGGCTGAATACCTATCTGGACGCCGCCGAGATTGCAGCATTTGGTGCCGATCATGTGGCCCTTGCCACGGGATCGCTGCCGGACCCCTTGGGGTTTCAACGCGCCATGACCCATTTGCCCGCGTTACCCGGTATGGAACGGGGCCGGGTATGGTCGCCCGAGGATATCCTAAACCGTCTGGCCCGGCCCGGAAAACGGGTGATTGTGGTGGATGAAGGGGGCAACTGGCGCGGCACCGGAACCGCATGGTGGCTGGCCGAACAGGGGCATGACGTGACAATCGTTACGCCAGACCCGATGGTCGGCAAGGAATTGCAACGCGCGGCGGCTGATGTCCCGTTGCGGCGTAAACTGGCCGCACTGGGCGTGCGGTTTGTGGTCGAAAGTGCAGTGCAGGAATGGTTGGGCAATGGCGGCGGGGCCGAGGTACTGGACCTTCTTACCGGGGCCGTGACCCGGACCCTGGCCGATGATCTGGTACTGGCGACGGCGAACCGCGCCGATGAAACCCTGCCTTTGGCGCTGACCGCCATGGGCGTAAACCATGCGACCTTGGGCGATCAGGCCGCACCGCGCATGGCCGCATTGGCGTTTCACGATGGGCGCAAATGGGCTTTGGGATTAAAATAGGTCCGGACCGGGCAATTCAATCCCGGGATTACGCCCGATTGCCCGATTTTTGACGCATTTTCAACGCATCTTGAACACACCGATTCGCACTTTGCAGGCCCATCATTCACCCGACCCCGCCCAAGCCCACGCATCCCGACACGCATCCGGCCTACCGCCCCGAAATTGACGGGCTGCGGGCCGTTGCCGTTTTGGCAGTCGTTCTTTACCATTTCGGCCTGCCCTATCTGACCGGTGGATTTGTCGGGGTTGATATCTTTTTCGTCATCTCCGGCTTTCTGATCGGCGGCATCCTGTGGGCCGAACTGGCGCAAACCGGTCGGCTGTCACTGGGCCGGTTCTATTTGCGCCGCATCCGCAGGCTTGCCCCGGCATTTTTCACCATGGCCATCGTTACGACGCTGTTTGCCACGATAATCCTGCTGCCATTCGAGTTTCGGGATTTTGGCAAACAACTGATTGCGGCCACTGTCTGGCTGTCCAACGTGTTGTTCTACCGGGGTGCCGGGTATTTTGACACCGGCGAGGCGACCAAAGTTCTGCTGCATACATGGTCCCTGTCAGTCGAGGAACAGTTTTACCTGTGCCTGCCTCTGGCCCTCATTTTATTGCGCCGTAACAAGCGTTTGATGCTGGGCGCCTTGGTCCTGTTGTGGGCCGGGTCCCTGCTGGCCTCGGTGACACTCACCCCGCATTTACCGACCGCAACATTCTATCTGTTCCCGTTCCGTGCATGGGAAATGCTGTCGGGCGTTTTGCTGGCGATCTGGGGATACGAGGTTAAATCCCGCTGGACGGTGCATCCGACCTTGTCGTGGATCGGGCTGGCAATGCTGTCAGCGTCGGCCCTGCTGATCCAGCCGGGGCCGGGGTTTCCGGGCTGGCCGGTGATTTTACCCGTCACGGGCGCAATCCTGATCCTGCTGAATGGGGCAGACCGCAATCCGGTCAACCGGGTGCTGGGGTCGCCTGCGCCGGTTTTTGTCGGGCTGATCTCCTATTCGCTGTATCTTTGGCATTGGCCGGTGCTGACCCTGTCGACCTATTGGCGCGGGGCTTATGGAGGCGCGCCCGAGGCGGCCTTGTGGCTGGCTTTGGCATTCCTGCTGGCGCTGATCAGTTGGGCGCTGATCGAACATCCCGCCCGGCGGGTGACATTGCTGCCAAACCGGTGGTTGCTGGCGGGTGCCGGGGTATCCGCGCTATTGGTGTTGGGTGTTGGCGCATCGGCCTATAAAACTGACGGCGCACCGGGCCGGTTTGGCCCCCTCGCCCGCCCGCATATCGATGCCTCTGCCGATTTCCTGCAGGATTGGAGCCGTTGTTCCACCGCCACCGATGGCCCGCTGGCCGGGGTCGAAACCTGTGCAATCGGGCCCGAAGGCCCGCCGCGGGTGCTGGTCTGGGGGGACAGCCATTTGCGCGCCTTTATGGACGGCTTGGCACTGGCCGCCGAGGAGGCACAGGTGCCGGGGATGATCATCTGGCATGCCGGCTGCCCGCCGCTGTTTGGCCTGACCAAGGCCGAAACTGCGGCCACGCCTGCCGAAAATCTGGACTGTGCCACCGATACAGAAACCCTGCGCTTGGCGCTGCCGCAAATGATCGGCATTGACCGCGTGCTATTGGTCGGGCGTTGGACCTATTATGCCGAAGGGACCGGCACGGGGCTGGATCAGGCCAATCAGATCATGCTGGCCCCGGCCCCCGGGTCGGATTTGGCCGAACCGACACAGGCCGCCCTCTATGCGTCTGCATGGGATACAACAGTGGCAGAACTGGCCCTGTCCTTTGATCGGATCGCGGTTTTGCGCCAAGTGCCCGAAATCCCGCAGTATGATTCCCGCGCTTTGGCGCGTGGTCTTGCCTTGGGTCAGATGACCCAGATCGATGCATCCGCCCGTTTCGTGGTGCAACAAGAGGTTTTGGCGGCCCGCGTCGTGCAGGCTGAGGCCCCGTTAACCCGGTTGGCCGCCGAAGGCCGCATTGACCTGATCGACACCTGGCCTGCTTTATGCACAGATATCTGTTCCGTCATGCAAGAGGGCCGGTCGCTGTATTTTGACAATAACCATCTGAATAATGCCGGGGCTCTGGCCCTGCGCGGGCTGTTCTTGCCGGTCTTGCTGGGCGCGGAGTGATGGACCGCGACTGGGATGTGATTGTTATCGGCACCGGGATCGGCGGTGGCACCATAGGGCGCAGTCTGGCCGAACAGGGTTTGTCGGTGCTGTTTGTCGAACAGGGCCCGGATGGCCCAAGGACCGAACAAACCGCCCTGAACCCGGGCCTGACCGACCCTGTGGCACGCAATGTGCGCGGCTTTTGGCCCGACCCGGTGCAGGCCCAGATCGACGGGCAGCCCCGGCAGTTTTTCGCCCCGTTGGGCAGTGGTGTGGGTGGAACGTCGGTGTTTTATGCAGCTACGCTGGAACGCCCCGCCCCGCATGATCTGGATCACAGCGCCGACAAACCACATCCGATCGGCGGCTGGCCAGTCACGGACGCCGCGATGCGCCCGTATTTTGATGCCGCCGAGGCGATGTATCATGTGTCTGGCGGCGCTGATCCTTTGGCACCGACCCCGGCAAATCTGGCCCCGCCACCGCCGCTTGAGGCTGGCGATGCGGCGATATTGCAGCGGCTGGTCGCATCCGGCCTGAATCCCTACCAGTTGCACGCCGCTGTGCGGCATCTGCCCGGCTGTGCGTCCTGCTTTGGCCGCAAATGCCCGCGTCCGTGCAAAATGGATGGCCGGTCTGCCGGGGTGGACCCGGCGCTGGCGACGGGGCGGGCGATGCTGCTGGACCGGTGCGAAGTGACGGCGCTGCGGGGGACGGCCCGGCAGATCACCCATATCGAGGCGCTGCATCGTGGGAACCCTATCATCCTGCGTGGCAAACGCGTTGTTCTGGCGGCGGGGGCGTTCGGGTCGCCGCGCATATTGCTGGCCTCTCGGTCTGCCGCATGGCCGCAAGGTTGCGCCAATGGATCGGGACTTGTGGGCCGCAACCTGATGTTTCATCTGAACGAAATGTTTGCGATCTGGCCGGGCAAGCAGTTTGCCGGGCCGTCCAAAGCCGTAGGTCTGCGCGATCTGTATCATATCAATGGACAGCGGTTTGGCATGGTGCAAGCGATGGGGATTGATGCGTCCTACGCCGAAATTACCCATTATCTGCGGGCTGTGGTCGAACGATCCCGCTTTCGCGCTTTGGCCGGACTGGTCCGGATCCCGGCGCTGATCGGGGCCAAAATACTGGGCAATGCCAAGGTGTTCGTTGGCCTGATGGAAGATTTGCCCTATCCCGACAACCGGGTGATGTTTGACCCCGCTGCCCCCGGTCGGATCAATTTCAGCTACAATTTGCACCCCGAACTTTTGGCCCGGCGCAAACAATTTCGCCACCTGATCCGGGGCGCGTTCAAGGGGTTGCGCCCGCTGTTTCTGACCGCCTCACCCGAATTGAACTTCGGCCATCCCTGCGGCACGGTGCGCTTTGGCAGCGACCCCGCGACATCCGTGCTGAACCCGGATTGCCGCGCGCATGAGGTGGATAATCTGTGGGTGGTGGATGCGTCCTTCTTTCCCACCGCAATGGGGGTAAACCCCAGCCTGACGATTGCGGCCAATGCGCTGCGTGTGGCGGACCGGATCGGGGCACAGCCATGACCGGATTTGCCGTTGTTACCGGGGCAGGCAGCGGCTTGGGTCGGGCCTTGGCCGTAGAACTGGTACGCCGGGGCCTGCCCGTTGCCGGATTTGGCCGCCGGTTAGAGGCGTTGCAGGAAACCGGACGCATCGCAGGTGCGGGTTTCATACCCGTCATGGTCGATGTGGCCGATGCAGCGGCGGTCGCCACAGCCTTTGCAGCATTGCCCGAACCAGTGACAATCCTGATCAATAATGCCGCCGTCTATCCGCGTCGGGATATATTGGACGAAACCCCCATCAGCCTGATGCAGACAATTGCGATCAATCTGGGTGGGGTGATTGCCTGCACTGATGCAGCCTTGCGCCAGATGATCCTGACCGGGCATGGCCGGATCTTGAACGTGTCAACCTTTGCCGATGTTGCGCCCATTCCGGCCAGCGCTGCCTATGCAACCTCAAAGGGGGCCGCGCGGATTTACAGCCGGGCGCTGGTGGCCGATCTGGCGGACCGGTTTCCGGGGATTGTGATCAATGACTGGATGCCCGGAATGCTGGATACCGGCATGGGCCTGCCGCAGGGGCTCGACCCTGCCATAGCAGCCCGGTGGGGGGCTGAACTGGCGATGTGGCACGATTCCAGCCTGACCGGAACACTATTTGAACGCGATGCAGAACTGTTGCCCCCCCGGTCACTAAAAGGCAGGATCAAGGACCGGGTGTTACTGCGCCCCCGCGCCAAATCGCGGCGGCTGACTGGGCATAGTTCTGACTAGGACAAAATCTTATGGGCCGGATCGCGCCCTTGCCGGATCGACGCGATAATATGCCCCGGCAGCACCAGTGCGGCCCGGACATAGCGGCCCGACATCCGGCGCGGGCTGGACAACATCCGCCACAGCCATTCCAACGCCGCGCGGCGCACCCAAAGCGGCGCACGGGTCTGGGAACCGGCCAAGAAATCCAGCCCGGCCCCGATGCTCGCAAATCCGATATCCGGGGTCAGCTGACGGCCCTTAGCCGCAAGAATTTCCTGTTTTGGCGCACCCAGAGCAAGAAAGCAAAGCCTGACCCCCTGCGCCTGAAGCTGGTCAAGCAGGGCATCAGCTGCGGCTGATGTGGGGTCAAACCCCATTGGCGGCGCGATCCGGGCAGCGATCTGCACCCCCGGCACCGCCTTGCGAATGGCATCTGCGGCCCGGCCAAGACTGCGTTCTGTGCTACCGATCAACCCCACCGGCACCCCGGCCTTCAGGGCCACACGGGTCAAAGGCAGAATCAGGTCGGACCCGGGCAACAAATCCACTTTCTTGCGACCCAACCGCGCCATCCAGACAATCGGATTGCCATCTGCCGTGATCAGGTCATGCGCGGCATAGGCCGCACAAAACCCCGGATCGGTCGATAATTTAGCCAAATGATCCAGATTCAAGGTGGCTAATGCAAAACCCCTGCCAGTGCCGAGCAGCCGCAATACTTCTACTTCCAGCCCGGCAAGGCTGGTCATGTTGACTGTAATTGGCTGCCCCCCGACGAAAAAATGCACCGATCACCCGTTTCTTCACCCTGAAGTCAGCATATGCCCTAGTCTGACGTTTCGCAAAAGAGATCGATCAGCGACAAACTGTTGCCACGCTTGTATGATGACATAAAGCCATTGGGTTAAGGGCGAAGTAAGAACAATGAGGCAAGGAAATCGCACAAACAGGTGGCACCGATGACGGCTGTCACTCTGGTAGGTTGCGGCTTTGTCGCTGATCTCTATTTGCGGGCCTTCAAGACCTTCCCGCAAGTCCGCATTCTGGGCGCGTTTGACCGGGATCCAGCCCGCATGCGCGCGTTTTGCAGCCATTGGGGAATACCCGAACTTGCGTCCCTCACGGCGCTGTTTGCGGTCCAGCCCCGTGATGGAATCATCCTGAACCTGACCAACCCGGACCAGCATTTCGCCGTCAATCTGGCCTGTCTTGAGGCCGGTTTTCACGTCTATTCCGAAAAACCACTGGCGATGGATATGGGCCAGGCTACAGCATTGCACTGCCTGGCCGCAGCCAAGGGGCTGCATCTGGCCTCGGCCCCCTGTTCGGTTCTGGGGCAGGCCGCACAAACCCTCGGCTATGCCGTGCGTCATGGCGTGGCCGGTATCCCGCGCCTGATTTATGCGGAACTGGATGATGGTTTCATCGCGCAAGCCCCGGTGCGCCGCTGGTTCAGCGAAAGTGGTGCACCCTGGCCCTATGTTGATGAATTTCGGGTCGGCTGCACGCTGGAACATGCAGGCTATTACCTTAGCTGGCTGATCGCGATGTTTGGCACGGTGCGGACGGTCGTGGCCGCCAGTGCCGCAGTGATCCCGGATAAACTGGGCGTGACCAATGCCGCCCCGGACCTGTCCGTGGCGACGCTGTTTTTTGAGAACGGCCCGGTGACCCGGCTGACCTGCTCGATCGTGGCCCCGCATAACCACAAAATCAGGATAGTGGGTGACACCGGCGTGCTGGAACTGGACAAGGCATGGGATAATGCCGCTGCGGTAAAGTACCGGCCCCGCCTGACGCTGCGCCGCCGGTTGATTGAACATCCGATTGCCCGCAAGGTCCGCCTGCCCGGCGCTCGTTTCGGCACCGGTGCGGGCCAGACCCATCCGATGGTTGGGCGCTGGGGCGCGGCGTCAATGAACTTTGCGCTGGGTCCGGTCGAAATGCTGGCGGCCATTGCCGAAAACCGGCCCTGCCGGTTGTCTGCCGATTTTGCGCTGCATCTGAACGAGGTGACTTTGGCCATTCAGACCGCCGGCGAACATACCGGCGCACAACAGATGCACACCCGCTGCGACCCGATGGACCCGATGCCATGGGCCAGATGACCCTGCTTGTCACTGGGTCGGCCGGTTATGTGGGCCAAGCGGTTGTGCTGGCCGCAAAAACCCGTGGTCACGACGTCCGTGGATTGGTCCGGGCGCAAGCCGATTTGGCCGTAGATGACCTGGTGCCGCATTTGAACGGAGTTGATGCCGTGATCCATTGCGCCGCCTCTTTGCGCGGCGACGATGCGACACAGGCCCGCGATACAGGTCTGGCGACACAGCGTTTGATCGCCGCGATGGCCAGCAGGGCCAAACCACCCAAACTGGTGCTGGTCAGTTCAATGGGGGTTTATGCAGGCAACGTGCGCCCCGGCGGCCTGATCGACGAAAACAGCCCCCTGGAATCTACGCCAGATCAGCGCGACGCCTATACCCGCGCCAAACTGCGGCAAGAGGCGGCAGCAGCAGCCTCGTCGGGCCTGCCGCTGTGCATCGCCCGGGTCGGGGCGGTCTGGGGGCCGGGGCAAATGTGGAATGCACATCTGGGTATACCCATCGGGCCACTGCTGATCCGGTTGGGGACCGGGCCGGAGCTGCCTTTGGCGCATGTGGAAAATGTGGCTGTGGCGTTGGTCATGGCGGCAGAATCCGGCACCGGCGTGCTGAATATACTGGATGATGACCGGCCCGGCCCGCAAAGGTATATCGCGGCACTGCGGCGGGGTGGTTGGCCAAAGCTGGTGCTGCCCCTGCCGTGGCGGCTGTTCGATCTGCTGGGCCTGCTCCCCTTTCCCGGCAAACCCGGCCTGTTGCGCCGCCCCGTGCTGCGCGCCCGGATGATGCCGTGCCGGTATAGCAATGCGCGATTGCATGCCTTGGGCTGGAAACCGGTGATCGGGTTTAGTGATGGCATGGCCGCCGCCACAGGGACCGCCACAGGGGCCGCAACAGGGGCCGCCCGATGAAAATCGCCTATCTGACCGGCGAATACCCCCGCGCCACTGACACATTCATTCAGCGCGAAGTGGCGGCGCTGCGCGATCTTGGGTTCGATGTGCAGACCTGTTCGATCCGGCGCACAGGGCCCGAACACCATGTCGGCCCCGAACAAAAGGCCGAGGCGGCCCAGACCTTTGTCGTGCTAGAGGCCGCCAAACGGATCGGGGCGCAGATCGCCGCATTGCGCCATCCGGGCCGCTATCTTGCCGCCCTCGCACTGGCATGGCGGACGTCACCCAAAGGGGTCCGGGGGCGGCTGTATCAGCTGATCTATTTCGCCGAAGCCGTGGCTTTGGCCGATTTCATGCGCAAAAACGGCATTGTTCATCTGCATAATCACATCGCCAAAGCATCCTGCACCGTGGCTATGCTGGCCAGCGCGATCAGCGGAATACCCTATAGTTTCACCATGCACGGCCCGGATGATTTCTTTGAGGCCGTCCATTGGCGGCTAGGTGAAAAGATTGCCCGGGCAACATTTGTAGCCGCCATCAGCGATTTTGCCCGAAGTCAGGGTATGCTGTATGCGGACCGGCAGCATTGGGCCAAAATCCATGTGGTGCATTGCGGGATCGATCCGGCCCGGTATGCAGGCAGCCCTGCAACATCCGGGGCGCATCTGCTGTTTGTCGGACGTCTGGCCGCCGTGAAAGGCGTGCCTGTGCTGTTCGAGGCGCTGTCCCTTGCCCGTAACACCCGGCCCGATCTGCACCTGACACTGATCGGTGACGGCCCCGAACGCGCTGCACTTCAAAACGAAGCCATCCCACTTGGCGATGCTGTGCGTTTTGTCGGCTACCAGTCGCAAGATGCCGTGGCGCAGATGTTAAAGCAGGTGCAGGCGCTGGTCCTGCCCAGTTTCGCCGAGGGCGTCCCTGTGGTGTTGATGGAGGCGATGGCAGCCGGGCTCCCGGTTATCGCAACCCGGATTGCCGGCATCCCTGAATTGATCGACGATGGCATCAGCGGCATTCTGGTGCCGCCCGGCGACGCCGCAGTTTTGGCCGATGCGATACTGGCCGTAACCTCTGATCCAGCCCGCAGTGCAGCTATGGGAAACGCTGGCCGCGCCAAAGTCGACCGGGATTTCAATATCAGGACCGAAGCGGCATGGCTTGGGGTCTTGTTCAAAGCGTATTATGCCGGAGGCGCCGGTTTGGGCAAAAGACCGGGTTCAGGGGTATCACAATGACCAGTTCTGTCGCCGCTGTTGTTATCGGCCGCAATGAAGGGGGGCGACTGCAGCGCTGTCTGACCTCACTGCAGGGCCAATGCGACCGCATCATCTATGTCGACAGCGGATCAACCGATGGTTCCGTGGCCTTTGCGCGCGGCCTTGGGGCGGTTGTGGTTGAACTTGATACTTCTGTGCCATTTACCGCCGCCCGAGCACGCAACGCCGGGTTTGAGGCGCTGCAATCAGGCGGCCTGACCGATTATGTGCAATTCGTCGATGGCGATTGCGCGGTGGACCCGTCTTGGATCGGGGTGGCCCGGCAGATGCTGGACGCACATCCCAATATGGGTATCGTTACCGGCTGGCGCACCGAAATCGCGCCAAACCGGAACGTCTTTCACGAGATGTGCGAGGTTGAGTGGCATCGCGCCCCGGGTGATATACGGTCCTGTGGCGGTGATATGCTGGTGCGGTCCGGGGTGTTCCAGCAGATCGGCGGGTTCAACGCCCGGATTATCGCGTCCGAGGATGAAGAGTTCTGTCTGCGGGTGCTGGCGCTGGGACAGCGGGCGCACCGGTTGCCAGTGACGATGACATTACATGATGCAGACATGACCCGGTTTGGCCAATGGTGGAAACGCACGGTGCGGTCTGGCCATGGCTTTGCCGAAGTGGGGGGCATGCATCCGGATCATTTTGTGTCCGAACGGCGGCGGGTCTGGTTTTATGGCGGCATCGTGCCGCTGGTGCTGCTGGCCGGGCTGGTCTTTGGCGATTGGATCGCAGTGGCAGTTGCCGGTGCGGTCTATCTGGTCAACTGGCTGCGCACCACCCAAGGGCTGCTGCGGCATCATCAGCCGTTGGGGCAGGCGCTGCATCATGCGGCCTATCTGACCCTGTCCAAGGTCGCTAACATGCAGGGCATGCTGACCTATTACCTGCGCCGGCTGCGCGGGGCTGACATGCAGATTATCGAATATAAGTGAGGGGATCGGGGATATGACCGACAGCTTTGACATACGCGTGGGCCTGATCGGGGCAGGCTATATTGCTAGCTGGCATGCGGATGCGATCCGCGCCACGGCAGGCGTGACTTTGGCCGGGGTCTGCGACACCTCATTGATTGCGGCACAAAGTTTTGCGGCGGCCTACAACCTGCCCGCCTATGGGTCGGTTGAAGATTTGATCGCGGCTGGCACCTGCGACGCGGTGCATATCCTGACGCCACCGCCGTCGCATCAGGCGCTTGCACTGCAATGTCTGGGCGCGGGACTGCATTGTTTTGTCGAAAAACCGATTGCGCTGTCTGCCATAGATGTGACCGCCATGGGCGATGCAGCCACTTTGGCCGGGCGGGCGCTGGGGGTCAGCCATAACTTTCTGGCGATGCCAGGTTACATGCGGTTGAAATCATTGCTGGCGGCGGGGCGGTTAGGGCGGATTGCGACAGCACAGGTAAACTGGGCGCTGCCGCTGGCCCCGCTGCGGTCCGGGCCGTTCGGGCTGTGGTTGCTGCGCGAGCCGCGCAATCTGCTGCTGGAAATCGGACCGCACCTTTATGCATTTATCGTCGACCTGTTTGGCGAAATGGACATACAGCATCTGGCCCTGTCCCGCCCGGTTGAACTGCCCGGCGGCGACAAACGGCATCAGGGCTGGCGGGTGCTGGCCAAAGCAGGCGGGGTCGAAGTGACGCTGAACCTGTCCTTGGTCGAAACCTTTGACGACCGGGCCGTCATTCTGCGGGGCTCGGCTGGCATGGCCCGGTTTGACTATGCCGCCGATACGCTGATCGTCACCCGCGATAATACCGCCGATCTGGTGCTGAACCCGTTGCGCAAAGAACTGTCCCAAAGCTGGCAGCATTTGCGCGAAGGGGTGGTGAACGGGGTGCGCCAGGCCATGTCGCTGAACCAGAAATCCCCCTATGGGTTAAGTTTCCGGGGAACCATTGCCGGGTTTTATGCAGGCGTCCGGTCGGGCATTCCGGACCCCCGGTTTGCGGCGACATCGGCCCGGACAGTCATGCAGGCCATCGATGCAACATTGGCCTTCATGCCCGCCACGCCTGCCCTGGCGATTGCAGATTTCGCCCCCAGCCCCAAGGTGATGGTGATTGGTGGCACAGGGTTTATCGGGCGCAACCTGACGCGGGCTTTGGTCGCCGCCGGGCATGATGTGCGCGTGCTCAGCCGGGGGCGGACCGGGCCATTCGACGATATCGCCAACCACGTCGAGACCTTGGCCGTCGCGCTGCACGATGCCGAAGGGTTAAGGGCGGCCATGACCGGCATGGATGTGGTGTTCAATCTGGCCAAATCGATGGACAACAATTGGGCCACAGCCCTTGAAAACGATGTGGGCGCTACGGTCCGGGTGGCCGAAGCAGCGCTTGCCGCCGGGGTCAGACGGCTGATCTATACCGGCACGATTGCATCCTACGACATGTCTGACCCGGCAAGCGTTATCACAGAGGCCACCGACTTTGGAGATATGACCGGGCGCAATCTGTATGCAAGGTCCAAGGCCGAATGCGAGGGACGGTTGCTGGCGCTGCACCGTGACAGGGGGCTACCTGTGGTCATCGCGCGGCCCGGCATTGTGCTGGGGCATGGCGGGCCATTGCAGCATTGGGGCATCGGGCGCTGGCACGGGTCCGGCGCGGTGCGGCTATGGGGCAACGGCCGCAATATCCTGCCTTTCGTGCTGGCTGATGATGTGTCAGACGGGTTGATCCGGATGATGGATACTGCCGGGATTGACGGGCAATCGTTCAACCTGATTGGCGAACCCATGCTGTGTGCGCGCGATTACTTTGACGCGATCTATGCCCGGCTGGGCGCACGGACCCGGGTCAGCACGGGGCCGTTGCCGATATTATGGCTGGCGGATGGGCTGAAATTCGGCCTGAAATACTATGTGCTGGGCCGCAAGAACACGCCGCGCCCGACACTGGCTGACTGGCAATCGCGCGCTCATCGCGCCCAGTTTCGCAACGATCTGCCAAAATCCGTGCTGGGCTGGCAACCCGAAACGGACCGCCGCGCTTTTCTTGACAATGCTGTGGTCCAGGCTGGGTTGTTTGGGTTCTAGCAACCATATTTCTGCCAAGATTTAACTGTAACTGAACGCTCAAAGCAGCAGTGAGGGGACCAAGGCGAATGACTGAAAACCAGCCCGCGCGTAAACGGCGGCCCCGTCTGGGGGCTGACGAACACGCACGCCTGCTGGCCGAAATCGCCAAGTACAGCGCCCCACCCGAGACCCCGGAAAAAGCCACCCGTTCCGCCATATTCGGCGGCCCGTCCAAAACGCAAAACCTGCCCCGGGTTGTGGATGTCTGGAATAATCTGCTGACCATTCCGGTTGATGAAGCAGCCCTTGAACGCAATCTGGTGATTACCGCCAGCCGCCGCGACCCGGCCCATGCTGCCTTTGACGTGTTGCGCACCCGGCTGGTGCAGGCTTTGTCCGACAATGGCTGGAACCGGGTTGGCATCACCTCGCCCACCCGCGATTGCGGCAAAACCTTTACTGCCGTCAATCTGGCCATCACCTTGTCGCGCTATGACAATTGCCGGACCGTCCTGCTGGATATGGATATGCGCAATCCCAGTGTGGGCAAGGCGCTGGGCACCAGCGTTTCCGCCTCTGTCGGGGATTATCTGCGCGGCGCCATGCCATCCGAGGCGTATTTGCGCCGGATGGGGCAGAACACCCTGAATATCGGCGCCAATCTTGCCATTGGCCTGAATACAAGGGTCGAACCCTATGCAGCAGAGCTGTTCCAGCAACCCAAAACCGCCGAAGTGCTGGCCCGGATGGAAGAGGAACTGAACCCCGATGTAGTGCTGTTCGATTTACCCCCGGCGATGGCGCAGGATGACGTGATCGCCTTTCGCCCGCAGTTTGACTGCATTCTGATGGTTGTTGGCGGCGGCACCACGACGGCCAGCGAAGTCCGCGAAATGGTCCGCCGTCTGGGTGAAAGCAAACCTATTGTCGGGGTGGTTTTGAATAAGGCCGAAGGCGATGGCGTGGACAGCTATTCTTACTGACGCAACTAAAGCGCATTGCAAAAAGTCCGACACGGTTTTTTGGGATAGAATGCGCGTCGAAACAAAAGCTTAACGTCTCCGTCTTGTGCAAGGTCTTTCTGGTGTCGAGGTTCGATCTGCTTTGACGCGTTCGTTAGCCATGACGATGCGCTTTTGCATCGCGACGGTGACGGCGACTTTGGCGGGTTTTCCGGCGGCGCATCGACCGCATTCGTCCTAGCCCGTGGTCCTTGCGCTTGTGCAAACCGCAGGGCCTGCAGCGGGTTCATTATGACCAAAGGATATGCATGCGACAACTGCCGCTCAAAAGCTGTGTGACAGGACCAGTCGCCTTATGAAAATACCCTGTCGATGACGCCCCCGGCAAGCAGCCACTCCGCCAGATCGACGAACCCGGCCTTGTGATTGCCAAACCGCGCCGGGTTTGCGCAAGTTCAAGGCGTAGCGGTCGCCGCGCTGATCGAGTGCCCCGAAATAGGCTCTCTGGGGCATAAACAGGTGGCCAGTCGCGCGGGCGTACGGCGCCTTCATCCAGGACGCACGCAAGCATCTGCGCGACGCGTTCTACATGCCAGCCCCGGTCGCCATGCGCTTCAACCCAGACATTACGGCGACTTATGACAAACTCCGCGGCAACTGCAAACCCGCCAAGCTCGTAATCGCCGCACTCGTGCGAAACCTCGTCAAACGGCAAACACCCGTGTCAAAGCGGACCGGATTTGGGAGCCACAACCGCCTTGACCAAGACGGATAGTTTGAAGGTCGCCCGCAACAGGGTCAGATAGGTCTCGCCCTGACGGCGCACTTCCAGCGGCAAGAACCCCAAGGGCGCAGGCTGGGGCGCATTTTCTTCCCAGACCAACAGCGCGTCTGGCCCGATCCAGCCACCCGTTAGGGCCGATTGCAGGGCCAGCAGACCCAGCCCCTTACCATAAGGCGGGTCAAGGAAAATCAAGGTGAAAGGATCGCCGTTGTTGGGCGGCAGTCTGATGGCGTTGACAGCCAGCAAAACAGCATCACCAGCGCGTTTGGTGCGCCCGATATTATCCCGGATCAACCGCTGCGCCACCTTGCCGTCGTCAACGAATGTCGCGTGATGCGCCCCGCGCGACAATGCCTCCAACCCCAATGCGCCGGTGCCTGCAAACAGATCAAGCACCCGGGCATCACCGACCGGGTCGCCATATCGGCCACCCAGCAACACATTGAACAGCGCCTCGCGCAGCCGGTCGGATGTCGGGCGCAGATGTGCTGCCGGATCGCCTGCGCCGACCTCGGCCAATGTCAGGCCGCGCTGTGCGCCCGCAATGATCCTCACGCTTTTAACAGCGCCTTCATGTCGGTGGCGGGGTCGCAGATTACGTCAGGTGCTGGCGATTTGCCCGCCTCGATCAGCCGCTTGCCGATCATGTAATTGCGGGCGTCATTCATGGCATCCACCGCAATCAATGTGTCGCCCTGATAATACCAATGTGATTGCACATCCGGTGTCGGCCCCGGTTTCACATGCACGGCGTCATAGCCGATATTCAGCCCGCCGATCTGCAATTTGCAGTCATATTGATCGGACCAGAACCACGGGGCGGGGTGGTATGTTGTCGGCTGACCCATCATGTTCAGTGCCACAACTTCGGCCTGATCAATCGCATTACCGACGCTTTCGATGCGGATACGCTGGCCTTTGAACAGCAACGACGCACAATCGCCCGCCGCCCAAATATGCGGGTCTGACGTGCCGCCCTGCGGATCGGTGGCAATGCCATTGTCTATCGTCAGACCGGCGGTTTCGGCCAGTTCCGTATTGGGGGTAATCCCGACGCCGACAATAGCGAAATCCACAGGGATTTCTGTGCCATCCGACAGACGAGCACCCGTCACGCGGCCCGCGCCCAGCAGCCGGTCCAGCCCAGTGCTTTCGCGGATAATCACCCCATGCGCCTGATGCAATGCGCGGATGTAGTCACTGGTCTGCGGGGCAGCGACGCGTTGCAGAATGCGCGGGGCCATTTCGATGACGGTTACATGCAGCCCCTTCTTGGCTGCCACCGCCGCCGCCTCAAGCCCGATATAGCCGCCGCCAATGATCAGGATATGACGGCCCGCGATAAACTCGGGTTCCATCGCATCCGCATCGGCGAGGGACCGGACGGTGTAAACCCCCGCCAGATCACCCCCAACCGCCGCAGGCAGGCGGCGCGGGGCAGACCCGGTGGTCAGCGCCAGCGCGTCATAAGCCAAAACCGTTCCATCGGACAGCGCAACAGTCCGTCCTGCCGTATCCACAGTCATGGCATGGGTATTCAGTCGCAACATAATGTCGTGTTCAGCGTAAAACTCTGCCGGGCGCAAATACAGCCGTTCCTGGGTCATTTCGCCCAGCAGATAGGCCTTGGACAAAGGCGGGCGTTGGTAGGGCGGCACGGATTCCGACCCGACCACTGTGATCTGCCCGACAAATCCGTCGGTACGCAGTTTGGCCACCAGCGAACACCCGGCCTGCCCGGCCCCGATAACGACGAAATGAGCCATTGGCCTGCCTTTTGCTGTGGTCTGGTTTTAACGGCGACCCTATATACCCCGAGACAAGACGCAAATGCCCAAAGGACCATAAACATGACGATTTCGACAGGTGACCACTTTCCAACTGCAACTTTGCGGGTAATCGGGGCCAATGGCCCGGACGCGGTGGAGTTGGTCGACAAAATGAAAGGCCGCAAAGTCGTGATCTTTGGGTTGCCCGGCGCATTTACTGGCTCTTGTTCGACGGTGCATCTGCCCAGCTTTATCCGCACCGCCCCGTCATTTGCGGCCAAGGGCGTGGATGAAATTATTTGCATCGCTGTCAATGACCCGTTCACGTTACAGGCCTGGGGCGAACAAACCGGCGCGGCGGCGGCAGGCATCACGATTTTGGGGGATAGCGACGGCGCTTTGACCCATACGCTGGGGATGGAGTTTACAGCCCCCGCCCTGGGCCTGATCGGCCGGTCAAACCGCTATGCCGTTGTCGTTGATGATGGTGTTGTGACCTATGCGAACGTGGACAATCCGGGCGAATGCAACATCTCGACCGGTGAAATGCTGCTGGAATCGCTCTGATCGCAGATGGATGGGCAAATTGCCCGTCCTATTTTGCATTGATCTTGCACAGACATTCGACCGGTTCGGAATGGTCGCGCTGGACTGTGGCATCGCCCGCCAGCGCGTCCATTTTCCGGGCAAGGTCAATGTCCAGCGCCGACAACCCGTCGCAATCATGCGTTGTCAGGGTCACATCAACGACATTGTAAACATTCGACCATTCGGGATGGTGGTTCAGTTTTTCCGCGACCAAAGCTGCGCGGGACATGAACCCCCAGGCTTCGGAAAAGTTTTTGAACTTCCAGATTTTACGCAGGGCGTCGCGGTCTTTGACGGCCCCCCAGCCGGTTTCACCTAATGGTGGAATGGAAACGGTGCGTTCGGTTTGGGTTAACAGATCTGCCATGACATGCTCCTGGTTTTTGCGGCCTGCCCTCGGCGTGACCATCGGCCTCCGGCGGGGACATTTTTAAACAAAAGAATGAAGGACAAGGTTCCAGCGCCTCAGTCCTGTTCTTGCATTTCAGTCTTTCTGAACGGACCATAGCTGGTCAGCACTTCAATCTCGTGATCCACCGCTGCCCGTTCCCGCCCCAGATAATCCGCGATCGCCGCCCGAAAGTTCGGGTCATTGATCCAGTGCAGCGAATGCGTGGCCACTGGCAGATACCCACGCGCCAGTTTATGTTCGCCCTGCGCCCCGGCCTCGACCCTTTGCATCGCCTGCGCAATCGCAAAATCCATCGCCCGGTAATAGCATAACTCAAAATGCAGGAACGGATGATGTTCGGTGCAACCCCAATAGCGACCAAACAATGTCTCACGCCCGATCAGGTTCAGCGCCCCGGCTACGGGTTGGCCATCTTTTAGGGCCAGAATCAACAGCATATCATCGCGCAAACTGTCCTGCGCCCGGTCAAAAAACCGCCGCGTCAGATAAGGCGTGCCCCATTTACGGCTGCCGGTGTCTTGATAAAATGCCCAGAACGCATCCCAATGCTGCGGTTCGATCTGGTCCCCGGTCAGCGTTACAATCTGCCCGCCGAAACTGTTCGCCTCCTCGCGTTCCTTACGGATCATCTTGCGCTTGCGCGACGACAGCGAGTTCAGGAAATCGTCAAAGCTAGCATAGCCATGATTAACCCAATGAAATTGCTGGCCAATCCGGGGCAACAGGCCAATCTCTGCCCCCGCCAAAGCCTCATCTTCCGTGCAAAAGGTGATATGCAGCGACGACAGGTTATTGTCCGACCCGATCTGCACCGCCCCCTGGATCAGCGCCGCAATCCCTTCGGCCTCGAACCCCGGTCTGGTCAAAAACCGCCGCCCAGTGGCGGGGGTAAAGGGCACGGCGATTTGCAGTTTGGGGTAATACCGCCGGCCCGCCCGTTGCCAGGCATCTGCCCAGTTATGGTCAAAGATGTATTCGCCTTGGGAATGCGATTTGGCGAACAACGGAGTGACGGCGATGATCTGCCCGTCCTTGGCCGCCGACAGATAACGCGGCTGCCAGCCCGACCCGGTGCCGGTGGACCGGCTGTCCTCAAGTGCCGCCAGAAAGCGATAGGTGGTAAACGGGTCAACGGGGCGCCCCGTTTCGGGACATGCGCAAGCGTCCCAGTCCTGTGCGCCAATTTCGGATAGTCTGGCGTGTGTGCTGATCTGAACTGAGGTCATAACGCAAATGGTGGCGCGGGCAGACCGGGCGTCAAGCCACGTAACCCTCGAATGTGACATTATCAGCAATTTGTCGGGCTGTTGCGTCCTGCGCCGGGGATTTGATATTCCAGCACAGGATCGGCACACCCCGCGCCTTAAGCCGCAGCACGGCGGGTCTGTCCAGCAATTCCCAGTCATGCGAGATAAAGCTGGCACCGACCTCGTCGAAATCCACCATGTCCGCCAATGCCATGACCCGGTCGGGCGGCAATCCGGTATAGGTCGAATCGCCCGGTCCGCCTACGACAAGGCCACGCGGCACATCGGGTGCAAACCGGGCCAGTGCGGCCACGGAGTGGGGGTTGAACGACATCACCGCCACCGGGCCGCCGTAGCCAGCCAAATTGTTCGCCACGGCCTGTTCCAGCGCCCCTACGCGCGGACCGACCGGGATATCCGTGTCTTTGACCTCGATCAAAAGCGGCACCTGTCCCGCCACGATCTGCAGCACCTCGGCCAGGGTTGGAATGCCTTCTGGCCCGTCCAGCAACTGTACTGCGCCCAGTTCTGCGGCGGTTTTCGACCCCAAAGTGCCGGCAATCCCGGTCAACCGGGCCAGTTGATAGTCGTGGAACACCATCGGCACATTATCTGCCGACGGCAACACATCAATCTCGATCCCATAACCGGCATCTACCGCCGCCCGCACCGCCGCAAGGCTGTTTTCCGGCCGCCCTGCGGTTTTGTCATGAAAGGCGCGATGCGCGATGGGGCGGGTGAGGAAACGCGGGTCAAGGGTCATTTGATCTGAAACAAGCCTTCAATTTCAACGGCCACACCCAGCGGCAGGGCGGCAACCCCGACGGCTGACCGGGCATGGCGACCCGCATCGCCCAAAACCGCCACCAGAAAATCCGACGCGCCGTTGATGACCTTTGGCTGATCGGTGAAATCGGGGTGCGAATTGACGAACCCCACCAGTTTGACCGCGCGAACCACGCGGGACAGATCGCCGCCACAGGCCGCTTTGAGTTGTGCTAGCAGGCTGATTGCGCATAGCCGCGCCGCTGCCGCCCCCTCCTCGATAGACATGCCATCACCCAGACGGCCCTTGACCAGCCCATCCGGCCCATTGGATATCTGGCCCGAGATATGGACCAGATCGCCGACCTGCACGAAGGGAATGTAATTCGCCGCTGGGGCCGGGGCCACCGGCAACGTCACGCCCAGTTCAGCCAGTTTCGCGTCAATCGTCATGCCATTCTCTCCGGTTTCAACGGCAAGGCTAACCGGCGAATGTGACAGGCGCAATCACGACTCGCGGAATGCTTTGGTGAAATAATCCGACAAGGGCTTCAGCAGATAAGCCATCGGGCTGCGGGAATCAGTGCTGATAAACGCCTCGACCGGCATGCCGGGGATCAGGGTCAGATTGGCGGGCAAACGGTCCATTTCACCATCGTTCAGCTGAATTTCGGCCCGGTAATACGACACCTGACTGCCCTGATCGGTGAACGCGTCGGCCGACACCTGGGTCACCTGCCCGAACAGTTCCGGCGTGACCCGCTGGTCAAAGGCGGAAAAACGCACGGACACGGCCTGCCCGACGAATACCGAGTCGATGTTATTCGGCTGCACTTGCGTCGCAATGACCAAGGGCCGGTCTTGCGGCACCAGATACAGCACCGGTTCAGCGGCCCGGATCACCGACCGGGGGGTAAACACCGCCATGCCATAGACAATACCCGACACCGGGGCACGGATATCCAGCCGCTCCAGCCGGGTAATCAGGGCACGGCGCTTTTCACTTAACTCAATCTCGTTGAATTGCAGGTCGCGTAGGCGTGTATTCGCCTCTTCGCGGCGGGTGGTGTCGATGCGCAATATCTCGATGTCCAGCTCGGTCTGCCGCCCCTCGGATTCAGCACGCGATGCAATGAGTTCGCCCGACTGCCCCAGCAGACTTGCCTCTTGGCGTTGCAGGGCCAGTACACCACTGGCCTGCGCCAGACCCCGGTCCAGCAGAGATTGCTGACTGACCAGTTCCTGCGTGATCAGGGCCATTTGGGTATCCAGCGCGACCTTTTGCGCATCAATCCCGTCAATCTGATTGCCGATCTGGTCACGTCTGCGCGCCAATTGTTCCTTTTCCTGCGCCTCGGATTCCAGCCGCGCCTCTAGCAGGCGTTCCTGCCCTTCGATCAGGCCGGGGATGATCGGGTTGGTCGATGATAGCAAAAGCGGCTCAAACACCAGCACCTCGGCATTGTCACGCTCGGCTTCAAACCTTGCGCGGCGGGCCAGTACTTCGAAAAACTGGCCTTCGGTCACGGCCAGTTCGGATAGCAGCGATTCCGCATCCAGCCGGACCAGCATCTGGCCTTCGGTAACCGTATCGCCTTCTTTCACCAAAATCTCGGACACCACGCCGCCGTCGATATGCTGCACCACCTGCCGGTTCTGATCTACCTCGATCCGGCCAAAGGCGATGATTGCACCAGTGATTTCCGACCGGACCGCCCAGCCGCCAAACCCGCCGACCAGCAGGGCGATGGTCAGCACCCCAGCCCAGACCGGACGGGATGCGGACCAGCGTCTATTGATATCGCTTTGTGCGGTCATGATACGCCCCCGGCCCCGGTGGATTGGGTGATTTCCTGGCGGTTCACCACCATTTTGCGCAACACGTCTTCCTTCGGCCCAAACGCCTTGACCAGGCCATTTTCGATCATCAGCAACAGGTCGCATTCCTGAATGGCCGATGGGCGATGCGCCATGATCAGCACGCATTTCCCCTCGGCCTTCATTGACCTTATCGCTTCGTTCAGCGCGTTGGATCCGTCATTATCCAAGTTCGAGTTCGGTTCATCCAACACCAGCATGACCGGCTCGCCATACATAGCGCGGGCCAGTCCAATGCGCTGAATTTGTCCCCCCGACAGGCGGCCTCCGGCGGCGGTGACGCGGGTATCATAGCCCTCGGGCAGTTTCAGGATCATCTCATGTGCGGCGGCGCGCTTGGCGGCCTTGACCACCGCCGCCTCGTCCGGGTTCGGGGACAGGCGCGCGATATTGTCCTTGATCGTGCCATCAAACAGCGTCACGCGCTGCGGCAGATAGCCGATATGCTGGCCCAGAACGTCGGGGTCATATTGGTCCAAAGCCGCGCCATCCAGCCGGATCTTGCCACCCGCAGGCCGCCAATGGCCGGTCAAGGCACGGGCGAGGGTCGATTTGCCAGCCCCCGAGGTGCCGATCACGCCACAGGCCTGCCCCGGACCGACCGAGAATGAAATCATCCGCAACGCCGCCTGCTGTTCGCCCGGCGGAATGACCGTCACCTGATCGGCGTCCAGTTGCGCGCGCGGCACCGGCAGGGCCATGCGCTTTGGTTCAACCGGAATTTCGGTCAGCAAAACCGCCAGATTACCCCAACCTTCGCGGGCGCGCTGGAACAACGCCCATTGCCCGACGATGGATTCAATCGGCGAAAGTGCGCGGCCCAACAGGATCGAGCCTGCGATCATCGCGCCTGCCGACATCTGGTTTTGCAGCACGAGATAGGCACCAAGGCCCAACATCGCCGATTGCACGAACAGGCGGAACGCCTTGATCATCGCATTGAAACTGCCGCCGGTATCCGCCGCCCCGATGGTCGCATCCAGCGACCGGCCCCGCGCCACTTGCCAGCGCGCAAACGCAGCCCCGCGCATGCCCAAGGCCTGCACCAGCTCGGCCTCTTGCCGGATCTGGTTTCCGGTCATTTCAGACTGCATCGTGGCCGAATTGGCCATTTCCAGCGGGCGCTTGGTCATTGCCTGGTTGGCCAAGGCCAGAATGATCAGGATCACGGCACTGGCCAGTGCGGCATAACCCAGCCAGGCATGAAACACGAAAATACCCGCAAAAAAGATTGGCGCAAAGGGCAGATCAAACGCTGCCACCAGTGCGGGCGAACTGATCAGCCGCTGCACCGATTCCAGATCGCGCAACCCGGTTTGCGATTCGCGCATCGCCCGGCCCAGTGACGCGCCGCGGATCGTGGCGGAAAACACCCGTTCGTCCATCCGCGCCTGAAGCCGCGCACCGATCCGACCCATGATCCGGCCCCGGACCAGATCAAGCAAGCCCATGATGCCATACAGAAATGTCACCAGCACCGACAAAGCGATCAGCGTTTCCAACGACCGTGACCCCAGCACCCGGTCATAGACGTTCATCATGTACAGCGGGCCGGTCAACATCAGCATGTTCACGAAAAAACTGAATATGGCGACAGTCCAATACAGGATGCGGCTTTCGCGTCTGGCGGCCCGCAGCTCTGCTGCACCAGTGCTTATCGTGTCTCTGCTCATGCGCGTTTTTCCGCCTGCTGCATTTGTGATCAGTGTCGTCTCTGTGGCATGGTCTAAGGGTAATGTCTGTTTCCAAAATGGCACGATTAGGACCAATTTGCCCAGATTAGCGCTGGGTTTCCGGTTCAAAGCGGCTATGTGAGGCGCGTATAGAACGTAAGAGGCGGGAATTCCATTGTCGGTCGCATCACTACATCGTCTTTTAAGCATCTGTTTGCTGATCGCCTTGCTGCCCTTGGCTGGTTGTTCGGTTGCTCCGGCCGGATCTGGGATCAATGATCCTTATGAATCGACCAATCGGCGGGTTCATGCGTTCAATAAGGCCGTAGATAGCGCCGTTTTGCGCCCTGCAGGCGAAGTTGCCGCGGCGGCGCCGGTGTTCGTCACCGAACCCATCGTTAACTTCTCGGATAATGTGGCATTGCCCGGCATGGTGCTGAACAATGTGCTGCAAGGCGATGTTGGCGGTGTTGTGACCAACACGATGCGGTTTTTGCTGAATTCCACGGTCGGCGTGCTGGGGCTGTTCGACCCCGCCGGGGCGATCGGAATCGACGAAGTCAGCACCGATTTTGGCGCAACCCTGGGGGTGTGGGGTGTGCCTGAGGGGGCTTACATCGAATTGCCGCTGCTTGGTCCGTCGACGGAACGCGATGCAATCGGACAAGTGGTCGATATCCTGCTGGATCCGCTGGGCGAGGTTGGGCTGCAACAGCAGATCGATTATGGCACGATTGCCAAGGCCGGTGAGATTGTCATCGAACGCGGACAATTTGGCGATACGCTGGATTCCGTGCTGTATGACAGCGCCGACAGCTATGCCCAAGCACGCTTAATTTACCTGCAAAACCGCCGCTTTGAACTGGGCGAAGAGGCGACTGATGCCTATATTGACCCATATTCAGAGTAAGCGAGGACATTCTATGACCCTGACAAGACGCAGTTTTTTTGGCCAAACCGCGATTGCTGCTGGTATGCTGTTTTATGCGGTGCCGGTGCAGGCCCTTGGGCTGGATCAGGCCCGCCAGCTGGTTGATCTGCTGGTGGCCGATGTGAATGCCGTCATCGCCTCGGGCAAGGACGAGACCGGGATGTTGCGCGATTTCGAGACTATCTTTGACCGCTATGCAGATGTGCCGACCATCGCCCGCTATGCGCTGGGCAATGACGCGCGCACCGCCAGCGATACCCAGATGCAGGGCTTTACCGCCGCCTTCCGCCGCTACATCGCCAATAAATATGGCCGCCGGTTCCGCGAATTCATCGGGGGTGCGATCGAAGTCCGCGAGGCCCGTGAGGTGCCAAATGGGATCGAGGTTGAGACGACAGCGATCCTGCAGGGCCAATCGCCATTCCGAGTCGATTTTCAGGTCTCCGACCGTTCGGGCGAGGTATTATTCTTTAATATCATCATCGAAGGCATTAACATGTTGTTGTCCGAACGGACCGAAGTTCAGGCCATGCTGGATGCACGCGGCGGCAATCTGGACCAGTTGATCGCCGAATTGCCGCAGACCTGAGGCGCACCGCAAGGGGGCATATGTACGGTTTCGGGCGAAAACCTTAAGCTGGAAAAAAACCGGATGTCCCGCCCCGTTATGCGCCAACCCGGTCAGTCGCCGCCGCCCAGAATTGCATCCAGCGCATTGTCAATCGCCTCGGGTGTGGTCGGATCACCAAACGCATCCTGCAACGCCTGATCTACCGCAGGATCGGTGGGCGCGCCGCCGGGCTCGCCCGGGATGATTGGCGCGTTGAACGTGCCCGCGCCCTCTGGCGCTGACATCGGCAGGGGTGTGGGTTGCATCCCGTCCAGCACCCGGATCATGGTTTCGTGCCAGATTTCAGCGGGCAGTCCGCCGCCGGTGACACCCGTCAGGGGCCGGTTGTCATCGTAGCCCATCCAGACGCCGGTCACATAATCGCCGGAAAACCCGATGAACCACGCATCGCGTGCCCCTTGGGTGGTGCCGGTTTTGCCTGCAATCTCCCAGCCATCAATCCGGGCGCGGGTGCCAGTGCCCTGGTCGACCACTTCGCGCATCATCCAGATCAGTTCGCGCGCCGCCTGTTCGCCGATCACCCTTTCGCCAATCCCGCCACCAGCACCCATCACCGGATCAGCCTCGCCCTGCAGGCGCAGTTCGACCAGCCCATATGGCATCACTGACGACCCGCCATTCAGAATGCCCGCATAGGCGCCGGTCATGTCCAGCAGCGTGGATTCCGATGCCCCCAGCGCCAGTGCGGGCCCCGCCGCCAGATCGCCGTCAATCCCGAACATCGCGGCGACACTGCGCACATTATCCCGCCCGACCTGTTCGGATATCCGCACCGCCGGAATGTTCCGGCTTTCGGCCAAGGCTTGAGTCAGGGTAATATTGCCCTTGAACTCATTGTCATAATTATCGGGCGAATAGGGACCAGAGCCTGCGATATTAATGGTCAACGGGCTGTCATCCACCCGGTCCAGCGGCGACATCCCCAGATCAAGCGCTGTGGCATAAACAAACGGTTTGAACGCTGATCCGGTCTGCCGCAGCGCCTGTGTGGCCCGGTTAAACGCGCCCGACGCCCGCAAATCACGCCCGCCGACCATGGCCCGCACCGCGCCATTCGCCGACATCACGATGATCGCTGCCTGCGCCTCGGACCCTTCGCTGACTTTATTGGCAAAGACCGAAATCAATGCTTGCTCGGCGGCGGTTTGCAGCCGTTGGTCCAGTGTTGTGCGGATAATCACATCTTCGGTGGTGTCACGGGTAAAGAATTCGGGGCCGGATTCCATCACCCAATCTGCGAAATACCCGCCCGCCTGCTCGCGGGCGGCATCGGATAATTGCGCGGGGTTGGCCAGTGCTTCGGACGCCGCCGACGCGGATAGATAGCCCTGATCGGCCATCAGCCCAACCACAAGGGCGGCCCGATCCTGCGACCGTTGCAGGCTGTTGGTCGGCGCATAGGTCGTGGGTGCCTTGAGCAATCCGGCCAACATCGCCGCCTGCGCAGGCGTCACTTCGGCAGCGGAAATGCCGAAATAGCGCTGGGCTGCCGCCTCGAACCCCCGGGTGCCTGCGCCCAGATAGGCCCGGTTCAGGTAGATCGTCAGAATCTCATCCTTGGTATAGGTGACTTCCATCGCCATGGAATAGATCGCCTCTTGCAGCTTGCGCCATAATGTCGTGCGGCGGCAATCAGCCTCGTAAGCTGCCTCGTCCTCCCATGCGGTGGCAACATAGGGCGCACCAAGGCACAGCAGTTTGGCGGTTTGCTGGGTGATGGTGGACCCGCCATTGCCGGACAGCGGCCCGCGCCCTTCGCGCAGGTTGATCCGGACTGCACTTGCGATGCCGCGCGGCGAGATGCCGAAATGCCAGAAAAAGCGTTTATCCTCGGTCGCCACAACCGCATTGCGCAGATGAACCGACACAGTGTCGGCGGTGATCATGCCGCCAAACTGTTCACCGCGCCAGGCAAAGACCCGGCCTTCGCTGTCCAGCAAAGTGACCGACCCGCGCGCGCGCCCGTCAACAAGGGCATCGACGGGGGGCAGAGTCGAGGCGTAATACAATACACCCGCACCCAAAGCGATCCCGCCAACCAGCCCCAGCCGCCATGCGACGGTCCAGATCAGGCGGAAAATGCCCCGGACCAAGGCCGCGATCCACCCCAACGGTCCCCGCCTGCGGCGCGGTGCTGCAGTGCGGCGGCCCCGGGGTTTGCGCGGCGGGCGTGCAGCCCCGCTGCTGGCAGAGGCCGTGGCCGCCTTATAGCGCCGCTCTGCCACCAAAGGCGTCCGTTTTCCACTGTTTGTCGCCATGATCTGCTCTGCCGCTTGGTCTTGATTTTGCCGGACCATAGCGGCACGCGGCGGGAATGTAGAGCCGGTTGAGTCGCAACAGGCGCTTTTTCATTCGCCTTATATTTGTGCAGCTCCCTATATTTGTGCAAAAATTGTGCAATGTAGCACAATATTTACCTTTCGCAGTTGCGGCATAGCCTTGTCCTTGGGCGGGGCATCAGTCCCTGTTTGCCTTGGGCGGCCTGCATCCGATGCGGCCTTTGACAATATGCGCAAGGGGACGAATGTGAAGCTTATCATTGCAACAATCAAGCCGTTCAAGCTCGAGGAGGTGCGCGAGGCGCTGACCGCCATTGGCGTGCGCGGCATGATGGTGACCGAGATCAAAGGTTTCGGGTCGCAATCCGGCCATACCGAAATTTACCGCGGCGCCGAGTATGCGGTGAATTTCGTGCCCAAGGTCAAGCTGGAGATCGTGGTGCCGGATGCCCTGACCGATCAGGTCGTGGCCACCATCGCCAAGACCGCCAAGACCGACAAAATCGGCGATGGCAAGGTTTTCGTGCTCGATGTCGAAAGTGCCCTGCGGGTGCGGACCGGCGAAATCAATGATGACGCGCTGTAAGCGGTCAGGCCCAGGGGATAGTGACGCAATGAACAAAGTATTGAAATACGCAGGACTGCCGGGTCTGCTGGCCGCAGTATCTGCCTTGCCCGCATGGGCGCAGGACACCACCGAAGCCGTGACAGAGACAGCGACCGAAGCTGCGGCTTTGGTGCCCTATGTCTACGAAAAGCTGGTGGACAAAGGCGATGTGGCCTGGATGAGCACCTCGACCGTGCTGGTCCTGCTGATGACCATTCCGGGGCTGGCGCTGTTTTACGGCGGGCTGGTCCGGTCCAAGAACATGCTGTCGATCCTGACACAGGTGTTTGCGATTGTCGCCATCGTCTGCATGATCTGGATCACCTACGGCTATTCGATGGCCTTCAGCTATGGCGGCGCATGGGACAGCTATGTCGGCGGGTTCAGCAAGGTGTTTCTGGCGGGCGTTGACCTGACCACCGTGGTGCCGACCTTTACCAATGGTGTCTGGCTGCCCGAATATACCTTCATCGCGTTCCAGATGACATTTGCTTGCATCACGCCTGCGCTGATCGTTGGCGCGTTTGCCGAGCGGATGAAATTCTCATCGCTGATCGTGTTCAGCATTCTGTGGGTCACGTTTATCTATTTCCCGATGGCCCATATGGTCTGGTGGTGGGGCGGCCCGGATTTTCTGGCTGAACAACAAACTGCGTTGCTGATTGCCCAGGCGGCGGGCGATGCGGCGGGCGAGGCTGCGGCTGCGGCCAATCTGGCGGCCAACGGCATGCTGTGGAACTGGGGTGCGCTGGATTTTGCAGGCGGCACTGTGGTGCATATCAATGCCGGTATGGCGGGACTTGTCGGCTGTATCCTGCTGGGGCGGCGCGTCGGCTACGGCAAGGAAAGCTTTGCCCCGCATTCGCTGACCATGACGATGATTGGTGCGGCATTGCTGTGGGTTGGCTGGTTCGGGTTCAACGCCGGGTCCAACCTTGAATCCAACGCGATCACTTCGCTGGCGATCATGAACACCTTCACCGCCACCGCCGGGGCCGGTGTGGCCTGGATGTTCGCCGAATGGCTGGTCAAAGGGCGGCCGTCGCTGCTGGGTCTGGTGTCAGGTGTGGTGGCCGGTCTGGTCGCTGTGACCCCGGCATCGGGTTTTGCCGGGCCGGTTGGATCGATGTTTCTGGGGATTGTGGCCGGGGTCGCGTGTTTCTTTTTCGTGGCCTATGTCAAGAACGCCTTCAAACTGGACGATTCGCTGGATGTGTTCGGCATCCACGGCTTGGGTGGGATCATCGGCGCGCTGGCCACGGGGATTTTGGTCAACCCCGCCTTGGGTGGCGCAGGCATCCCTGACTATACCAGCGTCCCCGGCACGTTGCAGGTGGCCGAATATGTGTTCGCCAAAGCCTTCATGGCGCAGGTCTGGGCGGTCGGGTTTACCATCGTCTTCGTCGGCATCGGGTCGTTTATCATCTTTAAACTGGTCGATCTGGTGATGGGCCTGCGGGTGAAGGAAGAGATGGAGCGCGAAGGTCTGGACATCGCCGAACATGGCGAGCGGGCCTATAATATGTGAGTATTGCCGGGGCCGGGGCAACCCCCCAGCCCCGATCACATCTGGCGATGCGTCAGTCAGAAGACCACCTTCGGCCTCTGCGAGTCTCGCCGCAGGGGCCGTCTTTATGACCGGGGGCGTGGGTTAAAACCCACCTTACGCTGCAATTTTCGGGGTTGGTGACTATCCCCGCTGCAGGCACCCAGCCCCGCCGCCCGTGCCTCCGGCGGAGGTATTTCGGCAACTCTGAAAATGTTTCAGTATCATGGGTTTCAACCCCATATCGGGTCACGCCCCCACGGCCATAATCGCGCGGGCCAGAATTGGGACAGTAGCCGCATTCAGCCCGGCGATATTCATCCGGCTGTCGCTGACCATGTAAATGCCATGCTCCGCCCGCATCTGTTCCACCTGTTCTGCCGTCGCCCCGATCAGGCTGAACATGCCCCGATGTGTGGCAATAAACCCGAACCTGTCGGAATTGGTCAGCCGTTGCAATTCGGCGGCAAGCGACTGGCGCAGGGTCAGCATATTCAGCCGGACCTGTTCCAGCTCGGCCATCCAATCAGCCCGCAGGGCCGGATCGTTCAGGACCGTCGTCACCACCCGCGCGCCGTGATCCGGCGGAAAGCTATAGTTTTGCCGGTTCAGGAATGCCAGCGTCGCTTGGGCGTTTTGTCGGTGGCTGGCGTCCGCCGTGATCGCCATGATCAACCCGGTCCGTTCCCGGTAGATGCCGAAGTTTTTCGAGCAACTGACCGCGATCAGGCATTCATCCGTAATGCCCGCAATCATCCGTGTTGCAGCGGCATCAGCGTCCAGCCCGTCGCCAAAGCCCTGATACGCTAGGTCGATAAACGGGATTGCGCCCTTGGATTTGAGCAGAGCGGTGATCTCGGCCCATTGTTCCGCCGTCGGATTGGCCCCGGTCGGATTGTGGCAGCAACCGTGTAGCAAGACCACATCGCCGGGTTTGACCCCGCCCAGATCGGCCAGCATCCCACTGAAATCCACCCCCCGGGTGGTCGGATCGAAATAGCGGTATTCGGCCGGCCGCAGCCCCAGATAGCGGATGATTGACGGGTGGTTCGGCCATGTCGGGTTGGACAGCCAGATGGTGGTGTCAGGGGCGGCGTAGCGGATCAGTTCCAGCCCTTGCCGGATCGCCCCGGTGCCGCCGGGGGTGGCGACGGCGGCGATGCGGTCGCGCGGGGCTGCACCGTTCAGCACCAGTAGGGTCAGCGCGTCGGCAAAGGCGGGGTCACCTGCGAGGGTGGTGTAGGTCTTGGTATCCTGGGTTTCCCACAGCTGTTTTTCGGCGGCCTTGACCGCCCGCATCACCGGGGTCAGGCCGGTGGCGTCTTTGTAAACCCCGACACCAAGGTCGATCTTGCCCTTGCGCGGGTCATCGCGGAACGCGGCGATCAGGGCGAGGATTTTGTCGGCGGGTTGGTCTTTGAGGTCTTGGAACACTGGGAAATCCTTAACTTTGCATGAATACTCATGCGGGTCCCGTCGCGATTGGCAGATCGGCATACATACCCCATTCGGCCCACGAGCCGTCATAGAGCGAATGATCCTGCTTGCCGATCCGTTCCAACGCCAAGCTGATTATCGCCGCCGTGACCCCGGACCCACAGGTGGTGATCGCGGGTTTGCGCAGATCAACGCCCGCGTCGATGAACACCTGCCGCAGGGCGGGCATGGGTTTCAGCGTGCCGTCATCGTTCAGCAGCGTCTTGTAGAATACATTGCGCGCCCCCGGGATATGCCCACCGCGTAAGCCTGCCCTTGGTTCGGGTACGGTTCCGCCAAACCGCCCCGGCGCGCGCGCGTCGATAATCGCGTGATCGCCCAGTTTCGAGGCGCGGGCCACTTCGGTCACATCGCGGACCAGCTGGTTCTGCCGGGTCACGGTCATGTGCCGGTCGCGCACCACGGGGGGCAGGTCCGATACGTCGCGCCCTTCAGCCCGCCATTTCGGGAACCCGCCGTCCAGCACCGCTGCATCGCGTTTGCCCATCAGCCGGAACAGCCACCAGACCCGGGCGGCTGACATCAGCCCCGCGCTGTCGTAAATCACGACCTGATGCCCGTCGCCCACGCCCATTGCCCGCAGCCGGGATATGAACTTTTCCACCGGCGGGGCCATGTGCGGCATATCGGACCGCAGATCGGCAATCTCGTCGATATCAAAGAACCGGGCACCGGGGATATGGGCGGTTTTGTATTCGGTGGCCGGGTTGCGGCCGACGTCAGTCAGATACCAGGACGCGTCCAGTATCCGCAGATCGGGGTCGCGCAGATGGGCAGCCAGCCAGGCGGTGGACACAAGGGTGCGGGGGTCATCGACAAAGGCGGCGGTCATGGGGCCCTCTGGCTGGTGCGGTGCTGTCGCAGTGAGTAGCGCTGTGGCCCCGGTGTGACAAGTCACCTGAGGCGGGCAAAAGCAAACGGGCGCCCGGTAAAGAACGCCCGTTTGACAATCTGTTCTGCGAAAGACGGGATTATTTGGCCATCATGCCTTTGACGACGCCGACAATGGCCATCAGCACACCGCCACCCACGCCGCCGGAAGCGACCGAGGTGAGGATCGAGCCGATATCCATGCCGGTCGTGGCCGTCGCCGCTGTGGCCGCCGCCGCCGTGCCGCCACCCATGAGAAGGCCCAGCAACTGGCTGCCACCGACGCCGCCGACGATACCGGCCAGCGAATTGCCCAACGTGCCGAGCGACAGGTTTTTGGCCAGCGCACCGACCACATTACCGCCCACTGCGCCTGAAATCAGCGGGATGATGATCGCTAGAATTTGTTCCATAGTCCCAGTTCCCTTTTTTTACGGGCCGTTTTGAGGGTACACCCCCGCCGTGCGGCCCGTCACGCGCGGATGGGGCGGAGTATAGTGCATATTTTTTGAGCGGGATAGGGGGAGGGTTAAAGGGGGGGAACCACTTGCCAGGCTATGCGACCTTGTCAAAATCGAGTATGCGCAATCACGAACGGGCGTCGCCAGTTTCGTCATCGTCGTCAGTCTCGTCATGAAAGGGTGTTCAGTGTCCCTAGAGTCAATTGAGACAGAGATTCGTCGATTTCTATCTAGCCCGACTCCAGAAGTGCTTTGCATCAAAGGCAAATGGGGCGTTGGTAAAACTTTCGGTTGGCGGAAGTTTCTGTCCCAAGCCAAAGACGCCAAGTCGATGTCAATGCAAAAATACTCCTATGTTTCACTATTTGGCTTAAGTTCGCTTGATGACCTCCGTTACTCAATTTTTGAGAATACAGTTACCGGTAATAACATTGGAAGTGAACCCTCTGAATCCACCTTCCAAGAATTACTAAAGAATTCAAATTTGATTCCAAAACTCAGCTATGGCCTTCAGTGGGCGGCGGCATTCTTTAATCGCAAGGGACTTGGCGACCTTCTATCGAAATCTGCATTCTTGACGGTCCACCAGCAATTAGTCTGCTTGGACGACCTTGAGCGGTCTGATAAAGGCTTGAGCGTGCGGGAAGTGCTTGGACTATCTTCTCTTCTGAAGGAGCAGCGAAAATGCAAGGTAGTTCTTTTACTCAATGACATAGAGCACGATGAAAAGGATGAGTTTGATCGCCAACTTGAGAAAGTAGCAGATACTGTTTTACGTTTCGACTTAACACCGACAGAGGCCGTCAGCATAGCACTCACGGGAAGCGGAAAGGCAACCGAGCTGCTTCGACCTCGTGTTGTCGGTCTTGGTCTCACAAACATTCGTACAATTAAAAAGATCGAACGCTTGGCAGCTCAGCTTGTTGATGTTCTGGGCCAGTTTGATAGCCGAATTCTAGAGGAGTCGGTCGCAACGGCGGCACTGGCTTGTTGGTCGATTCAAGAGCCAAACCTCGCACCTCCGCTCGACTTTCTCCGATCCTACAGCTCCCTGGGAATCGCTTTGCGTTCACGAAACAATCCACTTGATGCCGAAACTGACCGCCACCATAAATTGCTGGAAAAATACTCCTTCAATGGCTCTAATTTTTTGGATAAAGAGATCATAAATAATATCGAGAGCGGATATTTGAATGTCGAGAATCTTTTGGTCGCCGCGAATATTGTGAAAGTGGAGCGAATTGCTAATTCTGGCGACCAAGAGTTCAATAGAGTTTGGCAGGATTTATACCACGGTTCCCTTGTAGTTGAAGACGATGATTTCTTGACCGCGCTAACTTCAAGTGCGGTGCTCGAGGCTGGGTCAATAAGTGCGCTCAACATCAATAGTGCAGTCCGAATCTTACGAGAGACGAATCGCAACGACGACGCAGAAAAAGTCATTTCTGCATACATTTCGGCACATGATTCAAAACCCTATGAATTCTTCAGCATCCGCAGTCACCATTTTTCTGCTGAAGACAACCTTGATAATAGTCTGCGAGACGCCTTTGCGGCCCGGCGAGCCGCCCATATTGACACGCGAGACCCACTCGCCGTTCTGCGCGCTATCGGTGAAAGTAGAAATTGGTCAGAAGCGGATTCCGTTCTTTTGACCAAGCTAAGCGTGGACGATTTCGTACGAATTTTTGAGGCGTTGCGAGGCAAGGAAGTCCGCGATTCAATCGGTCGAGTGCTCGACATTGGTATAAGTCAAAGCGAGGGCTCCGAATCGATTAAGGTCAAGTCACTCGAAGCGCTACGCCGAATTGCGGATAAATCACCTCTCAGAAAACGAAAAATCCAAGCGATGGGCATTCAACTCGAGACCGATCCAAATCCGACTTGAGGGTTTAAGCCCCCCTCACCCATGCTCCCGCATCACCCGGGCCTTTTGCCGGTCCCAGTCCCGCTTGGCCTCGGTCGCCCGTTTGTCGTGGTTCTGCTTGCCCTTCGCCGTCGCGATCTTGAGCTTCACCAACCCTTTGTCATTGAAATACATCACCAATGGCACGATGGTCATGCCTTCGCGCTGGGTGGCCGACCAGAGCCGCGCCAGTTCTTTGCCGCGCACCAACAGCTTGCGTTTGCGCCGTTCCTCGTGCCCGAATTGGCGGGCCGGGTCGTATTTGGCGACATAGGAATTGGTCAGCCACAGCTCTCCATTTTCGACCATCGCATAGCTTTCGGCGATGTTGGTCTGGCCGACGCGCATCGCCTTGACCTCGGACCCCATCAGGATGATGCCGCATTCGATGTCATCCTCGATGGCGTAATCATACCGGGCCCGCCGGTTTTCGGCGATGACTTTGTAGTTTTTATTCTGCGGTTCTTTTGCCATGATTGATCTGAAATAGGCATTCTGGCGGGTCCTGTCCAGAGCGCGTAGGGTGGGTTAAAACCCACCTTACTATGAGCATCGCATGCCCGTTCTGTCCAACCCCGCCGCCCGCCGCCTGTTTTTAGCGCGGCATCTGCTGGCTGAGACCCCCAAAACCGATCTGGCCGGGCTGATCGAAGCCCTTGGCTTTGTCCAATTGGACAGCGTCAACACCCTCGCCCGCGCCCATGACCTGACCCTCTGGGCCCGCCGCCCCGCCTATCGCCCGCCGGATTTGGGGCAGCTTTTGGCGCGGGATCGCGGCCTGTTCGAGCATTGGACCCATGATGCGTCGGTCATTCCCGTGGCGTATTTCCCGCATTGGCGGCACCGCTTTGCCAGCGATGAGGTCCGGCTGATTGACCGCTGGAAGGCCTGGCATTCCCATGAATTCGCGGACCGGTTTGAGGGGGTGCTGAAACGCATATCCGACCATGGCGAATGCACCAGTGGTGAACTCGCAGCCGGAGAGGTGCGCGGCAAGACCGGCTGGTGGGATTGGCATCCGTCCAAGACCGCCCTGGAATATCTGTGGCGCACCGGTCAGATTTCGGTGGTTAGGCGGGATGGGTTTCGCAAGGTCTATGACCTGACAGAGCGGGTCATTCCGGCGCAGCATCTGAACGCGCGGCATCATCCCGCGGCGACCGTAGACTGGGCGTGTCAAGGCGCGATGGACCGGCTGGGCTTTGCGACAGCGGGCGAACTGGTCGCGTTCTGGGGGCTGTTGACCCCGCAGGATGGCAAGGATTGGTGCAAGGCCGCCCTCGCCGACGGCCGGATCATCGAGATTGACGTGGAGGGCGCGGATGGGTCGCGCCGGCGCTGCTTTGCCCGCCCGGATGTGATGGACGAAACGCCTCCTGCCCCCGGACCCCGCGTCCGTATCCTGTCGCCTTTCGACCCCGCGCTACGTGACCGCAATCGCGCCGAACGGCTGTTCGGGTTCCATTACCGGATCGAGATTTTCGTGCCAGAGGCGTTGCGCAAGTATGGGTATTATGTGTTTCCGGTGCTGGAGGGGGCAACGGTGATTGGCCGGATTGATGTGAAGGCGGAGCGGGCAAAGGTGGGTTCAAACCCACCTTACTTGTCGGTCCGTGCCTTTTGGCCCGAGCCGGAGGTGGCATTTGGCAAGGCGCGGCAGGGCCGGTTGTTGGCTGAGTTGGGCCGGGTGGCGGGGTTTGCCGGGTGCGAGCGGGTTGAGATGGCGGAGGGGTGGGTGCGCAGGTAGGGTGGGCTCTTATCCAGCTGAAATGGTTTGATGATTTTGTGTTGTAATGGCCGCCCAGCACCGCGCGCATTGCTTGCGCCCGCCATGCTGCGCGTATCCTGAACCGCCCCGGGTTTGTCGGCGGGTGATTTGTTCGACGACTAGGCGACGATATCGAGTGTGCTCAGGTTTGCATGAGACACGCCTCCTGTGCTTCTGCGGGGGTGATGTATCCGATTGGGCCAAGAAGTCGGCAGTTGTTATATCAATCGACCCATTTGAGGGTTTCCGATTCGACCTCACCCATCGATTTCCATCGGCCGCTCTGGTTGATGACGTCTGTCTTGAAGAGGCCGATGACGCACTGTGCGAGGGCATTGTCGTAGGCGTCCCCGACGGTCCCGACCGAGAGGTCGATCTTGGCTTCGGCCAGCCGTCCGGCATATTTGATCGACCGGTACTGGGCGGTTTCAACCGGTCGTCGCAACACATCGCTGGTGTATTGGCTGCCTTGGTCGGAATGGTGCAGCATTCACGCGGGCGGCCTCTGCGCCAGATCGCCATCATCAACGCATCAGTCACCAGCTGGGCCGTCATGGCATCCACTGGCAGCAGCGCATGCGTGGCGCGCTCTCGCCGCTGCTCATGGCCTCGGGCCCCCGGATATGGCGACCAGCGGTTGGGCCGGAGCCTGCGCAGATGGACCTGTTTGAAGGAATGCTGCCATGAGCGTGCAGGGAAGTATCGGGCGCGCAGGCGGTGCCCGGGTGAAACGTGCGCTGGGCGTGCAGGCCATCCCGGACCGGGCGTTTCGTGTGGAAAAGGCGCAACTGGAACTGCCGATCAGGCGGGACATTTGCGAGGAGGGCTTCGGCTTTGGCATGGAATAGGTGCTGATCCATCGCGCGCGGTTGGGCTGCAGGGTGGATGGCGGTGGCCATAAATCGCGGTCCTATACCCACGAGGATGCCGAGATCGTGGCCGCAACCGTGGCAGGAATACCCGACAGTTTGGGGGGTAAACGCATGGCAATCTACGTGGCCGGACTAGCGTGCGCGGTGATGACGCCAGACTGGCTGCCGGGCATCGTGCCGCGCTGCGTGCCGGTCGAGACCAAAAGCAACCAACATGGCGAGCGGTCTACCACGGTGGTGGTCGGCGTGGAACGCGTGCTGCATCGCGGGCGCTGGCGCAGCGTCGATGTGTTGGCCTGCCCGGTGACTTGGCGGCCTCATCCGGAACAAATCGCATCCGCCCGACGCGGCTATGAAGATTGGTGGCGGGCGTTGGACTGGGTGCGGGATGGGTTGGTTGCGGGCGGCATGCTGCGGGAGGTCGAGGTGACGGCGGCGATGCCGAAGGTGGGGCCTTGGCGCTGAGTGGCCCTTCGTCCGCTCCGGAAACGGTATCTTGCCAAATGGCATATTATCGCTATATTCGTGTCATAGAGGAAACGCCATGCAATTTGCCACGATCCAGCCAACCGTCTCCCGGCCCGATCTTCCTGCCATCACGGACGAGGAAGCCGCTGCCCTTGCACGAACAACGGTCAACCTGTTCCGGGCTTGGCAACTCAGCGACATTGAAGCCCGGACCCTGCTGGGCGACATGGCGCAGCGAACGTGGGCGCGATGGAAGGAAGGCGGCGTTGGCCGGATCGACCGCGATCTGCGCGCACGGATGGCCATTCTAATGGGAATTCATAAAGCCTTGCGCTACCTCTTCACCGAACCGGCGCGCGGCTATGCGTGGATCAGAAAGCCAAACGGTGCTTTTGCCGGTCAAAGCGCGCTCGACGTCATGATGCGCGGCGAGATCACCGATCTGATCGACCTGCGCGCCTATCTGGACGCTGAGCGCAGCGCATGGCGATAGCGCCGGTGTGCCGCGTGATCTGGTCGCGCAGCGTCCGGATCATCCGCTCGATCTATCCGCCGATCGACCTGTTTGAAGATATTGCTGACCCGGCAGATTGGGAGGCGCTGGCCTCGGCCGAGGCCAAGTTCAACCCGCGCATCCGCGACAGTATCGGCGATTTGGCAAAGGTGCCGCTGGCCCGGCGTGTCACTGGGCCGGGTGCAAGCTGGGTCATGGCACCCTTCGTTCACTGCTCGCCGCTCCGGCCCGGGCGGTTCACTGATGGGACGTTCGGGCTTTATTACGCAGGCGACAGCACAGAAGTGGCGAGTGCCGAAACCATCCACCATCACAGCAAGACCATGCTGGCCACGGCGGAAGCACCAGGCTGGACCTCGCAGTTCCGCGAGTTGATCGGCTCGGTCGACGCAGACTTCGATGATGTGACCGGCCGGAACGATCTTCTGCACCTAGACAACTATGCCGCCTCGCAGGTGTTTGGCCGCGAACGGCGCGCAGCTGATTCAAACGGCATCTTCTGGCCCAGCGTCCGCTTTGCTGGCGGCAACTGCATCGCCGCTTTCTGGCCGGATGTGGTGCCGATCCCGACGCAGGGCGCGCATTTCGCCTATCACTGGAACGGTCGCGCCGTCGATTACGTCAAGAGACTGGATACGGGCGAGATCAAGAGTGTGCATTGAAATGCGGCCATATGTCTTCACACATTGAGCAGGGCACCGGCAGCCTCATGCATAACTTATAGCGGGACAGTTTGACCAAGTTCAGGCGAATAGCGGCCGGTCGTGATTGATCGATCTTCAAGTCTTCTGACTGTTTCTTGAACGATATCCGTAGGCACACAAAGCCATTCGCGCGGGCCGACCTTCTTGCCAAAGCGGTCGAGGATTTCGATATCTGCGCGACCGTCCGCAAAAAACCTGTGAAGCAGATTTTCCAACTTGACCCTATTGATGTTGTAAAGGGTAAGCAACCCAGCTTTGCGGCTTGTCACCCGAAACACCAGCCATGCGGTAAAGGCCCGTCTCAACTGGCGCCGGCCAACGCATTTCGCCTTGATAGACCCTACATCGTATAGGCAGCAAGCGCCAAGACCAGCCCGGTCAACGCTGCAAAATGCAGGGTGTATCCCAACAAATCAGTCATGTTTACACCCTAGAATTTGCCGGGCCGGACCAGCGCCACGACCAGAAACCCAAAAACGCCCACCGCAACGGTGAGTCCGAGAAAGATATCAAATGTCACGGCTTACATCCGATCAATCGCGCGCACCGCAAAGGTGCCAAGTACGAACCCGGCAAGGCCGATAACAAGATACAAAACGTCTGGCATCGCAATGCTCCCAATGGTTTTCGAACATTACTGTCACCTCTGAGCCCTTAAATTTGCCATTCGAAAGACGGCGGTCAAGCGTAAAGTCGGCGTAAAATGTGGCCATCAGCCCGCCGAAAAAGACGCTCCCGACCACGCTAAATCTCGGGATCCCCATCTTTCACGGAAGCGCGTGGCGTTGGTCGCGCCGCCGGGAAACGGTCAGTCGGGCCTGTTCACTTTCCCTGAAATCTTCAGTGCGTCTTCGATATCAACCCAAAGTGACAGCGCCATACTGTCCAGATTGGTTTGGCCGAGGAAGGAACTGGCGACGGACCGTAGCCGCTTCGCTCACTTTTTCGCCGCATCATTAAACTGAAAGTTAGAGGGAGGCGCTGATAAATCTCCCCTCTTTGTACAAGCTACGCTGGACCGCGAATTAAGACCCTACCACCCTCAACCGCGGCTTCAGCATCTCGCCCACCGCGTTCACCCCGGCCCGCAGCGGCGAGTCGATCAGATGGGCGTAGCGCTGGGTGGTTCCGATCTGCGTGTGGCCGAGCAGCCGACCGATCATTTCGAGTGATGCCCCGCCTGAGACCAGCAGCGAGGCGAAGGTGTGGCGTAGGTCATGGATGCGGACATCGGGGATGTCGGCCTGTACCCGCATCCGCTCCCAGAACCGCTTGAGATCAACCACCGGCTGCCCGGGAACATCGCCGGGAAAAAGGAAGGGGCAGCCCTTGGGCACGGCATCACCACGCAGCCGGATAAGGGCGACCGCCTCGTGCGAGATCGGCACACGGTGGACGCGGCGCTGCTTGGTGTAGGCCGCTTGCTTGGTCCAGATCGCCAGATCGAGGTTGAATTGGTCGAAGGTTGCGGTGCGGGCCTCGCCGCAGCGGGCGCCGGTCAACATGCACAGGCGGATGATCCCGGCCGCACGCTGATCGGGATCAGCGCAGAGGGCATCGGCGAGGCGCTGGATTTCCTCGAAGGAGAGGAACCGCTCGCGTGCGGTTTCGGGGCGCTTGCGGAATGCCGTCGCCGGATTGTCGATCCGCATTTTCCACGTGACCGCGAGGCTGAACATCTTGCGCAGCACCTCGCCGACACGGTTGGCGCGCACCGGGGTGGGCTTGAAGGTCTTCGGCGCGGGCTTTGGTTTGGACTGCTTTGCCTTGAAGGCCCGGGGCACCTTGATCGGCGTGACGGTTTTCTTCCAGACCCGCGGCCGCCCCGCCGCGACCTTAATCAGCAGCCGGTCGACATCGGTGGGCGTGATGTCGGCCACCTTGCGCGATCGCCATTCGGGCAGCACCAGCGTTCTGAGCATGCTGGCCTGATCCTTGCTGCTGGATGCGGACAGTTTCGGCAGATGTTCGTCGATGTACCGATCGACCAGTTCATCAACGGTGGGCGCGTGCCGGGCATTGGTCCGCGGGTCCATCGGGTCTTCACCCCGATCGATGTCGCGCTTCAGGCGCTTGGCTTCATGTCGGGCGGAAACGAAAGCGCATCATTCGGCTCGCCGGGTTCGCTATTTTGCGGGATGGACAGCCCGATCACTGGCATGGCCTCAGGCAAGACCGCCGTGCATGATTGTGGTGAGCAGGGCATGAAGCTTCCCGAGGAGCACGGCAACGATAGTTGTGTTGGGGTGGGCAAGTTGCGGGTTCTCGCTCTGACACTGCTTTGAGTGTTGCAAAACAAACTGGACGTGCGACGAGCGCCTTCTCCAAGTTTAGCAGAAAGAGGCGATGCGGTGTTCTGGAAGAAAAAGACTGGCGATGCCGTGTCATACGGTAACGATCAAGCGACCATTAACCTTTATAATGCTGGAGTAGGATTTCTTCAGGCAGGTAATGTTGGAAAAGCGATCGAGGTATTTTCTGATCTTGCTGAACGAGAGCATCCGTCCGCAATGTTCAATCTCGCCCTATTGTTTGCCCAAGGCCATGGTCCGAGGCTTATGCTCAGTGAGTCCCCTGAACTGTTCTTGAAGGCTGCGAAACTTGGTCACGAAGGTGCAGCTACTTACTCTGCACATTTCACGCAGTTTCAGCGTGGCTTTCAGCCGCCAGCGGGGGCGTCAAAGCTACTCCAAATTGTTGGTGATGGAAGTTGTCCTGTGCTTCTCATACAAGCAATGGGTCTTGATATCCTATTAAGGCTAGAAAATCGAAGTAGAGCCAGCATATATGTTTCACAAGAAATATTTGATATAATTGGAGACGATGGAAAGGGTGATGAGTTCATAAAGCTTATGAATTTCCACCTGCTAAGCTTTGGGGAAATCTTCAGAGATGTGGAGGGCGAAGTCCTTCCCGACGGCTCACCAGAGTGTCCGGTCTTCTGTGTATGGCTGAACTGATCCATGCTTCCTGAGAGGAGCAAGGATGATGACGATTTCCAACGAACTTCTGGACGAGCTTTTGAAGGGCTGTGCGCGGCCTGAGGATCTGCTTGGCGAGGCCGGGCTGATGAAGGAGCTGAAGCTCCGGCTGATGGAGCGGATGCTGGGGGCTCAGCTGACCGCGCATCTGGGCTATGAGGCGGGGGCTGCGCCGCCCTCCGGGCAGGCCAACCGGCGCAATGGCGGCACCACCAAGCGGGTGAAGGGCCAAGATGGCGAGATGCCCCTTACGCTTCCCCGGGACAGGGATGGCAGCTTTGAGCCGGAACTGGTCAAGAAGGGCCAGACCCGGATATCGAGGCACATCTGGAGGACCTTTACGGCCTCAAGGTCTCGCCCGATCTGATCAGCCGGGGCGAGCCATTGAGCGCCATTGGTCCGAGCGACAATGGCGAGCGATGCCGTGCTTGGCGAGGTTAGAGAGTGGCAATCCCGGGCGCTGGAGCGGATGTATCCGATTGTCATATTTGACGCGCTCAGGGTCAAAATCCGCGATGCGGACAGCAGGATGGTCAAGAACAAGGCCGTATATGTGGCCCTCGGCGTGACCCGTGACCCGTGACGGCTTGCGCGAGGTTCTGGGTCTGTGGGTCGCCGACAATGAAGGGGCCAAATTCTGGCTCTCGGTGATGAATGAACTGCGCAACCGGGGCGTTCAGGACGTGCTGATCGCCGTCGTGGACGGGCTGAAGGGCTTCCCCGAGGCGATCACGGCGGCCTTTCCCCAAGCCACGGTGCAGACCTGTATCGTGCATCTGGTGCGCCATTCGCTGAACTTCTGCGCCTGGAAGGACCGCAAATCCGTGGCCGCCGATCTACGCAAGATTTACGAGGCAGTCAGCGCCGATCAGGCCGCCGTGGCCCTGAACGCGTTCGAGGCCGCATGGGGCGACAAATACGCCTCCATCGCCCCGGCTTGGCGAAGGGCTTGGGAAGAAGTGACCCCGTTCTTTGCCTTCCCACCAGCGGTGCGAAAGATCATCTACACCACAAATGCCATCGAAAGCCTGAACCGCGTGATCCGAAAGTCGATCAAGACCCGAGGCTCATTCCCGACCGAGGAGGCGGCCACCAAGCTGATCTATCTCGCCATCCGCAACTTCGAGAAAGGCGGCAGAAATGTCCGGGAATGGTTTGCAGCCCGCAACCAATTCGATATCATGTTCGCGGAACGCTTCCATGCGTGACCACGGCTAACCCCCGCATGGGCCGGAAGCCATACACAGAGTTCAGGACACTCCCGCCCCGGGTTTACCGGAGGGTGATTTGTTCAATGACTATGCGACCATATCGAGTGAGTTCAGGTTTGCATGAGACACGCCTCCTGTGCTTCTGCGGGTGGGATGTATCCTATGGGGCCGAGAAGGCGGCGGTTGTTATACCAATCGACCCATTTGAGGGTTTCCCATTC
>JANOQM010000017.1:0-8978 GCA_031422295.1 Rhodobacterales bacterium | reverse complement strand
ACATGCCCGCCACCCTTCGCCACCCCGCCACCCCTGATTATCTGCTCTCGGGGCCTGACAGCGACCGTCCACCCCGGGCGGCTATCAGGAGACCACGATGATTCAACCAAGGACAGAAACAGAGACGACCAGCGCAGCCCTGCTTTCGGGCTGGATCAGCCGCAAGGACTTGGCCGATGCCCTGTGCGTGACGGTCGACACGCTGGGGCGCTGGGAAGCGCGGCGCTTTGGCCCGCCCTGCGTCCGCGCTGGGCGCATGGTGCTTTATCGCCGCCGGGTCGTGCAGGACTGGCTGGGCGCGCAGGAAATGCCTCGGGCCAAAGCGGCCGGAGGGCGGAAATGACCCGGCTCCTGTCCCACCTGCCCGTCAACGCATCCTCTGCCACCAGTGACTGGATGCTGGATCGCCTGACAGAAGCACGCAGCATCCTCGCCGATGTCCCGCAGCATCCCGAAACGCTGGTCATCCTCGCTTGCCGGGTCGTCGCTGCGCAGACCGACGATGCCAATGAATGCACCGACGCCGTCGAGCTGCTGCGCTTTTTGGATCGACGTCCCCTGCACGCGATCGCTGCTGCGGTCTTCCCGAACGGCGGTGCCGCATGACCCGGCGCAATACCCCGGAGGCTGATCTGCAGCGTGCAGTTGTGCAGGCGCTGCGTTTCGCGCTGCCCCGTACGGCCATCATCCACCACTGCGCCAACGAGGTGACCGAAGCCGGGCCCCGCGGTGCCAGGCACCAGGCGATCCTGGTCGGCATGGGCGTGCATGCGGGCTTCGCCGATCTGATGGTGCTTCACGACGGGCGCGTCCTGTTCTTTGAGCTGAAGGCACCGAAGGGCCGACTGCGTCCCGATCAGGAGGCATTTCGCGACGCTGTGCTGGCGCAAGGTTTCGGCTGGGCGCTGATACGCAGTCTGGACGATGCGCTGGGCGCGCTGGCCGATCACGGCTTCACCAGCCCTGTCCGCCCAGCGCGGAGGGCAGCACCATGAGCCACAAGGCAACTGTCTGGGCCATCCAGCTACGCGGGCTGAAGCCCGCCACCAAGATCG
The DNA here is from genome assembly GCA_031422295.1 of Rhodobacterales bacterium. Lineage (GTDB taxonomy): Bacteria > Pseudomonadota > Alphaproteobacteria > Rhodobacterales > Rhodobacteraceae > JANOMH01. The sequence goes on along the minus strand of JANOQM010000017.1, from coordinate 7,923 downwards.
TGCTTTGGTTCCTGTGTGATCGGCACAACCCGGACTTCGGCTGCTTCCCGACGCAGGCGCGGCTGGCGGACGATGCGGAAATGTCGATCTCGGCGTTGAACGAACACCTCGCCAAGTTGCAGGAATTGCGCCTGATCCACCGTGTTCGGGCGCAGGATCCCCATACCCACAAGCGCCTCGCCACCCGCTACATCCTGGGGTTTGAGGACGGATTCCCACCAGAGCCAACTCCGGAAACCGGAGACGGCTTTGCGGGAACGGACGGTGAACTGGATAGCGACCCATCTCCGGATTCCGGACATGGAGCCATCTCCGGTTTTTCGGCAAAGCCATCTCCGGATTTTGCCGAAAGCCATCTCCGGAATCCGGAGATTAACCTTGTAAGAGAACCCCTAAGTAAACCTGTAAAGGAGGAGGAGGATGCGCAAGCGCGCGATTCCGATTTTGATCGGTTTTTCGCAGAGCTTCTGAACGCGCTGGGCTTCGCCGCAAATGCCACCCTGCCCGCCTGGTGGCAGGGCTGGCCAGCGCGGCTCCATGTGCAGCGCTGGCGGAATGACCTCGGGCTGTCAGAGGATCGGATCCTCGAGATCGCCACCGAAAGCCGGGGCGATCATCCCAATCCGCCCGATGGGCCGAAAGCCCTCGACCGGTTCATGGAACGGGCCGCCCAGCGCGATGCAATCGCTGCCGCAGAAAGCGCCAACGGCAAGAGGGCCAAGCTGCATCGCAAGGGCGAAGTGAAGCTTCCGCTCAGCGACGACGAAAAGGCGGCGTTTTACGCCAAGTTGGTCAATGCCGACAGCTATCTGCCCCAGAGCGTGATCAGCAACACCATCCGTGATGCCATGCTGGTTCGAGGCCTGGTGACGCCCGAACGCCTTCGCCAGCGAGGGGTGCGGTGAATGGCATGGTGTCACGTCCCCGGCACGGATTGTCGCTCTGCGCAGGCGGCGGAGGCCTTGATCTGGGCGTCATGCTGGCCGAACCCGGATATCACACCCGCGCCTTCGTCGAGTGGGAGGACTGGCCCCGCGCCGTCCTCATCGCCGCCCAGCGCGCAGGCTATTTCGCCCCGGCCCCAATCTGGGACGATCTGCGCAGTTTCGATGCCCGGCCCTTCCGAAGTGCCTTCGACATCGTCCTTGCCGGATATCCTTGCCAACCCTTCAGCGCCGCTGGCAAACGCGAGGGTGCCAACGACCCCCGTCACCACTGGCCCGAGGTTGCACGCGTCATCAGCGAGTGCAGCCCAGAATGGGTCTTTCTCGAAAACGTCGCCGGGCACGTCACCCTCGGCCTTGAATCCGTGCTGCGAGAGCTTTGGCGCATGGGCTACACGCCTGCGGCGGGTCTGTTCTCTGCGGCAGAAGTCGGCGCGCCGCACCAGCGGCTCCGGATCTTCATCCTGGCCCACACCGATGAGCCTGCATCCCGGCACCGCCAGCTACAACCCGGCCGGGAACAGCGACTTCACCCGCAAAGCCGAGGCGCTGGCGCTGGGCATAATCAACTGGTCGACGCCCAAGGGATCGGACGGCGCGAAGGGTGGGCCGGGCCAGAGTTATGGGTCGGGCGGGATACCACCCCTGCCAGCGCAGGCGGCGCAATGGCAAACGCCGGTGGCCGGCGATCAGGTCGACCGGCTGCGGGGCAAGATCAACAGCCGGGGCGAACCGAAGCTGAGTGCACAGGCGATCCAGTGGCCGACACCAGCGGCGCAGAACTGGAAGGGCAGCAGCCCGGCCAGCGTGACCCGCGCCGATGGCAAAAGCCGGATGGATATCCTGCACTACCGGGCGAAACAGGGCTTCACCCGCCCGGACCCGGCGATCACGCTGCATGGGCTGCAACCGTCGCATCACGCCCCGATCTCGCGCCCGCTGTGGGCTTTGATGATTGCCTCGCATGGGCGTGTCGTGTCGCGGCGCATCTTGAAAGCCCGGGCGCGGCGGCGGCTGAACCCGCTGTTCGTCGGCTGGTTGATGGGCTGGCCCATCGGGCACGCGCTCTGCGCCTGCTCGGCAATGGAGTTCACCCTCTGGCAGCAGCGCATGCGTGGCGCACTCTCGCGGCTGCCCACGGCCTCCGGCCCGTGGATCTGGCGGCCAGCGGATGGGCCGGAAGGCCCAGCGCAGATGAACCTCTTTGAAGGATTGCTGCCATGAGCATGCAGGGGCGGATCGGGCGCGCTGGAGGCGCAAAGGTAAAACGCGCGCTGGGCGTGCAGGCGATCCTGGAATGGGCGTTCCGGGTGGAAAAGGCGCAGCTGGAGTTGCCGCAGCGGCGCGACATCGACGGGGAAGGCTTCGGCTTCGGCATGGAATACGTGCTGATCCAGCGTGCGCGATTGGGGTGCAAGGTGGATGGCGGCGGCCATAAATCGCAGTCCTACACCCATGAGGATGCAGAAATCGTAGCTGCCACCTTGGCCGGAATGCCCGACAGCTTCGGCGGCAAACGCATGGCGATCTATGTGGCGGAGCTGGCGCGCGCAGGGATGACGCCAGATTGGCTGCCCGGCGTCGTGCCACGCTGCGTGCCGGTCGAGACCAAAACCAACCAGCACGGCGAGCGGTCCACTACCGTCGTGGTTGGCATCGAGCGAGTGCTGCATAGCGGGCGCTGGCGCAATGTGGAGGTTCTGGCCTGCCCGGTGATGTGGCGGCCGCATCCGGAACAGATCGCGTTCGCGCGGCGCGGCTATGAGGATTGGTGGAAGGCGCTGGATTGGGTGCGGGATGTGCTGGTGGTGGGTGGCATGTTGCGGGAAGTGGAGGTAACCGGAGCGATGCCTAAGGTGCGGCCGTGGTCGCAAAAAATAGCACTCTTACCTAAACAAACTGCAACCCACGATGGCGAGGTAGCAATACTCGGTTTTGCTGGCAAAATCAGCCAGCCACCTATAGCTTGAGGAAGAGTGAACGGAGTTTGGCATGCGCAGACCTATCGGAGTGGATCTTTTCGCGGGTGCAGGCGGCATGAGTCTCGGCTTCGAACAGGCAGGCTTCGATGTTGCTGCGGCAGTAGAAATCGACCCGGTTCATTGTGCCGTCCATAAGTTCAATTTCCCTCAGACGGCGGTGATCTCCCGATCAGTCGAACGGCTGTCTGGTAGGGAGATTCGGCTGGCTGCGGGGCTGGGAACGCGACCGGTCGATTGTGTGTTTGGTGGCGCACCGTGCCAAGGCTTCTCACTTATCGGCCACCGGGTTCTTGATGACCCACGGAACAGCCTTGTGCTCGAGTTCGTCCGGATCGTCAGCGAACTGGATGCAAGGACGTTTGTGTTCGAGAATGTTAAGGGCCTGACACTTGGCCACCACAAGCAGTTTCTGATCGAGCTGGTCGCTGCCTTTGATGCAAAAGGCTATCAGGTCCGCCTTCCATGGCGCGTGCTGAACGCAGGCAACTTCGGCACTCCGCAATCTCGAGAGAGACTTATCCTGTTCGGCGCAAAAAAAGGCGAAGTCCTGCCTGATTACCCTGCGGCGATCACGGCAATTGCCGGTCGTAAGTCAAAAACAGACTTGAACTATGGACCGACTTGCGCAGATGCGCTTGGCGACCTGCCAGATGCGGAGCTATTTCCCGAACTGATCAACAATGAATCAGTCAGGCCGCGTCGTTTTGGCAAACCCACACCCTATGCTGAAGAAATGCGTTGCCTCTCTAACGACGCTTGGCATTTCGCGCACCCACGACAGTGGAACCCAGCAGTCCTTACTTCCAGTGCGCGCACAGTACACACCAACATTTCGCGCCGCAGGTTCTCTGATACGGCCCAAGGTGACGTCGAGCCGATCAGCCGCCTTTTCAAACTGCCTCCAGGCGGGGTCTCAAATACTCTTCGCGCCGGAACCGACGGCGCGCGCGGTGCCTTCACCAGCCCTCGCCCGATACATTACATATTCAACCGCTGCATCACCGTGCGCGAGATGGCCCGCCTTCATGGATTTCCGGATTGGTTTCGCTTTAATGCCACGAAATGGCATGGAGCTCGGCAGATTGGGAATGCTGTACCGCCTCCATTGGCTCGCGCTGTCGCGAGTCAGGTCATTTCTGCTTTGGGATTGATACTGTCGCGACCAGCAGAGGCAATCGCACTGGGTAACCCAGCGCTGCTGGAAATGAACGTCACAAGTGCAGCCGCCCATTTCGGGGTCGAACCGCCAAAAACAGGGCGCGATCAAAAAAGCGGTGCGAAAAAGCGTAAGCAGATTGATATTGAGGCAGAACGGATTTCTGCTCGCGTGGCATATGGTTAAGTCAAATCGCTATCAGGCCTTGATCTCGAAAATCTTCTTCGACGCATATCAGCCCGGCGTTGCGGCGTTTGCATTCGAACGCACGGCGCTCGAGGATAGCGCAAAGGCGCTGGGCATCCAGTTGCCTAAGAACCTTGGCGATGTGATCTACTCCGTCAGGTTTCGTACAGCGCTTCCGGACGATATTCTTGCCACCCAACCACCCGGGATGGAGTGGATCATCGAGGGCGCTGGCAGAGCGGCATATCGTTTCAAACTTGTACGCGTTAACCGCGTGGTGCCGCGTGCAGACCTTGTACGAGTCTCAATCCCGGACGCGACACCCGAGATCATTCGCGCATATGCGCTTGATGACGAGCAGGCCTTGCTTGCGATCGTCCGCTACAATCGTCTGATCGACACTTTTCTGGGGTTAACGACCTACAGTCTTCAGAACCATCTGCGGACGACTGTCAAAGGCATCGGACAAATCGAAATCGACGAACTCTACATCGGGCTCGACAAGCGCGGCTGTCACTATGTCATTCCCGTGCAGGCGAAGGGCGGCAAGGATCAGATTGGCATTGTTCAAACGACTCAGGACATCCGCTTCGTGGAGCAAAAGTTTCCTGGGCTGAGCTGTCGGGCTATTGCTGCGCAATTCATGGATGATCAGGTGATTGCGCTGTTTGAGCTGACGTTAGAGGATGATGAAATCCGCGTAGTCGAAGAACGGCACTACCGGCTTGTCCCGGCACGCGATCTCGACCGCCAAGCGATCCGATCTTATAGGTAGGCCGATATGGTCGCCTTCGATTGATCCAAAGCAGGAAACTGCCGCAAACAAGTTCAACTGCCGCGCGACTGCCCGCTGTCCTCACGAGTAGAGTTCGCATAGCTTGGGCGAAGAAAAAGTGAGTCGCGGAGGAAATCACATGATTCCAGTAGCAAAATCTAAAGCAGACGCCAATCCGACCAAGGCATTCTTTGTTAGAATGATTACTCGCGACATTACACTGGAAGATTGTACTTTCGACTTGATTGACAATAGCATCGACGGCGCATGGGAGTTGGCAGGAGGACAGCCCATGAGCCTCAACGACCAAACTGATCTATCGTCCTATAAGATTAGCTTTGATATTCAAAACGATCAATTTTCAATTCAGGATAACTGCGGTGGCATCACTTTGGACGATGCGGTGGATTACGCATTCACGTTTTGGCGAAAGGACGATGCTGAGACCGAAAATTTCAGCATTGGCGTTTATGGAATCGGAATGAAGCGTGCCGTTTTCAAGTTGGGTACCGATATAATCATCCAAAGTACTTTCATCGAAGCCGGAGTTAAATCATCCTTTTGCGTTCCTATCAAAGTAAATGATTGGCTGGTGTCTGATAAAGAACACTGGGACTTCGACATTGATGTGTCTGATGATCTAGAGCAAGCTGGAGTGAAGATATCCGTGTCTGACCTCACGGATGTCGCATTGCGCTCATTTGAAAGTCCGCGGTTCATCCAGAATCTAAGGCGGTCAATATCGAGAGACTATGCTTTGCACCTCCACCGTGGATTAACCATAGAAGTACAGGGGAAAGCCGTTCCCGGCTGGGCAATAGAACTACGCCAAGGCGAAGACTTCGCACCAATGCGTGCGAACTTTACCGAGCGAATTCAAGACGAAGATGTATATGTGGAACTGCTCGCTGGAATGACAGCTTCGCCGCCAGACAGCACTGAACCCACGGAAGACTTTGATGAAAGCCTGAATCGATCCGGCTGGTACGTGGTTTGCAATGGCCGAATTGTCTTGGCGGCGGACAAGACCGTCACTACCGGCTGGGGGACAGAGGGATGGCCACAATGGCACCCACAGTACTCAGGCTTCATGGGACTAATTGTGTTCTCCTCGCGACGTGCGGATTTACTTCCCCTGACAACCACGAAACGAAGTGTGGATGAAACGTCAGCCGTGTTTCGTCAGTATCGTGCAAAGATGCGGGAAACAACGAAAGAGTGGATTTCATACACCAATGCTCGGAAGCAGGTTAGAGTTGAGGCCGTCCAAAGAGAAGACGTTGCCAAATCTGTTCCGATTTTTGAAGTTGTCGCTAGGCCAGAGGTAGCCCTTCCCCGCATCATAGCAGTTCCGAAAATCCCAGAGGCCAATGTTCTGTATAGCGTTCCAAGATCAAGAATGTTGAAATTAGCCTCCGCGCTCGGCAACATCAACATGGCATACAAGGACGTGGGACTCAAATCTTTCGAATACTCCTATTCTGACCTTGTGGGTGAAGATTAATGGCATCATTTGACTCAGTTAACTACAGCTTACGGCCGAGTAAAAGTGTTCAGCGGGGGCTTGTATTTGAGGGACTTAGAGCGATTTCGAATGTGATTGATCTAAGCAATGCCGTTTACATTGGATTTGGGTCTATTTGGTTTACAGATTTTATAATGGCGCACAAAGTCCTGAATATTGATGATATGGTTTCAATCGAAGCAAATGAAATTGGATTTAGGAGAGCGGAATTCAATAAGGCCTACCGTACGATCACAATGATAAATGGGTTCTCTCAAGATAAGCTGCCCGAGCTTCTTGCGATGCCTGGATATACAGTTCGACCGTGGATTGTATGGTTGGACTACGATTGTGCGCTCAACGAGGGTGTTGTCCATGACTTTCAATGGGTTCTGAACAACGCCCCACCCAACAGCGTCGTACTTTTTACCTTTAGCGCCACTCAAAATGCCTATGGTGACAAGCCGATACAACGTCCAGAGCGGGTCAAAGACTTACTTGGAGATGTTGTGCCAGATGATTTGAGTAGGGATGATTGCAGCAAAGAGAATTTACCTACGACGCTTGCGAAATTGGCTATGGACTACTTGAAATCGGAAGTTGCCGACTCCGCCCGCCCGGGAGGGTTCTTTGAAGCATTCAGCATCCCATATCTTGATACCGTTGGAATGGTGACCGTCGGCGGCATACTTCCCAGCATTGGGGCAGTCCCGGCGGCTCGCGCTGTTGTTTCTGCTGCCAGTTGGAAATGTATCGTCACCGAAGTTATCCAGGCTCCACAAATGACACTAAGGGAGGTTGCCGCCCTTCAGGCCGAACTTCCGCCACTAGTGCAAATCACGCGCGCCCACATCCAAGGGCTTGGATTTGACCTTCAAGATGAGCAAATTCAATCTTTTCAGAGATACTATAAGTATCTTCCAAGTTTTGCAGAGGTTGTCGTGTAGGTTAGACTGCATTACCGTTCGACCCTACCAAAAGCGTATCTGATGTTGCGTTTGACATCCTTCCTCGAGCGTCAAACATTGCGCTCGTAGGAGGCCCTTCCGGACAGTCACCTTTTTGCGATCCCCCCGGCATGGTTCCTCCCCGGCCCAGTTTGTATGCGGGGGGGCGCAGCGCGGCATTTCGCTAGCGACAGGCACTTTCACCGGGGAATCCAGGCGGAATCGACTTGGCGGAAACTCTTTAGGAAAATGTTTTATTATCAATACCTTATGAAATCACGATCTGGCCGTGCTGGATTCTTTTGCGGAAGCCACCTGAGCCAGTTTGCGGAAGCCACCAAATCCAAATGGTGGAAGCCACCCACGACGGAGTCCACCCTCTCGATGTGACAATTCTCGCCGCGAACGTGCCGCGCCAATTGAGCGCGG
>JANOQM010000016.1:0-1747 GCA_031422295.1 Rhodobacterales bacterium | reverse complement strand
GTCCAGAATGGCCTGCTGTTTGGCGAGGCCGAGCATGACGTTGCCCTTCACGTCCAGCGTGGGGTCAAGATAGGGTTCCTGCGACAGGTAGCCGACTTTGGAGCCTTTGGCGGCCCAAGCCTCGCCCTTAAAATCGGTGTCGATGCCAGCCATGATGCGCAGCAGGGTGGATTTGCCCGAACCGTTGATGCCGACCACGCCGATCTTGACGCCGGGCAAGAAGTTCAGGTGGATGTTCTCAAAGCATTTCTTGCCGCCGGGATAGGTCTTTGAGACGCCTTCCATGTGGTAGACATATTGATACGACGCCATTTGACCGCTCCATTCCGCTGTTGCAGGGGTATGTAGCGATAGCGGAGCAGGGGTGCAACGGTCAGAGCCGCTTGGCCATCCAGATGTTGGCAGGAAAGCTGGTATAGGGCGCGGTCTCCGCCCAGCCATCAGCGCGGTAGAGGGCGATTGCGGCGGCAAGGTCGGTGTTGCTGTCAAGTTTCAGGCCGGTGAACCCAATGTCGCGGGCGCGGGATTCGATGGCGCGCATCAGGCGGCGGGCAAGGCCCTGACCGCGCGCGACGGGATCGACCCAGAGGCGTTTTACCTCGGCAATGCCAGATTCCAACGGGTGCAAGGACACGCAACCGATGGGCAGATCGTCGGACCACGCGATCAGGAATGCGCCATGTGGCGGGCGGTAATTGTCTGCGTCAGGTAGTGGCAACGGCAGCATGTCTGGGGTGATGCCGTGATTCATTTTGAGCAGAATTTGAAAATAGGCGGACAGGCAGTGCAGCGAAGCAGGATCATCGGGATCGGCATCGCGAATTTCGACCTGATCTTGCAGCATGACCGTGGCGATCAGGTCCATCGCCGCGATCAGCGCGTGTTGACGGGAACCCGCGCGGTCAAACACGGCGCGCGCTTTGGCATGGCCAAGCTGGTCATAAATCTGCCATTCGGCCTGACCTTCTGGTGTCAGCATTGCAATGCGGCGGCGACCATCTGCAGGGTCGGTTTCCAGCCGCACCAGACCTTCGGTTTCAAGCGAGCGCAGCAGGCGGCTGAGTTGGCCCGTATCAAGGTCAAGGCGATTGCGCAGATCGGCGACATCGGTGCCTGTGGCCTTGACCAGTTGCAACAGGCGCGCGGCACTTAGCGGGCGGCCCCGGCCAAGGTAAGAGGTATCGAGTGCACCGATTTCACGGGTGACCACACGGTTGAAGCGGCGCAGGCGGGCGATGGCATCCAACATGGTTGACCTCTGTCAGGTATTTTATCTGACTTAAGTCAACTATCTGCAATCCGTCAAGGCATTTGTGCTTTACAGCCGCGCGGGTCAGCGTCAAAACTGCCGCCAGGGACAAGCAAGGGAGGCCCGAATGCGTGCGGGATTTCCTATTGCGACACGCGGCATGGTTATCGGTCTGTTGGGTGGGTCGTTTGACCCGGCCCACGACGGGCATGCCCATATCACTCGGGAAGCGCTGAACCGAATGGGGCTGGACCGGGTCTGGTGGCTGGTCACACCGGGGAACCCTTTGAAGGCGCGGCAGCCTGCGCCGATGGTGGATAGGCTGGCACAGGCGCAGGCGGTGATGCAACATCCACGGGTGGTGATCACCGATCTGGAGGCGCGGTTGGGCACGCGGTATACCGCCGCGACGATAGCGCGGTTGCAGGCGATCTATCCCGGTGTGCGGTTTGTCTGGTTGATGGGTGCCGACAATCTGGTGCAGTTCCACAAGTGGGA
>JANOQM010000015.1:0-1568 GCA_031422295.1 Rhodobacterales bacterium | reverse complement strand
GTGGAGGTTCCAGCCACGCCGGGTGACAATGGCCCCGGACGGGCATCTGTGGTTTCACCCCAAAAACAAACTGTTCTGCGAAGATTTCTGCGACCGCGGACTGGACCAGCAAGGCCTGTTCATTCACGAACTCGTTCATGTGTGGCAGCACCAGCAGGGGATTTTCCTGCCGCTGCGCCGTCATCCGGTTTGCCGGTATGATTACAGCCTGAAGCCTGGCTGGAAACTTGGTCAATATGGCATCGAGCAACAGGCGGAAATCGTAAAGCATGTATTTCTGCTTCGGGCAGGCGCAAAAATTCCCGGTGCCCCGCCGCTTTCGCAGTATGACGGTGTTTTACCCTTCTGAAGGCAGAAGTCCCAAACGCACCCGCATCGACCAGCGAACGAGCATCAAAACCGACACGATAGCCAGCCCTGTCGCTAGCCCGGTCCACACGCCGACCCCGTCCCAGCCCTGCCGGAACGCCAGCCACGCACCTACGCCGATGCCGACCACCCAATAACCGAATGCGGCAAAGAACATCGGCACCTTGGTATCGTGCAGTCCGCGCAGCATTCCTGCGCCGACGACCTGCGCGCCATCGACTATCTGGAAAATCGCGGCGACCATCAGGAAACTGACGGCGATGTTGAACACCTGCGTTGTCGCCGCATCGACAGGGGTCACGAATATGCCAATCAGTGCCTCGGGAAACAGATAAATAAACAGCGCCATCAGCGCCATGAAGCTTGTCCCCAAGACGAAGCCTGTCCAGCCTGCGCGCGTGATACCGGCGGTGTCCCTGCGTCCATAAGCCAAACCCACACGCACCGTTGCCGCCTGCCCAAGACCCATCGGCACCATAAACGTCAGCGACGCAATCTGGAGCGCTATTGCGTGGGCCGCCACCGAGGCCTCATTGATCCATCCCATCAGCAATATCGCGACCGCGAACACGCCGCCTTCGAACGCCATCGTAACACCAATCGGCAAGCCCAGCCGCCAGATTTCGCGGAACCGTGCCCAGTCGGGCCGCCAAAACCGTCCGAACAAATGGTAACGGCGGAATTTGGGGTGGAAGCTGACGACCAGCGCCATCACGCCGAACTCGAGGCAGTTGGTGATTGTGCTGCCGATGCCAGCCCCCATCAGCCCAAATTGCGGCAGACCAAAATTTCCTAGGATCAGGCCGTAATTGACAATGGCATTCAGCACCACTGCGCCCATCGCAACGACCGTTGCCCAAATCGGCCTTTCGAGCGCCGCGACGAAATTGCGCAGCACGAGAAAGCCGATAAACGGCAATATCGACCACATATAAAAGCGCGCAAAGATCGCAGCGTCGGCGGATATGCCAGGCTGCTGTCCGGACAGTAAAAGGATGCTTTCGGTATTCCAAAGGATCACCCACACCGGGATGATGACCGCCACGCAGGTCCAAAGACCTTGCCGGAATGTGCGCCGGATATCGCGCACCGAATGCGCCATGCGGCCCTTTTCGGACGCCATCATCGGCGCGGTTGCGGTTATCAGCCCCATGCTGAAAATTGCGAAGATCATCGCCAGATTATGCCCCATCGCGCCC
>JANOQM010000014.1:0-34503 GCA_031422295.1 Rhodobacterales bacterium | reverse complement strand
ATCGACACCGCTGAAGTTGCCCAGGTCGGTACGATTTCCGCCAATGGTGAGGCCGAAATTGGCCGTCAAATCGCTGATGCGATGCAGAAAGTCGGCAACGAGGGTGTGATCACCGTCGAAGAGAACAAGGGCCTTGAGACGACGACCGAAGTGGTCGAGGGCATGCAGTTCGACCGTGGCTATCTGTCCCCCTATTTCGTGACCAATGCTGAAAAGATGCAGGCCGAGCTGGAGGATGTCCTGATCCTGCTGCACGAAAAGAAACTGTCGTCGCTGCAGCCCATGGTCCCGTTGCTGGAGGCTGTCATCCAGTCCGGCAAACCCCTGCTGATCATTTCCGAAGATGTCGAAGGCGAAGCCTTGGCGACTTTGGTCGTGAACAAGCTGCGTGGCGGTCTGAAAATCGCCGCCGTCAAAGCCCCCGGCTTTGGTGATCGTCGTAAAGCCATGTTGCAGGATATCGCCATTCTGACCGGCGGTCAGGTGATTTCCGAAGTCCTTGGTATGAAGCTCGAATCGGTGACGATTGATATGCTCGGCACTGCCAAGCGCATAACCATCACCAAAGACGAGACCACGATCATCGACGGTCATGGTGTGAAAGCCGAGATTGAGGCCCGCGTTTCCCAAATCCGCGCCCAGATCGAAGAAACCACCTCCGACTATGACAAAGAGAAACTGCAAGAGCGCGTGGCCAAACTGGCTGGCGGTGTTGCTGTGATCCGCGTCGGCGGCATGACCGAGATCGAAGTCAAAGAGCGTAAAGACCGCGTTGACGACGCCCTGAACGCGACCCGTGCGGCCGTGCAAGAAGGTATCGTTGTCGGCGGCGGCGTGGCCTTGGTTCAGGCGGCTTCCGCTCTGGACGGCCTCAAGGGTGCCAACAGCGACCAAGACGCTGGCATCACGATCATCCGCAAGGCGCTTGAGGCACCGCTGCGGCAGATCGCGCAGAACGCCGGTGTTGACGGTGCGGTTGTCGCGGGCAAAGTCCGCGAAAGCAAAGACAAGACCTTTGGCTTTAACGCGCAGACCGAAGAATATGGCGACATGTTCAAGTTCGGCGTGATCGACCCGGCCAAGGTTGTGCGTACCGCGCTGGAAGATGCATCGTCCATCGCCGGTCTGCTGATCACCACCGAAGCGATGATTGCCGACAAGCCTGCAAAAGAAGCAGCTGGCGGCGGTCATGGCGGCGGCATGGGTGGAATGGGCGGCATGGACGGAATGATGTAATCATCCCGCGATGTTGCAGTCGGGGTGATAAAGTCATCCTGACCGTCCGAAACTAAAGAAAAGCCCTCGGGAAACCGGGGGCTTTTTTAACTTTCCGGGCATCGGCCATTTCTAGCCGAGGTATGGAATTCCATACTCGTCACACAACCGAAGCGTGCGAAAATGGAAAAACGCAGTCAATTTCGGGATGCGTTTTTGTTGACTAAAAAACAACTCAATTTTCTGGCCACTTTTGGCCAACCACATATTCAATAGGTGATAAAATGGGCGATCCAGTCGTCAAGAAATTTCCATTCGATATTGCGGACCTCGTAAATCTTCAAGACCTGCCATATCGGATCAAATTCGTGTCGGTGTCAGGCATCGAAGTGACACAAGCCATCCAGTCTTATCATGCGGCCCAACATCTGACCGACCCTGCCGACCGGCAGCCAGACAATGCCGTGCCGCTGGTTTCGGGCAAACCGGCATGGGTGCGGGTCTATGTGACCAGCTTTTTTTTCGGCGGCTCAGTCCTGCGCGGGCAGTTGAAATTGCAGCGTAGCACCGGCTGGTTGGCGCATTATGTCGATGTGGCCACCATCGCCCCGCAATGGCCGGGCAGTGTGACCACCGCCCAGGACAGCTATGCCGCGGAACGAGGGACGTTGGGCACCACGCTGAATTTCATCATCCCTGCCGATCAGATGTATGGCAACCTGCGTCTGACCGCCGAAATCTGGTATGATGCGGGCAGCGCGGCGTCCCCCGAGGACAGCTATTCGGTCAGTGTCGGCGCGAATCTGCGCCAGACACTGGCCCTGCGCGGCGTCATGGTCGCCTATAACGGGCCGAATGCGGCCAATACCGGCACCCTGAACCTTGCCGCCCCCACAGTGGCCAATCTGGCCACCACGGCCGCCTGGTGCATGACCACAATGCCGGTCGAGGCGCAGGGGCAATTCAGTTCGGCGGGCACACTCAACTGGGGCACGCCGTTAACCGGCATGGCCTTGTCGCCAGGCGGTTGTTCGCAGCAATGGATCGACCTGAATGCCGCGATTGCAGCGGTGCGCACGGCTGACGGGAACCGGACGGATGTGATTTATTACGGATTGCTGCCCAGCGGCATTCCCATCGCCAATGTCGGCGGCTGTGCGTCCAGCGGAGTCACCAGCGGTGGGATCAATGCGGGTGTGACTATGGCGCACGAGGTCGGGCATGCCTGCGGATTGCCACATGCGCCCTGCGGTACACCCGGTGATCTGGCCTATCCGGCGTTCGAACCCTATGATCCGGCGGGAACGCCCACTGCGTCATTGGGTGACTATGGGCTGAACATCAACAACGGGGCTTTGCGCAATCCGGCGCAAAAGGACCTCATGTCCTATTGCGGCGGCGATTGGTTCAGCATCTACAACTACCGGCGTTTGTTCGACAATGCCCGTCTAAACCCGACATGGCGCCCCCTGCGGATCCGCATCCCTGATCTTTTCGATCCCTACCTGTGGCCGTGGGAATATATCCCCGACCCGCAACCCGAATGGATGCCCTATGATTGGCGCAAAATGCTGACCGAACCGCTGATCTCGGTCATCGTTGTCATCGGTCCGCAGGATCGGGTTGATGTCAAAAGCGTGATGCGGCTGGCCACGTCGGGCCGGATGGATGCCGCCGTAATGCCGTCACGCTATAGCGTGCAACTGATCGGTCACAATGCCGAAGTGGTGGCCGAAGTACCGCTGATGCAACTCCCATCCGAGGGGTGTGGTGGCGGCTGCAGCGGTGGCTGTGGCGGGCATGGTGCTGACGGCGGCCCGTTCCTTGCACAGGCTTTTCTGCCCGACCGCGAACCGGGGCAGGCCCTGCGCATTATGAAGCAGGACGATGACGGCAAAGAACCCCGTGAAATCTGGTCCCGCAAGGCACCCGAATCACCGCCCAAACTTGGTGAACTGTCGATTGATATTGACGGCGATACCGGGCAGGCGAAATGGGAAGTCGCGTCGCAAGGCGAGGCCAGGCTGGACTTTGCCCTACAGTTTTCCAAAGACGACGGGCGGTCATGGAATAGCCTTGCCAACGGGCTGTCCGAACCGGGCACGCGGTTTGATACCAGCGCGTTGCCTGCAGGCGCGCTGATCTTTCGGGTGATGGCGCATGACGGCTTTTTCACAGCACAGGCCACCTCGCGCCCGGTCAAAATGCTGGAACGGGCCCCGGGCGTGGCGATCATGCATCCCGCACCGGGGGCGATGATCACCGAAGACGTGCCAATGCGGCTGTGGGCATCGGTCGATCTGCGCAATGGGCAGGCGATTGATCCGGCGGCCTGCACATGGGTTCTGGACGATCAAGAAATGGGCACAGGGTCTGATCTGTTCATCACAGCGCCCAAGGCGGGGCGGCATGTCGCGATGATCACGGTCAAAACCCGCGCAGGTTTTGCCGAGGCCAAAGTCGAGTTTGAAACCTATGGTGATGGGGCAGACCAAAAGTAAGCCCGGAAAATACCAACAAAGGGCCTGCCACATACGGGCCCTTTGTTTGCGTAAAGTGGGTTTCACCCACACTCCAAGTCAGGTCACAATCGGCTCCAACGGGTCATAGCCCGGCGCGTCCGCATCGCCCCAAGCCACGGCGGCCAGACTGTCGGGTTTGACCCGTAACTGTGCCATCTCGGCCCGGCTGACCCAGCGGCGATGGGTGACAATCCCCTCGGGGTCGCGCCAGTTTGCATCCATTGCCGGATCGGCAATCTGGCAGCGGAAATAGATATCGACCTGATGAAAGTCGCCCTTTGGGTCATGAAACTCATTGACCAGACAGGGTGGCCCGACGGTAATGATCAGCCCGGTTTCCTCGAGCACTTCGCGGATCAGATTGTCGGGCAGCGACGCATGTGCCTCGGCGCCGCCACCGGGGGCGCACCACAGATGTGTGCGACCCTTCCATGCATTGACCAGCAACAGCCGGTTTGCATGCAGAATAATCGCACGAACGGCAATGCGGGGCGGGCGTTTTGGGGTCATCTGGCCAGTCTGACTGTCCCGTCAACCCATGGCAAGCGGCCCCGCGACGCAAGGTCAGGTGATCCTGACCTTAAAATGCGGCCCCAACCATGCTAAGTGGTTTCTATGAAACGCTGGATTGCCTTGGCTGCTGTGACAACACTTGCCCAACCGGCGCAGGCCGAGGATTGCGTCGTGTTGTTGCACGGCCTTGCGCGCAGCAGCTATTCCTTTGCGGTGTTGCAGCAGGTTTTGCAATCCGAAGACTATATCGTGGTCAACAATGGCTATGCTTCGACCTCGGGCACGATCCAGCAACTGGTCGAAGAAACCCTGCCGCGTGATGTGGCGGAATGCGGCGACGCCCGGGTCAATTTCGTAACCCATTCGATGGGCGGCATACTGGCCCGCTATTGGCTGATGGACAACCAACCTGCCAATATGGGCCGGGTGGTGATGCTGGCTCCGCCGAATGGCGGTTCCGAGATCATTGATGCGTTCGGGGATTTTGACACATTTCAATGGGTCAATGGCCCTGCCGGATTGCAGCTTGGCACCAATCCAAACAGCCTGCCTAATCAGATCGCTTACCCGACCTATGAAGTTGGGATTATTGCCGGTGACGCCACTCTGAATCCGATCTATTCGACCCTGATTGAGGGGCCGGATGATGGAAAGGTTTCGGTTCAGTCCACCATGCTGGACGGTATGACTGACCATATCACCTTACCCGTCAGCCATACATTCATGATGAACAATCCATTGGTCTTGGCCGAAGTGCTGGCGTTCCTGCGCAACGGCCGGTTTGACAGTGACCTGAGCCTTGGCAGCGTGGTCTTCGGCTTTAACTAGCCGCCCCTGTCACCCGGTTGAAATGGCCCATTTTGCGGCCCGGCTTGGCCTCGGCCTTGCCATACAGATGCAGCGCCACATTGGTTTTGGCCAGCACCGGAATGCGCAGGACATCGTCGCCGATCAGGTTTTCCATGGTCACATTGGAATGCCGCGACCCGTCACCCAAGGGCCAGCCCGCCACAGCCCGGATATGTTGTTCAAACTGGTCGATGGTGCAGCCATTCTGGGTCCAATGCCCCGAATTATGGACGCGCGGGGCAATTTCATTGACGATCAGCCCTTGCCCCGTCACGAATAACTCGACCCCGATGACACCCACATAATCCAGCGCATTCAGTATCTTGGCCGCGATCAGCACCGCATCGGTGCGCTGGCTTGCAGTCAATCGGGCGGGCACAGTCGTGGTCCGCAAAATCCCGGCTGCGTGGACATTTTCACCGGGGTCATAGCAGGCAATTGATCCATCCGCCCCGCGTGCCCCGATCACTGATACTTCGTGGCTAAAGGACACAAATCCCTCGAGCACAGCCGCCGCACCGGCCATATCCGCATAGGCTGCACCGGCATCGGACAGTTCCATGATCCGCGCCTGCCCCTTGCCGTCATAGCCCATACGCCGGGTTTTCAGGATCGCCGGGGTTCCGATGGCCATCAGGGCCGCGTCCAGATCGGCCCGGTTATCCACAGCGGCAAACGGGGCAACGGACAGCCCTAAGCCCTGCAGAAACGTCTTTTCGACCAGCCTGTCCTGCGAGGTTGCCAAAGCCAGCCTGCCGGGTCGGATCGGGCGCATGGTTTCCAGCAGGTCCAGCGCCGCCGTCGGGATATTCTCAAATTCATAGGTGATGACATCGACACTGGCCGCAAAGGCGGTCAGCGCGGCCCCGTCATCATACCCCGCCGTCGTGACCCGGTGCGCCACATCAGCGGCAGGACAATCCGCGCCCGGTTCATAGATGTGGGTCTGCAGACCCAGCCGGGATGCAGCCACGGCCAGCATCCGGCCCAACTGCCCGCCGCCCAGAATGCCAATGGTCGACCCGGGGTGCAGGCTAGTCATCACGCGGTTCCAGCGGGATCGAGGCCGAAAGTGCCGCCCGCCAGGCTTCCAGCCGGGCAGCCAGCCCGGCGTCCTGCAAGGCCAAAATCCCCGCCGCCATCAGCCCGGCATTGGCCGCCCCGCCTATCGCCATCGTCGCCACCGGATAGCCACGCGGCATTTGCACAATGGAATACAGCGAATCGAGCCCGCCCAAGGCTTTGGTCAGCACCGGCACGCCAATCACCGGTAGTCGGGTTTTGGACGCCATCATGCCCGGTAAATGGGCAGCCCCGCCAGCGCCCGCGATAATCACCTGCAGGCCGCGCGACACAGCGCTGCTGCCATAGTCCCACAGCCGATCGGGCGTGCGGTGGGCCGATACGATGCGGGTTTCGTAACTTACCTCCAATTCACCCAGAATCGCCGCTGCATCGCGCAGGGTGGCCCAGTCGGACTGGCTGCCCATGATGATACCAACTTGTGTCATTGCGCCCCCGCATGAAAAGAAGCGGTACTATACCGTCGGGCAGTCCCTATGCAACGGGGGGTCAGGCAATAATATCGGGCAAAATCCGGTCGTTGAGCTGGGTAATCTGATCCTTCAGCGCCAGTTTCTGCTTTTTCAGGCGGCGTAGCATCAGCATGTCGGACGATCCGCGTTCCTGCAGGGCATGGATCGCCTCATCCAGATCGCGGTGTTCGCGGCGCAATACCTCAAGCTTTACGCGCAAAACCTCTATGTTCTCCATCTTGGCAGAGATGTTCATCTTCGTCCCCAAAGTCTGGCATGCGGCTGGCTGCACAACAGATAGTCGCAAATCAACGATCCGCCTAGCCCTTGGCACTTGCGCCCGGAGGCTTTGGACCCCATATTTTTTGGGACGGTTGCCGCATTGGCGGGGCCGCGCCTGACGGTCGCTTGTGCAAGGACGTGTCGCATGACGAAACTAACTTTGGGGACGCATCCCTTTCTTTTGGGCTTTGAACAGCTGGAACGGCTGGTCGAACGTACGGTGAAATCCGGCAATGACGGATATCCGCCTTATAACATTGAACAAACCTCGGAACGGTCATACCGGATTACACTGGCTGTGGCCGGTTTTTCCGAAGATGACTTGTCAATCACGGTCGAGGATAGCCAGTTGGTGATCCGGGGCAGGCAGCACGACGAAGGGGAAGGCCGGGTGTTTTTGCATCGGGGTATTGCCGCACGACAGTTTCAACGCAGTTTTGTCTTGGCAGACGGGGTCGATGTAGGCGAAGCATTGATCGAGAACGGCCTGCTGCATGTCGATTTGACCCGGGCCTTGCCCGACAGCATCGTGCAAACGATCCGCATCAAGAGGAGTGGCAGTTGATGATCACAAAGTTCGATTTCACCGGGTTCGGGCCCGATCTGGTCTATGTCAAACCCGTGCTGGTCGCCGATCTGCCCGAGGCACTGCGCGACAAGGCGGGCGATGTCGAAACCCTGTTTGCCGTGCATAATACCAAAGGCCAGCAACTTGCGCTCGTGGCTGACCGCGATATGGCCTTTGCGCTGGCCCGCCAGCACGACATGCGGCCGCAGACGCTGCACTGATCCGATCAACCGGGGGCTTGCAACTGCCCCCGGATTTTGCGCCAATGCCAAGGGGTTCATGAAAGTGACTTAATGGCGTTGCGTCCGGTTTTTCAGATTGGCACTGAAACGATTGCCGCAGGGCATCGCCGCATCGTGCATTTGCCGGTCTCGGTCCTGTCCGACCATACGCCCGTGAACCTGTCAGTCGAAGTGATCCATGGCCGCTTGGATGGACCGGTCATGTTTGTCAGCGCGGCAGTGCATGGCGACGAAGTGATTGGCGTCGAAATTGTACGCCGCTTGCTGGCGTCTCCCTCGCTCAGGCGCATGCGCGGGACCCTGCTGGTCGTGCCAATCGTCAACACCTACGGATTTTTGTCACGGTCCCGGTATATGCCCGACCGGCGCGATTTGAACCGGTCGTTTCCGGGGTCGGCTTCGGGGTCTTTGGCGTCGCGGCTGGCGCATTTGTTTGTCACCGAAGTGGTCGGGCGGTCGACCATTGGGATTGACCTGCATTCCGCTGCGATTCACCGCACCAACCTGCCGCAAATCCGCATTTCGGCGGGCAATCCGGGCACAATGCTGCTGGCGCAGGTGTTTGGTGCGCCAGTGATCCTGACATCGCCCGAACGCCCTGGATCGTTGCGCCGCGAAGGGCGGGCGCGCGGGGTTGAAGTGTTGTTATACGAGGCAGGCGAAGGGCTGCGTTTTGATGAGGGGGCAGTCAAAACCGGTGTGACAGGGATTTTGCGGGTGATGCGGCATTTGGGGATGATCCCCAGTGGCGTAACCACAGCGCGGGCGCTGCCGGTTTTATGTGGGTCAAGCCAATGGTTTCGCGCCCCGGCTGGTGGCCTATTGCGGACCTTTCCCGGCGATGGTGACAGGGTTTGCGCGGGCGAAGTTCTGGCTGTGATCAGTGATCCGTTCGGGCAACAAGAAATCGCGCTTAGGGCGCTGTGGCCAGGTATCGTCGTAGGCCGTGCGATCCTGCCGGTCGTGAACGAAGGCGACGCGATCTATCATATCGGCCGGATCGACGCGGCTGGGACCTCGCCCGCGAACGCCAGCGATGTGGTGTTTGACGAAGACGAGATTATCTGAGGAGATGCATGGCGGCGGTCACCCCGCCATACATCAAATGCGTAGGGCGGCGGTCACCCCGCCGCTATACGCAAGGCTATTGCGCCTTGATCAGGCCCAGGGATTCCAGCTTTAGAATGACCTGGTGGGCGCAATGGTCAACAAGAACGCTTTCTGTGTCCAGCCGCAATTCCGGCTTTTCCGGCATGTCGTACGGGTCTGAAATCCCGGTGAATTCCTTGATCTTGCCTTCGCGGGCCAGTTTATACAGACCCTTGCGATCGCGCCGTTCACATTCCTCGATGCTGGTCGCCACATGCACTTCGATGAACGCGCCAAACTGCTCGATTTCCTCGCGCACGGCGCGGCGGGTGCTGGCATAAGGGGCAATCGGCGCACAGATGGCAATGCCGCCGTTTTTGGTGATTTCTGACGCGACATAGCCGATCCGTCGGATGTTGATGTCGCGGTGCTCTTTGGAAAACCCCAGTTCGGACGAAAGGTTCTTGCGTACCAGATCGCCGTCCAGCAGCGTGACCGGACGCCCGCCCATTTCCATCAGCTTGACCATCAGCGCATTGGCAATGGTGGATTTGCCAGAGCCGCTGAAGCCGGTGAAGAACACGGTGAAGCCCTGTTTCGACCGTTCGGGCGACGTGCGGCGCAACTGTTTCACCACTTCGGGAAAGCTGAACCAATCGGGAATTTCAATGCCTTCGCGCAGACGGCGGCGCAGTTCGGTGCCGGAAATGTCCAGAACCGTCGCGCCCTCGGGCACTTCATCAATCGGGAAATACTGGGCGCGTTCCTGCACATAGACCATTTGCTTGAAATCGACCATTTCGATGCCGATTTCTTTTTGATGTTCGGCCACAAGCACTTGCGCGGCGTAGGGGTCGTAGAAATCCTGGCCCGCGCTGTTTTTCCCCGGTCCGGCATGGTCACGCCCGACGATGAAATGGGTCAGGCCATGGTTTTTGCGGATGATGCAATGCCACAACGCCTCGCGCGGGCCGGCCATGCGCATGGCCAGGTTCAGCAGGCTCATATGCGTGGTGGCGGCGGGGTATTTGTCCAGCACGGCCTCGTAGCAGCGGACCCGGGTGAAATGGTCCACATCGCCGGGTTTGGTCATGCCGACGACCGGGTGGATCAGCAGGTTGGCCTGTGCGCCACGCGCGGCGCGGAAGGTCAGTTCCTGATGCGCGCGGTGCAGCGGGTTGCGGGTCTGGAACGCCACGATCCGGTTCCAGCCCATCTTGCGGAAATAGGCGCGCAACTCGTTGGGGGTGTCGCGGCGCGCTTTGAAATCATAATGCACGGGTTGCTGGATGCCGGTCACCGGGCCACCCAAATACACACTGCCCGCTTTGTTATGCAGGTAATTCACGGCCGGATGGGCGCTGTCATCGGCACCAAAGACATGTTCCGCCTCGATGGCTTTGTCCGGGCTCCATTTGTCGGTGATCGTCATCGTCGCCAGAATCACGCCTTCCATGTCGCGCAGGGCAATGTCCTGCCCCACCTCAACCGTGGCCGCATATTTCTCGGACACATCCAGCGTGACCGGGATCGGCCACAGCGCCCCGTCGGCCAGACGCATCGTGGTCACCACCGAATTATAGTCGGCCTCGGACAGGAACCCTTTGAGAGGGTTGAACCCGCCATTCATCAACAGCTCCAGATCGCAAATCTGGCGCGGGGTCAGGTCATGACTGGTCAGGTTCCCCGCCTCGATTTTGAGCTTTTGGGCGCTCTCGTAGCTGACGTAAAGTTCCGGTATCGGGGCAAGGTTATGGGTCATCGATCGGTCTTCTTTTCAACTATGACTTGTGCAATGGGCATTCGCTCGGGGCCTAGACCATTAACGAGGTAAGTTTCAAGCAAAATGCCCATGCTGCGAACAACCGTCGGGCGGATATGCTGGGAAAGCATAGCATTTCTACTACCTCATGCGCCCGGCCAGTCTTGCGCGGGTCCGGCGGGTCGCAGGATGTTTGGAGAAAGGTCAAAAAGGACCAGATGTGTCAGGTCGGGCCGCGAGCGCGAGGCGTAAAGCAGCCCCTGCGCCCCGGCCGCCCGCGCCGCGTCGGAAAACTGCCATGTGGGCGCAGGCAACCCCCGATCCCGGCTGTCCTGCCAGACCATGCAGGCCACCGTCGAATCGGGTAGCTGCCGCAGATCGAACAGTCTGGACGCCGTGATATGCAGCGGCAGGATCACGCGTGGTGGGTCATTTGGGCCAAGGTAGCGCCGGATCGCAATGCCCGCACCCTCCGAAGTGAGCGAAGTATAGACTGCAAGCTGTCCGTCATAGTGAAAGCGCCCTTCTGTGGCGCGGACAGGGCCGGTCGGATCACCGGCCCACGCTGCGGCCATGATCCGCCAGACAATCCCGGCGAAACCTGTCGTCACTACTCGGCGGCTTGTTGCACGGGCTGCAATTGTTCGGCCAAAAACTTCTCCGCATCAAGTGCGGCCATGCAACCCATGCCCGCACTTGTCACAGCCTGACGATAGTGGTGATCGGTCAGATCGCCTGCCGCAAACACCCCGGGGATCGAGGTGGCAGTTGATCCTGCTTTGACCGTCACATAGCCGCCGTTATGCAGTTCCAGCACATCCTTGACCAGTTCGCTGGCCGGGGAATGGCCGATGGCGACGAACAACCCTTTGGCTGGGATGGTCGACAAGGCCCCGGTCTGCACATTACGCACCTGCACGCCTTCGACCCCACGGGGGCTGTCGGCCCCAATGACTTCGGCGATTTCATGGAACCACAGGGTTTCGATTTTCGGGTGTTTGAACAGCCGGTCTTGCAGGATTTTCTCGGCCCGCAATGTATTCCGTCGGTGGATCAGGGTGACTTTGGAGGCGAAATTGGTCAAAAACAGCGCTTCCTCGACCGCCGTATTACCGCCGCCGACCACGACGATTTCCATGCCGCGATAGAAAAACCCGTCGCATGTGGCGCAGGCGGACACGCCAAAGCCCTTGAACTTTTCCTCGGACGGCAGGCCCAGCCATTTGGCCCGCGCCCCGGTGGCCAGAATGACAGCATCGGCAGTATAGGTCGTACCGCTGTCACCCAAGGCCACAAACGGGCGCTGTTTCAGGTCCAGCGAGGTGATGATATCGCCAATAATCTCGGTCCCCATGGCGCGGGCATGCGCCTCCATCCGCACCATCAGATCGGGGCCTTGGACCTGCGTGTCGCCCGGCCAGTTTTCAACCTCGGTCGTGGTCGTCAGTTGCCCCCCGGGTTCGATTCCTTGCACAAGCAAAGGTTCCAACATGGCGCGCGCCGCATAGACCCCGGCGGTATAACCGGCAGGGCCAGAACCGATGATAAGCACTTTGGTATGACGGGTTTTGGACATGCGCGCAGCCTCTTGCAGGGGGACGTCATTGCATATAGCGGCTTGCCTCTCGGGTTGAAACCCTGTGTCCCGCAGAAGTGTAGACTTGCAGCATTCGTTAAGGAAGTTGCGTGTTTGCGAAATAATATTGCGCAAAGATGGCCGTTGGCGTAGTCTTTGCCAACTCAGTTGGAGAAAACCCAGTGCCTGGATCAAAATTGGACGAGATTGACCGCATGATCCTGGCGGAACTGCAGGCCGACGGGCGGATGACCAATGTAGAACTCGCGTCACGGGTCGGCATATCGGCTCCACCCTGCCTGCGCCGGGTCCGCACGCTAGAAGAGCAGGGTTATATCCGGGGTTATCACGCCGATATTGATCCCCGCGAACTGGGGTTCGAAGTGCAGGTTTTTGCCATGGTCCGCCTGATCAGTCAGGCCGAGTCTGACCTGACTGAATTCGAGGCCAAATGCATCAGCTGGCCCCTCGTCCGCGAATGCCACATGCTGAATGGCGAGGTGGATTTCATCCTGAAATGCGTGGCCCCCGACCTGCGCACATTCCAGAATTTCCTGACCGAACAACTGACTTCGGCCCCGAATGTGGCCAATGTCAAAACCTCGCTGGTCATCCGTGGCGCCAAGGATGATCCCGGCGTTCCGTTTGATGTGCTGGAAGAGCGGCTGAAACGCGACGCCTGATAAGGTCAAGCGGCATTGAAGAGTTCCAGATCGTTCAGACGCAGGCGTGGCAGGGCGGTTGGGCCGAAGGCGGCCATATCGGACATATGCGGAAAGCAGGACAGATACAGCGACAGCAGGTCACCGCGCAGACCCAAGGCATGGGTGGGGCCAGGATGAAAGCTTTCAACCTCGACTCCGCTGGCCAACAATCGCTGGTGTCCGGCGAAACCCAGATGAAAGACCTGCACCGGGCCCGGCGGGGTGATTTCCATCACGTTGATGCCATCAATGAAATCGCGGGCGGGCACAAAGGCGCGGTCCTGCCCGGTCAGTTGCCGCACCCCCGGGGCGCGGTGTGACAGCCGCGCGCGAGGCCCCAAGATAAGGTCAGACATGGGCCGGGCGATACCCAGACTATCGGCGGCAATCCGGGTCAGGCGGCCCATCGACGGGTCCTGACCGTTGGCATGCGGCACCAGCAGGGTCATACCGCGCCACAACAGCGGCTGAAAGCCGTGGTCGACCGTGCGCACCATATCGCCGGGCCATAAATCTTCGACACTGATATGGCCACGGTCGGTCTGGATCAATGTATTGCGGGCAAAGGCCGAAAACGCATCTTCGAACGCGGCGATGGCCGGCACAATGCGGGTAAAGTCGCGGATTTCTTGGGATGGCGACAGATGGACGACCTCAATCTTGCGCATGAGAGGCATCACGCGCTGAGGGCGTCCATCTGGCCGAGTGAACCGGTCCAGTTGGACAGGCGGGTACTTTGGTCCTGCCGCGAGGCCCGCGGCAAGTGAGGAGGTCGTGGTCATGCGATCACCTTGCGGTTGGTCACATCATCAGTCGGCCCCCACCGACAACATCTGAGGAACGTTTCGTTGAATTGAATGTGGCTGAATTGGGTCGAAACTGTCAAAGGATTCACGTCAGCCCCCTTGGCGGCGTGATCAATACCGGGCGAAAGTGCGGAATTGTTAACAAAACAGCAGGCAGTTCGCCACAATCCGATTCTCTCGGGCGCGGCACAACGCCAAATCACTCATGGTCAGTCAGATCTCAGGTCAAAAATTTGGCTGGCTGACAAGAAAAAGCCGCCTTGCTGGGGTGCAAGGCGGCGCGATCGTCACCGCAAAACTAAATTTTCAGGCCGAGGCGCGCCGCAGCACTGGGCGCTGCTGCACCTGTTCGACACGGCGGGCAATCATAGCTGCCCGGCGCAATCCGCGTTCCCACGGCATCCGCGTCTTGCACTGTGCAACTTCAGCCAACAGTGATTTCATCCAGCGGCGTTCCGTTTTCATGGCGCAGTCCGTTTTCATGGCGCAGTCCTTGTCCCGGGTTTGGCATCATGCACGAAGCCCTCAGATTGGGGCCGGTAATCCAACGTGACTGATCTTCACGGCAGCAGTTTGGCATCAAAAAGATGAACATAGGATTTCATCGCGGCAGCAAGCCGCTGCACCGGCCAAAACATACTCTGACGACGCCAATGATAATTCACGACATTGTTGGGCTAATCGTATGTAATTCCCAAGATATCAGCGGAACTGTTTCCGCAATCTAGGCAATATTACGGCAAAAACCGGTGATGCGCCTAGATCGTGATGGCCGAAATCAGCCGACCATAATCTGCTTCTTTGGCGTGAACAGACCGACGATAGCTAAAGAATCGCTCGGAATCAGAATAGGTACAATGCCGGGTCCATTCCGCCTGTCCGACCCCTGCAAGACGCAGGCGGTATAGCCCATAGCCAGGCAGATCGAATTGCATCCGGTCGTCCTGACCCATGGCAAAGAACCGAGCCGCGCCACTATCGCCGGCCAAAACCGTTTCAAAAAACTCTGGCCCCACTTCGTAGGCACGCTGGCTGATTGACGGGCCGATCACGGCGCGGATATCAGCCCGGCGCGCACCCAGCCCTGCCATCGCGGCAACGGTCGCCTCTAACACGCCCGACAATGTCCCTTTCCAGCCAGCATGCGCCGCGCCGATGACCCCGGCAACCGGGTCGGCAAACAGCACCGGCTGGCAGTCGGCGGTCAAAATCGACAGGGCCAGACCGGGCAGGGCGGTGACCAGCGCATCGGCCTTGGGCAGGGGCGCGGTCGGATCAACCACCGTCACAACATCGGCGGAATGCACCTGATGCACGCCAATCAGGGCGTCGGGTTCCACCTGTAACGCCGCCGCAACCCGATGGCGGTTAATCGTCACCGCCTCGTGCTGATCCGAACTGCCATAGCCGCAGTTCAGCCCGGCAAATACACCCGATGATGCACCACCCCGACGGCCAAAAAAGCCGTGCCGCAAGGGGGCAAGCAAAGGCGAGGTTATGATATCGAGCGTCATGTCAGAAGTCCCGGCAGCGGGGGGGCATGGGGTGGCAATAGTCCGATCACCTTAAAAAGGTGTCCCATTTTATCCGCATCGGTCAAGCGGCGATATGCATCCATATGGTGGTTCAGACCAGCCCCGGTCAAACCTGCGGCAAGACGTTCAGCCCGTTGACCAATCCCCAGCCGGTTCAGAAACACCCCCTGCGGTGTCAGGCGGGTGTGCAAAGCGGGCGCACAAGCCATTGCAATCGCTTCAAAATCGACATGGGCCGTCAGATCGGCGCTACCTGGGGCAATCAGCGGATCGGTCCCTTGATGGCCCTGCACCGCCTGCAACGTATCGCCCTGCGACCGCCAATCGCCATAGTCGATCAGCAGCGCCGCACCGCCATGTCGTGCAATCCGTGCCCCGATTTCCGTAACAATTGCGGGCAATGCCGGGCATAGTTCGACCAGATCACCGTCCTTTGTATCAGCCAGCCGATGCTCCAATCGGCCAAATCGGGTTTGAGCGGTCAGTCCAAAGGTCAAAGCCTCGTGCGTCACGCCAACCATCCGTTCGCGCCAGCCAAAGCCATCCCGGACAAACTGCCGGACCGGCAATGCGTCAAAAAACTCATTGGCGATCAGATATAGCGGGGCCTCGGGCAGGCTGGCCACCGTTTCATGCCAGACCGCGTCCGGAACCAGCCCTGCCTGTCGGGCACGCATCCGGGCCGAGGATTCCACCAGATGCACCTGAACCGCCGCATGAAACCCCGGCACAATCGCGGTCGCACGCAGGGCATCGGCCATCAATGTCCCCCGGCCCGGGCCAAGTTCGGCCAGAACGATGCGGGGCGGGCTGCCCTGATCCAGCCAGATCTGCGCAAGGGCCAGGCCGATCAGCTCGCCAAACATCTGGCTGATCTCGGGGGCAGTGATGAAATCGCCCTGTGCCCCGAACGGGTCATGGGTGGTGTAATAGCCGTGTAGCGGATGCAGCAGACAGTCGGCCATATAATCTGCCACCGTGATCGGCCCGGTCGCGGCAATCCTTGCCACAATCAAATGGGCCAGCGGGGTCATGCGGCCTTGCGGCGGAGTGTGATGATGATGGCCAACCCGATCGCAATCATCGGCAGGGTCAATATTTGCCCCATCGTCAGGCCCCAGCCGTTCATGTGCAGGGCCAGCCCAAGCGGGTTTCCGTCAGACACAAACTGCGCATCCGGCTGCCGGACAAATTCGACGATAAACCGCGAAATGCCGTAAAAGGTAAAGAACACCGCCGAAAGCAGCCAAGGTTTGCGTAGAAATCCCCACCTGAAAGCAGAAACGATCAACAGCGCACCAACCATCAGCCCCTCTAAGCCCGCCTCGTACAGCTGTGACGGATGCCGCGCGCATAGCGCAGTCAGGGTGGCACAGCTTTGCGCGGCGTCGCCCGGAAAGATCACGCCCCATGGCAGGTCGGTCTGCCGCCCCCACAATTCCGCATTGACGAAATTGGCAATGCGTCCCAGCAGGATGGCCGGGGGCGAGGCCAATGCGATGGTATCAGCGGCAGATCCCAGCGGAATGCCCTGCCTGCGGGCGAAAATATAGACGGCCAGAACGACCCCTATAAACCCACCATGAAACGCCATGCCGCCTTCCCACAGGATCGGAATTTCCCATGGATTGGCCAGATAATAAGCGGGCTTGTACAGCAGGACATAGCCCACACGCCCGCCCGCAATGATCCCGACGATGATCCATGTCAGCAGGTTTTCCAGCTGTGGTGGGGTCATCGCCGGGGTCTGATTGGCCCATAACCGCGGCCGGTTCAGCGCCGCCACGGCAATCCGCCAGCCGATCACGATACCGGCGATATAGGCCAGCGCATACCAGCGCAGCGGGATATCATAGCCAAACAGGCCGTTGGGGAACACGAAAGGTGACAGGTCGGGGAACATAATACCGGTTTGCATGACCGGGTTTCTGGCGTCAGGGTGCGGCGAAGTCAACCAGTCAGGACGGCTTGTGTGGACGCAATCGCAGCCCATATAACAGCCAAGCAATGCTCAGAGGTGATCCCATGCAATCCAAAAATAAAATCTTCGATGACTTGTCACAACTGATGACCAACGCGATGGGCGTGGCCCAAGGGGCCAAGGACGAGGCGCAGAACGCGATGAAAGGTCTGATGGACCGCTGGCTTGCTGACCGCGATTTCGTCACGCGGGAAGAGTTCGATGCGGTGCGTGCCATGGCGCAGAAGGCACGCGAGGAAAACGACGCGCTGAAGGCGCGGCTGGATGCGATGGACGCCAAGGGCAAGTAGCGCTGATTTAGAAATCGGGCTTGCGCTCGGCGCAGATGAGCCCTGTTTTCAGAAACTGAACCCCGGCGGATAGCTGTGCAGCCCGTCGAAATCTGCCTTGCCCAAGGGCACACCCGCCGCCCGCAGGGTCGCATAGGCCATTGACAGGTGGAACCACAGGTTCGGCAGGGCAAAGTGATGCAGGTAGTCGGCCCCGGTCTGCGTCAGGTCGGCAAACCCGGCACGGTGGCTGATGATCCGCGCCTCGGCCCCGTCGAAATCGGCGGGGGTAAGCAGGCGGATTTGCCCGGTGGCATGACCGATCCGTGATTTCACGCCGAACAGGCCGGGATCGAACTGGCGCTGGTCCGGGTCTCGCTCGGTCAGGGGATAGGTGCAGCGCAGTGCGAAAATCGCCACGGTGCGCAGCTGGCTGGCGCAGTCGAACATGTCCGTGGCCAGCCGGGCGGCCAATTGCGCGGGACCGACATCGGGGCGTTGCAACAGAGCGTTGGCCCTTTCTAGGGCTTGCAGGGCGGGCGGGACGGACGACTTAAACATCATTTCACCCACCAAAAAACGCGACCATCGAGAGCAATGGTCGCGCTAGTTCAAGGGAGGAGAGAAAGCAGCTTTTGAGCTAACTTTCACTTCTTGCCTCCTGTTTTGACCGTCTGTACATAAGTCGTCGCTGGCGCAGATTTGACTTTATCGTTAGAAACGAACTGGCCGGTCTTTGCGCTTTTGTTCACTGTTTTAGTTGCCACTTGAATCACCTCCTTTCGGATATTGGTTGTAGATGGAGTTCAATCCATCACCACCAATAGTGCAAGTCAAGAACTTTTAGTGAACATGGATCTCTTCATTGATCCGGCGGGATTACCCGCAGCCGCAACTCGCGCAGTTGCTCGTTCTGCGGCTCGGATGGTGCGCCCATCATCACATCTTCGGCCCGCTGGTTCATCGGGAACAGGATCACCTCGCGGATGTTCTGCTCGTCGGCCAGCAGCATGACGATCCGGTCAATCCCCGCCGCACAGCCGCCATGCGGCGGCGCGCCATATTGGAACGCATTGACCATGCCGCCGAAGCGCTTGCGCACTTCGTCTTCGCCGTAACCGGCGAGTTCAAAGGCCTTGAACATGATCTCGGGGGTGTGGTTACGGATCGCGCCGCTGACCAGTTCATAGCCGTTACAGGCGAGGTCGTATTGGTAACCGCGCACGTCCAGCGGGTCGCCAAGTAAGGCGTCCATCCCGCCTTGGGGCATGGAAAACGGGTTATGTTCAAACTCATAGCCCCCACCCTCTGCCGCCTGATAGATCGGGAAATCGACGATCCATGCAAAGGCGAAGCGGTTGAGGTCGGTGAGTTTCAACTCCTCGCCAATGACGGTCCGGGCGCGGCCTGCGATTTTCTCGAAGGCCGAGGGTTTGCCGCCGAGGAAGAAGGCAGCGTCGCCAAGGCCGAGGCCAAGCTGTTGGCGGATGGCTTCGGTGCGTTCGGGGCCGATGTTCTTGGCTAGAGGGCCAGCGGCCTCCACTATTAGTTCTTTGCCGTAAGTTCCTTGGGCCAGCGTGCGCGCCTGAATAAGGTCAAGTGGGTCGCCCTGCTTGATTAGGACACAAATTTTTTCTAACAAATCAGCGGATTTAACATGATTCCTCGAAACAAAAATCTGCTTCAATTCTTCGTCGACTGCTTTGGCTGTTATCCAGTTCTCAATTTCGTCCAGAACCTGTGGATAATACTCTTCGTTTTTGATCTCGCGCCAGAAAATATACCCCATCCCCGGCAGCCCCTCTTTCTGGGCGAAGGCGTTCATCCGGTCGCAGAACTTGCGCGACCCGCCACCCGGCGCAGGAATGGCCCGCACTTCGTTACCCGGCTGTTCCAGCAGGTTGGCGAAAATCGCAAAGCCAGAGCCGGCGAAATGCTCGCTGACCACCTGCATCCGGATCGGGTTGCGCAGGTCGGGTTTGTCGGTGCCATACCACAGGGCGGCGTCGCGGTAGCTGATCTGTTCCCAGGTCTGGTCGACAGTCTTGCCGCCGCCGAATTCCTCGAAAATCCCGGTGATCGCCGGCTGCACCGTGTCGAACACGTCCTGCTGGGTGACAAAGCTCATCTCGAGGTCCAACTGATAGAAGTCAGTAGGGGACCGATCTGCGCGGGGGTCTTCGTCGCGGAAACAGGGGGCGATCTGGAAATATTTATCGAACCCCGACACCATCAGCAATTGCTTGAACTGCTGCGGCGCTTGCGGCAGGGCGTAGAATTTGCCGGGGTGGATGCGCGACGGCACCAGAAAATCCCGTGCCCCTTCGGGCGAGGATGCGGTGATGATCGGCGTCTGGTATTCGCGAAAGCCCTGATCCCACATCCGCTGCCGCATCGAGCGCACGACATCCGAGCGTAGTTTCATATTGGACTGCATTGCCTCACGCCGCAGGTCGAGGTAGCGGTAGCGTAGCCTTGTTTCCTCAGGATATTCCTGATCCCCGAACACTTGCAGCGGCAGTTCAGCGGACGCGCCGAGCACCTCAACCGAACGGACATAAACCTCGATCTCGCCCGTCGGCAGTTTGGGATTGACCAAGGCGGCAGACCGGGATTTCACCTCGCCATCAATCCGGATGCACCATTCGGACCGGGCCTTGTCAAGTTCGGCAAAGGCCGGGCTGTCGGAGTCGCACAGCACCTGGGTGATCCCGTAATGGTCGCGCAAATCAATGAACAGGATGCCGCCGTGGTCGCGGACGCGATGCACCCAGCCGGACAGGCGGACGGTTTCGCCCACGTTGGCAGATGTCAGGGCGGCGCAGGTATGGGTGCGGTAGGCGTGCATGATGATCTCTCTTTACGGCTTTGCGCCGATACACCGCGTTGCCCCTGCGATGTCAAGTAAGCCCCACGATTTCCACCGGGATCAGACCACGCAAGGCATTGCCCATGTGGATTGCCGCCGCGTGGCGCAGGTCGGCAAGGGTCAGCACCTGTTCGACATATCCTTGGGCCAGCAGGGTCTGGCGCAGGATACCCGGCAGCAGGCCGCTGGTCAGGGGCGGCGTGACGCGGGTCCCGTCCGGCAGGGTTGCAAACAGACTGGTAATCGTGCCTTCGCAAACCTCGTCCCGTTCGTTCAGAAAAATCAATTCGTCCAGCCCAGCGGGCAAATTTGCCCGGGCATTGGTGTAAATCGCCCGGTTGCTGGTTTTGTGACGCAGCCACGGGTCAGCCGACGACAGGTGTTCGCTGGCAACTCCGACCCGCCACACGGGCGGGTTTGGCGGCTGGGTTGCGGTGGTCAGGGTCAACCCGCCTTTGGTCAGGGTCATCCGGCAGCGCAAAGGCATCAGGCTGGCAACACCGGCCAACAAAGTGGCGGCAATGGCCGGGTCAAACCGAAACCCCAACGCGGCGGCGGTCCGGTCCATCCGGGCGATGTGCAGGGCCGCATGGCGCATTCCCTCGTCCGGATGCCAACCCAAGGTTTCGATGATTTCCAGTCCGTCCGGAACACTCAGGTCTGAAACGGATGGGCGAAGCGGGTTTTCCAAAGCGCCTCCTCATATTCTGATGTGGCTGTGCTATCCCAGACCACACCGCCCCCAACGCTGAGGTCGGCCCGGTTGTTTTCAATCAGGATGGTGCGGATTGCCACATTAAAATTCGCCCGCCCGTCCGGGGCCGCCCAACCGATCGACCCGCAATAGATGTCGCGGGGCCGCTGTTCCAATGCGTGGATGATCTGCATCGCTCGAACCTTGGGCGCGCCGGTGACCGATCCGCAGGGGAACAGAGCGCGAAATGTGTCGGCAAGGGTGATATGGGGCAGCAATTGCCCCTCGATCAACGAGGTCATCTGATGCACCGTGGCATAGGTTTCGACCCGGTAAAGTTCTGGCACTTTTATCGACGAAACCTTACAGATGCGCGACAGATCATTGCGCAACAGGTCCACGATCATCAGGTTTTCAGCCCGGTTTTTGGGGTCGTTTTGTAGGAAAATCTTCAGCTGCGAATCCTCAACCGGATCATTGCTGCGCGGTTGGGTGCCTTTCATCGGGCGGGTCTGGATTTTGCCCTGCGCATCGGTCCGGAAAAACAACTCGGGCGAGCGGGACAGGATCGCCGGCAGCCCGTCCTGCAGCAGGATCGACCCATGCCCGACGGGCTGCCCCTTGGACAGACCGGCATAGATAGCGAAAGGATCGCCGGTGCTGGCAGCACTTAGTGCGAAGGTCAGATTGGTTTGATAAATATCACCGGCGCCGATGAAATCATGTGCTTTGGCAAAGGCTTGGGTATAATCTGCGGCAGTCCAGTCGGGTGTGAATGGCCCAAGGCTGGCTGGTCCGGTGGGCAAAGTCGGGGCGTCTTGTGGGGCGGAAAAGACCCCGAACAGGATCAGCGGGAGACGGCGTTGGCCGGGCATCAGCGCGTTCAGTTTCGGCTCTAGCACATAGCCCAATTCATAGGATGCAAATCCGGCCAGCCAATACCCGGCGGCGCGGGCGGCATCCATCGCGTCCAATACAGCAGGAACTTCGGACGGGCTATCGGCCCGGATCAACCCCAGCGGCGCATCAAACCAAGCCGCCTGTCCCGATGGTCCCCGATCAAACCTGATCCGCATATTCCGCCCCCGCCTAGTTACCCCGGCATAGGCCCTCGGGCCACGGTTTGACAGGTTGGAAACGGCAGAACCGCGCAAGTTAGCGGTTCTTTCATCACCATCATGACAAAACGAGGATATGAAGTCCGCTGAAAGGCAATGCAGATATGTGTGAGACAGATAGTGCGTGCAACGTGGCTGTGTGGATCAGCAGGCGTGGGTTTGTCCGGCTGGCCAGTCTGGGGGCGGGGGCGGCAATAGTGTCGGGAATTGGCCCGGCGCGGGCCAATGGTGTGGCCCGGGCACTGATGCTGTCCTGCATGGACTACCGGCTGGTTGATGACCTGATCACCTTTATGGCGGCGCATGATTATCACGACAATTATGACCATGTGGTGCTGGCGGGGGCCTCGTTGGGGGTGGTGCATCCCGCCTTTGCCGATTGGCATGCGACGTTCTGGCAGCATTTGCAGGTCGCCAAGGACTTGCACGGGATTACCGAAGTGATCGTGATCGATCACCGCGATTGTGGTGCCTATCGGCTTGCACTGACCGCCGAGGCTGTCGATACCCCCGAAAAGGAAACAGCGGCCCACCGCGAACACATGCAGGAATTCACCCGGCAGGTCAGCGAGAAACACCCGGACCTGCGGGTGTTTGGCGTGTTGATGGGGCTGGATGGGGTCGGCGAAAGCATGATGACTGGCACAGGGTAAGAGGCGGCGCATAGCGGGGGTTTCAGACCGTTGGTAGCGATGTCTCAGGGAAAAACGCGACAAGTCTGCCGATTCACTGGCAAAAATATTGAACAATTGGTCAAAATTTTCGCATGCCCCCTTGCCGTAACGGTTTTGCAGGCGTTGAAATGGCGCAGGGCCGGACCAAAAGGCCCGCTAACAATAGGGAACGGGGGCCATACAATGGCAGACAACTATTCCGACAAAGACCGGAGCGAGGATATCAAAATCCTGCACGGCATGGGCTATGCGCAGGAACTGTCGCGCAGCATGTCCAAATTCTCGAACTTCGCGATTTCGTTTTCGATCATCTGCATACTGTCCGGCGGGATCAACTCGTTTGCGCAAGCCATCAGTTCGGTCGGTGGCGCAGGCGCAGGGATCGGCTGGATTGTCGGCTGCCTGATTTCGGGCATGTTCGCGCTGGCCATGGCGCAGATCGCTAGCGCCTTTCCGACCGCAGGGGGCCTGTATCACTGGGCGTCGATCCTGGGTGGACGGTTCTGGGGCTGGCTGACCGCCTGGCTGAACCTGCTGGGGCTGATCACCGTGTTGGGGGCGATCAACATCGGCACGGCATACTTCTTTGCCGGCACGTTCGGGCCGCTGATCGGGTTTGACGGATCAACAGCCGGGCAGATTGTTGCGTTTGTGGCTGTGGTGAGCGTTGTGCAGGCGCTGTTCAACCATCTGGGGATCAAGGTCACGGCCACGCTGACCGACCTTTCGGGCTATATCATCATTATCGCAACTGCGGTGTTGATCGTCGCCTGCCTGTGGTTTGCGCCCGCACTGGATGTGTCGCGGCTGTGGACATTTACCAACTTTTCGGGCGAGGCAGGGGGCAATGTTTTCCCGGCATCGACCAATATGGGCTATCTTTTCCTGCTGTGCCTGCTGCTGCCGGTTTATACGATCACCGGTTATGACGCCTCGGCGCATACATCCGAAGAAACCGTCAAGGCCGCGCAATCTGTGCCCCGGTCCATTGTATCGGCAACGCTTTGGGCCTCTCTTATCGGTTGGGTGATGATCTGTTCGATCACGTTGGCCATCCCGGATCTGGCTGTTGCAGCGGGTCAGGGCTGGACCATGTTCTTTGAAACCATGAATGCGATCATGCCGTCCGGTCTGAAAACCGTTCTATATGCGGCAATTCTGGTGGCCCAACTTCTGTGCGGACTTGCCACTGTCACCAGCGCCAGCCGGATGCTGTTTGCGTTTTCGCGCGATGGCGGCTTGCCGGTCGGATCCAAAGAGCTGGCTTCGGTTTCGCCGAAATACAGAACTCCGGTCGTTGCAATCTGGACCGCCGCTGTTCTGCAAATACTGTACGTGTTTGCAGCACAGTTCATCGTGGTCGATGGGCTGAACATCTATACCATCGTGGTTAATTCGACGCTGGTCTTCCTGTTCTTGTCCTTTGCCATCCCGTTGCTGTGCGGCATGTTGGCCTATGGCACGTCGAAATGGCCAACTCCCGGCCCTTGGGCGATGTCGGGTGGTCTGTACAAGCTGGTCTCGGGCCTGGCGATGGTCGGAATGGTCATCATCTTTTATATCGCCATCCAACCGCCAAATGACCGCGTCTTGTGGATCGTGCTTGGCTTTATCGCAGCACTGATCGTGGTCTGGTTCGCGTCGGAAAACCGCCGTTTTCAGGGCCCCCCTGTCGGTGATCAGGTGGCCAAGCGCGCGGCTGCGATTGCGGCGGCAGAAAAGGCCGTCGGCCAAAGCGTCTGACAACGACTAACGTCTGACACAAAGCGGCGGGGGGATACCCTGCCGCTTTTTGTATTTGCGCCACGTCTGGCCCCTTGCGCCTAGGTCGCGCATAGCTATAACCCCGAAAGTTTTGCGCTGCCGGGCGCTGTTTTTTGGGGGCCACAATGCCAAAAAGAACCGACATCAAATCCATCATGATTATCGGTGCCGGCCCCATTATCATCGGGCAGGCCTGCGAGTTCGACTATTCCGGCGCGCAAGCCTGCAAGGCTTTGCGGGAAGAAGGCTACCGGGTCATTCTGGTCAACTCCAACCCCGCCACCATCATGACCGACCCCGGTCTGGCCGATGCCACCTATATCGAACCGATCACCCCCGAAATGGTCGCCAAGATCATCGAGATTGAACGCCCCGACGCCCTGCTGCCCACGATGGGCGGACAAACCGGGCTGAACACCGCGCTGGCGCTGGCGGATATGGGCGTGCTGGACAAATTCGGCGTCGAGATGATCGGGGCCAAGCGCGAGGCCATCGAAATGGCCGAGGACCGCAAGCTGTTCCGCGAGGCGATGGACCGGATCGGGCTGGAAAATCCCAAAGCGGTGATTGTGACCGCGCCAAAGCTGCCGAACGGCAAAAAAGACATCAAAGCCGGGTTAGTGATTGCTTTGGACGCGCTGGAGGGGATCGGCCTGCCCGCGATCATCCGCCCGGCGTTCACCCTTGGCGGCACCGGCGGCGGCGTCGCCTACAACCGCGCGGAATATGAACATTTCTGCCGCACCGGGATGGATGCCTCGCCTGTGGGGCAAATCCTCGTCGATGAGTCCCTGCTCGGCTGGAAAGAGTTCGAGATGGAGGTGGTCCGCGACACCGCCGACAATTGCATCATTGTCTGTTCGATTGAAAACGTCGATCCGATGGGAGTGCATACCGGGGACAGCATCACCGTCGCCCCGGCGCTGACCCTTACGGATAAAGAATACCAAATCATGCGCAACGGCAGCATTGCGGTATTGCGTGAAATTGGCGTCGAAACCGGCGGGTCCAACGTGCAATGGGCGATTAATCCTGCCGATGGGCGGATGGTGGTAATCGAGATGAACCCGCGCGTATCCCGAAGTTCGGCCTTGGCGTCCAAAGCCACCGGATTTCCGATTGCCAAGATCGCCGCGAAACTGGCTGTCGGCTATACGCTGGACGAGTTGGACAATGACATTACCAAAGTCACACCCGCATCGTTCGAGCCGACCATTGACTATGTCGTCACCAAAATCCCGCGCTTTGCCTTTGAGAAATTCGCCGGGTCCGAGCCGTTGCTGTCCACCGCGATGAAATCGGTGGGCGAGGTGATGGCGATTGGCCGGACCATTCACGAGTCGATGCAAAAGGCGCTGGCCTCGCTCGAAACCGGCCTGACCGGGTTTGACGAAATTGATATTCCCGGCGCCCCCGACAAGGCTGCGGTTACCAAAGCGCTGGCCCGCCAAACCCCCGACCGGATGCGCACGATTGCCCAGGCGATGCGGCATGGGCTGTCGGATGATGACCTGTTCGCCGCCACTAAATTCGACCCTTGGTTTCTCGCCCGCATCCGCGAGATTATCGTGGCCGAGGCCGATATTCGCAAATCCGGCCTGCCCGTCACGGCCCCCGGCCTGCGCGCGTTAAAAATGATGGGCTTCACCGATGCCCGTCTGGCAATTTTGACTGGGCGGGACGAGGGCCAAGTCCGCCGCGCCCGGGAGCGGCTGGGCGTGGTCGCCGTATTCAAACGCATTGACACCTGCGGGGCCGAGTTCGAGGCGCAGACGCCGTATATGTATTCAACCTATGAATCACCCGTTATGGGCGAGGTGGAATGCGAGGCGCGGCCATCGGGACGCAAGAAAATCGTTATTCTGGGTGGCGGGCCGAATAGAATTGGGCAGGGAATCGAATTTGATTATTGCTGCTGCCACGCCTGTTATGCCCTGACCGCAGCGGGTTATGAAACTATTATGATCAATTGCAATCCAGAGACTGTATCGACCGATTATGATACGTCAGATCGGTTGTACTTTGAGCCGCTGACGTTTGAGCATGTGATGGAAATCCTGCGGGTCGAACGGGAGAATGGCGAATTGCACGGGGTTATTGTCCAATTCGGCGGGCAGACCCCGCTGAAATTGGCGGATGCCTTGCACAAGGCCGGAATTCCGATTCTTGGAACAACCCCGGATGCAATTGATCTGGCCGAAGACCGCGAGCGATTTCAGCAATTGGTGATGAAACTCGGGCTGAAACAGCCGGTGAACGGGATTGCATCCACCCAAGCTCAGGCCGTTGAAATTGCCGAACGCATCGGTTTCCCGCTGGTTATTCGCCCGTCCTATGTGTTGGGTGGCCGCGCGATGGAGATTGTCCGCGATATGGACCAGCTGAACCGCTATATCCGCGAGGCTGTGGTGGTGTCGGGCGACAGTCCGGTGCTGCTGGATTCATATCTCTCCGGCGCGGTTGAGGTCGACGTCGATGCGCTCTGCGATGGCGTGCGGGTGCATGTCGCGGGCATCATGCAGCATATTGAGGAGGCGGGGGTCCATTCGGGCGATAGCGCCTGCTGTCTGCCGCCGCATACATTACCCGAGGCCGTTCAACAGGTTATCCGCGAACAGACGCGGCAACTTGCGCTGGCTTTGGGCGTTGTCGGCCTGATGAATGTTCAATTCGCGGTCAAACCCAATGCCGCAGGCGAGCCTGAGGTGTATCTGATCGAAGTGAACCCCCGCGCGTCCCGCACCGTGCCCTTTGTCGCCAAGGCGACGGATTCCGCCATTGCGTCGATTGCAGCTAGGGTCATGGCGGGCGAACCGCTGACCAATTTCCCGCTGCGTGCAGCTTACGAAAACGTCAGCTACGACACCCCGCTGCCCTATGCCGACCCGATGACGCTGGCCGACCCCAACATGCCGTGGTTTTCGGTGAAAGAAGCCGTGCTGCCGTTTGCCCGCTTCCCCGGCGTGGACACGATCCTGGGCCCGGAAATGCGGTCCACCGGAGAGGTCATGGGCTGGGACCGGTCATTCGCCCGCGCGTTTCTCAAGGCGCAGATGGGGGCGGGCACCGTGCTGCCCACTGAAGGCCACGTGTTCATGTCGATCCGCGATGCAGACAAGACGGCGGATATGCTGGAAGCGTCGAAGATATTGATATCCTTGGGAATGTCGATCCTCGCCACACGCGGCACCGCTGGCTGGTTGGACGCCAATGGTGTGGCCGCCGAGGTGGTGAACAAGGTCTACGAGGGCGGCTTGACCATCGTTGACCGGCTGAAAGACGGTCATGTCGCCCTTGTGATGAACACCACCGAAGGGGCGCAGGCCGTTGAGGACTCGCGGGATATCAGGGCGGTCGCCCTGTACGACAAGATCCCGTATTTCACGACTGCGGCGGCAAGCCATGCGGCGGCTTTGGCGATGCAGGCACGGGAAGAGGGGGATGTGGGGGTGAGGTCGTTGCAGGGGTGAGGTAAATGGCTAATCAAGTCTCTCTGTTAGTGACGGCAATGGTGGCAATAAAAGTCCAGAATTTCCAGTTTGCATACTGAATAGCGCTCTAAAGTACGGGTAGGTCGCAAAACGTGCGATTTTCCGGAAGTACAAGCCCATATACTCTTCATTGCATCCATCGAGATTTCCGTAAATAGTAAAGTATCGACCGAAAAGCTTAAGTGCTTTTGTCCGGCCACTTTTAATTTCAGCAGTCCAAGTGTAGAGGCCACCAACCCTACCGCTTCCTTGTTCAATTACGATGTCCGAGCAGTCACTTGTGAACTCATTTCGGAAATGCGAAAAACTATCATCTGCCGCATCGAATAATTCAATTCTTACATCATATGTGGATTTGACAAGGCGGATATCCAAAAGCCGTGCTTTCAGTGCGACGTTACTATAGATTTCATGCTCGAAACGGGACGAGCCAAATGACAACGGAGCATCTGGTTTGATATCCTTGATGCTACCGTCAATCATGCTGCAGCCATTTTCGCTCGAACCTGCATATTTCTATTTGCAACCGGCTGTTCCCAATGCATTTGGGGCAGGGCGGATGGGAATTTCAGCACCCCCTCCAAGTGCGGCTTCATTCCCATTTGCTTGCGAGCGCGAAGCACTTCTGTCCTACTCACAAGTTCAAAACCCTCGCCCAAAGCATGTGCGATCTTTGCAATAGTCTTGATAGTAAGATTTGCACCTTGGGTCGAAAGCATCTGCGAGACCCTAGCTGCACTAACTCCGAGCTTTTCAGCAAGATCTCTCTGCGATACTCCACCCTCGACCATTACCTTCTGCAGTGCGAGTTGAACAGAAACAGCCAAAGCCTCAATAGCGAGTATCGTTTTTTCGTTGTCATTTTGAGGCTCGAAGATTT
Organism: Rhodobacterales bacterium; assembly: GCA_031422295.1. Lineage (GTDB taxonomy): Bacteria > Pseudomonadota > Alphaproteobacteria > Rhodobacterales > Rhodobacteraceae > JANOMH01. The sequence goes on along the minus strand of JANOQM010000014.1, from coordinate 5,565 downwards.
CGCTAAGACTCAGCATCATATTCTCCTACTTTTTCAGCCGACCTTTTTAGTATTGCCCTGTCGGCCTTATCGTTCTTTTTTATTGCAGCGCACACACACAAGAAGGCCGATTTTCCCAACAAAGTGTTGCCCATTGCACCGTAAATTCTGACTTTGAACGACTTGACAGCGTAGATAGCAACTTTCTTTCCGTCTTTTGCGCCAGTGCTCAATCGATCTTCGAATTTGAACTGCTCAGGGTTTTTCATTCCTGGAATACCAACTTCTGATAGCCGCCGCAGAATTTCGCCAGCCCGAAGGATGTCCTTTGTGAACGAACTTCTATTCTCACTCAAAAAAGCTCGCACTTCAGCGTTGAACACTATGAGGAGTTGCTCGCCATCGATCCAAGTTTCCCATTCTTCGGCCAACACGTACTCTCTTGATTCGTGAGTTAAGATATAACTTAAGTGTTGACAAGTCTTTACACAAGCCAGTCGCGCCACCGTGACTGTGACAGTAGGTAGCTGACCACTACGGACTCACAGGCAAACAACTTTTGCGTGTACCGTTGCTATGGAGCTACTCACACGGATAGGTGAAGTTTCTCTTTTCCGTTGAGCGGTCTAGATTGTGAACGAGATCGCGCCGCCATGCGGCGCGGGTTCGGCCTGAAAAACCGTTCCCCACCCTGCACCCTACCCCCCCGTCTCCTCCAAATGCAGCTTGATCTCCACCAGCACTTTCTGCAGCTCCACGGCCTCGCGCAGTAAGCGCTTCGCCTCGTTGATTGAAATCTTTCCATCACTCGTCGACAGATTATACTCGGCCATCAGCATCGCGAACCGCTGCGACAGGGTGATCACGTCGGTATTGATCCCGCCCTTGGTATTGCGCAAACTATGGTCAATCGACAGCGTCCCGCCCTTCAGTTCCGCCAAAGCTGACGTCACATGCGGGTAACTCGCCGCCGCCTCAAGCTGGGCCACCGCGTCCACCGGCATGAACCGGTCCGCATGTTCGCTGTCATCGGAATAATACCGGCCCAGCGTGGCCTTGGACTTACCGGTCAACCGACACGCCGCCTCGATCCCGACATCCTTGACCAGCGCCTCGGTGTGTTTCTTGAGGTAGCTGTGGATCGTGCTCATCTGCTGTTCCTTGACCATGGGGAAACCCCAACCGCCTTTCCCATTAATCGTTAAGCCCAAGTTTGTCATTGGTAAAGGCGTCCCATGGGTGTGGGAAGGGTACGAGTTGCGGTGTGGTAACGCACCGTTGGATCAGAGGTTACATCCCCATAAACCAGTCCGTTCGCATGGGCGGGCCGGTGTTGTGATCTCTGATCCGCTGTTCCACTGGCCGGCTGGTGTCACCACTCACGGGACAGCGGATCGCGGGAACAGCGGGGGTCTTCGGGTCGGGCGGACAGGTGCGTCTTGCATTCCCCCCCGACCCGGGGCTACCACGCCGTCCATGGCCAAGCTGTATTTCAACTATTCCACGATGAATGCGGGCAAATCGACCGTCTTGCTGCAGGCGTCGCATAATTATGTCGAACGCGGCATGCAGACCTGTCTGATCACCGCCCAATTTGACAACCGCGCCGGTGCAGGCCGGATCGAAAGCCGGATTGGGATTGGTGCAGATGCCGATACCTTTGCCCCGGGCGAGGATTTGTTTGCCAAGATCAGCGCCCGGCTGGCCACCCCCTGTGCCTGTGTGTTCATTGACGAGGCGCAGTTTCTGGACCCCGCTCAGGTCTGGCAACTGGCCCGCGCGGTGGATGATCTGGGCGTTCCGATCATGTGTTTTGGACTGCGCGTCGATTTCCGGGGCGAATTGTTCCCGGGATCGGCGGCGTTATTGGCCTTGGCCGATGAAATGCGCGAGGTGCGCACGATTTGCCATTGCGGGAAAAAGGCGACGATGGTGGTGCGTAAGGATGCCAGCGGCAAGGTGCTGACCGCTGGCGATCAGGTCGCAATTGGTGGAAATGAGCGGTATGTGTCGCTGTGCCGCCGTCATTGGCGTGCGGCTGTGGGTGATGCGCCTTAAACCCGCTGTGGCAAGGACCGCCCTTCGGACCATGCGACGATATTATCCAGCGCCATCTGGCCCATCGCCTGCCGCACTTCCAGTGCTGCGGTGCCGAGGTGGGGGAGGAGGACGCAGTTTTCCAAGGCTTTCAGGGCGTCGGGCACGATGGGTTCGCGTTCGTAGACGTCCAGCCCCGCGCCCGCGATTTTGCCCTGTTGCAGGACGTCGATCAGCGCGGCTTCGTCCACCACATCGCCGCGCGCGATGTTGATGAAGATGCCGGTGGGCTTCATCGCCTCCAGAGCGGCGCGGTTGACCAGATGGGTGTTGGCCCCGCCACCGGGGACGGTGACGACGATAATATCACTCGCGGCCATGAGTTCGGCAATCGTGCCCACCTGCCGCGCGGGCAGGTCCACGGCTTTGGGGCTTCGGTTGAAATACAGCACCGGCATCGCGAACCCATAATGACAGCGCCGCGCCACTGCCTGCCCGATCCGGCCCATGCCGATGATACCCACGGTCTTGCCGGTGACATGGGTACCCAGCATCTGCGTTGGCCCCCAGCCGGACCACTGGCCCGCCCGCAACAACCGCTCGCCTTCGCCCGCACGGCGGCAGGTCGACAGGATCAGGGTCAGGCCGATGTCGGCCGTCGCATCGGTCACGACATCAGGGGTGTTGCTGACCATGACGCCCGCTTTTGTCGCCGCTTTCACGTCGATGTGATTATAGCCCACGCCGAAATTGGCCAGCACCTTGCAGCGGACCTTGCCCGCAAAGGCCTCGGCTTTGAAGCCATCGCCCAGCGTGGTCAGGATCGCGTCATATTGCGCCAAAGCTTCGGCGCATTCGGCCACGGATAGAGAAGTGGCGACGTCGCGATAGGTCAGGTCGAAATGGGCGCGGGCCGTGGCGATATTCGCATCCGGCAGTTTGCGGGTAATCAGGAGTTTCTTCAATGCATTCGCCCTCCTTGGGGCACGGTTTGGTCTGGGGCGATCAGGACAATCTGGCCATCGGCATCGGGCAATCCCAGCACGAGGACTTCGGAAATGAACTTGCCAATCTGGCGCGGCGGGAAGTTCACCACCGCCATGACCTGCCGCCCGATCAGGGTTTCGGGGTCATAATGGGCGGTGATCTGCGCCGATGATTTCCGCTCGCCAATCTCAGGGCCAAAGTCGATCCACAGTTTTATGGCGGGCTTTTTCGCCTCGGGGTAGGGTTCGGCGCGGGTGATCCGGCCCACGCGGATATCCACCTTGAGGAACTCATCGAACGAAATATTATCCACGCGACAGCTCCTTTGACCGATCCGCCGCCGCCTTGACGGCCTTGTGCAGCAAGGCCGGAAAGCCGGTGTCGGGGTCCATCAGCACGGCCAACGCCGCCTGCGTCGTGCCACCCGGCGAGGTGACGTTGATCCGCAACTGCGCCGGGGTCTCGGTCGAATCCTCCGCCAACTGCCCCGCCCCCCCGACCGTCGCCTTGGCCAGCGCCATCGCCATATCCGGCCGCAACCCCTGCGCCACGCCTGCCGCCGCCAGCGTTTCGATCAGGTGGAACACGTAGGCGGGGCCGGAACCAGAGACGGCGGTGACGGCATCCATCTGCCCCTCGTCGTCCAGGCGCAGGGTCTGGCCCACCGCCCCCAGCAGGCTTTCGGCCAATTCCAGATGCGCCGGGGTCGCCATCCCATTGCCAATCAGCGCCGTAATCCCCCGGTTGATCGCCGCAGGCGTATTGGGCATGGCGCGGATGATCGGGGTGCGGGGCCCAAGGATATCCTTATAGGTCTGGATCGAAATGCCAGCAGCGACGGACAGAAACAGGGTGCCGCCATTGCCCATTTTCTGGAGGGTCGGAAGCGCCGCCCCCATCATCTGCGGCTTGACCGCGATCAGGACAACGGCGGGGGTTTGCGGCAGCGGTTGGTTGAGGTGGACGTTTGTGGCGCGGAGCCAATCCGACGGGGCGGGGTCGATGACATGGACATGCTGCGGGTTCAGGCCGTTCGCCAGCCACCCCGCCAACATCGCCGACCCCATCTTGCCACAGCCGAGCAGGACTAGGCCGGGGTGGAGGGTGGTGTTGAGCATGATGATGGTCCCCGGGTGGTGTTTGGGGGATTGTTAGGGGAGGTGGGGGGTGGGGGCAAGAGTGGGTAATGTTAGGAGAAGGCTTTCGGCATCAGTGGAATAATAGCTGCACTATCAACCTTACCAACCACAGGCTTCGCGAAGAGGCGCAATTTCTTCCGCTAACCCAGCTATGGTGAAAGTCATGCCGATTGTGGACTCGTTATATGGAGTCACCCGTACAAAAACGGACGACCCCTCCATTAACCGTTTTATAAAGGGAATCGATCCACCACCGCTCCAAAGGCCAAGCGCCATGTTGTCCGTCGAAACATCCATATTAACACGCGAGGCGGTATTGCTATCAACCCGATATTCAATGCGTCCATATCCTTGAATGTCCGACATAAAATACTCATTGAATTTGAAGTACGCTGAAGTCGTGTTTTCCATGCAGCGAAGTATCAGTTGCGCGCGATTAGCGTCGCCATATGGACCGCTGATATCCCAATCTGATTCAACAATTAAAGTTACTGTTGTGCTGTCATCAAGTTGGGACCGAGACGTCCTTGTGGACCAACGTGAGACATGAACTTGCTCTCCTCCGTTAAGCGCGGCATCCAATGCTGCACCCACGGCTTCGTCCGCATTAACTTCTTCTTCAATCCCCTCCCACGGAATGATTTCGTCGCCTCGCGCAACTCTCATTACGTTTCTAATGCAATGATGGCGCTCAGAGAAATTCTCAATTTCGTTGCATTCCACCCGTGTTTGAGCAAAGGAAGGTGAAACGAAATGGCAAAGCAAGAAGAATGCAAGAAAAATTGCCTTTTTTAACATTTCGTTAACCTCCTATTGATCTCAGCAGTATTCAAAGTGGCATTGCCTACAAAACTCGCGGCCACTTCATCACACTACAAGGTTAGAAATAATCCCATCGTTTTGTCAACTTCGTAGAGCAGCAGCAATGATAATATTTATGACTGCCTAGAAGAGAATTTTAATTCTTTCTTAGGACATCCCCCCTTACGCCCGCCCATAAGCCTCCGCAATCGCCACCTGTAGCGCATCCGCCGGGGTCCGCTCGGCCCATGTGACCAGTTGGAACGCCGGATAGAACCGTTCGCAGGCCATCACGGCGGCGGATATCATCGTGTCGATCTGCTCGGGCCCGGCAATCTGCTCGCCCGACAGGATCAGCCCATAGCGATAGACCATCATCTTTTCAGCGGCCCAATAGGTAAACCCGCCCGACCAGCACATGTCATTGACGCGGTTCAGCATGTCATACAGCGCAGGCACGCGGGCCTCGGGCGGTTCCATTTCGAACGTGCAGATCAGCCGCAGGGTTTCGTCATAGCCCGACCAGGCCAGCGTGATCGAATAGGTCCGCCATTGGCCGACGACCGCCATGGCGATCTGGTCGTCCGCGATGCGGTCAAACTCCCAATCATGGGATTCCGCA
>JANOQM010000013.1:0-6525 GCA_031422295.1 Rhodobacterales bacterium | reverse complement strand
GGATGGACAGGCACCCAGTCAGTCTCGGGCCAAGTCGAGCAAAGCCTCTCTGCAGCGCGTCGGCCTTCTTCGAACTCTGCCAAGTCGGAATCGCTCAAATCCATTGCGCATCCTGTTGTCTTCTATCCCACTAACATCATTCGTTTTCTCGGGTCGAAAACCAATGCAAATTGTTAGCTCATCGCTTCTTTGAGCGTTTTCCCATCGCTCGCCCGGTGCCAACTTTGAGGTCCGCTGCAGTTGCCGTCCTTTACGACGCCACCGGCGATGCTGGGGCTTCCAAAGACGTGGTCTCGCGAAAACCGATAGAGATCTGGATCGCGGTCGGGAACGAGCACGCCTTGGCGCACCAACCGATCACGTTCTTCGCGGTCGCGCTTCACGCGCGGCGAGCCGTTGACCATGGCAGTTGAACCCTTCCGAACAAGGAACTCGTTTCCCTCCAGTCGGCCGAAAGCTTGTGCCTTTTGTGGGCGAAAAACGAACCAGATGTCTTCAATAATCTTCTTACTCAAGAAATTGCAACAGAAAATAGTACTAAAATATTTTTTGGCGCTCTTCCCAAGCTTCTGAGCCCGCTCGGCGAGCAATGGCAACCTCCGCAAACTGGCCATCCAAGGTGTGATCCCCGATCCGAACCGAATAAACCGCCTTGCGGGTCGCCGTGTGAGTGGCGCTTTTGAAGATCGCGGCCACAGGTATCGTGGACTGTGCCTCGGCGTAGGCGAAAAATTCCGCAACGTCTGGATCATGCGGCTCCCACCAAAGTGGGCCGACTCTTGTCCGATTTGAAACCTTGCGTCGTGCCAGTTCTTCCGTAAGGGCGTCTCGCAAGCGCGTAGCTTGTAGGTGCCTGGGATCTTTGCTCAGAATCCTATTGGCGTTCACCAGCAGATCCTTGAGTTTCCTCGTTTCGGTATTTGGCAGGTCACTGATAGTCTTTTCGATGTTCATCTGGTTACCAATCTGACAGCCCACACAGAGTATTCACCAGCCGCATTTGTGCGACGGTCTCGCACTTCGCCTCACGCAGGCGTGGTGCCCCGAACACCAGCGAAAGCCCCTTTGCGCGCGACACCGCCACGTTGATGCGGTTGAGCGAAAAAAGGAACTCCATCCCTCGCGAGGTCTCCTCGGCCGAGGACGCGGTCATCGAGACGAGGCAGACCGGCGCTTCCTGACCCTGGAATTTGTCCACAGTGCCGACGCGGATGCCATCGGGCAGTACATCGCGAAGGGCATTCACTTGAGCATTGTATGGGGCGACGACGATGATGTCCGTCTGCCGCATCGGACGGGTTAAGCCATCTTTCTCCGTCCAGGTGCCCCGCAGCAGTTCTCCTGTAGCGGCTTGAATGGCGGCCACTTCCTCCATGGAAATTTGCGCGTTTCCTTCATGCGAAACCGGCACCCAGAATGCTCCGGCCTCGGGAAATGGTGTGCCGGTGACGCATTGGCGGGCGTTGTCGGGGTGGCTGGTGAGCCGCCCTTCATAGACCTGATCGGAAATGAAGCGGCAGACATCTGGGTGCATGCGTCGTGAAATCGGCAGGAAGATTCCGCGATCTGGCGGCACGGTCGCATGTTCGCCCAGCATCCAGTCAAGACAGGAAAGGTTCGCAGGTGCCGGGTGTGCGCCGTGGATGACCTGCGGCAACTGGCGGGGGTCGCCCACCAGCACGATGTTGCGCGCGGCCCGGCCCATCGCGGCCATATTCGCAAGGCCAACCTGTCCAGCCTCGTCAACGAACAGCCAGTCGAATGCTTGCAAATTTTCGTCGCGGGTGAAGAACCAGGCGGTGGCGCCGACCACATGTCGGCCGCTTGCTGCATCGTCATTGCTGGTGGTCCGGCGAACGGCGCAATCCTCGGGATAGCCGTCATCCTCGCCCGAGGTCTTGTGAACCAAGTCGAGTGTGATCGGCAGATCGTTATCCTCCAGCGCGCTCAAACAGCCCATCAGCACGTTGCGAATGGCCTCGTGACTGTTCGATGTGACACCCACGCGCGCACCCTTCCGGACAAGCGAAAGGATCGCACGTGCGGTGACATAGGTCTTGCCAGTGCCGGGCGGCCCCTGGATCGGCAGAACTGTGCCATCCATCGCCGCGACAGCCGCGATTGTACCCGCGACCGGTTCGGCGCCCCTTAGCAGATCAGCACTAGGGCCGGTGGTCATACGCGGAGCCGCTCGGGACAAGAGATCATCCACGGCCTGATAGGTGCGCGTGCCGCACTGATCAGCGATCACATCCCGCAAGGCAGCGGCGATCACATCGGTGTTCAGCGGCCAGTCCGGGTGCAGCGTAAGCCGGTCGGTCAGCAGATGCGCCTTCGCAGATCCTGCTTTGACCGTGATCTCGCGCGCTGTGCGGTCCATGTCCAGTATGCTGACGGTCGCGGGCGCACCATCGACGACGGGCACTGTCGCATTTCTTCCGCCGCGCAACTTTGTCTCCTGTTGCGGGAAGCGATAAGTGCGCGCCATGGACCGCTTGATCTGTTCGGCGGGCCCTGTGGCTTCCAGTCCGGCAAGCGCGTCCAGATCGTCGATCAGGTCGTCTTCGTCCTTGCCTACACTGTCGAACACCGCCCATTGCGCGGGCTTGGCTTCGCGCTTGTGGAAGAGGCCGAGGTTGAACAGCATCTCCTGCCGGTCTTGTGGCAGACCGGAGGCGGCGAGCATGGCGCGCAAAGCTTCGGTGTCGGCGTCCTCTTCAGCCTCCTTGTGCCCTGCGTCCTGCCCTACCACAGGCCAAGGCCCGGCTGGCCGAATACCCACCAGCCAATCGCGCAACTCCTCGGTCGAGATACAATCGACGCGGTTGTAGTCCTCGATCTCGTCGAGGATTTGCGGTTCGCCCGTCTCGCGCCAGCGTTCATAGGCGACGACCGAACCCCCTGCGGTTTTCACCTCGCCCTCGCGCTTGCGGCCGTAGAATGCTTCCATTGACTTGATGGAATAATTGGCCTCGGACCCGATCAAACCACCCCGCACCACGGCGAACAGATCGACGAAACGGCGCTCTCGCAGCAGACGGTCGAGAAAGGCCTCACCAATCCCATATTTTGTGGTCAGCCGTCGCAGCGCGGTGATTTCGTAAGCGGCATAGTGATAAATGCACGCGGCTGGATGCGCGGCGAGGCGGTCACGGAAAAAGGCGAGCAACTCGGACAGTGCCTGTGCCTCGGCGGCATGGTCATGGCCCCAGAACGCGCGAAACTCACCATCGAACCAGACGCCATGCAGGTATTCCAAGCCGCCCTCGAAATGGGGGTCGCCTTCGATGTCATAGAAGATGTCACCGGACTGCGGCTCGAGAAGCAGATCGAAGCCCTTGCCCGGCTCAAGCGGGCGCAGTTCAAACGCCGGTTCGCCGGTCTTGCGGGCGTGCTGCAGCCGGGCTTGCGTGGCCAGGCGCAGACGGGTGTTCTCCGCCATGCCGCGAACCGGATGATTGAAGTCGGCGAGAGCTTCCATCGTACCGATGCCCGCCGCCTCCAGCTTTTTGACCTGTCCGCGGCTGATACTGGCCACGTTGAACAAGCTGTCCTCAGCCTGCCAGACAGTTTCACAATGATCGCCCCAGCGGCAAAGGCCGCAATCGGCGCAAGGGATGGAGCGCGTCTGCTGCGGATCGGCCACGAAGCCTTCAAGTCGCGCCCGTGCCATGCGGGCATAGGCAGCGTAGTCTGCAAGCCGCAGCGTCGCGCGAGTGCCATCGCCAAGTTCAAGATGGGCGAATTCTGGTGCCACGCCCTGAATTTTGGTCAGCAGGTCCGAATAAAGCACAAGTTGCAGGAGATGTTTGGGATGCGGGCGGCGCTTCAGCTTGGTGTCGGCCACCTCATAGCTGAAAGCCCCAAACGCCGATGGCCGCTCCACACGTTCCAGAAAATCCGACCAGCCGCCCCAGTTGCCCGACAGGAACGCACCCTGAAACACAACCTCCGGTCCTGCAGCGAGCGCGGCACGGGTGGTCGCAGAATTTTGCGTCAGGTCACCCCGCGCGATCTCTACAACTCCTCGACCCGCTGCGTTCAGCCGCGCCAGATGCGCCGCCTCATGGGCATCGCCCTGTTTTTGCAACAGTGCTGCATCCTCGCTGTCCTCGCGCGATTCCGGCCCCTCTCCCCGCAGTCGCGCCAAATCGAGCGTGGTCGCATGCGCGCAGCCCATGAACCGCATCAGATCCGATGCCGAAAGCAGGGTGCGGCCGTCGAGATCCCTCATCACATACTCCGGTAAAACAAAACCATTCCTCCGAGGGAATCGGCCTCGACGACCGCAATCTAGGTAGTAGTGCCAGAGGGCGTCAATTTCTGACAGGGTCATTTCTAGTTCACGCATGAATACGATCCAACTTTGTCGTCACGCGGTTTCAGGTGAAAGGTGTCTTCGTATGTGACACTCAGATCGCGTCGGCATTCAGACGTCTTCGAGTCGAGACAGCGAGCGGTCCAGTTACTGCAGCACCTTAGCCCGATGCTCTGCCGCCCATCTGCCACGGGCGCCATCTGGTTTACCACTTCGCTGCTGCGGAACTCTGCGCGCCCATTCAAGTGTCGGTAATCTCGACCATTGGGCGCGCCCCGCCCAGATCCTGAAACGCCAACTGGCGGCAAGAGAATACGATGATCTGCTGATCCTGCGCCACGCGGGTGAGCGCGGTGAACATCTTTATGATACGGTCATCGTCGGAATAGACCAATGCGTCGTCGAGGACGATGGGCATGTGCCGCCCTTGGCGTGCGAAGAGACGCGCGAATGCCAGACGGGTCAGAATGGCAATCTGCTCTTTCGTGCCGCCGGAAAGATCGTCCAGCATTTCTTCGGTCTGTCCCCGTGTCAGGCCCGACGGCAGCAGGTTCTCCCTGTTAAAACTCAGCGCCGCATCCCGATGCAGAATGGCAAGAAGTGGTTTCAACTCTTCCTGAACAGGGCCGAAATAAGTCTCTTGAGCGGCGTTCCTTTCCGCCTCCAGGGCGGCTTGCAAGCGGATCAGTGCGGCGGCTTTCCTGGCAAAGCGCGCCTCGGTTGCCTGGGCTGTTTCCAACTGCCCGTTGATCTCGTCGCGACGCTCTTCAATTCCGTTTCCAGCCAGCGTACGGATCTGGGCGGACAGGGCTGCCAGCCGTTCCGCCAACTGAGCCCGCTGTCGGCTCGCAGCCTCAACCGCGTCGGCCGCTCGTTGTAGTTCGGCTTTGGTGGTCGCCAGATCCGGTGCAGAAGAGATCAGGTGATTTAGCGTCGTCTCCGCGTTGGACAAGGTGTCGGCCGTTTGCGCGTCTATCCGCAAAAGCTCGATCCGGCGCGTTTCACGTCTTTCGTCTGCCCCTGCGGCGGACCGGGCGCGATCCAGTTCCGTCGCGGCCGCGTCGGCCACCGCGCCCGCCTTTATGGCGGTTTCGCGGGCCAAGGCATGATCGGCCGCCATCCGGCGCAGCGTTTGCGCGGTTCGATCCTCGTCCGCAACCGCTTGGTCGAGGCCGTTCTCCAGATCCGCGATCACGGCCAACGGCTCGTCATGCGCCTCGGCAGCGGCGAGCGTGGCCTCGGCCTTTGCAGCGATCAGGGCGTCGATGCCGTTGGGGGCCAGCGTGTCAAGTACGGCTTGCGCCAGATCGGCTTGCCGCGCGAACTCGGCACGCTCAGCCGCAGCGCTGCGGGCAGACAGAAGCGTCTCTGCTCCACACACCGCCAGCAAATCGTTCAGCAGCGATTTAGCCCTGGCAAGCTGATCCGTGCCATCTGCTGCCTGCGCCTGCGCCCGGATAGTCATTTGCCCGATTCCCGGCAGATCGAGCCGCGCTTCTCCCTCCAGCGCAACGGGCTGTTCGCCCACAACCGGCGCACCGTTCAAGGCAATGCGCGTGGCGCCAGAATAGACAACGCTCAATATTGTGCTTTGCGCTTGATGCGCGCTCTCCCGCATGGAGGCGTCGCTGGCTGCCGCATCGACACGCGATAGCCATTCGGTTGTTGCCGAGGAGGCTTTCATCCGGGCACGGGCCGCGTCCCTTTGAGTCTGCGCCTCTTGGGCCTTGACGATCTGGGTTGTCAGCCGAACTGCTTCGGCTTTGGCCTTGCGGGCATCGATCTGACGGCGGGCAGATTCGAGCCGTGCTCGGGCCTGAACTACAGCGTTCAGTGCCGAAATGCCGCTTTCTCTTGCAACCTCTGAGGTCCCTTTGAGGGCGGTCACCTCCGCCTCGGCCAACCGCCGCGTTTCCGCAGTCGCGCGCGCCATCGTTTCGGCACTGTTCAGTTTGTCGATCGCCGTAAGGAAGCCATCGAGCTCCGCTTTGGCGTTCTTTGCCTGCAGCGCTGCGATGTCGCGGTCCTGCCGGGCAGCCGTGACCAGCCCGGCATGCGCCCGTGCCGTTTCCATTGCCGCCTGAGCTGCATGGAGAGCGGTGTCCCGCCTTACCCTCGCCTCGGGGTCTTCCAGCCGCGCCAGCGTCGTCTCGGCGGCCTTGCGTTCTTCCAATGCGCCTTCCAGCGTTTCGACCTGCGCGGTTAGC
>JANOQM010000012.1:0-4475 GCA_031422295.1 Rhodobacterales bacterium | reverse complement strand
AAAACCTGTTCAAGGATCACGAGACTACTCCCCACAAAAGACCGGAAATGGCTGCCAGGACCAACGTGGCCACGACCAGCGGACGACCCAACAATTCCTCGATTTCATACAGGATTGTCCCCAGGGCACCGCCGGTCTGCGACACGCCCTTGTTGATACCCAGATCAAAGATGTTGTGTTCGACCCACCCCGAAATGACCGCCGCACCATCGGTTGCCGCGCCGATCAACCCCTGACCCTGCGCGATGACGCTTTTTTCAAACAGGGCCGACGACTGCGCCGCATAGGTTGTGATGGCACCGACGAACCCCGCACCTTCGGCCCCACCCGGCTGTTCAACAAGGCCAGAGTCGCGGCTGCTTGCAGTGGTCAGCCAAGGCAAAAGGCCACTGCTGCCCGACTCGGGGTTAGGCCCCAACAAGGGCTTTGAATTTGCGGCAGTCCCGATAGAACCGAGCGCCCCGGCAATGCCCGCCGCCCGCGCCGCTAAATAGCGCCTTTCCCATATTATGGCAGCACCGCTGATCCGACCGGCAGAGGCCGGGGCACCGACAATGCGGTCGATGATCCGCGCATCGAAGCGGTCCAGCTGCTGGCCAAGTCGCACAGCCCCGCCCACGATGACCAAATGGTAAAAGTCATCCAGCCAGAACCGGCGCATCGCAGCGGCATAGACCCCGCGTGCCCGGATCAGGCCAAGCCCCGGCACTTCGGCGCGGAAACGGTCCATGAACAGTGCCGCCACCCAAGCCGAGATCATCAGCAATCCAATCGCCGCGACCACCAGAAAGCTGAGCGAAGACTGACTTGCGGCGGTTTCCGACAGGCTGACCACAGGTGCCAGAAACCCAGCGAACCAGGAATTCATCAGTCCGCCGGGCAGGATGCCAAAGATCAGCCCTGCCGCCAACGCGCCACCAAGTGCGATCACTGGAATGGCTACAGGCGGACCCGTGTGGCTTTTCAAAGCTGGATGATCATGCTGATGCCCATGATCTTGTTCAAGAGTGTGATGCGCGCCTGAAGTGTCACCGGCCGGATGGGCATTGTCATGCGCCTCGCCGCCAAAAATGCGCCGGGTAGCGCTGACCGCGTAGTAAAGTGTGGTGAATACGGCCATCAGTCCCGCTGCGGCCAGCACATAGACCGAAGCTGACAGCCCCGTGGCCCCACCAAAGCCAAGCACACCAGCGCCGAACGGCCAGGCGATCAGTCCGATGCTGCCGACAAGAATCAACCAGAACACCACAGGCACGGGGGTCGGACGCCGCTCCACCGCCGTGGCGTCGGGGAAGGTGTGGAAATAATGCAGGATCGACGGTGCGGTCAGGAACAGGAAGGTTTTCAGGAAGGCATGTGCGACCAGATGAAAGATCGCCACTGGGTAAGCACCCAGCCCGCAGGCCACGAACATCAATCCCAGTTGGGTTGTGGTCGAGGCCGCAAGAATGCCCTTGATGTCAGAGATTGTCTTGCCCACCGTCGCGCCGTAAGCTGCCGTCACAGCGCCGACAATTGTGACCACCGCCAAGGCAATCGGGGCCATGTCATAGATGCCATGGCTGCGGGTGATCATATAGACCCCGGCGGTCACCATGGTGGCCGCGTGGATCAGCGCGCTTGACGGTGTCGGCCCCTCCATCGCCTTGGCAAGCCAGGTGCCCAGCGGCAGTTGCGCCGATTTGCCAATAGCTCCGGTCAGCAGACACAGTCCGATCAGCGTGGCGGTAAAGCTGTCGATCTTGTCCAGATTGGCGAACACCTCAGTATAGGCGACCGAGTTGAAGTTGGTGGCAATCAGGAAGATGCCGACCAGAAACCCCGCATCGCCGACCCGGTTCATCACGAAGGCCTTGGTGCCAGCCCGGGCGGCGGATTTGCGTTCGTAGTAATGCCCGATCAACAGATAGGAACATAAGCCCACCGATTCCCATCCAAGGAACAGCATGATGTAATTGTTGCCCATGACCAGCACCAGCATGGCAAAGACAAACAGCGCCAGCGCACTGAAATAGCGCGAAAAGCTGCGGTCATTGTGCATGTAGTTGATCGAGAACATGGCAATCAGGAAACTGAACCCGGTGACCACCAGCATCATGATGCCCGACAGCGCGTCGATCAAAAAGCCCATGTCCACCGTCATCGTCCCCGCCGACAACCATTGGTAGACAATCACCTCACGCGGGGTTGGATCGGACAGGATCTGGGCAAACACCCAGATCGAACCCAGAAACGAGGCCAGCAGCGTCATCCAGGTCAGTTGCTGAACCTTGCGCCAGCCCCAGAACCGTTCGCCCGCGACCAGGTTCACGCCATTGGCCACCGCCGCAAACAGCGGCAAGGCGACAATCAGAATGACGACCGTATCAAAATTCAACATGCGACCGTCTCCTTCAATGGGTCCACGGGCGGGTCGGTTCAGCGATCCGCGCCGGGGGCAGGAATTTCTCGTATTTGCCTTTGAACCAGGCGTAGGAATCGGGCACGTCCGGGATCGGCTCCAGCGCGGAATCGTCCCATTTCTCGAAACCAACGCCCGGCACGAATTGGTTCAGCTCGCCGGTTTCCGGGTCATGCGCGATCAGGATCACCCATTCGCCGTTCAGCAACTCCTGAATGCCGGGCTGGCGGCCGTAAATCTCGCCCAGCACCGCCATCGGCGCATCGACGATCAGGTTCAGGCGCATCGCCTCGTGCACTTCGGTCATCTGTTTTGGCAGTCCTGTGCGCAGATCAGAATGCGCGCCTTCCATCACCCCGATCAGCCCGGTCACGTTATGCGGCACCTTGGTATCGCTGCCGTAAACCTTGGTATCGACGGTCGAGAAGTAATATTCCAGATTGATCCCGGCCCCCACCGGACCCACGGCAAGCAGGATGCGTTCAAGGATCTTGCCGGTTGGGTCAGTGTTGGGATCATAGGAAATGATGAACGGGCGGCGGTCAAAGAACACGCCCTGAGTGATCCCGCGACGGCCAACAACTGCAAACGCATTGGTCGCATGGCCCCATTCGGGCCGCACCTGACTGAAATCATAAGCGCGGTGGTGGGCGTGGTGATACGACGCCTCCAGCGACGCATCCTTGGGCGCGCTGGCAAAGCGGCGACAGCGTTCGCGGGCCGCCCGCATGCTGGCCTGATAAAGATCGGCCTTGACCGCCGCATAGCGGTCACGCAGATGCGCTGGCACGTCTTCCTCGTCAAAATATGTGACAAGGTCGGACGCGGTATTGTGCGACGCGCCGATGAACCAGGTATCGTCGGGAATGATGATGCCGCGTTGCAACAACAGCTCGCGCACTGTCGACGTATTGGCCATCGCAGCCACCGCGCGTGAATTGGGCGCGCCATGCTTGCCGCCACAGGCACCACAGTCATGCGCGTTTTCATGCGGGTTGTTCTGGCTGTTCGAGCCATGGGCACAAAACACCACGATCGGTGCAAAATAACTGATCATCCCGGTATTGCGCAACAGACCTTCGACCCGGTCGGCCTGTTCGACCAGAGTAAAGCCATCGCCCGCCGCGCCGCCCTCGGGCCGCGTCAAAGCCAGATGTGTCTTGACCTCTGGCACAAACGCCGCGTGGGCCGCCTTGAGACCGGCAAAATACCGCACCGGAAAAAACATCCGCCCGATCAGCGGCAGCGCGGTCAGAAACCCCACCAGATCGATCAGGAAATAGCTGCCCAGCGCGTTGCGTTTGGTTTCCCAGAACGAATCGTGGAACACCTCCAGCCATTTTGAGCGGCGCTTGTGGCCCGGCAGATGCAACTTTTCGTCAATCGGGCGCGCCACTTCCAACACCTTGTGGGCGGGGGTGACGACGGCGGGACACAGCGGCGTCACGTGATGTTCATCAAGACCGGAATAGTTCATCGCCACGCCGAAAAACCCTGCTGCGCCAAGGGTTTCGTGATCGGGGTCAAGTTCCTCGTAATGGCGGTGGATCGATTCCTCACGCTCGTCGATGCAGAACACCACTTGCGATTTCGGCCGCCGGGTGCGGGTCATCCAGCGCCCGTTGCCACGATTGAGCGCGATGGCATTGCAGATCTCGTCGCGGTAATTGCGCTCGAACGCATGCAGCCACACCGGGCCATGTGCCTCGTCCGGGAAACCGTCAAGACAGGCGATCAGAGCGTTCGCCTCATCTTGCGAAACCGTGCCCAGGGCTGCTGCGTCGAGGCCCGCGAACTGCGCCAACTGGAACAGACGCCAGCTTTTGTCGCCCGCTTCGCGCGCGGCGGCTTCGGTTTCGTGATACAGCCAGGCCATATCAGCGAGGTTCTTCCAGCCGTCGGTTTCTTCGCGCCCGGCACTGCTGCCGTCGGCGGCCAGTGCGCGGGCCTGTTCGGCCAAATGGTCGGGCAGCGCGCCCGAGAACAGCAGTTTGCGTACCAGATATTCCGACAGATGGGTGCTGAAATACTGTTGCAGATCGGCAATGCCGGGGTGCATCTGCCATGCCTTGCG
>JANOQM010000011.1:0-101951 GCA_031422295.1 Rhodobacterales bacterium | reverse complement strand
GCCACAAAATCGAGAACATGTTCGCGCGCCTCAAAGACTGGCGCAGGATATCCACGCGTTACGACAGATGTGCCGACATCTTCATGTCAGCCTGTGCACTGGCGGCAGTCGTGATGTTTTGGTTATGAGTCCTGACCCTAGAAAGAAGGCGAGTAGCCAACTTCTTGGTTTGATCAATTGCATACAGAGCCAGTTGATGTAGTGGAAAGTTCTGATTTTTTACTATTGGATCAGCGAGTATTGATGCGGGGTTGTCGCCCAAATAAGGGTCAATTGGTCCCAACTCAGAAGGCGGTCCCATTACGATCTCACTGGCAGCAAGGCAAATCATTGTTCCGTTGCTCTTCGCCGAGTGAGGGACAATAACCCTAAAATCATCTATGGTCGTCTGTAGTAGAGACACAACAGCTTCGGTTGCGTCCGTCTGTCCACCTCCAGTATTTAACAATAGGTCTGTTGGAGCGCCATTTAGGTCACCAAGGAGCTCAGTAAGTTGGGAAATATCCCCAATGTTTATGTCAGAATTGACTAGGTAACGGTTAGCAAAATATACAACCAATCGGCGCTTAGTAATATTCTCGATATCTCGAATTAACAGTTGGCGCAAATATCTATCTTTTTGCTGAACCCAAAAAAGGGGCGACTGCGTCGGAAGCTTTGCACCCCGGGGGAAAACATCATGGTTGTCTGTCAAGACTTTGCCGCCTCGACCACCTTCGGACCTTGTTCTCTGAAGGCTTCAATTTGGTCGCGCATCTTCTCATAGTCGGGCGGTATTATGCGAACGGACTGAACCACGTGAACATTTACTGACTGACCGGATGAACGGGGCCTCGTCGCCTCGCGAAGAGCGGCCGTCGTGGTCGAAAAGTCATACATTTGTCGCCCCCGAGCAAATACTACATCCCACTGATTCGCACTTTTGCAGAAAACTCATTAAGAATCAATGAGTTCGTCTGATTTTTCCAACCCCAATAATAGTGAGTCTTATCAGGGACATGCTTCGAAAGGTGGTCCAGAGTAAGTTCCGAGGCAGCGAAAACGCCCCCCCTCACCCCTTCTTCAGCGCCCTTTGCCCCAAAACTTCCGCGATCTGCACCGCGTTCAGCGCCGCCCCTTTGCGCAAATTATCCGACACGATCCACAGGTTCAGGCCATTTTCCACGGTTCCATCCTGCCTGATCCGGCTCACATAGGTCGCATAATCGCCCACACAGTCGATGGGGGTGATATAGCCGCCGTCTTCGCGTTTATCGATGACCAGAATACCGGGGGCCTCGCGCAGGATGTCGCGCGCTTCGTCTTCGTCGAGGAACTCTTCGAATTCAATATTCACCGCCTCGGAATGACCGACGAACACCGGGACGCGGACGCAGGTCGCAGTGACTTTGATCGATTTATCGAGGATTTTTTTGGTCTCGGCGACCATTTTCCATTCTTCGCGGGTATAGCCGTCTTCCATGAATGTATCGATATGGGGAATGACGTTGAAGGCGATCTGCTTGGTGAATTTCCTGGGCGCGACGCCTTGGCCGGGCACATACATGCCCTTGGTCTGGTCCCACAGCTCGTCAATGCCTTCTTTGCCCGCGCCCGATACGGATTGGTATGTGGACACCACGACACGCTTGATCCGGGCGCGGTCATGCAGGGGCTTCAGCGCCACGACCATCTGTGCAGTGGAACAGTTCGGGTTGGCGATGATCATTTTCTTGGTATAGCCCATGACCGCGTCGGCGTTCACTTCGGGCACCACAAGGGGCACGTCGGGATCATAGCGGTAGAGCGAGGAATTGTCGATCACGACGCAGCCCGCCGCGGCGGCCTTGGGCGCGTAGATTTTGGTCGCGTCAGAGCCCACGGCGAACAACGCGATATCCCAGCCGGTGAAATCAAAGGTCTCAAGATCTTGGGTTTTCAGGGTCCGCTCGCCAAAGCTCACTTCGGTCCCCAACGACCGGCGGCTGGCCAATGCGGCGATCTGATCGACCGGAAACTGCCGTTCGTCCAGAATGTTGAGCATTTCGCGGCCCACATTACCCGTGGCCCCGGCGACGACGATTTTATAGCCCATGAAAACGCACTCCTTGATCTGCGGGGGCGTCTTATACCCAAGGGGTCTGGTGGGAAAGGGCTTAGTCGGTGCGATCCTGACTAAACAAGTACGCGATCAGGCCAAGCGCGGTGGTGACCCCGAAATACAGAAAAATCGAAGGGTAGGGGGCGGGCTGCATGGCGCTGTGCAGTTGGCCTGTCAGCACCTGCGCAATCCCGGCCCCGGCGATACCAAACAGGTTCAGCAACGTCACCCCCCGCCCGGTCAGATGCGGCGGCACAAAGGCCCGGCCATGGGCGATAACGATGCCAAAGGATGCGCCGCAAAAGCCGACGATGGCAAAGGCCAGGGTTGCGGGGCTTAGGCCGATGGTTGGGTATAAAGCCAGCGCAAGGCAGGCCAAAACCACGCCCAGATTGCCCGATAAGATCACCCATTTGCGGGTGCCCAGCCAACGGTCGAGCGGCCCATAGGCAAAGTTTCCGGCCACCATGGCCAACCCCATGACCAGCGTCAGATACCCAATCCCGGCCGCATCGGCGCTGTAAGTATCTGCGGCATAGGGTCCGGCCCAGAGCGCCCGCAACCCGGCGGCGGGGGCGTAACATGCGAACATCATGGCGAAAATCGGCCAGAGCGGTTTCAGGCGGAGAACATCGAGGACAGAACCGGGTTGTTTGGGCATCCGGGGTGGGTCTTGCAGCGTGACCCAAAGTGCTGCTGAAATGAGTAACGTTGCCGTCCCCATCCCGGCCATCGTTTGCCGCCAGCCGAAAACGTCAACCGCCCATGCCAGCGGGGCCGACCCCGCAATATTTCCCAACGACCCAAAGCCGATTATGGCTGCGGCCAAAGTGGCAAAAACGGACGCCGAAAAGCTGCGGGCAAAGATGTAATAGGCGGCCATCAGGATGGGTGAGCAACCAATCCCGATCAGGCCCATGGCGAGGGTCAGGTGCAGCGGGGTCTGGGCTGCGGCGAACAGGACCGCACCCCCTGCGCCCCCCAGTGCGAACAACGTGACCGCCGTGCGGCGCGGGCCGATCGAATCCAGCGCCGCACCGACCGGGATTTGCATGATCGCAAAGGTCAGGAACCAGATCCCCGAAGCCAATGCCAAATCCCCCGGTCCCGCCCCGATATCGGCCTGCAAGACCGGGGCCAGTACCGCCAGAAACGCCCGGTAGAACTGCGACAGGACATAGGCCGCGACAAGACAGAACAGACCGATGCGCATACTGGCCCCCTTGGGGGTGGGAGGTATCGCAGAGGGTCAGGGTGGGCCAGAAGGAAATACCGTGGAACTATGTTCATGCCTGAATTATCTTCAACAGCATGTGGACTGCTTTGCCTGGGTAATCTCCCCTGAAAGTAAGGGCCCGGATAAGTAGAATTTTCTCGGCAAGATGCAGGAGGAGATTTTGAATGAAGACAAGCAGATACACTGATGAAGACGAGACCGTGGCCCCAGTGGGGCCGCGTAAGCCCCGATGAACAGATCATCGCCATCCTGCGGCAGGCCGCAGGCGGTGTGCCGGGGACCGAGCTGTGCCGCGCGCATGGGATGAGCCACGCGTAGTTCTACAAATGGCGGGCCAAGTATGGTGGCATGGATGCGTCGTTGATCAGCCAGAGTGAGCGGTGAACGCCAATGTTTCGTGAGAGGCGAACGTAGCCTCGCCACCGCCCATTAGGTTATGAATTGGAGCGGCAAGCGTCACCACCAGTTGCACTGCAGCGGTAATTTGACCTGGGGCTGATGCTTTTACCGGCGCAAACTGCGTAACGGGATACCGTCGTCGCGGTGACGGCCCCCGAGGCTTGCCACAAAGTAGCCTACTGCCGCACCGACAGCTAGCGTTGCCGCAATGACAAAGGCCGTAATGATCGCCGCCCGCCGCGCGACCTCAATCGCATCCTGCGCGGTTTCCCATGCATCTTTTGCTGCGACCATGGCTGCATCCACCCGCGTCTCGACGGTTGCAGGGCTTTGACCGGTTTCAGTTGCAATCCGCCCGATCAGATAGGTGCGATCTGCGGCGTCCATCACGCCAGAAGTCACGCTGCGTGTCAGGATAGTTGTAGCGTCGGCAAGCAATTCTTCAGACGAAACCCTAGCACCAGTATCATCGCGCACCAGCGCGCTGGTCAACGCAGACAAGGGGCCGTCAGCTATTTCGGTCAGTCCGTTGCCGACGGCGGCTGTGGCTTGCGCAGCTGCTCCCGTCAGGCTGGTGACGCCATTGACTGCAAAAATCGATCCGAACACAATCGCGATTGCCCAGACAGCGAGCCCCTGGCTGCCGTCCCGCAGTTCGACCTCGTCCTTGTCGGCGCTTTCGATGGGATGGCGGAGGCGACCTGCAAGATAAGCCCCGGCACCGATGCTCGACAGCACAACCCAGATGAACCACAGCCCAGTGATTATCGAAAACCACAGCAGGGATACGCCCTCGCCCGGTTCGGCGGACACTAGTGACAGGCCAAGGGCAGACCCAAAGCCCAACATCAACAGACTGGTGGCCAGAGTCACAAAGCTACCTGCCAGAATAGCGGGCCAATCGACGTAGGACCATGACGCGGTAATGGCTGGAGCCCGCGGAATAGATTTCGTTGGTTCGGATTGAAAGCTCATCGTCGTCTCCTGTTGTGCATCTGTTTTGTAGGGCTTTGTGCGGAATCAGGAGATCCCGACAAACGAGAGAACGGCTAGGACGACCACGACGAGGCCGACAAGATAGATGACGCTATGCATGTTGGGTTCCTTTTTTCATGAGGTGATCCGGCTGGGATGCGCATCCTGGCCGGTCGCGTGCAGTAAACCCGTCGCTCTCCAGATCGTTCCCACTTTTGTTGAAAATCTTGCCGACGCGGCGTTGGCGCCGCCAGATTGGCCAATGATCTGATGAATGTAGTCAAGTTTTGCCACAACAGCCGAAGCAATGACAAAACTATAAAAGTCATCCAGGCTTAGGTCGCTATTCTTATCGATACCCGACGTAAAATAGCTATGCTGGGTCGTGATGCCTGCCTTGGTGAAGCGCATCGGCGCCTGATACCCAAGAATCAAACCGCGTGTCGCGACTGTATCCAGCGCGTCAATGTTATGCAGAAATGCGCCGAGGTTTCGGCAATATCTACCGGCGGCGGTCAGCAGCGCAACCGATAGCGGACCGTTCTTTGCCAGTACCACGTGCAATCGTAACAGGGATTGAAACTGCCGTCGCGTGGCCCGTTCAATCCGGCCTTGATGCCTTGGATTGATCGGCAGGGTGAGGTCCGGGATCACTGTTGTGGCTGTACAGGGCCCAAACCGCGCAGACGCGCGTGCGTATGGCAGCAGTTACTGAATCGGCAAATTTTTGTGAATATGGATCAAACCTGCAACCTTGCCCATACGCCACCCTTACGCTGTCTTGAAAGAAAATATCGGATCCGCAGGTCGGCCATCTAAAGTTTCTTATGATGGCTTGTCAGAAATGAAGTGGCCAAAAGGCCTAGCCATGGCCCTCTGACATATGTTCCGGACTGGTATCGCGGATGATGGAATTGCTGGCGGGTGCGCGGTGGCTTTCGCCTCGTTTGGTTTGCTGTGCAACGCCTGCAGCCAACAGACCCTCGAACGTTCCGCAATCGTATCTGTTACCTGCAAACCGGAATGCAGTCAGTGGCAGATGGGCGGCGTCGCTGGCGATGGCATCGGTCAGTTGCACCTCTCCTCCGCGACCTGCCTTGGTGCGGGTCAGGGTGTCCATGATGCGCGCATCCAAAATGTAGCGCCCCACGGCGGCGAGAGTGGAAGGCGCGGTCCCGTGGGGTGGCTTTTCCACCATGCCGCTGACCCGGACGGACCGGCTGTCCGACAGCCCCATGGGTGCGAATATACCATACTTTGCAGTGTCGGACCGCGGCACAGTCATCGCCGCCACCATATGCCCGGACTGATAAGCGGCGGCCATCTGCGCCAGACAGGGTAGCCCAAAGACAACGTCATCGGGCAGGATCACTCCGATCGGGCCGGGCAACACGTAAGGGGCCGCGCACAGAACCGCGTGACCCAGTCCCAGTGGGTCATCCTGCATGACAAAGACGAGATCGATGCCATCGCCGACGCCGATCCTGGTCAGCGGGTCGGCGAGCTGATCTTTGCCGGACAACCGCACGCGACCAATCCTGTCTGGGTCAGGCTGCAGGTAGTCGCGAATGACCGTTTTGGATGGGTGAATAATGATGACAATCCGTTCGGCGCATGCCGCGACCGCCTCTTCTATTGCAAATTGCAGCACGGGGCGGTCGTAAACGGGCAACATTTCCTTGGGCACCACTCTGGTGAGGGGCAGCAGCCGCGTCCCCTGACCAGCGGCGGGAATGATCACGGTTCTCAACGGGATGGTCATCTGCAATCTCCACTTTTCGGGTCAGGTGACGGAACAACGCCGCCGGGATCGGTATCGTTCCTTTCGAGCGCTGCAAAAAACGTCAGCACCGCGAATCGAAATTGCCCGGTTCTGGCTGGAACCACCCACTGCATCCTTGCGTTGAGTGTGCACTGGGGCAACGACTTCCCCTCCCTCACATGACAGGAGCGGTCGATGGAATGGATCACGATTGAGAAGAAGTGGCACGAGATGGCTCTGCGTTTGCAGACCGCCACGCCAGCCCGGGCACCAGCCCGACAGGACGATGACAAGGCCGATGGACGGTCCGAGCCGGGCAAAGTCTCTACGGTTGAGGTAGTTGATAAGCGCGATATGCCGTTGCGTGCCATGGCCTGATCGGGGGCCAGATGCAGGACCAGACTCACGCCGCATGGCGCGACACGTCGCCGATCCGGTCTGACCTTTTCGGCACAGAACGGCTGGAGCATCACGCAGAAACGCTGGCCGCGGCGCAAACCGTGTCCCGTGTTGCCTTGCGGGTGCCCAGCCTGTCGCGTCGGTTGCGGCGCAATGTATCTGTTCTGCTGGACGCCTACCGTGCCAGTGCCGATGTGGTGCGGCGTGGCCAGGCGGTGTCGCCTGCTGCCGAATGGCTGCTGGATAACTTTCATCTGGTCGAACTGCAGCTGCGCCAGATCACCGAAGATCTGCCGCCGGGATTTTACCGTCAGTTGCCCAAACTGGCCGAAGGGCATCTGGCCGGATACCCCCGCGTTTTCGGCATTGCATGGGCCTATGTCGCCCATACAGACAGTCTGATTTCGACTGAGGTCATGCGCCGGTTTGTGCAGGCTTATCAGCGGGTGACCCCGTTGATGATCGGCGAGCTTTGGGCCTTGGCTATCACATTGCGTATCGTGCTGGTCGAAAACATGCGTCGGTTGGCCGTGCAGATCACCGAAGCACAGGCGCTGCGTACTGCTGCGGACGCACTGGTTGACCGGATGACCGGAGGCGCCGTGCCGCTGCATATTGCGGTGGCCAACTATGACAGCGCTCCGTTATCCGAGATTTTTGCGGCCCAGCTTGCCCGCCGCCTGCGCGGTTTTGACCCGGTGGACACCCCCCTGCATGGCTGGCTGGAAGAGTGTTTGCGCAGGCAGGGCACCACGGTAGAGGATGTCGTTGCCCGCGCCCTGCACCGGCAAGGGGCGTCCAATGTCACGATGCGCAATATCGTCACCAGCATGCGGATCATATCCGAGCTGGATTGGGCCGAGTTCTTTGAGCAGGTCAGTCAGGTGGATGCCCGTCTGCGTGCATCGTCAGATTTCGGTGCGATGGATTTTGCAACGCGCAACAGCTACCGCACCGCGATTGAGGATATTGCGAGGGGAGCTTCGGGCGGGTCGGCCGGGCAGGAACTGGCCATCGCCGATGCCGCGTTGTTGCTGGCGCATAAGGGTGCCACTGACCGCGAACGCGATCCCGGATTTGTATTGGTGGGCCCTGGGCGGCCTGCGTTAGAGGCTGTGGTCGGGTATGTGCCCACGTTGCGGGGCCGCGCGTTTCGCGTCGCCTCGCGCGGCGGCTTGGGCAGCTATCTGGGCGCGATTGCGCTGGTCGCGGGGTTAATTCTGTGGGCGGCATTGGCCACGAGCGGGGTGACAGGATGGGCGGTAATCCCCCTGGCCCTATTTGCCCTGCTGCCTGCATCTGTCACCGCCACGGCGCTGGTCAACCACAATGTCACCCGGATTGTCGCCCCCCATCCGCTACCCGGTATGCTGCTGCCCGGGGGCGTGCCGGACAACTTGCGCACATTGGTGGCCGTCCCGGTTTTGCTGGCAGATGAAGATGATCTTTTGGCCCAGATCGAACAGCTGGAGGTGCATTATCTATCCAGCGTCGGCGGTGCAGTGCATTATGCGCTTTTGTCGGATGGCCCTGATGCCGCGACCGAGACCACACCTTTGGACGATAGCCTGATGGCGCTGGCACAGGCGGCGATAACCCGGCTGAACCAGCGCTATCCGATGCAGGGTGCCGACCGTTTCCTGTTCCTGCATCGCCGCCGGTTGTGGAACCCGTCGGAAGGCGCGTGGATGGGGTGGGAGCGCAAGCGTGGCAAGCTGCACGAACTGAACCGCCTGCTGCGAGGGGCCACTGACACCAGCTTTATCGTCGCGCAGGTGCCGGCTGATGTTCGCTATGTCATCACGCTGGACGCCGACACCAGGCTGCCGCGCGATACCGTCCGCGCCCTGATCGGCAAGATGGCTCATCCAATGAACCAAGCCCGATTTGATGCAGCATTGGGCCGGGTCACCGAAGGGTATGGCATCCTGCAACCGCGCGTGACGCCGGCCTTGCCGATCGGGACCGAGGGTTCGCTGTATCAGCGTATCTCGTCTGGCCCGGGAGGAATCGAACCCTACGCCGCCGCGATTTCGGATGTGTATCAGGACCTGTTCGGCGAGGGGTCGTTTACCGGCAAGGGGATATATGACGTCGATGCGTTTATGGCGGCCCTTAATGGCCGGGTGCCCGAAAATGCCATGCTCAGCCATGATTTGTTCGAGGGGATCTTTGCCCGGGCGGCGCTGGCGTCGGATATCGAGGTGATCGAGGATTTCCCAGCCCGTGTGGATGTCGCGGACAAGCGGCAGCACCGCTGGGTGCGCGGTGACTGGCAACTGTGGCCCTGGGTCACCGGCCCTGACATTCCGGCCGTTGGGCGCTGGAAGATGGTGGATAACCTGCGCCGGTCGCTGGTTGCCCCGTTTGCACTGGCCGCCTTGCTGGCAGGGTGGCTGCTGTCTGTGCAAGTTGCATTGGTCTGGACTTTGTGTGTGTTAGCGATGCTCGCCCTGCCGCGCCTGCTCGGCCTGCCGCATGCGGTGGTGCCAAAGCGCACCGGCCTCAGCCTTAAGGCACATTTTGCGGCCCTGGGATGGGATGCGCTGACAGCCTTGGCGCAGGTGGGGCTGGGTATTCTGTTTCTGGCTGACCAAGCGTGGTTGATGGGCGATGCGATTGTGCGCACGCTTTACCGGCTGCGGATTTCAAAGCGGCATCTGCTCGAATGGATGACGGCGGCGCAGGCGGTGGCGGGCAAGCGGCCCGGGGTGCCGGGGCATTACCGCACCATGGCAGGCGGCGTCGGGCTGGGGATTGCGGCGGTGGCCGTGGCGTTGTGGATCAACCCGGCGGTCTGGCCGTTGCTGGTGCCTTTCGCGGCTCTGTGGGCATTGGCCCCGTTTGTCGCCCACCAGATCAGCCGCCCGCAGCGGCCACAACGTGCTGCCGATTTGTCGGCCGGTGACAGCCAAACCCTGCGCCTGATCGCGCGCCGCACGTGGCGGTTTTTTGAGACATTCGTGACCGCGGGTGACAACTGGCTGCCCCCCGATAACTTTCAGGAAATCCCCCGGCCGACCGTGGCGCATCGCACCTCGCCCACCAATATCGGGCTTTATCTGCTGTCCACCGTTGCCGCCCGCGACATGGGCTGGATATCCGAAGGCGACGCGCTGCAACGGCTGGAACAGACGCTGGAGCGTATGGGCCAGATGCCCCGCTTTCGCGGGCATTTCTATAACTGGTATGACACGACTGACCTGCGCATTCTGGACCCGGCTTATGTCTCATCCGTCGATAGTGGCAATCTGGCTGGGCATCTGCTGGCTGTTGCGCAAACCTGCCGGGACTGGGCGGCAGCGCGGGACACCGATCCGCAGGTGCTGGCGGGTTTGCGCGATACGGCCGCGCTTGCGCGGATTGCGGTGATGGCGGCCAAGGGCGAACCGGCGGACTGTCTGTCCGCACTGGACCGGCTGCTGGTCGCGCTGGACAACGGCGACGTGGCCGCCTTGCCTGCACTGACCACTGCCCTGCACCGCGCCGGGCTTGCGCTGGCAGGGATCGGGTCCGAGGTCGGGTTCTGGACAGGTGCGCTGCTGCAGCGCGTGACCGACACTGCGGCGCATGACCGCGTGGTCCGCCTGAACGCCACTGCGACCACAGCAGACCGCTTTGCGATGGATATGGATTTCGCCTTCCTCCTCGACCCTGAAAAGGAACTTCTGTCCATCGGCTTTTCGGTCTCGACCAACACGCTGGACCCCAGCTGTTATGACCTGCTGGCGTCTGAGGCGCGATTGGCCAGTCTGTTCGCTATCGCCAAAGAGGATGTGAAAACCAAACACTGGTTCCGGTTGGGCCGTGCCGTAACACCGTTGGGCGCGGGGGCTGCGTTGATTTCATGGTCCGGCTCGATGTTCGAATATCTGATGCCGTCGCTGGTGATGCGCGCCCCTGCCGGATCTGTGCTGGCACAGACGACAGCGCTGATCGTTGCCAGACAGCAGGCCTATGGCCGGGCATTGGGCATTCCTTGGGGCATATCCGAATCTGCCTATAACGCCCGCGACCTGGAGATGACCTATCAGTATTCGAACTTTGGCATCCCGGGGCTGGGCCTCAAACGCGGGCTCGGTCAGAACCGCGTCATCGCGCCCTATGCCACCGGGCTGGCGGCGATGGTCGATCCGGTCGGGGCGGTCGCCAACTATGCGTTGTTGGCCGGGATCGGGGCCGAAGGGCAATATGGATTTTACGAGGCCGTTGATTTTACGGCCGACCGTTTGCCCGAGGGCGCGCCGCTGGTCATCATCCGCAGTTTCATGGCACATCATCAAGGCATGACCATCACCGCCATCGCTAATGTGGTGCAGGAAGGCCTGTTGCGCGCCCGGTTCCACGCCATCCCGATGGTGCAAGCAGTAGACTTGCTGTTGCAGGAGCGTGTGCCCCGCGATATCGCGACCGCCCGCCCAAGGGCCGAGGAGGTGACGGTCAGCGCCATCGACCCTACCGATGCGCCAAAGGTCCGCCGTTTTGATTCTCCGGCCACTGAACCACCCACCGCACATCTGCTGTCCAACGGCCGTTACGGCGTGATGTTGACCCCCACAGGTGCGGGCTACAGCCGATGGCGCGACATGGCGATCACCCGCTGGCGGTCTGACCCGACCTTGGATGCGCTGGGGTCGTTCATCTATCTGCGCAACGTGGTTTCGGGCGAGGGCTGGTCAGCGGGTGTGCAACCCACAAGGAACCTGCCGGACCAGCATTCCGCAGTGTTCTGCGAACATCACGCGGCGTTCACTTGCCGGGCGCGGACGCTGGCCACAACGACCGAAGTCGTGGTTTCGGCCGAGGATGATGCCGAAGCGCGGCGGGTGACGCTGACCAATACAGGGCTCCACGCGCGGGAGGTTGACCTGACATCATATGTCGAGCTTGCCCTTGCAGCGCAGGCCGCCGATCTGGCGCATCCGGCGTTTTCAAAGATGTTTGTCGTGACCGACTATCTTCCCGAACTGGGGGTCCTGATCGCCACCCGCCGCCGTCGCACGCCGCATGAGCCCGAGGTTTGGGCCGCACATATCGCTGTGGTCGAGGGCACCGAGACCGCGCCGATGCAGCACGAAACTGACCGGGCGCGGTTCATCGGTCGCGGGCGCGATCTGGGGCATCCAGCGATGGCCGTTGATGCCCTGAGCGGGACCACGGGCACCGTGCTGGACCCGATCTTTGCGATCCGCCGCCGGGTCAGTGTCCCCCCCGGTGGCATGGCGCGGGTCACATTTTGGACCATGGTGGCCGAAACCCCCGCCGCGCTGCTAGAACTTGTAGACCGGCACCGCGATCCTTCCGCCTTTGCCCGTGCCAGCACGCTGGCCTGGACCCAGGCACAGGTGCAACTGCGGCACCTTGGGATTACGAACACAGAGGCCGCGGATTTTCAGACGCTGGGCGGCATGATCCTACGTGCCGACCCCCGCCTCCGGCCCGGATCGGGGCGGATCATTGCGGGGGCCGGGCCACAATCTGGGCTGTGGCCCTTTGGCATTTCGGGCGACCTGCCGATTGTGCTGATGCTGATCGATGATGCGGGCGATGTGGGGCAGGTCCGCCAAGTACTCGCCGCCCATGAATACTGGCGGGCGCGGCAGATGGCGGTCGATTTGGTGGTGCTGAATGAACGGTCATCATCCTATGTGCAGGACTTGCAGATCGGGGTTGAGGCGGCGGTGCGCACGGCGCAGGCCCGTCCCCGAAGTTTTGGTGAAGCGCAGGGAGCAGTGCATGCGCTGCGCAGCGACCTGATCACAGCAGCTGCGCGGGGGCTGCTTTTGTCGGTAGCGAGGGTGGTTCTGGTGGCCAGCCGCGGGGATATCGGCCAGCAATTGGCTGCGATGGCGGCCTATGTTCCGGCTGTCCTGCCGCACACAGCGCTTCCGGTGCCGGATGCGACCCCGCCCCAAGCTGCCCCCGAATTGGAGTTTTTCAATGGGACCGGCGGCTTTGATCTGGGTGGCCGGGAATATGTGACCATCCTGCAAGACGGTGCTACAACGCCCGCCCCCTGGATCAACGTCATCGCTAACGCGGGGTTTGGGTTCATCACCTCAGCCGAAGGCAGCGGGCCGGTCTGGGCCGAAAACAGCCGCGAGAACCAGTTGACGCCGTGGTCCAATGACCCAGTTACCGATGCCCCAGGCGATGCGATCTATCTGCGCGATCTGGACAGTGGTGCGCTGTGGACGCCCACTGCCCTGCCGATCCGGGGCAAGGGCAGTTACACCGCGCGCCATGGGTTCGGCTACAGCCGGTTTGAGCATGCTGCCTATGGCATTGCATCAAACATGGTCCAGACCGTGCCGCTGAACGACCCGGTGCGCATCACCCGGCTAACCCTTCACAACCAGACCGACCGGGTGCGCCGCTTGTCCCTGACCACCTATGCCGAATGGGTGCTAGGCACGTCGCGCAGCGCCACAGCGACTACCGTGACGACCGAAGTCGACCAGGTGACCGGGGCGCTGATGGCCCGCAATCCCTATGGCATCGCGTTTCCGGGTCGGGTGGCGTTCACCGATATCGGCCAACAAGTCAACGGGTTCACCTGTGACCGCGCCGAGGTTCTGGGCGCGGGTGGCAGCATGGCCGACCCGAAGGGCTTGCGCGGCCAACCGCTGTCGGGGCGGGTGGGTGCGGGGATCGACCCCTGTGCCGCACAGCAAAGCCTAGTCACTTTGGCCCCCGGCCAGACTGTCGAAATACGCGTTCTGATCGGGCAGGGGGCGACCATCGAGGAGGCGCGCGATTTGATCATTTGTTACCGATCCACCGATCTGGACGCCTTGCAGACCGATGTCAGCAATCATTGGGACGACCTGCTGGGTGCTGTGCAGGTGAAAACGCCGGATCGGGCGATGGACATCCTGCTGAACGGCTGGCTGCTTTATCAGACCGTTGCCTGCCGGATCTGGGCGCGGGCCGGGTTTTATCAAGCCAGCGGGGCCTACGGCTTTCGCGACCAGTTGCAGGACGGCATGGCGTTGACCTTCAGCCGCCCTGACATGACGCGGGAACATTTGTTGCGCGCCGCAGGGCGGCAATTTGTCGAAGGCGATGTGCAGCACTGGTGGCTGCCGCATTCCGGGCAGGGGGTGCGGACGCGGATATCGGATGATCGGGTCTGGCTGGGTTATGGCGTGGCGCGGTATGTGGCGGTCAGCGGCGATGTGGGCATTCTGGACGAATTGGTGCCGTTTCTGGCCGGCCCGCACCTGCCGCCGGGCGCGCATGACGAGTTCTTTCAGCCGGGTGTGGCGGACGAAACGGCCAGTTTGTTCGAGCATTGCGCCCGGGGCATAGATCAGGCCATCGCCCTGACCGGCGCAAACGGCATGCCGCTGATCGGCACCGGCGACTGGAACGACGGGATGAACCGGGTGGGCGAGGGCGACAAGGGCACAAGCGTCTGGCTCGGCTGGCTTTTGATCACCACGATCGGCATGTTGGCCCCGCTGGC
Source organism: Rhodobacterales bacterium (assembly GCA_031422295.1). GTDB lineage: Bacteria > Pseudomonadota > Alphaproteobacteria > Rhodobacterales > Rhodobacteraceae > JANOMH01. The sequence goes on along the minus strand of JANOQM010000011.1, from coordinate 87,631 downwards.
GGACGGGCGCGATCCGGGCCGGGCGGCGCGGTGGCGGGCGCATGCGGACAGCGTGCGGCTGGCGATCGAGGCTGAGGGCTGGGATGGCGAGTGGTACCGGCGCGGCACCTTTGATGACGGGTCGCTGTTGGGGTCTGCCACGTCCGAAGAATGCCGGATCGACAGTATCGCGCAATCGTGGGCCGTGCTATCGGGGGCGGCAGATCCCGCACGGGCAAAGCAGGCCATGGCATCGGTGGAAACTCATCTGCTCCGGCCCGATCCCGGTTCTGCTTCGGGCATCGCGCTGCTGTTCACCCCGCCCTTTGACCGCACCCCACTCGACCCCGGCTATATCAAGGGCTACCCGCCCGGCCTGCGCGAAAATGGCGGACAGTACAGCCATGCGGCGATGTGGGCCGTCATGGCCCTGGCTCGTCTGGGGCTGGGGGACAAGGCAGCCGGGCTGTTTGCGCTTCTGAACCCGATCAATCATTCACGGACGGCGGCAGAGGCCGCACGTTACAAGGCCGAACCCTATGTCATTTCCGCTGATGTTTATTCCACCGCTCCGCATGCCGGGCGGGCTGGATGGTCTTGGTACACGGGTTCGGCGGGCTGGATGTACCGGGCCGGGATCGAGGGTATCCTGGGGCTGAGCCGAGAGGGCGATGTGCTGCACCTGAACCCCTGTATCCCTGCCGACTGGCCGGAGGTTTCGGCGACAGTGCGGCATGACGGTACGACGGTACACATTATAGTTGATAACGCTGCAGCCTCTGGCCACGGGATCGCGCGGGTCGAGGTGGGTGGGCTGACTGTGCCGCATGACGGTGGGGCCTTTGCATTACGTCTTCAAGGCAAGGACGTGGCTTTGCGGCTGATCCTTGGGCCAAGGTCCGGTTGATCAAGCCAGCTTGTGCTGCGCGAAAAACCGGACCATTTCGGCCGAGGCATCGGGGCCTTTGGGATCTGTATAGCTGCCCGCCGTCGACCCTCCTGCCCAGGCATGGCCGGCACCATCGATCAGCCAAACCTCTCCCATTGTCCGCTCCCCTGTGGTCAGGGTAGCGCGGGTATAGCTGCGGCCCTTGGCGGATTTTCCTTTGGTGACAACATGCTGGCCCGTCAGGCCCTGTTTGGCCACAGCCTGCGCGTTGGACATGGCAACCGTCGTATCGGCAGTGCCGTGGAACACGATTGTCGGCAGCCGGTGTTTCACCGGCCAGCCTGCGGCGCCGCTGCGCATCGCGGCAAAGGCGGAACCGACATTATTGGCCGAACCCGCGGCAAGGCCGGAATGCACGCCAACTGCGGCGAACAGGTCGGGATAGGCCTGTGCAACGACCACCGCCGCGGCCCCGCCAGCGGAAAGGCCCGCGACGTAGACACGGCTGGTGTCGGCGGATTGAGTCGCCACGACCCTGTTCGTGATGGCGGCTATCAAGGCTGGTTCGCCCGTCCCCCGGCCTTGATCGCCGGGGCGGAACCAGTTCCAGCACTTGTTCGCATTGGCCCCGCTGGCCTGCGCCGGATAGACCACGATAAACCCCCCTGTTTCGGCCAGCGCGTTCATGCCGGTGCCTGCGGCAAAGTCTTGTGGTGATTGTGTGCAACCATGCAGCATGACGATCACGGGCATCGGTTCAGATGTGGGAACCGAAGGGATATACAGCATGTAGTCGCGCGCGCCCTCGGGCCCGCTATAGGTATGGGCCGTAAAGCGGGCGTCGCTTTCGGGGGCGGGCGGTCTGTGCACATCCGGCATCCCGCCCCGGGCAATCTGGCGCAGGGATTCGGCCAGTGTTTTACGGGACTTGGGTACTGCAATGTCGGGCAAAGAACCGCCAAGCAACCGCTGAATATGCGCGGTGGCGTCGGTCAGTTTACCGGAGCGGGTCAGGGCGGTGGCTTGCGCCATACCAGAGGTCAGGGATCGGGGGGGCATTTGCTGCTTTCTGTTTGGAAAAGGGTCAAGACATCCGGTCGGCCAGTGCTGCCTTGACGGCGGCACTGGCCTGAAACGCACCAAGTACGGTAATGGAATGAATGCTGGCGCGGGCGAGGTCTGGCGTGACGTCAGGTTCGATCACGGCAAGGCCCAGCACGCGGATATCCAGCATGCCCCCCGCCGTGATCACGGATGTGAGTTCGGCATGGCCAAAGCGGTGCAAGCCCAGCACGACACGACGCCGGGCAATAGCCTGATCCATGACCGTGGATTGCCGATCAAGCTGATTACGGATGGCCGTACGGATAAAATCCGAGCGGTTGGAATAGAACCCTTCAAGCACGAGCAATTCGATTTGCCCGGCCTCGATATGGCCCAGATTGATCGTGACTTTTTCACTGTCATTAGCGCGGTAGTCAGCAGTGGTTTTTGGCAGCGAAGGCATTGGGATCAGCATCCATAGAACATCCAAGTAGATGGTTATTTCACGCTGGCCTCGATGTCAATGCTGCAATGCGGCGTAAAGTTCAGAAGGCCGTCCGCAACTTTGGTTCGTCCATTTGAACCGGGCGATCGGGCGCCTTCATAATCCCGTCCGGTGTCAACTGATCGACCGTGTCAGGCAGGGCCTGCGCCAGCCGGGACAGCAAGTCGATTTGTGTCAGTCCGGTCTTATCCGCCAGTTCCCCGATTACGCCGTCACCCAGTACGCTGCGCAACTGATCCGGAGTTATGGCCAGATTCTGCCCGGTTCCGACCCATGACCGGGCTGTGGCGTCATCACCACTTTGAGTGAACCGTTCGACCAGTTCAGACAAACCGGACTGCAGGGTGGTCGCCAGCCCTGCCCCGGTCCGGCGCGGCTGCCCGTCCAAGTCAGACTGTCGGTATCCTGAAGTGCGGTCCTCGGCGGGCGCTACATCGCGGTCCAGCATGTCCCGCAGTTTGTCGCGGTTCTGATAGCCTGCGGCAGCCGCAAGGCCCAACAGGGCAAGGAGGGACGGCATGCGATTTGACATTTCGATATTCCTTTCAGAGTGTTACACATCGGCAAGATAGGGTTGCCGCCCCCATAGGCAGATTACCGGGGGCGGGTCATAGCCCCCCAGCCCACAAGAATGATGACCGCGCCAATCACAGCCCCAATCAACCCGGCACCTTCGCCCGGACCGTAAAGGTTCAACGACCTGCCCAGCCAAGAGGCCAGAAACGCGCCTACCACTCCCAACAGGGCTGTCAGAATAAAGCCTGACGGCTCTCTGTCACCGGGCACCAGAAACTTGGCGATAATCCCGGCGATAAGACCGATCAGGACTGTCCAGAGGATGTACATTTGTGCCTTCTTTCATTCAGTTATAGCGTGAAATGGCTGCCCATATCGGGTGACGTACCCATCAGTTGTGCCCGGGCGATGCCCAACATGAACGTGATGCCTGAGGTTGGGGTGATCCAAACCTCGCCAGCGTCGATGTTCAGGCGCAAAAGCCGGATATCGGGGTCATCCTTACCCCCTTCGAACCAGGCATCAGCGACAGTGGACCAAAGTTCTTCCAGCTTTGCCTTGTCCTGCGACAGCTCAAGTGTGCCATGCAGGTCGGCATAAATACCCTTGGCCGCGTCCGAGACGATATAGGTTGCATCGCGCGGACCGTCGGTCACGGATTCCACCAAATCCGTCCCTTGGGCAGTGATGAACCACAGGACCTTGGCAGCCTGGTCAGGGTGATGTGACATCGGGACGCTGCGCATTCCATCGGTGGCATCGAGCATGCCCGCATTGACCGAACTGACGCGGTTCCAGAACTCTTCCTCGCTCATCTGTTTTTCCTTCTTTGTGTAACGCGATGAATGGCGCATCGACCCCTGACGGGTCGCAATCGCCTTCTTGCAAACACAACCCGGTATGGGTCGAACGGTTCCGACGGAACTGCCCCAAACATCCGTATGGCGGTACTTGGCTCATGGCGAAACCTCGCCGTGGCAGAAGAAATATCCGGGAACCTGTGGAGGGAGCGGGCGTTTGTCAGGCAGGCGCAAAACCTGCGCAGTGACAAAAAACATCAGGAGAAGAATATGAAAAAGTTAATGCTTTCAACAGCTATTCTGTCTGTAATAGGCAGTGTGGTGCTGGCTCAGGATTCCTTGGCGCCGGGCATGTTCCGTCCGGCAGCGGATCCAATGCATGTGCGCGCCTCTGCCTTTATCGGCATGCGGATCTACGCTTCCGAAGCCGCGATTGATGCTGATGAATTTGATGGGATGCAGCAAGGCTGGACCGATATCGGCGAGGTAAACGATGTCATTTTGTCCCGTGACGGCAGCGTGGATGCCGTGCTGGTGGATATCGGCGGCTTTCTTGGCGTAGGTGAGCGGCAGGTGGCGGTCGGTATGGAAGCGGTCCGTTTTGTCGGTGATGCCGCCACGCCTGATGATGCCGCCGACTTTTTTCTGGTGATGTCTGCCACACAGACCGATCTGGAAGCTGCCCCCGACTACTTGTTGGGTGACGCCGCAATGTCCCAGGATGCGATGGTCGATCCGGCTGTTACTGACACCCAGATGCGCGACCCGGTGATGCGCGATGGCTACATGGTTGCGGATGCCGGGTATCTGACGTCAGAAAATCTGACCGGAGCCAGTGTATATGACGCCAATGATACAGAGATCGGCAATGTCAGCACGCTGATCCTGACTGCGGATGGTCAAGTATCACAGGCCATCATTGATGTCGGCGGTTTCCTTGGCATGGGTGAAAAGCCGGTGGCACTCGATCTTGCTGACATCGACATCCTGCGCAACGAGGCAGGCGACGAGGTCCGCGTCTATCTGACCCAGACCAAAGAGCAGCTTGAGGCAATGCCCGCGTTCGAGGGCTGATCCGCGGGGCAGTCCGCACGTTCCGGCAATGCGGCCTGTCTGCCAACTTTGCCGGACTTCCAGCGGGACCTGCGCCAACAGGCCGGGTTCCGCGCTACATCAAAGGAAATCAAAATGAATGATACTGCCATGAAAAGCGCACCAAAGCCTGTCGCCCAAACTGGTGCCATGGGACTGTCTGATCTGTTCGAACATGCCCTGAAAGACATGTTCTACGCCGAAAAGAAGATCCACAAATCCCTGCCCAAGATGATCAAGGCGGCCACTGACCCCGCGCTCAAATCAGCGCTGTCGACCCACCGCGATGAAACAGCTGGTCAGATCGACGTGCTGGAGCAGGTGTTTGAAAAGATCGGCAAACGGGCCAAGGCCGAGAAATGTGATGCGATCGACGGTATTCTGGACGAAGCGACCGGGCTGCTTGAGGATTTCGGCGGCTCTGCTGCCGCCGATGCGGCGATCATTTTTTCCTGTCAAGCCGTCGAGCATTACGAAATCACCCGCTATGGGTCGATGGTCGCTTATGCCCGCGCGCTGAAGATGCCTCAGGTGGCGGATATGCTGGGGGCCGTGCTTGCGCAGGAAAGTGACGCCGACAAAATGCTGACCGGGCTGGCCGAGGGCCGGATCAACGCGGCTGCGGCCTGACTTCTGTTGACGCCGGGGCCGGAAAAAACATGCCGTTTGCTTGGAACCCAAATTGTACTGGCGGGTTTATCAAGTAGCCGGCGCAGTCCTCATCTGTCCCCCCGTGCCGGAAAAACTGATGTCTGTTCTCCCCGATAATGACATCACAGCCGGGATGGTTTCGAACCATCCCGGCGCTTTTTTATTCAAATACCCAATCTGCGCATGTCGTCCCGGAACCGCAAGCTGCGCCGGGTGTTGGTGCAGGACGGGCCCGCCCGCGCCCACCCGATGGAGATGCCATGAAGCCCCTGTCACTTTACGCGATCACGGCGGTGATTTTCCTTGTGGCTGATGCCATCATGCTCAGGCTGGTGATCCAGCCGTTGTTCCGCAAACATCTGGGGGACTGGTTGCTGGACCCGATGCGCTTTGTACCGGCAGGCGTGTTTTATCTCGCCTATGTCGCCGGCCTGATCTGGCTGGTGTCATGGCCGGCCTTTCTTGCCGGGCGACCCGCACTGGCATTTATCAACGGCGTCGTGCTGGGTGCCGTGGCGTATGGCACCTACGAGTTTACCAACCTGTCGACACTGTCGCGCTGGTCCGGGCAAATGGTTGCTGTCGATCTTATCTGGGGGGCATTGCTGACCGGCACAGCGGCATGGGCCGGGGTCGTGACCCTGCGCGCATTGGGTTAGGGGCCGCAAGATGGCGATGGATATGTCCGGCACACCAGCCCCCGCCGACCCGTTACCCGCAAGCCGGATTACGCTGCCCAAACTTGCTACCATCGCCGCCGTCATCGCAATCGTCTATTTTGCAAAGGACATATTCCTGCCGCTGGCCATTGCCATGCTGATCACCTTTGCGCTGTCGCCACTGGCCACCCGTCTGCGCAAGATGGGGCTGCCGCATCTGCTTTCGGTCCTGCTGGTGGTGGCTGCCGCTTTTGTCGCCATCGGACTGTTCATTCTGGTTGTGGTGTCACAATTGGGCGTGCTTGCGCAAAACCTGCCGACGTTTCAGGCCAATATCATCGCCAAGGTCGAGACCCTCCGCGACGCAAGCAGTGAGAACGGCATTGTGGTCAAGCTGACCAGCATGATCTCGGCGATCAATGCCGAGATCAGCACGGCTGTGCCCACCCCGTCCGGGGATACCGCACCGGCAACCGCGCTCGCCCCCGACCCGATGCCTGTCGAAGTGGTCGAGGAGCAAAGCCCGCTGGAAATGTTGCAAAACCTTGTAATGCCCTTGATCAGCCCGATTGCGACCATTGGCCTTGTCATCGTCGTTGTCATCTTCATGCTGCTGGAACGCGAGGATCTGCGCGACCGGTTCATCAAATTGGTGGGATCAAACGACCTGTACCGCACAACCCAAGTGTTGCAGGATGCTGGCAAGCGGGTAGCGCAGTACTTGTTGGTGCAGCTTTTGGTCAATGTGATTTATGCCATACCCATCGGGGTAGGGCTGTGGCTGATCGGCGTGCCTAATGCTGTCTTGTGGGGCCTGCTGACGCTGGTGTTGCGTTTTGTGCCCTATATCGGGTCGCTGCTCGCGGCAGCGTTTCCGCTGTTTCTGGCTTTTGCGGTGTCGCCGGACTGGACAGCTGTAATCTGGACAGTGGCGCTGTTTGCGACAGTCGAGTTGATCACCAGCAATGTGATCGAACCCGGGCTGTACGGGTCGCGCACCGGGGTCAGCCCGCTAGCTATCATCGTGTCAGCGATCTTCTGGACATGGCTTTGGGGACCACTGGGATTGGTCATGTCAACGCCGCTGACGGTCTGTCTGGTGGTTCTGGGCCGCCACATCCCGCAATTCGAACTGTTCGATATCCTGTTTGGCGATGATCCCATCCTCGCGCCACATGCGCGACTGTATCAGCGCCTGTTGGTGGGTGACGGGCTTGAGGCAACCATTCGGGCAGAGGAGGCTCTGGAAACCCAATATCTTGACGAATATTACCGGGACGTGGGCATCCCTGCGTTGCTGATTGCGCAAAATGATCATGCGCGCGGGGTCCTCACCACGGAACAGCAAAGTCGACTGGCGCTTTCTGCACAGACCCTGGTGGCCGACCTAGGCGCTGTGTTGGACGAAGAACTGGTCGAATTGCGGGCCCTGCCCAGCGAAAATACGACCGAAGTTGCCTTGCCCGTAACCCTCTCCGGCGATGGTTTCCGGATTGTCTGTATCGGCGGGCGCAGTGATCTGGATGACGCGGCGGCGGCGATGCTGGCCCAGATCATTGTCGCCAAAGGGGCCACCGCGACACATCGGCTTCACACAGATCTTGCCCCATCGCGCTTTGGCATGCTGGCTGCCAATGATCATGATTGCGTCGTGCTAACATTTCTGGACGCGCGTCCAAGTCGCGCGTCCTTGCTGCATATCCGCCGGATCAAACTAGCCGCACCGCATCTGCGCGTCGGTGTGCTGATCTTTGAAATGCCGGCGGGCCCCGAGGAATTGCCGGACCTAACCAGTCTCCACGTCGGTTTGGTGGCCGAATCCACGTTGCAAAACGCGCGCGACATTGGCGCAGACTTTGTGGTGACAACGCTGGACGGGGTGATCAAAGCAGCGTTTGTCAAAGACCTGCCCTTGTCCGTCGCCCCCGCCAAACGCCCGCGGCGGGCCAGACTGCAAATGGGGGTGGCTGCGTAGGGTTCAATAGGTTTCGTCTGGCCCGCCCTCATCGGGCACACCATCGCTGTTCTGCGGGATTTCGGGCAGGTTGGTGATACCGGGGTCTTCCATCGGGCCGTTGTCATTCGGATCGTCATCGATGTCATCCTCGCCCGGCAGGACGTTTCCGTCATCATCCACGGGCAGCACATCATCCTGCGACCAGGGCAGATCGTTTGCAGCAATATCAAAGACCGGCGGGGTGATTGTGGTATCAAGGGGTTTGATCGTCGTCATGGCAATGGGTCCGTTGTTTGGGGGGTTACACATGCAGTCAGCCGGAAAACAACAGAGATCGGGAAACGGTTCCAAGGGATCTGCTACAACCTTTGATTGCATTAACGCCCTAATGAAACGCGTAAACCGCTTGTCTGCCTCACACTTAAGGAGTTAACTTTGCGCGCAGTCGCTCACGGAGATCGCATGCCATCGGACAAGAGCATATCGCCCGCCTTTCTGCAGAACGGTGGGGAATGTGGTGCATTGCTGCGCGGAATGAACTGGTCAAATCATCCTTTGGGTGCGCCGGAAAACTGGCCAGTCATGCTGCAAACCACAGTCAGTATCGTACTTGGGTCGCGTCAACCGATGCTGGTATGCTGGGGTCCACAATCTCATACCATTTACAACGACGGATACTCTGCGTTGTGCGGTAACCGGCATCCGGCGGGCCAGGGAATCCCGTATTCAGAGATCTGGTTTGACATATGGGATGTCGTGGGCCCGATGGTGGCGCGGGTCAACGGTGGCGAGCCCATATATATGGATCAACTTGAATTGCTGCTGCACCGTCACGGTTACCCCGAAAAGGCGTATTTTTCCTTTTCCTACAACCCGCTTCGCAATGACAAAAATCAGGTCACGGGAATGTTCTGTGCCTGCGAGGAAATCACTGAAAAGGTCGTGTTGCGGCGTGAGTTGGAACATGAGCGCGCCAGACTCGGCGAGGTTTTCGAACAGGCCCCCAGTTTCTTTGCCAAGCTGCACGGACCTGACCACATCTTTGAATTGGCCAATCCGGCGTTTTTGCGGCTGATCGGTCACCGCGAGGTGATTGGCAAATCAGTGGCCACAGCCCTGCCCGAGGTGCAAAGCCAGGGTTATATCGAGATGCTGGACAAGGTCCTGACCACCGGAAGTCCGATTCGGATTGACGGGGCAAAGGTCGCGGTGCAACGCGCCGCTGATAGCCCACCCGAAGATCGGTTCATAGATTTTGTATACCAGCCGGTCATCGACACGACCGGAGCGATCACCGGGGTTATTGCCGCAGGCGTCGATGTCACCGACCGGACCGAGGCCTTGTCAGCCTTGCAAAACAGTGAACAACTCCTGCGCTCTGTGCTGGGCGCATCGTCTGATTGCATCAAGGTCCTCGATCTGGATGGTCGACTGATTTACATTAGTGATGGCGGGCGGCTGATAATGGAAATGCCCGACGATTTGCAGATTGAAGGCTGTCCTTGGCCAGATTTCTGGCGCGAGCCAGGTCTGTCCGAAGCAAACAAGGCGCTGGCACTGGCCCGGACCGGGGCGGCGAGCGCTTTTCAAGGCTATGCCAATTCGTTCGCCGACAACCGCCGGTTTTGGGATGTACGGGTGACACCGATGCTGGATGCCGCGGGACGACCTGAACGCATCCTCGCCGTCTCCCGCGATATCACCCACTTGAAACTGGTCGAAGAAGAACGCGAGCATCTGATGCGCGAGTTGTCGCATCGGCTCAAGAACGCATTCGGCATGGTTCAGTCTGTGATCAGCCAGACTTTGCGACATGCCACATCCGTCAAAGCGGGGCATGTCATTCTGGCCGGCCGGGTCCGCGCGCTGGCTGATGCGCAGGATATCCTGACCCGGTCGATCGTGGGCGAGATGCAGATTGACGAAGTCGTCGAGGCCGCGCTGCTGCCGCACCGGACTGGCGAGGGGCAGTTCCGGATTTCCGGCCCGATGGCGACAATCAGCGGACGGCAGGGGTTGGGACTGTCACTGGCGCTGCATGAGCTGGCCACAAATGCCACAAAATACGGGTCACTATCGACCAGCAAAGGCGGCGTCACCATCAGCTGGGACGTCCAGCCGATGGGAACCTTTAGCTTTACCTGGCAGGAAAGCGACGGCCCCCCTGTTACCCCGCCCGTCCGCAGCGGTTTTGGCTCAGTCTTGATCGAAAAGATCGTGGCGACCTATTTCAACGGTTCTGCCGCGCTGGATTTCCGACCCTCAGGGGTCACCTTCCAGCTGTCTGGCACCATTGCCCCACCGGACACCGCGCAGGCATCCGACCCCTACTGACGCGCTCACATGATTGGCCGCTTTTCCTCGGGGTCAGGTTCGGCCATGGCAATGTCGGCCAACGCAGCGCGGTTGATGATTCGCAGGGTGCCGTCCTGCCAATGCACGATCTGACGATCACGCAGGCGGGAAAGGGTCTTGTTGGTATGCACCAACGACAAACCCAGCGCATCGGCAAGATCCTGCTGACGATAGGGCAGTGGCACAGTTACGCCATTCGGCCGTGAAACCCCAAGACCTACGGCACAAAGCCGCTTTTCAATGCGTAGAAACGCCCAAGCAAGGCGCTGCGATGCGTCGCGCTGGCCCAAAGTTGCAATAGTTTCGCCCAGAAAATGTTCCTCGACCGCAGCGATCCATGTCAGGTCATAGCCCCGATTGGGTTGCATCTTGAACAAGTTCCACAGGTCGTCGCGTTTGAAAACGCACAGAGTCATCGGCGTGCTGGCATCGACGGAATGCTTCATTTCCCCCATCAGGCTGGCCTGCAAGCCGATGAAATCGCCGGGGAAAAGGAAATTTATCACCTGACGACGGCCATTTTCAAGTGTCTTGTAACGGGTGCCCATGCCACTAAACACCGTGTAAAGTTGCGGGCTGTTGGATCCCTCCAGCAGTATGGTGGTGCCCGGATCAACGGTCAGCTCACCGGTCTTGAAACGCTCCATGAACACAACTTCATCGGGGCTGAACGGGACGAATAACTTCTGCTGCCGCAATGGGCATTTTGAGCAGGTGACAGCCATAACGAAAAATGTCCTTACTATGTCACAGTTTAATGCGCCGAACCTCAAGTGGTTCCATAAGCGGGCACGTAAACGGAGTGCAACATGTCAATTTCGACCACGAATCAGCTTTCCCGATCTTCGGCCTACCTTGTGGTGATCCGCGAGGTAATTGTCGCCAATGACATCGCCCAAACAATTGCCCATCATGAACCGGGCGCACATGTGATCATTGCCGCCACCCATGCGCAAGCCGTCACGGCACTTGGCCCGGTTGCGACCCTGGCCATAGCGTTTATCTCGGAACGCCCCGCACAGTTCGCGCAGTCAGGTTTGTGCACAGCTATCGCCGCGCGGGGCGGTCGTGTTGTTTTGCTCGGCGAAGACGCAGAAGCGACCGGGCCAAACGCCGATTGGAGCGTTCTTTATCAGCCTTTCACCACCGATGCGGTCATCGCAAAACTGACGGGCCGTTAGCCCGGCTGCTCACGCCGACAACGTTTCAGTCGATGAAAAAAACATCGCCTGACTGACCGCAGAGCGCACCTGGTCTTCGGAAAACGGTTTGGTGATCAGGAAAGCAGGTTCAGGCCGCTTTCCGGTCAACAGCCGTTCCGGGAATGCGGTGATAAAGATCACCGGAATGTCGTCGAATTGCGCCAGAATGTCATTAACCGCGTCGATCCCGGAAGAATTGTCAGCCAACTGGATGTCGGCCAATATCAGGTCTGGCCGGTTAGATGCGGCAAGGGCCACAGCCTCGGTCCGGGTGCGGGCGATGCCGGTGACAGAATGGCCCATTTCGGTAACGATAGCCTGAATATCAAGGGCGATAATGGCTTCGTCTTCGATCACCATGACACGGCCTGCGATGGAATCTTCCATTTCGCTCAGGGCAAGGCCGATCAGATTGGTCACCTCATCTGGGTCGTTCTGCATGATCCGGGCAATTTCGTCGTGATGGAACCCTTCGATGGTATGTAGCAATAACGCTTCGCGGGTATTCGGGGTCAGCACAGACAGATGGCCCTGAGCAGCCGCAGACAAGCGGTTGTCGGGATCACCCAAGGGCGCACCGGCGCTTGACCAGACCAGATGAAACGCTTCGAACAAGGCCACTTTGGGATCATGCGTCGCTGCAAAAATCGCATCATCCACTAGGATCGCTTCCAATGTGGCGGCGGCATAACGGTCCCCGGTATCCTGACTTCCCGTCAGGGCGCGGGCGTAGCGGCGCAGGTAAGGCAGGTTGGCCCCGATCACTTCGGAAAGGTCAGGCGCGATATTGTGCATCGTGGTCTGTGGCATCAGCCGTATCCCCCATTAAAGTTTGGTTTTTCGCGGAACCAACGCTGTAGGTGCGCGTTGGTTCCGTGTAGCGTAGCAAAATGCGTCAAAAAACATGTATCATGATATGGCAGTAGATCCGACGAAATCCCGCCTGAAAGAGCAGATCGACGAAAATCTGAGGCGCGCCTACGAAGACGCGCTGAAAGAACAGGTGCCGGACCGGTTCAAGCAGTTGCTTGAACAACTCAAAGACAAGGAACGCGGGAAATGACAGCATTGGCGCGTCAACCTGCAGCGCGGGCCGCGATCCGGCCCGCGACTGGCGACCCACGCGATGACATCACCCTTTATCTTTCATCGCTGCGGGCCTTTGCGATCAGCCTGACCCGGAACGTGGCCTCTGCCGATGACTTGGTTCAGGACACCATCGTCAAGGCGTGGACCCATATTGACAAGTTTCAGGCCGGGACGAATATGCAAGCGTGGCTGTTTACGATATTACGGAACACGTTCTATTCCGACCGCCGCAAGCACCGCCGCGAGGTGCCCGATCCCGACGGCATACACGCGTCTACCCTGTCCGTAAAACCTGCCCATGATGGGCGCCTTGCATTTGCCGATTTCAAGCGGGCTTTTGATAAATTATCAGTCGAACACCGCGAAGTGCTGATCCTTGTTGGGGCGTCTGGTTTCTCTTGTGAACAGGCCTCCGAGATGATGGGTGTCGCGGTCGGCACGGTCAAAAGCCGGACCAGCCGCGCCAGAAAACGATTGGCTGAACTGATGGGGCTGGCCGAAGGTGAAGGGGTATTATCCGACAATGCCACAATATCCCAGACGATGATGGCTGGTTCAGGGATGAGCGGTGCATGACGCAGCCTGCGGTACGGCAAGGGCCGTTGTGGCAGCGCCTTGGGGTACGGATCGCTTTCGCGTTGGCGATTTGCCTTCTGCCACTGGGTGTCATCTCGGGCTTACAATCACGATCCTTGCTGGACGAAGCCCGTGCCCGGTCCGAATCAGCATTGCTGGGCGAAACCCTGATTGCCGCTGCGCCCGAATCAACCTTGATGAGGGCAGCGCGGGTGACGGTTACCGCTCTGGCCGCGACAATGACAGCCTTGCCCGCCACGCCGGCCGAATGCAGCGCCGTCATGCGCCGTGTGGTCGAACTGGCAGACGGCGCTTATTCGTTCGTGGTATTTGTGCCGGTTTCTGGTGATGCCCGGTGCAATTCCAAGGATGAACCACTTGACCTGACCGCCAGTGCGCGCGCCTTGCAAATGCACGCGGACCCTAAGCCAGATGTGGTCGTGTTTCGCGAGGCGGTGGCATCTGGCACATCGGTGCTGGCCTTTGGCCATCCGGTGTTCGACGAGAACAGCAATTACATCGGCTATGTGTCGATCTCGATACCGCATTCTGTGCTCGAGGCGCGCGAGCCGGCCGGGGCAGAGAGGGGATACCTGAACCGCCTTGAACCCATCGCGCTCATTACCTTTGACGTTGAAGGCAATATACTGACGTCCACCCTTGGGCTTGACGAAGCCCCCGACCGGATCCCCGGGGATCAGTCATTAGTCAGCCTTGCCCAAAACAACGCCCGCACTTTTATCGCGACTGCGGTCAATGGCAATGAGCGCGTTTACGCCGTGTTTCCGCTGATTGACGGCCAGGTTTTTGCCATCGGCAGTTGGCCCATCGTTGTGGCGGCGGGCCCGCTCAGCCTGTGGGTATCACCCTATCTGATGCCTGCCCTGATGTGGCTGGCCAGCCTGCTGGTGGCGATACTTGCCACAGAGCGGCTGGTGACCCGTCACATCCGGTCACTGCGCCGGTCGATCACAGCCTTTACCAGCGGCAATCACCGGATGGATGGGCTGGACCTGCCCGATGCCGCGATTGAAATCCGCGATGTGGCTGAGGCGTTTCAAAGGATGACCGACACGATCCTGCATGACGAGGCCGAGTTGGAGAACATGGTCCACCAGCGCGAGGTTCTGCTGCGCGAGGTGCATCACCGTGTCAAAAACAACCTGCAACTGATCGCGTCGATCATGAACATGCAGATGCGCCAGTCGCATAGTGTCGAAGCCAAGATTTTGATGAAGGGTTTGCAGGAAAGGGTGATGTCACTGGCAACGATCCACCGGGGTCTCTATCAAACCAGCGGTCTGGCCGATGTTCGGGCGGATGAACTGCTGTCCGATATCCTGCGCCAGATCCTCAAGATGGCCACCGGCCCCGGTCGCCGGTTCGAGGTGGTGACCCATTTCGACGATCTGCGCCTGACGCCTGACCAAGCCGTGCCCCTGTCGCTGCTGCTGACCGAAGCATTGACCAATGCGATCAAATACGCAGGCACCAATGGGACGGGCGTTCCCCGGCTCGAGGTTAGTTTGCGCCGCGAAGGCGAAACCGAAGCGGTGCTGATCGTGTCCAACAGCACAGGCAACTTGATTGTCCTTGGCGAAAGTACCGGCCTTGGGTCGCAACTGCTTATGGCCTTTGGCCAGCAGCTGGCGGCCCATATCGATACGACTACCGCCGAGGACGTTTACACCCTGCGGGTCCAGTTCCCGATCAGGGGTTTGACCGATGCCGAAGCTGGCATTGTCGAGGATCCCGACGCGGCGCAGTGATCGGCTGATCCTCGCTGTGAACCGAAAATGCGGGAACCCGCGGTCTGGTTGCAGCGTTGATAATTCAGTGGCGACTGACCGCCATCACTCGGTAATTTTTCGAAAGGACACTGCGATGAATTGGGATCAGATTGAAGGCAACTGGAAACAGATGCGCGGCAAAGCTCAGGAAAAATGGGGCGATATCACCGGCGATGACTGGGACAAGGTAACCGGCAAACGCGATCAGCTGGTGGGTTTGGTGCAGGCCAAGTACGGTCGTGCCAAGGCAGAAGCCGAGCGCGAAGTTGACACCTGGTACGACGGACTTTAGTTTTCCGCCGAACATAACAAAGGGCCCGTCATCCGATGGGCCCTTTTTGCTGTACCCGGGTCTGTGTTGGCCGACGGTCAAGACAAAAACCCCCGCGGCTTTGATGCCGTAGGGGTCAATGTCGGGTCAGTCTGGCAGATCAGACTGTCTCGGCGGCCCGTTCAACCCGGGCTGATACCTTGTCGCCAGCCTCGGCCACCGATTCCGCGACCATATCCAGCGCTGCCTTGGCGCTGCCCGCAAGGTCGGCACCAATACCTTGGGCGACGTGCCCAAGTGCCACGCGCTCTTCGGCCAACAGGCGGCTGGCCTGATCCATCAGCCGGTCCCGTTCTGCTCCAAAGGCCCGGTCCTCGACCTCTGTGCGCGGCAAAGCAGCCCCCAGTGCTGCCCCCAACGCCAGCAGCACGGCCCCGGTCACCATCGGGTGATCCTCGATCATCCGGCCAGCCTCGCGCGGGGTGATCTTGCCAAGACGTTCGACCCTGATCCGGGCAGCATAGGCAGCCTCGCGCGCGATAACGATCCGGCCCTGTGCCGCGCTGTTCAGATCATCAAGGCCACTGCGCAGACTGCGGTGCAACCCGGCCCCGAATTCGGCCACCACGGCGGCGCGTTCGGCGGCAAAATCACGCACGCCCTGGGTGATGTCGCGGGCCTCGACCTCCAGTCGTTTGAGGGTTTCAGACGCGCGTTTGCGCAAGCCGTCACTTTCCAGCAACCAGTCGTCATGCTGTTCATCCGACGGGCGGGCCGGGCCGCCGTCATCCTCCCACGCCGAAATCGCCTCCAGCTTGGTCTTGTCGGGCAGGGCGGCTTTGCGGTTACCGAACACCAGCCAGGCCAGACCCACCCCCACCAGCGCCAGCGCCATTGGATTGGCGCGCACCGCATGATCGATCGACCGGGTGTAACTTTCGGTATTGGCCCTCAGCATTCCCAGCGCATCCTGCGCCAGCGTATCGACCGATATCCGGTCTTGCAGGGCGTCAAGGGTTGATGCCAGTTTCGCCCGGTCCTGTTCGATATCAGCCTCGATACGGCGGGCCTCGGAATATTGGGTCATTCGGTCAATCCTTCTTTCAGTGTTTCGGCATCACGGCGCAATCCGCGCATGGTGCGGACTGGCACAAAGCCAGAGGGCTTGAGGGCGTTCAGCCCGATCCGGCCCAGAACCGCCGCCAGAATGGCAAAGCTGGTGCCCACAACCACAGTCGCCCAGGCCGGTGTCAAACCAGCATAAACAACCGCCGCGACCAGCGCCGCCGACAGCACGTTCAGTGCGGTGATGCCCAGCACGGCGGCCACGACCACCAATCCCAACCCGGTGGCCGCCACGCGGACCGAGGCTGCCACCTCGGCCCGCGCCAGCGCGACCTCGCCGCGCATCATCCGCGACAGATGGGACAGTGCATCTGTCACCAGGTCGGCAGGGCTGGGCTTTTGTGCCGGGTCAGTCACGTTCTGCGCCCCTTTGCACCCAGGTCATGTGCCCCGCCCGCGCGCACGAACCGGGCCAGTGCAAAGCCTGCAACAGCAGCGCCCGCCACGAACACACCGGGATTGCGCCGGGCAAACGCCTGCACATCGGCAAACAGATCGCCAAAGCTGCGCCCCTGCAGCGTGTCCGAAATGGAATCGACTCCACCCGCCACAGCGTCCAGCACCCGGGCCTGTACAGTGGCACCACGATCAGACGCCGCGGTGCGCAGGGTTTCGGCCAGCTTATAGCCTTCGTCAGCCAGCGTATCCTTGGCCGCATCGGCCTTTTTCCCAGCGATACCAAGGGCACTGCTGGCAGCATCGCCCGCTTTTGACTTGACATCTGCCGCGATATCAACCGCCTTGTCCATGAACGCAGTTGCTGCAAATCCAGCCTGCTCTTTCACCATTTCGGCGGCAGAGCTTGCACTCTCGCGGACCGTCTCGGTCAAGTTGCGTGCGGCCTCTTCGCCGTCCCGCGCTACAGATTGGGCAGCGGTCTTAGTGGCTGCAGCGGCTTTCTTGACGTCGGTTCTGGTATCTTCATTTAACATTGTCATGATCCTATTTGGGGGGAATGGATGGGAGAGGGTGGGGGTTTCAAACCGCTGTCGAATTGCGATCCAGCAGGCCGATCAGTTCGTCGCGCATAGCGCTGATTTCGGCGATAACGGCGGTCCCATGCGGCTGGGCCAGCACAGCGCTAAAGGCTGTCAGCGTATGTTGTTCGCCGTCACGGATGGCACGCATCACATCGGCATCAATATCGTCAAACCACGACCTGACTGTCACGACAGTCTGATTGATACGTCCCATCAGTGACCCGCCAGTGTCAGGACGGTGCCCAAGCCGGGCCAGAATGCCCGCCACTGCGACGGCATGCCGATCATGCAGCGCGCGAAACGCATCGGCGACGGGGCGAAACGACGGCTCGGCCTTGATCACCATGGTTTCATATCCGAACAGACTGTCAACGATCCGCGTATGCAGGTCCACCAACGCGTCCAGCCGTGGCTGACGACCGTCCGCGTCACGGCCGAAATCATGATCAGAAGTGCCAGGCGGAACATCAGGTATCAGTGTCATTGCAAAAAACCTTTCCAAGTCAGGTTGTGCGAATGAAACGCGAAACCCCGCGACACGGTTCCGCCAAAAGATACTTGCCGGGTCGGAAAACCAGCCTAGCCGCCAGTTTGCGCCCGCGTCCAACTCACAATATCGGCCATCACTTCGCGCAGGGCTACATCGAATGCCACCACCAGATCAGCAGTGCCGTCAGTCTGCGCCATGGCCGAGGCGCTGAAGCGGCGGGTCGCCACGATAGACAGATCATCCTCTCGGATCAGGGTCATCGCGGCACTGACCCGCACGGTCACGGCAGCGCCCGTGGCGGGCTCTGCCTGAAATTCCTGCAACTCGGTGGTCAGCGTAAAGTCGGGCATCAGCCCGCTGCCGTCGCGGTCTACCAGACTGAACCCGCCCTGATTTTGTAATGAGGCCAGTAGCAGGGTCTGCACCAGAACTGGGGCAGGGTCGGTCCAGCGCCCGTTGGCCAGATACTGGGCCTGAAGGGCCGATGGCTTGATCAAAATCCGGTCTGTCGCCAGCGCCCCGGCCGATGTGGGCAGTTGGACGACCAGATGCAGATTGCGCGGAGTACTGTCCGCCAGCCCGAGGGGCGACAAAGTATAAGCGTCTAGCTCGACACTGGCCTCATTGATTGACCCCAGCGCCGCGCAACCGCCGGTGAGGCCGGCCACCAAAAGGACAAGGATCGGGCGAAAGATCATGGGCTGTTCCTGTAGGTTGGGGTTTGTGATCCCAGCAAGAACCGCCCCGGATCGGCAGACAGGCGGTCGGTGAGGGCGCCGAAATTGGCGACCAGCATGCGTGCGTCGCTGGCAAGCGCGTTGAACTGGGGCAGGGCTCCGGCCGCAAAATCCTGAAATCCTGCCGCAGCGCTGGAAATGTTGTCGGCGGCAGAACCCAGTTGGTTGATGATCCCGGGCAGATCATCCGAGATGATCGTATTGGCACCGGCAAAGGTGGTCTGCACGGTCAGCAAAGTGGCGTCCGTCTGCGCCAGGGTTCCTTGCGCGCTGGTAAAGGTCGTTTGAACTGCGGCCAGCGTCGCGTCAGCCTGTAACAGTGTCTGTTCTGCCGTCGCTAAGACAGATTCAGCGCGGATCAGCAGGGCATCGAGCCGCGCCGAGGCACTGTTGGCATTGGCCAGAATGCCTGCCACAGCTTCGCGGTTGTCCGGCGTGACAAAGGTATTGACCCGCTCGATCAATGTCTGGGCCGCCGACAGCAGATCGGGCGCGTCATCCATCAGCCCTTGGACAACCGATGGTTTGGACGCGATCACTGCCACATCGGCGCCCGGCTCGCGCGTCAGCCGGGCGGCGTCGGCATCACCCGCCTCAAGCGCCACAAAGGACACGCCGGTCACGCCCTGCGATGACAGGGTTGCGATTGTATCCACACGCACCGGCGTGGTGGCATTTACTTCGATCCGTACGCGCACCCGCGCCTGATCGTCCCGGTCCAGCGCGATGGACAGCACCTTGCCCACGTCGATCCCGTTATAGCGCACAGCACTGGCAGGGCTCAGGCCAGCAACAGTGTCAAACAGGATGTCATATTGGGTATAGGACCGGTCAAGCTGTACCTTGGCCAGCCATAACAGGAATGCCATTGCCGCCAGCACGCTCAGCAGGGTGAACGCCCCGATCACCACAAAGCGGGCGCGGGTTTCCATCAGGCGGCCATCTGTGCGGCATGGGCGCGCGGCCCGTTGAAGTAGCTATGCACCCAAGGGTGATCAAAGCGGGCCAGTTCCGCCATCGTGCCGGTGACCAGCACCTTTTTCTCTGCCAGCACGGCAATGCGATTACAGGTGGCCTGCAGGGTGTCCAGATCATGCGTGACCAGAAACACTGTCAGCCCCAGCGCCTTTTGCAACGACACGATCAGTGCGTCGAATTCCGACGCGCCGATAGGGTCAAGCCCCGCCGTGGGTTCATCCAGAAACACGATGTCCGGGTCCAGCGACAAGGCCCGCGCCAGTCCCGCCCGTTTGCGCATTCCTCCAGACAGTTCAGACGGATACAAATCGCCTGCGGTGGGCTTCAGCCCGACCATGGCAATGCGCAGATCGGCCAGTGCGGCCCTTGTGTCCGGGTCAATATCCTGGCGCTCGCGCATTGGCGCTTCTATATTTTCGCGCACGGTCAGGGATGAAAACAATGCGCCATCCTGAAACATCACGCCCCACCGCGTTTCGACCGCGTGGCGTGCCGTGGCATCAGCGGTCAAAACATCCGTCCCCAGCACAGTAATCTGGCCCGCCTTTGGCCGCACCAACCCCACAATCGTTCGCAACAGGACGGATTTGCCGCTGCCAGATGCGCCGACGACGCCAAGAACCTCGCCGCGCATCACATCCAGCGACAGGTCCTGATGGACCACGGTCTTGCCGAAACGGTTGGTCAGGTTGCGCACGCAGATGACCGGCTCCATTAAACGCCCCAAACCGCAAAAAAGATGGAAAACAAAGCATCGACCACGATGACCAGAAAGATAGCGATGACCACTGACCGCGACGTGCGCTGCCCCAGCGATTCCGCATTGCCCGCGACCAGCATCCCCTGATGACAGCCAACGATGCCGATGATCAGGGCAAACAGCGGGGCTTTGACCAGACCAATCAGGGCGTGGCTGACATCTGTATTGGCGAGCAGTTGCGCCTGAAATTGCCCCGGTGATATCCCTAGCGAGATCCAGGCCATCAGGCCGCCGCCGACCAGCCCGGCCAGATTGGCCGCAAACCCCAGGATCGGCAGCATCAGGACAAGGGCCAGTACCCGGGGCAGGACCAGCAATTCTATGGGGTCCAGCCCAAGGGTGCGCATGGCGTCAATTTCTTCGCGCATTTTCATGGACCCGATAGCAGCGGTAAAGGCTGAGGCGGATCGCCCGGCGACGATGATAGCCGTCAGCAGAATCCCCAATTCGCGCAGGATCGAAATGGCAATGAGATCAACGACGAACACCTCGGCCCCAAATTGCTGCAACTGGCTAGCCCCCTGAAAGGCCAGGACAATCCCGATCAGAAACCCCATAAGTGCCACGATTGGGACCGCGTTCAGCCCGGCTTCTGCCATGTGGTGCACAAGTGCGGTCAGGCGCAGGCGGGACGGGTGAATTACAGTTCTGGCCAACGCGGCCATTACGAGGCCCAAAAAGTTCAACCCCTCTGCCGCCGTTCCGGCAAGCCCGTTGACCGCGCGGCCAAGAGGTTCCAGCAGATTGCCCGCGCGGTGGTGAATACGTGGCCGGACCGCCCGGCGCGGTGTCGGAAGGGCGGCAGTAACCGTGGCCAAAAGCAGGGTCTGCGCCGGGCTGGCCCCGATGACGGTCAAACCGCCATTGGCCGCCGCCCGTGCAATCGCCCAAGCACCCGCCGTATCCAGACGGCTGATGCCCGTCAGATCGACGCTGCCGCCCTGCGGTACGCGCGCCAAAACTGTCTGACAGGCAGTGAGCGTCGCCAGTGTTACCGGACCGATAAAGGCCGCAGGTGCACTCGGACGTGCCGCGGCGCTGGCTGAGCGGTCGTAGTCCAGTGGCGTCACCTTTTTCCGTTCGGGTTTTGGCACGGCAAACAGCGTCGCAATGCGACCCCCGCAACATGCCATCGTGACAGCAACGCGCCTTGACCGCTTTCGTTCCGCGTGAAGACAGTTATTTTCAACGGACCTGGCTTCACGGTGCAGCACGATAAGAATGTCTGCTGATCTGTCACATTCCGCAAAGGAAAAATCCGCGCAGCACAAGGTGTCTGGGTACTCCCCCATTTCTAATGGGGGAGTACCCGATGATGATACCTGCCCGGCGGCTTCGGCTTCATTTCTGCCATTCCCGATGCTCGCGCCTTATTCCAAATCTTTAGCCTCTACCCCGCGAATAATCCCGCCAGCTCGGCCCGTAATACTGCCTTTTGCACCTTGCCCATGGCGTTGCGCGGCAATCCATCGCGCACCAAAATCCGGCGCGGTAATTTGAACCGGGCGAGTGTTTGGGACAGGGTTTTAAGCAGATCGTCAGGGTGGAAATTCGCATCGGCATCGGGCACCACAATTGCGACTGCCACCTCGCCCATATCCGGATGTGACAACCCGATCACGGCGCTTTCCAACACACCCGGCAGGGCATCCAGCGCCGCCTCGATCTCGACCGGATAGATGTTCAACCCGCCCGAAATGATCAAATCCTTGGCCCGACCCACGATGGTCA
Organism: Rhodobacterales bacterium; assembly: GCA_031422295.1. Classification (GTDB taxonomy): domain Bacteria; phylum Pseudomonadota; class Alphaproteobacteria; order Rhodobacterales; family Rhodobacteraceae; genus JANOMH01. The sequence continues at coordinate 65,455 of JANOQM010000011.1, read as the reverse complement.
CGTACCCATCCGCGTCCTGCATCCCCAGATCGCCGGTGATGAAAAACCCATCCAGGCGCAACTCTTCGGCGGTCTTTTCAGGCATCCCCCAGTAGCCGGCAAACACATTCGGGCCGCGCACTTCGATTGTTCCGATCTCGCCCGTCGGAACAGCTTTGCCTGCCGTATCGCAGATGCGCAGATCAATACCGGGTAGGGGCAGGCCCACGGTGCCAGGGCGACGTTCGCCCGCATAAGGGTTGGACGTGTTCATATTGGTTTCGGTCATCCCGTACCGTTCCAAAATGCAATGCCCGGTCCGGGCGGTCCAAGCCCTGTGGGTTTCGGCCAACAGCGGGGCGGACCCGGAAATGAACAGGCGGATATGTCCGGTCAGCGCCGCGTCAACGCGCGGGTCATCCAGCAGCCGGGTGTAAAATGTCGGCACCCCCATCATGGTTGTGGCCCCGGGCATCAGCCGGATCATCGCGTCGGGGTCAAAGCGGGGCAGGAAGATCATCGACCCACCCGCCAGCAGGGTCACATTGGTCGCCACAAACAGTCCATGGGTGTGAAAAATTGGCAGAGCATGCAGCAGGACATCCGTGTTGGTGAACGCCCAAATCTGGACCAGGGTCTGCGCGTTGGACAGCAAATTGCCTTGGGTCAACATCGCCCCTTTGGATTGGCCCGTGGTGCCGCTGGTATACAGGATCGCGGCCAGATCGTCGGCGCTGCGCGGCACGGTCGGGAAATGGCCGGGCTGCCCTTCGGCCAGATCGGCCAGCGTTCCGGTCCCGTCGTGATCCATGGTTTGCAATTGCGCGCCGTGCCGGGCGGCCACCTGCCCCAAAACGGCGGCTTTGTTCGGGCTGGCCAGTAGCAGGGCTGCCCCGGAATCAGCGATGAAGTAATCCATCTCGGTCGGGGTATAGGCCGGGTTCAGCGGCAAAAACACCAGCCCTGACTGCACGCAGGCGGCATAGACGGCCAGCATGTCAGCCGACTTATCCACTTGCACAGCAATACGGTCGCCCGGGTTCAGCCCCAACCCGGACAGCGCATGGGCCAAGCGGGCGGCAAGGGTCAGGTATGCGGCATGGGTCAGAAGGGTGCGGCCGGGCAGATCCAAGAACGCGGTATCCTGCCCGGCGTGGCGGCCGAAAACTGCGTCATAAAGCGGGTTGGTCATGGCCGCCTGGCCGCTATCGCGTGCCAAAGACCACGCCGCGCCAGCCCCAGCCTTTTACCGCCGCGGCGTTGCCCGTCAGAAAACCAAACATTTTCATGGCACAAACCTCTGGCGTCGACCTGCGCAAAGCCTAGGCCAAAGCAGCACAACGCACAACGCAGATTATGGGGAAATTGGTCGGAGTGAGAGGATTCGAACCTCCGACCCCCTGCTCCCGAAGCAGGTGCGCTACCAGGCTGCGCTACACTCCGACCGATGACGCGCGGCCTAGCGCGGGGGCCATGGTTTTGCAAGCAGGTTATTCAAACGGGCTGGTTATTCAAGCGGGCGGGTGACGGTATCGGCCAAAGGTAGTTGCGCTGCCTTGCGGGCCAGCACGATCCGCTCCAACAGGTTGTTGCGCGGGCTGGTGCCGGTATCCGGCCTGCTTTTGGAATGCAGCACGGGTTTGTTGGCCGAAACCGAAGTCCGGCTTTCGCGCAGGACGATATACAACCCGCTGGCAATGATGATCGCGGCCCCGATAATCGTGCCCCGGTCTGGAGATTCGTTGAAAAACAGCAGGCCGTAACCCGTGGCCCACAGGATTTGCGAATATTGCATCGGCGCGACAATGACGGCCTCGCCTGATTTATAGGCCATGATAATGATCACGCCACCCGACCAGCCTAGGACGGCCATCAGCCCGCTCAGGCCGATATGTTCAATCGGCATCGGTTGATAGACAAACGGCAGGACCATGGCCATGACCACGAAATTGGCCAGCATCGGGTACAGCAATAGCACCACGGGCCGTTCCTCGGCCCCGATTTTGCGCACGATGATCGACGCAACAGACCCGCCGACCGCCGCCAGCAATGCCGCCAGATGGCCCAAAGTCAGATCGGTCGATCCGGGGCGCAGCACGACCAGCACGCCCATCAGCCCCACCAGCACAGCCATCCAGCGCCGGATCCGAACCTTTTCACCCAAGATCGGGATTGCCAGCACGGTGATGATCAGCGGGGTGGCAAAGACGATGGTATAGACTTGGGCCAATGGCAGGACCGAAAATGCATAAAACGCCGTGATCCCGGTCAGGACAGATGCGGCGGTGCGCAGCGCAATCCACCAGGGATGCACCGGCAGTAACGTGCCCGGCTGCGGGTCGCGCATCATCATCAGCATCGCCAGGGGGAAACTGAACAATACACTGAAAAAGATCAGCTGGACCGGGCTGTAGCTGCTGCCCAGAAATTTGACCACCACATCATGCGTGGCATAGACTCCAAAAGCCAATAGCGCCAATAGTGCGCCTTTTGCGTTCGGCCCCATGGCTGAAATCCCTCCGACGTAATACTTTGGGTTGCATCCCGCATTGCCGGGCCAAGGTCAACCGCCTTTGACAGTTCCACACAACTTGCAGAACGAAGCCCTTGATTCCGCGCTGGTGAGCGTGTCAACTTCGACCCACGAGGCCACGACTTAGCAGGCCCGTTTTCAAATTTGACAGGAGGACAATTATGGCGGGCATAAGTGTAACGGCGATTATCGAGTATCCGAAAACGCTGACTGATGCAGATTGGCAGAAAAAGAAAGGTCTGATTGGCAAGACCAAAAAGACCGGGCTGGGTGACGAACTGGTCAAGACGCTGGCCATGCACAAAAAGATCGACACGACAAACTTGCTGCCGCAGAACCCCAATACCGAAGAAGAGCTGCAGGCAGGGGTCAAAGCCGGCAAAGAGTACTACGCCAAGGTGATCGAGCCGTTTCGCAAGCAGTTGTTCGAAGTCGACAAAGTGGCCAGCAAGGCCGCCGACACCCTTAAAAAAGTGACCGGTGGCGGCGATGCATCCAAGGCCGCTCTGGCGGTGGCCAAGGCCGCGACCGACTTTGCGCTGACCTGCAAAAGCCTCGATATAGACGGCCCGCTCAAGGAAATGCGCGACCGGATCGTCAAGAAAAACATTCTGGCGGCCAAGTTTTTAATGGATGCCGTCAAGAAGTTCTTGATCGGCGCCAAGGTGTTTCTGGCCGATGGGTCCAGTGCATCATGGAACGACAATATCAAACAGCAGGGCCGCAGCGTATCAAACTCCGTCAAGCAGCTGGACAATTATAACAAGGAATTCTGGTCCGAGTTCCAGAAATTTCAGGGCTTTGATCTGGGCACGATGAAGTTGAGCGACGATAATGACAAGGACAAGGCCGAGCGGATCAAGGTGGTCAAGAAAGCCCTTGTGCAAGTGGCTGATATCGCCAAGTTCAAAGGGTGATCCAGCGGGGCCGTAATGTGACCCCATCGACATCTGTTAAAAGTTTGTTAATGTTATGATTTTGTTTACTAAAACCTTGCCCGCGGGGAAGGTTTTAGGTTGCGTTTTCGCCGGCCAGACAGCTTAAAGGCTGGCGTCCAATGCGGCGATAATCGCGTCACCCATCTGCGTCGTGGTCACCGCTTCACCACCCTGCGGACCCAGCAGGTCAGCGGTGCGCAGCCCATCCTCCAGCACCTGTGCCACCGCCGCCTCAACCCGCGCCGCCTCGTCGAGCATGCCAAAGGAATAGCGCAAGGCCATGGCAAAGCTCAGGATACAGGCAATCGGATTGGCCTTGCCGGTGCCCATGATGTCCGGGGCGGACCCATGCACCGGTTCATACAGCGCCTTGGGGCGGCCATTGGCCATGGGCGCACCAAGGCTGGCTGACGGCAACATGCCCAGCGATCCGGTCAGCATGGCGGCAGCATCGGACAAAACATCGCCAAACAAATTGTCAGTGACGATCACGTCAAACTGCTTGGGCCAGCGGACCAGCTGCATCGCGCCATTGTCGGCATACATATGCGACAGCTGCACATCCGGATATTCCTCGGCATGGACCTTGGTCACAACCTCGCGCCACAGCACGCCGGATTCCATGACATTGGCCTTTTCCATCGAACAGACCTTGTTGCCGCGCTTGCGGGCCAGTTCAAAGGCCGACCGGGCCACGCGGGCAATCTCGGATTCGGTATAGCGCTGGGTGTTGATGCCGACCCGCTCGTTCCCCTCGACAAAAATCCCGCGTGGTTCGCCGAAATAAACGCCGCTGGTCAGTTCGCGGATGATCATGATGTCCAGACCGGCGACGACTTCGCGCTTCAGGCTGGAAAAGTCGGCCAGCGCGTCAAAACACTGGGCCGGGCGCAGGTTGGCATACAGGTCCATTTCCTTGCGCAGGCGCAGCAATCCGCGTTCGGGTTTCACGCTGAAATCCAACGCGTCATACTTCGGGCCACCTACCGCCCCCAGCAGAACCGCGTCCACCGACTGCGCCTTGGCCATTGTGTCATCATGCAACGGGACGCCATGGACATCATAGGCACAGCCGCCGACCAGATCTTCGGTCACATCAAAGGTCACGCCACGCTTGGCCCCGTACCAGTCGATGATCCGTTTGACCTGCCCCATCACCTCGGGGCCGATACCGTCACCGGCAAGGATAAGAAGCGAGGGATTGGCCATGATAACTGTCCTTTGCGCAAAATCTGTTGGCGTTCGCGTAATTGCTTGGGGGGGCAGGGTCAAGCGCGGGTGCTTCACATTCGGCCCCTGCGGGTGCAGACTGCGATCATCCCGCTTTTCAAAGGTGCGCCCATGCGACTTGTCATTCTGCTAACTTTGGCCCTGATAATACCAACCCTTGCCCCCGCCGACGGGGCGATTGCGGTGGCCATGCCGCGTGTCGACGATTTCAACCAAAGCCAAAGTCAGGAATTGCTGACTGGGATTGTGACCGCCATCGTCGTCGGGATGAATTGCCCGGCGTTCGCGATTACTGATGGGGAATGGTCGCTGCTGAACGGGACGGCGGATTTGATTGCCAATAATAATCTGGGTCTGGATACCGACGCTTATGACGCGGGGTATTTTAACCCGGCCTTTGCCCTGCTGGACAAACCTGACACTTGCGCGGTTGAAGGGCCAAAAGTGCTGCCATTGGTCAAGTTTCTGATTGATTTGGGCGGTAGCACGGAACCGAATTGATCACATACACAGCGGTCGCAGCCCCTTGGCCAGCATATCCCAGACCCGGCGGATGCGTGGGGTCTGGCGCATCGCTTCATGCGCGGTCAGCCACATTTCAAGGTTCGGCACCATGAAACCAAAGTCGAGTTCCTGCACCGTCGGATCGGCCCGGCCGATGCACGCCTGCGCAAAACCGATGCCACAGCCCGCCCGGACCAGTTCCCAGTGCACCACGTTATCATCACAGCGGGTTTTGAAATAATCCCGGCTAACCGGGGCACCTGCTGTGCGAAACCCCTCAATTATCGCGTCGCTGCGGTCAAAGCCTACGACATCATGGTCAGCAATCTGGTCCAGCGACGTCGGAAACCCGCGCCGCGCCAGATAGGATTTGGCTGCAAATACAGCCAGTTCAATATCGCCCAAATGCTGCGACACCAGATCAAGCTGGGTCGGGCGATACATCCGCACCGCAATATCAGCCTCGCGGTATAGCAGGTTGGTGGTAACATCGGATGGTTCAATCTCAATCGCAATATGCGGCTCCGCTAACCGGATTGCAGCAATGATCGGGGGCAAGTGATAAACCGCCATCGAGACGCTGGCAGTAATCCGTACCGTCCCCTCCAGCCGGTCTGCCCGGCCCGCGGCAGTCAGCGCAATCTGACCCGCCGCATCGCGCATCGCCCGCGCCGGGGAAATCAGCGCAGCCCCGGTTTCGCTCAGCGCCAGCCCGCGCGCCTGCCGGATAAAAAGATCAGCGCCCAACTGCGCCTCGATCGCCTTTATCTGACGACCCAAGGTTGGCTGGCTGGTGCCTGACAAGCGGGCGGCGGCGGACAGACTGCCGGTATCGGCGACGGAAAGAAACGCCTGCACCAGCGACCAATCAAGCGATGACAGTGGTTTATCCATTCATTCATGAATACACGCTCTGCGTTTTCCGGCAATTTCTATTTGTATCTGTTGAGTTCATCTTGCCCCTATCATTCAGGAGTAACCCATGACCCAAACAGTTTTAATCCTCGGCGGCACCGGCAAAATCGGCAGCCATGCCGCTGCCGCATTCTGGAACGCAGGCTGGCATGTCCGGCACTATGAACGCGGCACCGATATGGTCAAGGCTGCGATGGGCGTTGATGTTATCGTCAACGGCCTGAACCCGCCCGGATATCATAACTGGGATGTCCTCATCCCGCAAATCACCGCGCAGGTGGTTGCTGCCGCACGGGCCAGCGGGGCCACGGTCATCGTGCCGGGCAATGTCTATAACTTCGACAGCATTGGCGGCGAATGGTCCGAACACAGCCTGCAGCGCCCGACCACCCGCAAGGGGCAGATACGGGTCGATATGGAACTGGCCTATAAGGCCTCGGGCGTGCAGACCATCGTGCTGCGGGCGGGCAATTTCATCGACCCTGACCATAACAAGGACATTATGACACTGTTCCTGTTGACCGGGATCGCCAAGGGCAAGGTGACCGCACCGGGGCCAAAGGATGTGATCACCACCTATTGCTACCTGCCCGATTGGGCCCGGGCTGCGGTTGGTTTATCCGAGACGCGTAGCACATTGGCGCAGTTCGAAGATGTGCCATTTACCGGCCATGCGTTTACGCTCGATCAGTTGCGCGCAACACTGCAGGACGCTTTGGGCCGGCCTATCAGACTAAGCCCGTTTGCGTGGTGGTTCATGACCTTGGCCAGCCCGTTTTGGGAATTGGCAAGGGAATTGCGCGAGATGCGCTATTTGTGGACGATCAACCATACCCTATCGGGCGCAAAACTGGCCCGGCTTTTGCCGGATTTCCACGCCACTGATCTGCGCAGTGTGATGCTGGCGGGCCTACCGGGCCAAGTCGACCCAGACCAGGCGATGCGGGCCGGCGGCAAGGCCATCGCGGCCGAGTAAGTTTACCTTTGGATCATCCGGCGCGGGCCAGAAAACGCCAGCGCCGGTCACTGTCCAATCCGCCGCAGGCAACACATAGCTGACCCGCAGATTGCCAGGCGCCCCATCGGGCCAGTCGGTTGTATCAAGGCCCGGATCGCCGGTCTGTCCCGGATCGGCAGCGGCGCGGGCCCCGGCGCTGCTGGGGGCGGGATCCTGTAGTCGGGGATCGGCCAGCAACTGCGCCATTGCTTGCCGGAACCCGTCGCCATCGGCAGGGTCAAGATTGGCATTGCCCAGCAGGACGAAATCTTCAGGCGGCGGACCATAGGTGCCGTCCAGAACTGCCTGCCACAGGCGCAATTCATCGCGGTTGCGCAGGCCGTTCTGGTCCTCGGGCCCGTCAAACACCGGCGGGGTGGCGGACCAGACCAGCAGGGTCAGCGGCGGACCGTCGCCAGTTTGGACCGGAACCAGCCAATGAGCGCTGCTGGACAGGCGTTGCTGGTTCTGCACTGCGGCATTTGGGAATGGCTGGCCATCAACCATGGGCAGGGTGGCCCCCGGCAGATCGCGCCACAGCAGGTCTGAGAAGTCGCGGACATTGGTCATGTTTATCGGCCAGCGCGAGAGAACCGCCAAGCCGCCATCGCCCGCAAAGCGGCCATAACCCATCGCATCCCGCGCCTCGCCAATCTGGCCATTATTGTCCAGATCAAGGCCAGTGAACTGCCCGCTATTGGGCCGCAGCGAAAATACGTAAGGATAATCAATGCCCTGATCCCCAAGCTTGGCCGTCAGGGCAGTCAAAGCAGCCAGCCCAAGATCATAGTCGATGTCGGTCAGTAGCAGCACATCGGGTTTGATTTCAGCAATGACCGCCGTGGCTGCAATGATCTGTTCATCATCGCCCGCCAGAATATCGCGCAACAGCAACCCCGGGCCGGACCGGCTGAATGCGGCGGCGTAAGTGGCAATGCGGAGATTTTCGGCAGTGGCCGGACCAGTCAAAACCGTGATGAAAACAACGATCAGGCCCGCGCAAAACCTTCGGATTCGGCGGCGGCATAGGCCCGTTCGCGTTGCATTTTGATCATATAGGCCACCCGGGTCAGGGCCGTACCCCGCATCAACAAACTGGCAGGTAAAAACGCCCATGCGGTCATCGTCCAGATTAACGTATGCGGGTTCGTCAAGGTGATCGGGTCGAACATGTCGGACGCGAGTTTGACGAAGGCTGGAATAATGAATGGCAGCAGAAACCCTAAGATAAGGTTAAATTGTGCGTCACGGTTCAGCCGTTCGACGACATCACCACCGGCGGTCGGGTCAAACGTTGGCAGATTGACCCAGACGTTGAAGCCTTTGTTGCCCATCGGCCAGCCGCGCAACCGCAGCAGAAGCACGAAGAATGCCATCGCCATGAGCGAGACAAAATAGCTGATACCGGCGGCGGTTCTGACCTGTTCGACCAACGCGGCTGAGGCCGAATCGGGCATCATCAGCACGACAAGGCGCACTGGCGAATAGGGCATGTCGATGGATGACCCGATCTCGGCCCCCACGGTTTCGAAAAAGCGGGTGATGGTGGTGGGGTCGGTCGCACCGCGCAGAATGATGGTCAGGATAAAGACCGTCATGAACAACGCAATGAAGCGCACCCGGTTGAACGGCGGCGCATCCCGAAACTCCACCAGTGAAGGCGAGGCGGAGTAATATTCAACCAAGGTGAAGGCTGCGGCAATAAAGCCAAGCAAAGCAATGATTTGTGTGGTATCGCTGCTGGTTCCGGGCAGCAGAATTGACGGCGTTGCGATCAGCAAAACCACCAGAATTGCCCGCAGGATTGCCCCTGAAAGTCGCGTCATCATTGCCTGCTCACCCAACTTCCGGCCGGTCGCGATACGGTGCCGCGGCTCTGTTCCGGTTGGCTTTTCCCGTTTTTTCAGGGTCTGCCTCATTCTTGCCATATTCATGCCCGTTCACCCCAGATGCAGCAACACTTGGTTAACCATTGTCGGCATGTGTGGCGGTTTTGCGGCAGGACTGGTGCGAGATTGCAACCAATTCAAAGCCTAGCAATGGCAAAACGAAGGGTGGGCGCAGATGTAGCGTTGGTTGTGAAATCGCGCGCTACATCTGCCAATGGTTGCGGAGATAAACTGGACATATTTCCCCGGGCTTTTGCATAAATTTTTCGGGCAGATGCCTCCGGCGGAGGTATTTGGGCAACTCCGAAAATCAAAGGCACATCAGCACTATCGCATGGCGGGTCCGGGTTTTGGGACCGGACCCGGTGGCTGCCAGATCAGACCCAAGGCCGGCTTTGCGCCAGTGCAGCCTCGTAACTGCTTATGGATGTTACCTTTTCCAGTGACAATGCAATGTCGTCCAGACCATTGATCAGGCAATGTTTGCGGAACGGGTCCAATTCAAAGCTGATTTTGCTGCCGTCTGACAGGGTGATGGTCTGGCTGGCCAGGTCCACATCGATTCGGGCGTTCGCGCCTTTTTCTGCGTCTTTCAGGCAAGCGTTCCGTTCTGCCTCGGGGAGGATGATCGGCAGAATACCGTTCTTGAAGCAGTTATTGTAGAAAATATCAGCAAAACTGGTGGAAATCACGCAGCGGATGCCGAAGTCAGCCAGCGCCCAGGGCGCGTGTTCGCGCGATGATCCACAGCCGAAGTTTTCGCCCGCGACGATGATTTGCGCGGTCCGGTAGGCGGGCTGGTTCAGCACGAAGCCTGGGATTTCCGTCCCGTCCAGCATGTAGCGCATTTCGTCGAACAGGTTGACGCCGAGGCCGGTCCGTTTGATCGTCTTCAGGAATTGCTTGGGGATGATCATGTCGGTGTCAATATTGACCAGCGGCATCGGGGCGGCGATGCCGCTGAGGGTGGTGAAAGCGTCCATTACATCATCTCCCGTACATCGGTTAGGTGCCCAGTGACAGCAGCCGCTGCGGCCATGGCGGGCGACATCAGATGCGTACGTCCGCCCCGCCCTTGTCGCCCCTCAAAGTTCCGGTTGCTCGTGGCCGCACAGCGTTCGCCCGGCGACAACTGGTCGGGGTTCATTGCCAGACACATTGAGCAGCCTGCCAGCCGCCATTCAAAGCCTGCGTCGATGAAGATCTGCGCCAGCCCTTCCTCCTCGGCTTGCAAACGCACCAGACCCGATCCGGGCACGACCATGGCCCGCATCCCGTCTTTGATCTTTTTGCCCTTGAGGATCGCGGCGGCGGCGCGGAGGTCTTCGATCCGGCCATTGGTGCAGGACCCGATGAACACGGTGTCGATCTGGATATCGGTCAGCTTTTGCCCGGCGGTCAGGCCCATATAGTCCAGTGACCGTGTGACTGCATCCACCTTGCCACCCTGAAAGCTGTCGGCGGCGGGGACAAAGCTGGTGATCGGCAAGACATCTTCGGGGCTGGTGCCCCATGTGACCACAGGGGCGATATCTTCGCCTTTGATCGTCAGGATTTTGTCGAAATGCGCGTCATCATCGGTGAACAGGGTTTTCCACCATGTCAGGGCCGCATCCCATTGCGCACCTTTGGGCGCGTGGGGCCGACCCATGCAATAGGCATAGGTTTTCTCATCCGGCGCGATCAGACCCGCCCGCGCGCCGCCTTCGATTGCCATATTGCAGACGGTCATCCGCCCTTCCATGCTGAGGTCGCGGATCGCAGACCCACAATATTCGATGACATAGCCGGTGCCGCCCGCCGTGCCGGTTTCGCCGATGACCGACATAGTGATGTCTTTGGCGGTGACACCGGGCCGCAGATGGCCGGTAATTTCGACCTTCATGTTTTTGGATTTCTTCGAGATCAGCGTTTGCGTGGCCAGCACATGTTCAACCTCGGACGTGCCGATGCCATGCGCCAGTGCGCCGAAGGCCCCATGGGTCGCGGTATGGCTGTCGCCGCAGACCACGGTCATGCCCGGCAGGGTCCAGCCCTGTTCCGGCCCGACGATGTGGACGATGCCCTGACGGATGTCGGACACCGGGTAATAGTGAATGCCGAAATCGCGGGCATTCTTGTCGAGTGCTTCGACCTGAATCCGCGATTCCTCGTTGTCGATATGGGTATCGCGCCCTGCGGTGGTGGGCACGTTATGGTCGGGCACGGCGATGGTGCGGTTGGGCGCGCGGACAGTGCGGCCGGTCATGCGCAGCCCTTCGAACGCTTGCGGGCTGGTCACTTCGTGGACCAGATGCCGGTCGATATACAGCAGGCAGGTGCCGTCGTCGGCCTGATGCGCCAGATGCGCATCCCAGATTTTGTCATAGAGGGTTTTCGGGGACATATGGTCCACTCCGATTTTCAGGGTTGGGGAAAATGAACAACTGCCCGCAAAACGGGCGACCGACGGTTATTGCCGGGCAAGAATTGAGCGGGTGGCCCCGTGAAAGCGCCACGGCAGCCGGGCCCGGTCAGAGATGTTGAACACCTGTTGCATGGGTTGTCAGATATACCCAAGGCCTGCATGCTGCAAGTCCGCCGTGGTGCCGGCGCAAACTTGTGTGTGACAGGGGAACGCCCGCGGCAGATGCTGCATTAAGCTGACATGCCGGTTGTCCGGATTACGACCTTTAATCCCCAAGACTGAAAGCAGGCCTGACCGATGATATTGTCGATTTCCACCCAGTTGGATTATGCTCTGGCCGGGCCGACTGATGTGTTGTTGCAGATCGAAGCGGCGGCCATGCCCGATCAGCGCATTCTGTCAGCCAATATCATCCTGCCAGCGGCCACCGGATTTGCCCGCATCCCCGCAGAAGAGGGTGTCGGCGACCGTGTCTGGCTGAGCATGCATGGCCGGATGCAATGTTCCTATGAGGCCAAGGTCGAAATTACCCGCAGGGCCGAGGATTTGACCACCCTGCGCCGGGTGCCGCCGCACCAGTTGCCAGCCTATACAATACGCTACCTGATGGCGTCGCGGTTTTGCCCGTCGGATGAGTTTCAAAGCTTTGTTGCTGCCGAGTTTGGCCAGTATGGCGGCGGGGCCGCGATTGCCGCAATGCGCGATTGGATTGAGGCCCGGTTTACCTATGTTCCCGGGGCCAGCCATGCCCGCACGACGGCGCTGGATACGTTTGTGCAGCGCAAAGGTGTCTGCCGCGATTTTGCCCATGTGCTGATCACGCTGGCCCGGGCTGCCGCCATTCCCGCCCGCATCGTCAGCGTCTATGCCCCGGCGCTGGAACCGCAGGATTTTCATGCCGTGGCCGAGGTCTGGCTGGAGGGCGAGGCGGCGGGGTGGCATCTTGTCGATCCGACGGGCATGGCGGACCCCACTGAAATGGCGCGCATCGCTGTGGGCCGGGATGCAGCGGACGTCGCATTCATGACATCCTACGGGCAGGCCGACCTGATGTTCCAAAGTGTCAATGTGCAGCGGGGCTGATCCGGCGCCACAGCTATGCGCCATGCGCCCGCCCGGGGGATTGTTTGCTGCCGATCGACGCGGCCGCACCGCAGGTCTGATCGGGGCGGCGAAGACAGGCTCACGGCCCGCAAGCGGTCTGGTGCGCAGCGGCGGGGCCATTTAGGGTAGGTCTGCCAATACCGCTGAACCAAAGACTGGGGAATGATGCGACACTTTTTGACTGGTTTGTTCTGTCTGATCGCGGGCGTTGTTTCTGCCTGCCCAGTCCCACCAACGGGTCTGACCCTGCAACAGATGTATGTCCAGCCGGACCAGCATCAGGTGTATGAGCAGGGGATGTGGGCCATCTGGTTTGATCCGGCGTTTTTCACCTTTGCCGACGCGCAGATCACCGCTGATGGGTTGGACAGCGCCCGCTGTGCCGCTCTGACCGATTATGGCATGCGCTGGCCCGCCAATATTGCGGCAGGGGTGCGGTTCAACGTCTATCTGCATGTCCCCGGTGAAGATGACGGGTTTGGTGACTACGGCTGGGGAAATGGTGTGGGCGAAAACGACGCCGGATTGCCATTCATGACGCTGCCGCGCGGGGTGACGGCCGACCTGGACAACCTGAGCCATGAGGGGTTTCATGTTTTTCAGTGGGAGGCGACGTCGCCGGGATATGTCAACGATGGCGATTCCGGCTGGTTTACCGAAACTTCGGCGCAGTGGTTCATGGCGGAACGCAACCCGGATGGGGTGGATATTCATACGACCGCATCCACCATCGCCGGTAATCCGCAACTGGCCCTGTGGCATGGCTTTTACAACCCGGAACCCAAGGATCCGGTCCATTGGATGACCGACAACCGCCAATACGGCATGCATCTGTTTATCCGTTATCTGGGTGAGGTCTGGGGTCTGCCAGACCCTGTGTTCACCACCGGGTTCTTTGACGGGACCACGCTGATGCCGCAGGAATATCTGTCCCGCGCCGTTGGTCGGGCCAACTTTGCCACAGCTTTTGCCGATTTCGCCGCACTGATGACGGCCAGCTTTGTCGAAGGGCCGGGCGCGCCGATGCCGGACTGGGAATTGAGCCGCACCCAGCGCGACGCGTCTTTGGTGGAACGCGCGCGGATCATGGCGGAAACGCCGCTGGCGGGCGTCGAAAATGACATCACGCTGGAATTGAAGGTTGGGGCGGACTGGGCCAGCCCGCCAGCCCGCCTGCGCCCGCGCCCGTGGTCTTACAATGTGCTGCGCATCGTGCAACCGCAGGGGTGGGGCACGGTCTGGTTTGAAACCCAAGCGCCGGGGCCAATGATCCTGCGGCAGGTTATCCGGCAAGGCAGTTCATGGGTGATAGAGCCACTTGAGCCCGGGCAGACGATTGACTTGACCAAGGCCGACAACGCCTATCTCGTCTTAGTCTGGGCACCGCCGATCTATGACGGGGCGCAAACGGCGGATTACCGGATCAGGATTGATCCGGTTCCGTGATGGCCCCAGATTGACCTCAACAGGTTGTCAGGCGGGGTGCGCAAGGGAAGAGCCGCGTTGCGCTGTCGCCAGGTCGACACCTTGACCGGATAGGGTGCCGCGCATGATGCAATATGCGGCCTACATGATCTGCACCGCGCCCCGTAGCGGCAGCACCTTGCTGTGCAAGCTGCTGGCGGCGACGGGTGTTGCGGGCCGTCCGGAGTCGTGGTTTTACCGGGCTGAAGTTGCGGACTGGCTGGAGCGGATGGAGGTTGTGCCCCCATTGGGTGCGACCGAGGCCGAGGTTCTGGGGGCGGTGTTCGGGGCGGCGATCCGGATGGGCGGCAAAGGCGGCGGCCCGTTTGGCCTGCGCCAGCAAGGCGAGAGCTTTCCGTTCCTGTTCCGGACCCTCGCGGGCCTGTTCCCGGATGAGCCGGCCGATGTGGCCCGGTTTGCGCGGGTCTTTGGGCCGACCCTGTTCATCCACCTGAGCCGGGTCGACAAGGTCGGGCAGGCGGTGTCGTACCTGCGGGCCGAACAGACCGGACTGTGGCATGTGGCCCCCGATGGCACCGAACTGGAACGCGTTGCCCCGCATCGCGAGCCGGTCTATGACGCCGCCCGGCTGCGGGTCATTGTGGAGATGCTGGTGGATTATGACCGGGTCTGGAACGACTGGTTCGCCCGCGAGGGGATCGCGCCGCTGCGGCTGAGCTATGACGATCTGGCGGCTGATCCGGGCGGAACCTTGGCCCGGGTTCTGGCGGCCCTGGGGCTGGACCCGGCCGCCGCCGATGGCGTCACGCCGGGGGTCAGGAAGCTCGCCGATGCGACAAGCCGCGATTGGGTGGAGCGTTTTCGGGCTGGGGTGCCACCAAAATTTTAAGTTGAAAATTCTGGTGGCGAAAAATTTTCGGCGAAAATCTCTCTAGCCGGAGAGGGCGGTTTGGAAAAAGGGTTCGGGGCTGTCGACTTCGGTCAGTTTCCCCCCGGCTTTGGTCTGCTCGATCAGCCAGAACCGGTTTCCCACGGCCCTGACGAAATCGCGGTCGTGGCTGACCAGCAGGCAGGCGGCCCCATGCGCGGTCAGTTCGGTTTCCAGCGCTTCCTGCCCTTCGATATCCAGATGATTGGTCGGTTCGTCCAGCAGGTAGAAATTGGGCTGGGTCAGCCGCAGGACCAGCATCGCCAGCCGCGCCCGTTGCCCGCCGGATAATTTGGCGACGGGGGCGGTTTGCATGTCCAGCGTCATGCCCGCCCCGGCCAGCAGGGCGATGGCCCGTTGGTCGCCCACGTCGAATTGGTGGCAGATCGTTGCGCGGGGGGTGGCGTGGCTGTTCAGCTCGGTTGTGCCCTGATCGCTGATCCCGGGGATGACCGACGGCGCGGCGCGGATTGGCCCGGGTGCGCCCGCAAGTGCGGCGCGGACCATGTTGACCAGCGTCGATTTGCCGGTGCCATTGGCCCCCAACACCACCACCCGGTCGCCCGGCGTGATCCAGAGCGGGCCGGTGCGAAACAGTTTGCGCCCGTCGGGGGTGGCCACGTCTGTCGGCTCGAGGCTCAGCAGAGCCTTGGCATGGGTGCCGGAATTGCCCAGCCTTATGGCCCCTGCAGAGCGGTCCTGATGGGCCGGGCGGGCGGCCTCTTCGATCTTGTCGGCCCGTTCGGACAGTTGTTTGGTTTTGGTGATCAACAGGTCAGACCCGGAATTGATCCCGATGTTTTTCAGTTTGGCGGCCTGACGGCGCAATTGATTGGCCTGTTTCAGGTCATTGCTGTGTTGGCGGTCCATCGCCGCGTCGATGTCGTCCAGCGCCACAAGAGCGTGCGCATAGGGCAGCGCAAAGCTGGGCGCGGTGTCGGGCCGCAAGAAGATGGTCCGGTTGGAGGTGTCGTTCAGAAAGGCCCGATCATGGCTGGCGATCAGGACCGGCATGTCGCGCGGCAGGGATTTGAGCCAGCGTTGCAGCTGTCCGATCCGCGCGAGGTCAAGGTGGTTGGTCGGCTCGTCCAGTAGCAGCAGGTCGGGTTCGGTGACCCAGGTCCGCGCAAGCATGGCGAGCCGCTGCCAGCCGCCCGAGAGCGCACCGAGTGTGGTGTGCCGCAGGTCTGCGGGGATTTCGAGGTCGTCCAGCACGATATCGACCCGCCAGCTTTCGCTGTCGCGTTGATCGGCGGTCAGCGACAGCAGCACGGCGTCATACAGCGGGGTTTCAATGAGCGCTTGCGGAATATCCTGCGTCACATGCCCGATACGCAGCCCGCGCCGGGTGGTGATCGTGCCATGCGTCGGGTCCTGTTCGCCCGCCAGACAGCGCAGAAGGGTGGATTTGCCCCGCCCGTTGGCCGCAATCAGCCCAACCCGGTCGCCGGCGTTGATGATCAGGTCAAGGTTGGAAAACAAGACATCCGCATAGGTCACGCCGAGGGATTTGGTGGTGAGCAGGGTCATATGGGGCTCATCTGATCTGGAAATGGCAGGCGGGCTGCCGGAAAGGGCAGATCAGAGACAGGCGGTGCGGTCCCGGATCAGCCCTGCAAACGGGTTTGCAGGGCGGGCACAGGGCCACAGGAGCGGTGGTTATGGGCGCGGATGATCAACGCAGGGGACCTCGGGACAGTGTAACGTCAGGATAGTCGCTGTGACGGCAGGGGGCAAGGGGGGGGCGATGCGGCCCCTGCATCTGGATCAGGTCAGCTGTTTCAATCCGGCTGGTGTTTCGATGAGCGCGTGATAGCGGGCTAGAGGGGCCTGAACGATGACGGGCGGATGATCGATGACGAGTTCCCGGTAAAGCGCCGCAATGGCCGCAGAATCCGGATGTTCGAGGGTGAACGACCGCAGCCGCGCACCGAGATCGGGAATGGCGGCCATCGCGGTGGGGTCGCCCCGGTGATTGATGATCGAAGGGGCCGCACCACCCAGTGGGAGCGCGCCATCCTTGGGGATTGAAAAATCGAATGTCGGGTTGGCGGTCGGAAGCGGCACTTTTTCACCAAAGATTGCGCAGTGGGCTGAAACAATGGCCTCAATTGCATCCGTCCCGGCAACCCACCCGCGCAGGCGCCTGCCTTTGTCCCAGTCCGATCTGACCTGTGCCTGATTGTCCAGACCGAACCACCGCGCCCTGCCGGGCTTTGTTCCATCCGGGTCGAGCGCGATGATTTCAAGATAGACCGTGTTTCCAAGCTGCAGCCGGTGATTATGGGTGCCCATGTAATCGTGACGCGTCCCGACAGGCACGTCGAGGTCGAGGCAATTCCGGACATGCGACACCCCTTCGATCAGTGTTGGGGCTATGACGGTGATGTGGTCAAGCGTCAGCATTTATGTGGAACTCCAATACCGCCCCGCGACCCGACACCAGCCAATTTGCCGCGAAACGCAAGCAGGGCCATGGGACCATTGTCGTCCTTTTAGCCGGTTTTGATCCGGCTGGGCAGTTCATACCCGATGGTGTCGGGCAAGTGTTCAAACGGGGCGGACCTGTGGGTCTTGTGCGGACTTTTGTGTACGGCCGTATGCCCGGTGGGGTCGCCGGATGCCCTGAAGATCCGCTATGTGCCGGAATTGGCCCTCGACCGGGTGGGCGGCGTGGTCTGGGTTGTGCATATGGCGGAGTTCAATTCCAACGCGACCGATGGTTGCGTGATCCAAAACGGCCATAGGCCGGGCTGGCACTTAGGCGGCGGGCGCTGTTTTTGATTTTGGATGAGGCTGAGTCAAAAAGACCCCGGCAAGGATGACCGTAACCGCGCACCATATCCAGATCGAATAGCTTTCCCCCAACAATATCATCGACCACAGGACACCGAACCCCGTTACCAGATAGGCCACCTGTGAGGCAAATACCGCCCCGCCGCTGCCAATTATCCAGACAAAACCAACATAGGCCGCAGTATTTGCCAAGCCGGACAAGACAACTGCAACCTCTGCTTTGCTGACTGGCAGGACCGGGACGATGAACGTTCCGGCGACCAAGGCAATCGGTAGCGTAACAATTGCGGCAATGATCGACGCGCCAAGCAGAAGCTGGATGGGATCAAGCCCGGCACGGCCCAACCGCCCCAAGCCTACGCTTTCGAGAGCGTAGCAAAGCACGGCCAGCATGGCGAGCAGAACATAACCCGCAAGCGCCGCACCGGGCAGGCTTGCATCCGGCAAGGTAATCATCAAAACACCCGACAGACCGAGTGCCAGACCAAGAATCCTGCCCGGCGTTGCGCGGTCCAGCCCCAGGCAGATGGCGAGCGGAAGCGCCAGCAGGGGTATCATCGACATGCAGACGGAGATCACGCCGGCAGGCAGATGCTCGGCCGCAGTATAGGATGCGGCACTGGGCAAAACAGTTCCGAAAAGTGCGACAAAGCCATACCGCAACAGTGCTGCCGGGTGAAGCGGCACGACCAACCCCCGCAGTGCGACGACGACGCCCAGAACGACCACGGAGATGGTCGAACTCCAGAATATGATCCCTAAATTCCTGTAGCCGCCCAGCACCGCAATCTTGGTCAGCGGGAAAGTCAGCGCCCAGACCGCTGCGATCAACACCAAAGCGGCAATCAGGATCAGGTTCCGATTCACGATCTTCCCTTTGTGAAAATAGCCAAAGATCAATGCATTGCAGCCGGTTTCATGATGGACTTGCGAAAGATGCAGCATGGCAAGGCCAAGCGCCATAGCAATTCGCACCGGCTGTGGCCCGTCCAGATAACACAGAGCGCGAATTGCAAGTGGCGAAACCGAAGTCTGTGTTGGACTGGCGGCTGTCATGCCCCGCGCCGTGGTCCGATATTGCGACGGGCATGCGTGGCCGGGGCCAATGACCGGCGGGCGAGCCGGAGGCCCGCGGGGTGACCATTGAGCCGGGGGTGGCCTTGGGCTGGGTGGGGGGATGCTGGGTGGAGGTCAAGTTTGCAGGACAAAGCTTTCATCCGAGCACTTTGCCTAAAAGATGAGTGCTGTCGCACAATGCCTGATCCGGCAGCGGCTTCTGCAGAAGCCTCGCATCACTCCAAGGTGCGGTGAGCCAAATGCGCCAATCGTTAGGATCGGTCAGAATGACCGGCATTGCCTTGGGATGGACCGCCCGCACCTCAGCATTGGGGTCGGTGGTGAGGAATGCGAACAGGTCATCCGTTGTTTCGCCATCCTTTAGCTTGCGAATGGACTTCCAGCCGGGAACCTGCAGGCCAGCAAAGAATGTGGGGCGATCATCTTCGAACGCGAACCAGTGATTGCCGCCCTCGCTCATATTTTGCTCCGCAAAGGCGGTGAACGGCACTAGGCAGCGGTTTGGCACCTCCAGCCAGCGCCGCCAATGCGGAGAAGCCGTGTTCCGCACATTTGTCACTCCTCGGTCGGTTTTCTTGCCGATCAAGAATTGTGGCGGTGTTGGCAGACCCCAGCGCGCCATGACCATCTCAAAACCGCCGCCACCGTTGCGCAGAATCGGCGCGGCATAGTCAGGATAGACTTCTGACAACGGGGCGAGGTTGCCGAGCCGGTCTTCATAGTTCAAAGCAGAGAACAATTGGCGCATCGCGTCTTGTGCGCGGGTCAATGAATAGAGATTGCACACGTCTTCGACTTCCCTCCTACCGAACGGAATCGCTGGCGACCGGTATGACACACTCATTGTTGCGTCGGCCAATACCATTTGCGGGAAGCGAGCAACAAAGTGATTTGCGTCTTCAAGGGTCCGGAAGTGAAACGCAGTACCGTGCCCAAACATCGCGCTGTACGGCGTGGACGCGTAATCGCCCGCCTCAAGCGTGCTCGACAGCCAGCAATCCGGCTGGTTCTCGACGCCCCATTTTGCGAAGCCATGCTCTGGCACAAGGACGCGAATGGTGACCGGAAAGGCCTCCTTGTCGATCATCCACTGTGGCGTGCTTCTCCGAGTCATGATTGAGAACGAATAGCGAACAAACTTTGTGCTGCAAAGCCGGAGTCTTGCGAAATCGCTGAGAACGTTGAAGACAAGCTGGAGCCCCTTGCGTCGAGATGACACCTAAATTCCTTGCCTCAGGGTTAGTCTGCTTTGGGCTGATCGCCGCCACGTCGCGCACCTTGATCCAGTAGTTCGGCGGTCATGCGTGGCGGTGGTTGGCCTGTTGTCACATCGAGAGGTCCTGTCGCCCGGTTTGGACCTGCGTGGAGGGCTAATGACCGGCGGGCTTTGGCGCGGAGATTGCCCCGCGCCAGAGGTCAGGATGCAGGTTGTCAGAGTTTGTTGATCGAATTCCCCCCATCGGCCAGCATGGCTGATCCGGTCACAAAGCTGGACAGATCGGATGCCAGAAACAACGCCGCATTTGCGATCTCTTCCGGCCTGGCCATCCGTTTCAGCGCATGCAGACCTGCGATGAAAGCTTCGGTCTGCGGATTGGTCGTCGCATCCATCGCAGCCGCCGTCAGCGTGCCCCCCGGAAGCAGCGCGTTGGCGCGGATGCCCTGGGCGCCGTATTCAACGGCGATGCCCTGCATCAGTCCGATCAGCCCGCTTTTTGACGCCGCATAGGCCCCCATCCCCGGCAGCGTGGCGGTATGGCCAACGAAGGATCCGGTGAAGATCAGCGACCCGCCGCCACGGGCCAGAAGTGCCGGAATTTGTGCCCGGGCGGCATGGAAGGCCGAGGTGAGGTTGGTTGCCAGCACCGCCTTCCATTCCTCGGCGTCCGTATCCGCGATCATTGCCCCGGATCCCATCCGACCGGCATTGTTGAACGCCCCGTCAAGCCCGCCGAATTCTGCCTTGGCCAGATCGACCAGTTGGCGGGCGTAGTCCGGATCAGTCACATCGCCGACCAGAACGACGGCGTGGCGGTGGGACCCGTTGATCTGTCCGGCGATGGTTTTCAACGCATCCGACCGCCGCGCCCCCAGCACGAGGCGCGCGCCGTTCCGCGCAAAAAGATGCGCCGCAGCTGCGCCGATTCCGCTGGAAGCGCCAGTGATGATGAAGATTTTATCGGTGAGTAGCATCGTTGTTCCTTTCAACTTCGATGCCGCATTCAGTATTTGCCCGAAGGTCGCGGCTCGACCCGAAACCTGCGCATCGGCGACCCGGAACATGCGGTTTGCGGGCGGTGGTGGCAGGACCACCGTTTTAGTCTGGCGCTATCGACGGCCGGTATGGCAAGACGGCCGCCATTGAGATTTCACCAAGACGGTGTTACCTTCGCCATAGGCCGGGCGTCCCGGTAATGATGTGACGCGATACCCTGGAGGACGATGATCTGTCTCTTGATACCTTTGCGGCGGGTGCCGCAGCTGGGCGTGGTTATATGACCGCTCCTGTTTTGACCGCGACTGGGCCGTTTGCCACCGGGCACAGCCTGTTGGATGCGGTTCTGGCGTCGCTTGATGATGATAAAGCCGAGGAGGTTGTGCAGATTGATCTGCGCGGCAAATCCGAGATCGGCGATTACATGGTCATCGCTACGGGCCGATCGACCCGCCAAGTCACTGCAATGGCAGAGAAATTGGTGGACCGGGTGAAGCAGTCGCATGGCGTGCTGTCCCGTGTTGAGGGCCGCGAAACCGGCGATTGGGTGCTGATTGATGCAGGCGATGTGATCGTCCATCTGTTCCGTCCCGAGGTCCGCGATTTCTATCAGCTGGAGAAAATGTGGCTGCCGGGGGCGCCGACCCCTGCTGGCAGCGTTGCCCCCAAGCCGGTCTGATGAAGCTGGCGGTTTGCGCCGTGGGTCGCCTGCGTGCGGGCCCGGAAAAGCTGTTGATCGACGACTATCTGCTGCGATTCGACCGGACCGGCCGGGCGCTTGGGCTGGGGCCGGTGTCTGTTGCGGAGGTTGAGGATAAAAAAGGCGGCGGGATGGCGGCCGAGGCTGCGTTGCTGGCCCGCGCTGTGCCGGATGGTGCGCTGATCTGCGTGCTGGATGAACGCGGCGCGCAGATGACGTCGCCTGCATTCGCGCAGCTGCTGGCGGGCTGGCGCGATGCGGGCCGCGATCTGGCCTTTGTCATTGGCGGTGCGGATGGGATTGATCCCGCATTGCGCGCCCGTGCCGATGCCGCAGTGTCATTTGGCCCAATGGTCTGGCCGCATATGCTGGTAAGGGTGATGTTGGCTGAGCAGTTGTATCGCGCCGCATCGATATTGGCGGGGGCGCCGTATCACCGGGTTTAGGAACTTTTGATGCCTCCGGCGGGGATATTTTTGAACAAAAGAATGGAGGACCGTTCACCTTGGCCTGATGGCGCGTTAAAGGGCATGTGAAGCTGAGGGAGCAACCGATGAGCCGTCCGAAACCTGTGGTCTTGTGCATTCTGGATGGTTGGGGCAAGCGCGCCGATCCGTTTGCCAATGCCCCGGTGCTGGCGAATGTGCCGCATTTCAACCGGATCATGGCGACCTGTCCGCAGGCCGAACTGATTACCCATGGCCCGGATGTGGGCCTGCCGACCGGGCAGATGGGCAATTCCGAAGTGGGCCATACCAATATCGGCGCGGGCCGCGTCGTGGCGATGGATCTGGGCGCGATAGATCTGGCGATCGAGGAGGGGTCGTTTGACCGCAATCCTGCCTTGGTCGGGTTTATTGCCAGTTTGAAGGCATCGGGCGGGGTCGCGCATCTGATGGGTGTCGTATCGAACGGCGGGGTGCATGGCCATATCGTGCATCTGCTGGCTGCTGCCCGCGTGATCGAGGCGGCGGGTGTCCCGGTGGCCATTCATGCGCTGACCGACGGGCGCGATGTAGCCCCGACATCGGCTGCCGGATTTATCGCCGCATTGGAGGCGAGTTTGCCGCCGGGGGCACGCGTTGCCACGGTGATCGGCCGCTATTACGCGCTGGACCGCGATAATCGCTGGGACCGGGTCGAGACCGCCTATAACGCCATCGTGCTGGCGCGGGGCCTGCAACAGCCAACCGCCGCGCTGGCGTTGCAGGCAGCTGCCGCCAATGGTCATACCGACGAATTCATTCCCGCCACGGTGATTGGCGGTTATCCGGGGATGCGGGCCGGCGATGGTTTGTTATGCCTGAATTTCCGCGCTGACCGGGCGCGGGAGATACTGGCCGCGATTGCCGATCCGGGCTTTGCGGGGTTTGACCGGGGTGATCCGGTGGCACTGGTGGCCCGGCTGGGGATGGTGGAATATTCGGTTGCCCATTCTGACTGGTTTGCGTCGATGTTTCCCAAGCGCAATCTGGTCAATACGCTGGGGTCATGGGTTGCCGCCCATGGCTTGACCCAGTTCCGGCTGGCTGAGACCGAGAAATATCCGCATGTGACGTTTTTCCTGAATGGCGGGAAAGAGACGCCCGAGTTGGGCGAGGTCCGCTACATGGCTCCGTCGCCCAAAGTGGCCACCTATGATTTGCAGCCGGAAATGTCGGCCGCCGAAGTGACGGATGCGTTTGTCGGCGCGATTGAGGCGGGGTATGATCTGATCGTCACCAATTACGCCAACCCCGATATGGTGGGGCATACCGGGATTTTAGCCGCCGCGATTGCCGCCTGCGAGGCGGTGGATCAGGGGCTGGGCCGGGTTTTGGCCGCACTGCACAAGGTGGGCGGCGCGATGATTGTGACTGCCGATCATGGCAATTGCGAGCTGATGGTTGATCCGGTCACCGGTGGCCCGCATACGTCGCATACCACCAATCCGGTGCCGGTTATTCTGGTGGGTGGCCCTGCGGGCGTGACCCTGCGCAATGGCCGGCTGGCCGATCTGGCCCCCACATTGCTGGATCTGATGGGGCTGGAATTGCCGCCTGAAATGACTGGCCAAAGCTTGATTGTCCGATGATCCGGCTGGCGGCATTGGGTTTATGCCTGTGGGCTGGGGTGGCTTATCCCCAGTCCGAAACCGCTCTTGCCGCACAGGCCGCCGCCGCAAGGCTGGCTGCCGCGTCAGTTTTACTGGATCAGGCGGGCGGGTCGAATGACCAGATTGCCGCCCTGACCGAGGTGGTGCAGGCCTATGAGGATGGGTTGGGTGCGATGCGCGACGGGTTGCGCCGGGTCGCCATCCGGCAAACGACGATTGAGGCGGAACTGGCCGCCCGCAGTGATGAGGTGGCCGAATTGTTGGGCGTGTTGCTGACCATGGGACGGGCCCCGGTCCCGTTGCTGTTGCTGCATCCGTCGGGTCCGTTAGGCACCGCCCGGTCAGGAATGATCGTGTCCGAAATCACCCCGGCCGTGCAGGTGCGGGTGGATGAACTGCGCGCCGATCTGACCGAAGTGGCCGAGCTGGCCCAGGTGCAGGATGGGGCGGCCCGCACGTTGCAGGCGGGACTGGATGGGGCGCAGGCCGCCCGTGCCGCCCTCGCCCAAGCCGTGTCGGACCGCACCGATCTGCCCCGCCGGTTTACCGAAGATGCGGTGGCCACGGCGATTCTGATCGCCTCGACCGAAACGTTGGACGCTTTTGCCAGCGGGCTGGCCGATACGGTGGCGGGTGATACTGGCGCGCAACCCGATGCAACGGCGTTGCGCGGCAGCCTGCCTTTGCCGGTGCAAGGCCAGATCCTGCGCCGGTTCAACGAGGCGGATGCCGCCGGGATCATCCGCCCCGGTCTGGTTATTGCCACGCGGCCCGGTGCGCTGGTCACCGCCCCGGTTGCTGTCACTGTGCGCTATCGCGGCCCGCTGCTGGACTATGGCACGGTGATCATTCTGGAACCGGCCACTGATGTGCTGATTGTCATCGCCGGAATGGCGCAGGCCTTTGGCGACGCGGGGCAGGTCCTGCCGCAGGGTGCGCCGATTGGTCTGATGGGCGGAGAAATGCCGCAAGTTGACGCAATATTGACCGAAAGCGCGCAAGGTGTGGGGCCTGCCGGTTCGGAAACCCTTTATCTTGAAGTCAGAGACGGGCAAGGTCCCGTAGATCCTGCGACCTGGTTCGCGGTTGAGTGAGGAAAGAAAGCACCGATGAAGAAACTTCTGATCGCAGCCGCTGGCGGCACTGTTCTGGGTCTGCTGGCCACTACGCAAATTGCTGGCCCCCTGATTGCCCAAGAGGCAGAGCAGAACAGCAGTATTTACCAGCAGATGGACCTGTTTGGCGATATTTTTGACCGTATCCGCAACGAATATGTCGAACCGGTGGATGAGCAAAAGCTGATCGAGGCTGCGATCAATGGCATGCTGACCTCGCTTGACCCGCATTCCAGCTATATGTCGCCCGAAGATGCCGCAGCGATGCGCCTGCAACTGGACGGTGAATTTGGCGGCCTTGGGATTGAAGTTACGCAGGAAGAAGGCTGGATCAAGGTCGTTTCGCCGATGGATGGCACCCCGGCCGCCGCTGCCGGGGTCAAGACCGGCGATTTCATTACCGCAGTGAACGGCGAAAGCGTGCTGGGATTGACCTTGCAGGATGCGGTCGAACTGATGCGCGGCCCGGTCGGGTCCGAGATTGTGATCACCATTGTCCGCGAGGGCGAGGTTGAGCCGTTTGATCTGTCGATCATCCGCGACAGCATCAAACTGACTGCCGCCCGCGCCCGGACCGAAGGCGAGACCATCGTTCTGCGCATTACCACGTTCAACGACCAGACCTTCCCGAACCTGACCGATGGCCTAGCCGAACAGATTGAGGCTGCGGGTGGTTTGGACAACGTTAATGGCGTGGTGCTGGATATGCGCAACAACCCCGGCGGCTTGCTCAATCAGGCGGTCTATGTGTCGGATGCGTTTTTGGATGCCGGTGAGATTGTATCGACCCGTGGCCGCAACCCCGAAGATGGTGATCGGTTTAACGCCACCCCCGGCGACCTGATTGATGGCAAACCGATTGTGATCCTGATCAACGGTGGCTCGGCGTCGGCGTCTGAAATTGTGGCCGGGGCGTTGCAGGACCACCGCCGCGCCATTGTGGTCGGCACCCAGTCCTTTGGCAAAGGATCGGTCCAGACTGTCATGCCTTTGGCTGGCGAAAGTGCGATGCGCCTGACCACTGCCCGCTATTATACCCCCTCGGGCCGGTCGATTCAGGCGCTGGGCATTTCGCCCGATATCATCGTGGCCCAGCCCCCCGCGCCGCCGGTTGACCCTGCCGCGGAAGAAGTGGTTACCCCGCAATACCGGACCGAGGCCGAATTGCGCGGATCGCTGAACAACGACAGCCTGACCGAGGATGAACTGCGCATGATCGAGGAAGATCAGGCCCGTGCCGAGGCTGCCGCTGCCCTGCGGATTGAAGATTATCAACTGGCCTATGCCATTGATATTCTGAAAGGTCTGTCGGCGCTGGGCCCATCCGCCATGCCCGTTGTGGTTGAGGGGCAATGAGAGTTGCCGCACAACGTAGGGTGGGTTTAAGCCCACCTTACTTTGGCTAGGCGCATGACCCCGGCGAACCTTGCAGCACTGCCGTATCGCCCCTGTGTCGGCATCATGCTGGTCAACCGGGCTGGCCATGTGTTTGTCGGCCAACGCCGCGACACCGCGCAGGACGCTTGGCAAATGCCCCAAGGCGGGATCGACAAGGGCGAGGATGTGCCCACGGCCGCCTTGCGCGAGTTATGCGAGGAAACCGGCGTCACCGCCGATCTGGTCCGGATCGAGGCGCAGACCGCAGAACCCATTCCCTATGATCTGCCGCCTGAATTGGTTGGTAAGTTCTGGGGCGGCAAGTTTAGGGGGCAAGCGCAGACCTGGGTCCTGATGCGCTATCTGGGCCGGGATGATCAGGTCAATATCGCCACGGCCCACCCGGAATTTTCCAGCTGGCACTGGTCGGACCCCCAGCATCTGGTCGCCAATATCGTCCCATTCAAGCGCGGGGTTTATGAGCGCGTCGTGGCAGAGTTGGGAGCGCTGATATGAAACGGCTTGTCATGGCGGGATTGCTGGTTGCCGCAACCGGCGCGCAGGCGCTGGATTGTGCGGCCCCGCAGCCCGCCCGGAATTTCATGACTGCTGAGGCGCGTGCGCAGGACATCGTCATTGTGATGGGCCGCTTCGTGTTTGATGCCAGCCTGATGCCGGGTGACGACGCACCGGAAGGTGTTGTTTATCCCGCCATTCCCGGACAGTTTACCGGCCATGGTCTGACCCGGGACGGATTTACCGCGCCGATGGCCATTTCGGTTGCAATTCAGCCCGAATGTCTGAACCCATGGTGCGGCCATTTTGCCCCCACAACTGCTCCGGTCATTGCATTCCTGCAGGTGACGGGCAGCGCCTATCTGCTGCCGGTCGAACCTTGCGGGTCAGGTATTTATCCGGCTGATGATGCCACGATTGCACTGTTCACCGCCTGCATGCGCGGCGAAACATGCGCCGATTTGACAGAATGAATGCGCGGCTTGCCACGCGAACCGGAGTTTTGCGATGAAACTGCTGCTGACCTTTGCCCTTGCCCTTGCCACCACGCAGGCCAGCGCTTTGTCCTGTATTCCCCCCGACCCGATCCGCGCCTTTCAGGTCGCGTTCCAATCTGGCGATGAATATCTGATTCTAAAGGGCCGGTTTGCCTTTGATGCCAGCGGTTTACCTGATGCCGAAGTGGCCGGGATTCTGGTTTTGCCGCAGCCGGTGTCGGCGGAATTTGTCGGCTTTTCGCTGACTTTGGATGGGTTTACCAATGACATTGCGGGGCCAATTACACTGATGCCGACCTGCATTGGGGCATTTTGCGGCGGTCTGCAGCCGGGCACTGACATCATCGCTTTTGCCCGCAGGCAAGGCACGGGCTACGTGGTCGAGGTCGATCCCTGCAGCGGCTGGCTGTTCACACCGGACGCCGTAACCGAAGCCGTTTTGTCGGCCTGCATCCGTGGCGAGTCTTGCGTGACAGGAGATTTCTAAAGCTGGTTTTGCCTGACCCCAAGGAATGCCCGCTGGCCGCCGTCTTAGTGCTGTAGGATCACCAGAAAGGTTGCCCGACCATGCGCCAGATTTTGCCCTTTGCTTTTGCCTTCGTTGCCACACAGGCCGAGGCCCTGCAATGCCTGCGCCCTGATCCGGTGCGCGCCTTTCAGACCGCGATGGCCGCCCCTGAGACATATGTCGTGTTGTGGGGTCAGGTGGCCGAGGCTGAAATTCTGATCCCGCTGCCGGGTGGAAAACTGCAACCGCATCCGGTGCCGGGCTGGTTTGCCGGGCAGGCCCTGACCCTTGACGGGTTTACCCAAGCGCTGGAAACACCGGTGACGGTGCGGGTCACCTGCGCTGGGCCATGGTGCGGGTCGATGCTGCCCGAGGTTCCGTTGATCATGTTCGCGCAGGTCACCGATGGGGCCTATGTGATCGAGGCGGATGCCTGCGAAACATGGGTGTTTCCGCCCGATCCGCTGACGGTTGACCTGTTGACGTCATGTATCCGGGGGGCCGCCTGTGTGCCCGCCGATGTGGCGGATTGATATGGGACGCCACCTGTGCATCGCACTCACAGTGATCGCCTGTAGCCCCGCCCAAGCCACCGAGTTTCGCTGCTATCCGCCCGATCCTGTCGGTTTCTATCGGGCCACTGCGACCGGTGACGATGTCTATCGCATCGTCCGGGGCCGGTTTTCGTTTGATATGCAGCTTTTGCCCTATGGTGACGAGGCAAGCGTGATTCCGGTGATCCGGGACATACCTGCCTGGTTCACCGGTCATCTGCTGGGGCGCGATGGGTTTGTCGCGGCTTTGGGGTTCCATCTGACCATTGAACCGCATTGCACGATGGTCAGTTGTCCCTATCTGGAGCAGGGCACAGAGGTCATCGCCTTTGTCCGGCAAGCCGCAAATGGTCCGGTACTGGACGCTGATCCCTGCTTGACTCCGGTGTTCGCGGCGACCAGAGCGGTAACCGATCTATTGGTTCATTGCCTAGGCACGGCCGCCTGTGTGGCCGACTAACGCAACCGCTCCAACATTCCGACACTCGCATAGCCATCCGGGATCAGCCCGTTGGCCTTTTGAAACCCACGGATTCCGGCAATCGTATTCGGCCCGATCAGCCCGTCAGCGCCCTTGGTGTCAAACCCGGCGGCGGTCAGCAGGGTTTGCAACTCCACCCGCTCGGCAAAGGTCAGGGCCCGGTCCGCGAGCGGCCAGCTATGTGCTATGGCGGGCAGCCCACGCAGCCTGTCGGCCAGATGGCCCACGGCGATGACATAGCTGTCAGCGGTGTTATAACGTTCGATCACCTTGAAATTACCGAACACCATAAAGGCCGCCCCCTGCGCCCCGGCGGGCAGCAGGATGGATGCAAAACCGTGGTTTTCCACCCGGTTTCCGGCGATGTCCCTGATCCCCAGTGCGCCCCAGACCGCCGGATGTTTGGTGATCGCCCGGTTGGATAATTCATAATCGAAATCAGCGGGCAAGGTCACTTCGACCGCCCAGGGTTGCCCGGTGGTCCAGCCAAACCCGGCCAGATAGGCGGCGGTGGACGCAAGCGCATCGGTCGGATCATCGCCCCAGATGTCCCTCCTTCCGTCAGCAGTGAAATCAACGGCATAGGCGGCGTAGGATGTGGGCATGAACTGGGTATGCCCCATGGCCCCGGCCCAACTGCCGCGCATCTGCGCCGGCGTAGTGTCGCCGTTTTGCAGGATGCGCAGCCCGGCAATCAGTTGGGTTTCAAAGAACTCCGCCCGCCTGCCGTCATAGGCCAGCGTCGCCATCGCCTCGATCAGATTGGTATCACCCCGGAACGTGCCATACGCGCTTTCCAGCCCCCAGATCGCCGCGACGATATGCCGGTCCACGCCGTAGCGGGCCTCGATTTGGTCAAACAGTTCGGCATTGTCGCGCAAGGCCGCCTGCCCGTTGCGAATACGGTCATCCGAGACGGCGGTGGACAGGTAATCCCACAGCGTCTTGGTAAATTCGTTTTGATTGCGGTCTTTGTCGACCACGCCGGGGTTGTAGCGGATATCGGCAAAGGCCGCGTCAAAAGTGGCAGGCGTAATCCCGGCCGCAAGGGCGCGGGGCCGGAAGGCGGTGATCCAGCGGGCTAATCCGGCATCATCATGGATTTGCACAAGCGGCTCCGCTGGATTGGTCGGGGATTGGGCCAAAGTTATACACGGCAGACCCAGCAGTAAAACCACAAACGGCCACCCTATCCAGTGCATCTGGTCCTCCATTCTTTTGTTCCGTAAATATCCCCGCCGGAGGCTCCGACGCCCGCCACAAGTGCAAATGTCAGCGCTTACGACCGTGTCCGCTTCACCTTTCGTGCCACCTTAGCCGCCTTGGTCCTTGCGGGCCCCGGCTTACGGGGCGAAGATTTGCCAAACCGCCGCGTTGGCCCCTTGGGCATGAACCGTTCGTCCAGCTGGATCAGCTCCAAGATCAGCCCGCCGGACACCGGCACTGCCTCGGCCAGTTTCACCACCACCCGCTGGCCCAGCCCGATCATCAGACCGGTGGTGGCCCCCATCAGGGTCTGGCTGTCTGCATCATGGTGAAAGAACTCATTTCCCAGCGACCGGATCGGGATCAGCCCGTCGGCACCGGTGTCGTCCAGCTTTACGAACACCCCAAACCGGGCGATGCCGCTGATCCGGCCCTGGAACTCTGCGCCAATCCGGTCAGACAGGAATGCTGCCAGATAGCGGTCGGTGGTGTCACGTTCGGCCATCATCGAGCGGCGTTCGGTATCGCTGATCTGCTGGCCAGTTTCGGTCAATTGCTCGATGTCGGTGGGGGAGAGCCCATCGTTTCCCCAGCGGTGCGCACTGATCAAGGCGCGATGCACGATCAGGTCACTGTAACGCCGGATCGGCGAGGTGAAATGCGCGTAATTCCGCAAGGCCAGCCCGAAATGGCCAAAGTTTTCAGGCCCGTAATAGGCCTGCGTCATTGACCGCAGGGTCGAGATATTGATCAGTTCGGCGTGATCCGTGCCGCGGGCCTGTTCCAAAAGCCTATTCAAATGGCTGGTTTTCAGCACTTGCCCCTTGGCCAGCACCAGCCCGGTGGACTGCACGACTTCGCGCAGAGCGTCGAGTTTTTGCGGGCTGGGTTCCTCATGCACCCGGAACAGCAGCGGGGTCTTTTTGGCGATCAGGGTTTCTGCGGCACAGACATTGGCCAGCACCATGAATTCCTCGATCAGGCGGTGCGCATCGAGCCGGTCTTTGAACGCGACGGATGTCACTTTACCCGCTGCGTCCAGTTCAATCCGCCGCTCGGGCAGGTCGAGGTCCAGCGGTTGCCGTTCGGCCCGCGCCAGCACAAGGGCGGCATAGGCGGCGTAGAGCGGCCTTATAATGGGGTCCATCAGCGGGGCGGTTTGCGCGTCGGGCGCACCGTCCATGCCGTATTGTACTTGTTCATAGGTCAGGCTGGCCTGGCTTTGCATCATCGCCCGGCTGAAACTATGCCCGGTCTTGTGCCCTGTGGCGTCGATCTGGATTTTCGCCACGATCACCGGGCGCGGCACGCCTTCGTGCAACGAGCACAGATCACCGGACAGCGTGTCGGGCAGCATGGGCACCACCCGGTCGGGGAAATAGGTGGAATTGCCGCGTTTGCGGGCCTCGCGGTCGAGCGGGCTTTGCGGCCGGACGTAGTGGGCGACATCGGCGATGGCGACCCAGAGGATATGCCCGCCGTGCCCGTCGGGTTGGGCATAGCAGGCGTCGTCATGGTCGCGCGCGTCCGACGGGTCGATGGTGACCAGCGGCAGGGCGCGCAAGTCCTCGCGTCTATCCATGGCCGCTGGGGTGGCTGCATCGGCGGCGGCGATGACGGCGTCGGGGAAATGGTCGGGGATGCCATGCTGGTGAATGGCGATCAGGCTGACCGCGCGGGGTGCGGTGGGGTCGCCCAGCCGGGTCAGGATTTTCGCTTTGGGTAGCCCAAGGCGGCCTTTTGGCCCGGCCTGTTCGGCCTCGACCAATTCGCCGTCTTTGGCATTGTTGGTGTGGTTGGCGGACACAACCCATTGATGTGCGTCGCCTTTGTCAATCGGCATAATCCGCCCGCCTTCGGCCCCGGCCCGGAATATGCCGATAATCCGCTGCGGGTTTGCGCCAATGCGGCGGATCAGCCGCGCCTCGTAGCCATCCGCCGTTTGCGTCAACCGCGCCAGAAAGTGGTCACCTGCGCCCATCGCCGGATCGGCGGGCTTGGGCAGGAAATGGATCTGCGGCGGGGCGTCATCGCTGGCCCATTCCATCGGAATGGCGAACAGGTCGCCGTCCGGATCGGGTGGCAACAGTTCCAGCACCGACACCGGGGGCAGGGTGGTCGCATCGCGGGTGGACCGGGTGGACCGGGTGCGCGGGCGCAAGTGGCCTTCGGTCTCCAACTGTTTGAGCAGTTGTTTCAGGTCGATCCTTGCCGCGCCTTTGATGCCGAACGCGCGTGCGATGTCGCGCTTGGTGGTCAGGCTAGGGTTTTCGGATATCCATTGCAGGATGGCGTCGCGGGGGGGGAGTTGGGTCATGATTTTGAGTTAACACGCCACGCCAAAGGAAGGAAGATGGGGGTCGGCTTTGTCTCGCCATTGATCGGGTGGATGGCCCCTGCTTTTGGCGTCGCGGTAGACCATAGCGGGGTAGTCGTCGAACCCCAACTGCATCGCCTTGGGTTTACCGCAGAGCGCTAGCTGCATTTTACGCGACCATATCGAGCAGGTCGCGCTGCGCATAGTGGGTCTCTTCGGCCCCGGCTGGTGGGCTGTTTCCGATTGGACCGCGCAATCGGCGGTTGTTGAGCTAATCGACCCATGCGCGCGTCGCCATTTCCAGATCCTGCATGTTGCGCCACGGCCTTTGGCGATGAACCCGTTCGGTTTTGTAGGGGCCGGTTATGGCCTCAGCGAGGGCGTTCCGCGCATTTGAATGATCCCACCGATCATTCAATCTGCCGTGCGGACCTGCTGGAACTGATACGAGTCGCCGATGCTGCCGACCGATGGCTCGATTCCTGCTTTTGCCAGCCGCCCGGTGTACTTGATGGGCAAGTTCGGGCAGTCTCAACCGGTCGTCGCAACCGCCAATGACTGGAGATCGAGAATGACCGCCAGATAGACCCAGCCTTGGCGCGGCCAACCCGGCGGTGGCCCCCCCCGACGAGGTCGATGGCCGGGCTGGTTTGCTAATTGAAAGCGCCTGATCGTAAGAAACCGCAATGCAACGTCTGATTTCCCTATTGCTGTAAAGCGATCCGCCGGTGCAGATAGGGCAGGCAGCTGCGCCCCGGCAGGAGGGGGTGTCTGGTTGTATCGCAGACCCGAAAAATCGCCACAGATGGGGCCGCACCTGAGATTGCCCGCCAACCCCGCGTTCACCCGCAAACTGACCACACCAAGCGGCTCGTCCGCGCAGCATCGAGACAGCAACATGACCATTATAACCTTCATCGGTGCAGGCAGCACGATATTCACCAAGAACATTGCAGGCGACGTGCTGCAGCGCGCCTCACTGTCGGGATCGACGATCCGGCTGATGGATATCAACCCCAAGCGGTTGGAGGAATCCGAAATTGTCGTGCGCAAGCTGGCTATGACCCTGGGTGCCAAGGCCCGGATCGAGACCTATACCGATCAGAAACGATCCCTCGCCGGTGCCGATTTCGTGGTGTGCTGTTTTCAGGTTGGCGGCTATGACCCCTGCACCATCACCGATTTCGAAGTGCCGAAAAAGTTTGGTCTGCGCCAGACCATTGCTGACACATTGGGCATTGGTGGCATCATGCGCGGGTTGCGCACCGTTCCGGTTTTATGGTCGATCTGCGAAGATCTGATGCAGGTCGCCCCGCAGGCGCTGTTGCTGCAATATGTCAACCCGATGGCGATTAATACATGGGCGATCGGGGCCAAGTTTCCTCAGATCAGGCAGGTTGGTCTGTGCCATTCGGTCCAGGGCACAGCCGAAGAACTGGCCCGTGATCTGGATATTCCGGTGTCTGATATCCGCTACCGGGCCGGCGGTATCAATCACATGGCGTTTTATCTGAATTTTGAACACCGGCAGGCAGATGGGTCTTATGTGGATCTTTATCCCGCCTTGCGGCAGGGCTATATCGACGGCCGGTTTCCGAAACCGTCTGCGTGGAACCCGCGTTGCCCCAACAAGGTGCGCTATGAAATGCTGATGCGTCTGGGGTATTTTGTCACGGAATCCAGCGAGCATTTCGCTGAATACACCCCGTTTTTCATCAAACGTGACCGCCCTGATCTGATCGAGCGGTTTGGCATTCCGTTGGACGAATACCCCAAGCGCTGTGTCGAGCAGATTTCCCGTTGGGAACAGACCGCGCAGGATTACCGCGAGGCCACCGAGATCAAGATCGAGCCGAGCCATGAATATGCCTCGGCGATCATGAATTCGGTCGTCACCGGCGAGCCGAGCGTGATTTACGGCAATATTTCCAACAAGGGCTACATCCCGCAGCTGCCTGATGGTTCGGCTGTAGAAGTCCCCGTAATGGTTGATAATAATGGCCTGCAGCCGACCGTCGTCCGTGATATTCCGCCGCAGCTGATTGGCCTGATCCGCACCAATCTGAACGTGCAGGAACTGACCGTCGCTGCCCTGATCGAGGAAAAGCGCGCGCATATTTATCATGCCGCCATGCTGGATCCGCATACTGCGGCAGAGCTTGATCTGGATCAGATCTGGGCATTAGTGGATGATTTATTGTTGGCCCATGACGCCTGGCTGCCCGAATTTGCCCGGACGGGCCTGCGCAAAGTGTCATGATGGGCTGTCTGATGCAGGACAATGCAACCTGGCTGGCGGCGCGACGTCAGTTCGGCGGATTCAAAATCCTGAATTTTACCGTTTGATAAAAAACTAACTTGTGGCAGGGTGGTTTCCAACAGGAAGCCAGTTCAGGGAGCCACCCATGCCGACACCCATGACCCCCGGTATTGTGGCCGGGCGTTTGTCTGTGATCGAGATTGCCGGAAATTTCGCCGATCTGCATGCGCCGTTTGACAGCCATGAGGCTGCTGTGGCTGCCGATCGCTGTTATTTTTGCCATGATGCCCCGTGCATCACCGCCTGTCCGACCTCGATCGATATTCCGTTGTTCATCCGCCAGATCGCTACGGGCACGCCCGAGGCGGCGGCCCGGACGATTTTCGCCCAGAATATTCTGGGCGGCATGTGTGCCCGCGTCTGCCCGACCGAGACCCTGTGTGAACAGGCCTGCGTGCGCGAGGCGGCTGAGGGCAAGCCGGTCGAAATTGGCCGGTTGCAGCGCCATGCGACCGATGTGCTGATGGCCCGGGGTGGGCATCCGTTTGAGCGGGCTGCTTTGACGGGTAAATCGGTAGCGGTGGTGGGCGCGGGGCCCGCTGGGTTGGCTGCCGCACATCGGTTGGCGATGTTGGGTCATGCTGTGACCTTGTACGAAGCGCGGGCCAAGGTGGGCGGTTTGAATGAGTTCGGCATTGCCGCCTATAAATCCACTGATGATTTTGCCGCGCGGGAGGTGGCTTGGCTATTGGGGATTGGCGGGATTACCGTGATCACGGGCAAGGCTTTGGGCGCGGGTCTGACCCTTGCAGGGTTGCAGGCCAACCATGACGCGGTTTTCCTTGGGGTCGGTCTGGGCGGCGTCAATGCCCTGCGTGCGCCGGGCGAGGATCAGGCCCGCGATGCGGTTGGTTTCATTGCGGAATTGCGGCAGGCTGGCGACCTGACCGCACTGCCCGTGGGTCGCAATGTGGTGGTGATCGGCGGCGGGATGACGGCTGTCGATGCGGCTGTGCAGTCGAAACTGCTGGGTGCGGACAGCGTCACCATCGCCTATCGGCGGGGGCGTGACCGGATGTCGGCAAGCCGCTATGAACAGGATCTGGCGGCGCAAAAGGGGGTGCGGTTACTGTTCAACGTGATGCCAGTGGCGGTCACTGCGGGCGAGATTGAGCTGGAATATACGACCGAGGCCGCGAATGGATTGGCTGGCACGGGCGAGCGGATCAGGCTGGCGGCGGATCAGGTGTTCAAGGCGATTGGACAGACCCTGACTATTGACACTGGTCTGACAGTTGAGGGCGGTAAGATTGCGGTGACCGGGGCGGGCCGCACGTCATTGCCCGGCATCTGGGCAGGCGGCGATTGTGCCAGTGGCGGCGATGATCTGACCGTCACCGCTGTGGCCGAGGGGCGCGATGCGGCGCTGGATATTCATTCTGTTTTGATGGGAGCCTGACATGGCTAACCTCTCCACCACCTTCGTCGGCATCAAATCCCCCAACCCGTTCTGGCTCGCCTCGGCCCCGCCGACTGACAAGGAATATAACGTCCGCCGTGCGTTTCAGGCGGGCTGGGGCGGGGTGGTCTGGAAGGTTAGGCGTGAGGACCTGATCTTCGTGATGGCAGTGGGTTACGCCGTTGACACTAATATGTGCCTAGCGTTGATGAAGTGACGAGAGGCATGATGATAGCAATGTCGCTCTGGCTAGCCGGAATTGCAGCTGCCGACCCGCCGGGACGTGACATCGAAGGCTATCGCGAAAAGCTGTCCCTGAGAAGGCTTGATTGCAGGGACGACTTCGTACTTGCCAAGGACGTCGGCATGCCAACGAGTGAAGCTATGTCGGTGTTCCATTGGTTCGATCTGCCTAACGAGGATAGGCCCATACCTGAGTGCTTTGCCGATTATGGGTACGTCGACATGACTCTGCCCGATGAACCTTACATCCCCGCCGGAAGCCCCATCTCATGTGATGATAGCGAATATGAGAGCGACTTCTGGGGCCTATTTGACAATGAGCGCCTTGATCGCATAGCCAAGTCGGTGCCCTCACGTCTCCGCGTGACCAAATTCGACACGAACGGTGACGGCGTCCAAGAAGCCTTTTTCATGGCAGGTTGGCTCTGCTCGCAAGGGGTAAGCCAGTGCTCCATCCTCGGGTTCGAAAATGGCAACCTTGCCAATCCGCCATTTATCCAAGGAACGGGCCATTGCGTCCTGCCTGGACCCGCGTCTTCACGGGGAAGGTCTGACATCACCATTGTGGGAGTGGAAAGTTCGAGGATGGTCGGCTATCGAACCTACCGCTTCGAAGGTTCAACCTACGCTTATCTTCGGTACGCAACCTTTGGTGCATATTTGCAAGGAGACTAACGGAATGGCCAATCTCGAATCCACCTTCGTCGGCATCAAATCCCCCAACCCGTTCTGGCTGGCGTCCGCTCCCCCAACCGACAAGGAATACAACGTCCGCCGCGCGTTTGAGGCGGGCTGGGGCGGGGTGGTCTGGAAGACTCTGGGCGAGGCTGGCCCCCCGGTCGTCAACGTCAACGGCCCGCGTTATGGCGCGATCTGGGGGGCGGACCGGCGGTTGTTGGGGCTGAATAACATCGAACTGATCACCGACCGCCCGCTGGAAGTGAACCTGCGCGAGATTACGGTGGTCAAGCGGGATTATCCGGACCGTGCGATGATCGTGTCGCTGATGGTGCCCTGCGAGGAGCAGGCGTGGAAGGCGATCCTGCCGCATGTCGAGGCCACCGGGGCGGATGGGATCGAGCTGAACTTTGGCTGTCCGCATGGGATGGCCGAACGCGGCATGGGTTCCGCTGTGGGCCAAGTGCCCGAATATATCGAGATGGTGACGCGCTGGTGCAAGCAGAACACAAGGATGCCGGTGATTGTAAAGCTGACGCCGAATATTACCAATATTCTGCGGCCTGCGGAGGCGGCCAAAAAGGGCGGGGCGGATGCAGTTTCGCTGATCAATACGATCAATTCGATCACCTCGGTCAATCTGGACAGCTTTAGTCCCGAACCGATGATTGACGGCAAAGGCACCCATGGTGGTTATTGCGGCCCGGCGGTGAAGCCGATTGCGATGAATATGGTGGCCGAGATTGCCCGGTCTGCGGAAACCCGGGGAATGCCGATTTCGGGCATTGGCGGCATCACAACGTGGCGCGATGCGGCGGAGTTTATGGCGCTGGGCGCGGGCAATGTGCAGGTTTGCACGGCGGTGATGACCTATGGGTTCAAGATCGTGCAGGAAATGATTTCGGGCCTGTCGGAATATCTGGATGACAAACAAATTGGCCTGTCCGACCTGATTGGCCGTGCCGTGCCGAATGTGACGGACTGGCAGTATCTGAATCTGAATTACGTCGCCAAGGCGCAGATCAATCAGGACGCCTGCATCAAATGTGGCCGCTGCTATGCGGCCTGTGAAGATACGTCGCATCAGGCGATTTCAATGTCGCCCGCCCGCGTGTTCGAAGTGATGGATGATGAATGCGTCGCCTGTAACCTGTGCGTCGATGTCTGTCCGGTGAGCGATTGTATCACCATGGTGCCGATGGCGGCGGGGCAGGTTGATCCGCGCACGGGCAAAGTGGTCAGCGGCGATTATGCGAATTGGACGACACATCCGAACAACCCAAGCGTCGTTGCTGCCGAGTAGTCATCGCCTGACGACGATGGCGTCGGGCGATCACAGAGTTTAAGCTGGCAGGCCAGGGCCATGTCCCGGGTGGCTTAGTGATAGCGCGACTGCACTGTCGCGCGGACCCGCTGCATGATGTCGCTGGTTGACCAGCCGGTCAGGCCCGCCAAGGTTGCGGCCTCGTCGCGCAAGCGTTGCCGGGTTTCAGCCACATATTGCTGCCCGGCCTCGCAGTTTACCGACCCTTCAAACGGGACGTTCATCACGAACCGGCCCTGGAAATTGTCACGGTCGGCAGTGACCGAAAACATCAGATCCTCGGCAAAGCTGCCCCGGTCATACTGGACGTGCATCCGGGTGACGAAGGTTTCTTCGATCACATCGCCGTTCAGCCATGTGACTCCAAGTTCGCGCAGTTCTGCCGTGGTCATCGGATCATCGGCGCAGGGGTCGCACCACGCCATGTCCCAGGCATATTCGGTCATGATTGTATTGGGCGGGGTCAGGGTGTCGAACGTGGCGCGGTACATTTCGGGGAAAACCTGCCGCACGAAGGTGGGGATATTCAGGTCATCCGGAATGCGGATATTGGGGTAATTCACCGGCTGCACCCGCCCCTCCTGTGTCAGGGTCATGATCAACAAATCCTGCGTGCCCGCCGAATTGATCTTGCCCAATTGCAGCGGCAACATGAAATCGCGCGAGGTAAATGCGATTTGCAGGGGTTTAAGTTCCTGCGCCTCGCTTTGCGAATGCCGTTCCAGATTGACCCGGGCCACGAAAAATTTCATCCCCATGTCGATATAAGCCCCCAGCGTCGCCTCGGCCCCGTCGGGGATCTGATAGCCTTCCTGCCGCAGATAGGTAACAAGGCCATCGGATTGGGTGGCGGACAGAATGACGATGTCATAATCACCGACGGCATATTCCGCCTCGATGGTGACGCCGAGCGAGCGGGGGCCGTTGCCGGGACGAAATGGCTCGTTGTCCGGTTCGACGACGACAACCGGCGACTCAATAACTTCGGCTGCAAAACCGCCTCCGTCATCAGGGCACGGATCATAATCAAAATACTCTACCAGCCGGGGTGCCGTAAAATTATCCAGATGCGTGATGATTGCCGGATCAACGACGCGAATCTGCCCTTCCTCCAACACAGTTGGCGTCGGCACGATCAGGGCGAATTCATTGGTCGGGCCGGTGTAGTCGGAGGACATGGTGATCACCGATTGCCGCCCGTCGCGGACAAAGACGACTTTCGATGCCTCGTTATACAGCGCCCCATCGGCGCGGGCGACGTAAAAGCCGCAGAAGGCAGATGCCTGACTGGCGCAGAACAGAGCCAGCCCGAAAGTTGCAAATAAAAAGCGCATAATGCTTCCTCGGTTAAACAAAGCCCCAATTCACCAAAGGCTTTGCAACCAGAGCATGTCAACACAAATGAAATCTCAGATCGTCATATACCGTGCCCGCGCCCCGCGTTCGATGGCGGCGGCGTGCAGGCGGTCGATGTTCAGCTCTTCGCGGATTTCTTCGAGCATCCGCCCCTCTTGCGCGCTGATCTTGCCATCGGCTGCGGCCACATCGCAGGCCATGGCATAGGCGGTTTCATATAGCGCTTCGGGCAGGGCGTCGCGGATCAGGCCGAACAGGGCGTCAAGGCCGTCCTCTTGTTCCAGCAAGTCAAACACCGTCTGGCTGATCCGCGGTAATTCATCGGGGTCATAGGCCGCGAAAATCGGTAGGTTGTTGACGATATTGCTGATCTGCACCAGTTCCGCCGTGCGGATATTCTCATCCGCCGCCGATACGGCAATCATCAGGGCGACAAGGCTGTCTTGGGCGGTCATCGACGGGGTAATGGACATCGGACATTCCTTTGCATTCATCCTCCCATTTATTGACGCCCTCCGTTTGGCGCAATAGGGAGTGCGGGCGGACGCAGGTCCGCAGTTTGAAAGGCAAGATCAATGTCCCAGTTGCGCGATGCAGGCATGACCAGCAAGGCCTGGCCGTTTGAAGAGGCGCGGGCGCTGCTGAAACGCTATGAAAAGGCCCCGCCAGCCAAGGGATATGTGTTGTTTGAAACCGGCTATGGCCCGTCCGGCCTGCCGCATATCGGCACGTTCGGAGAGGTCAGCCGCACGACGATGATCCGCCGCGCGTTCGAGGTGATTTCCGATATTCCGACGCGGTTGATCTGTTTTTCGGATGATGTGGACGGGATGCGCAAGGTGCCCGACAATGTGCCGAACCGCGAGATGCTGTTGCAGAACCTGCAACGCCCGCTGACATCGGTGCCCGATCCGTTTGGCGAATATGACAGCTTTGGCGCCCATAATAACGCCATGCTGCGCCGGTTTCTGGATACGTTCGGATTTGAATATGAATTCATTTCGGCCACCGAGTTTTACAAGACCGGGCAGTTTGACGAAACGCTGCTGCTGGCCTGTGAACGCTATGATGCGATCATGGCGATCATGCTGGCCAGCCTGCGCGAGGAACGCCAGCAAACCTATTCCTGTTTCCTGCCGATCCATCCTGAAACTGGCCGGGTGCTGTATGTGCCGATGAAAGAGGTGAACGCCCGCGACGGCACGATTACATTTGACGATGAAACCGGCAGCGAATGGACCCTGCCGGTGACGGGCGGGCAGGTGAAGCTGCAATGGAAGCCGGATTTTGGCGCACGTTGGGCGGCGCTGGGCGTGGATTTTGAAATGTATGGCAAGGACCATTCCACCAATACCCCGATCTATGACGGGATATGCGAGGTGTTGGGCGGTAAAAAGCCGCATCATTTCAGCTATGAATTGTTTCTGGATGAACAGGGGCAAAAGATTTCCAAGACCAAGGGCAATGGCCTGTCGATTGACGAATGGCTGACCTATGCGGCGTCAGAGAGCCTGTCGTATTTCATGTATCAAAAGCCCAAGACCGCCAAACGGATGCATTTCGATGTGATCCCCAAGGCGGTGGATGAATATCATCAGCAGTTACGCGCCTATGCCATGCAAGATGACGCGGGCAAGCTGGCCAATCCGGTGTTCCATATCCATGGGCATAATGTACCAGCATCCGATATGGTGGTGTCATTTGCCATGCTGCTTAATCTGGCGAGCGTGTCCGGGGCCGAGGATAAGGCGACGCTATGGGGGTTTATCCGGCGCTATGCGCCCGAGGCGGCGGCGGCGACCCATCCCGGCCTTGATGCCGCCGCAGGTTTTGCGGTGTCTTATTATAATGACAAAGTGAAGCCCGCCAAAACCTTTCGTGCGCCCGACGCCAAGGAACGCCTGGCCATGGAGGATTTGCTGGCCCGGCTGCGGGACTGGGACGGTGGTCTGGATGCGGATGCATTGCAGACCATGGTGTTTGCCGTGGGCAAGGATCATGGGTTCGAGCCGCTGCGCGATTGGTTCAAAGCGCTGTACGAGGTGCTGCTGGGGGCCAGCGACGGGCCGCGCTTTGGCGGGTTGGTGGCCCTGTACGGCGTGGCCGAAAGTATCGCGCTGATCGAGGCGGGGTTGGCCGGAGTTTTGGGAAAATGACCGGAATATGAAACCATTTCGCCCCGGGTTGCGTATCTTGAATTAGCATACACACCGACACGGGGGCGGGAATGGGCCGGATTTTTGGAATTATCCTTGGTTTTCTGATCGTTGCGACGCCAGTCCTGGCGCAGAATGACGACCCTATACAGGATGTCATCGCCAACCAGTTAAGTGCGTTTAATGACCGCGATGTTGAAACCGCCTGGGCCTTTGCCAGCCCGATGATCCAGGGTATGTTCGGCAGCCCGCAAAATTTTGGCACTATGGTCGAGCAAGGCTATCCGATGGTCTGGACCAATTCGGACGTGCAGTTTCTGGAACTGCGCGAGATTGCGGGCCAGTTTTACCAGCAGGTTCTGCTGCGCGATGCGGGCGGTCAGCGCCATATCATGGAATATACCATGGTCGAGACCCCGGCAGGCTGGCTCATCAATGGCGTGTCGGAATTGCCATTGCCGGATGTCGGCACTTGATTTTTGCGGCCTGCGCGGGTGGTGGTGACTGAGCCTCCGGCGGAGGTATTTGAGCAACTCCGAAAACCAAAGACGTGTTGCGCCGGTCGTTGCATCGTCACGGTGCCCCAACACCCCGTTTACCCCTGATCGCTAAATCTTTGCGCGACCGGGCGGCGCATTGCCCCCGGCGCAATCTAGGATTTGCAGGGCGGATCTGGTCAAAAGGGGCAGCGGCCCCGGCCCTGTATCTGCCCCGCGCGCAACAGGGGTTTAGTGGATGAACAAGGCAATTACAGACGGGCTGGTCCTGATGCCGACGCCGTTTTCGGTGGGCCTGAATGTCTGGTCCAGTGGCGATGGCACGCCGGGGTCGGATACCTATGCTGGGTCAGGCAATGGGGCCTATGTTCCCGCTGATCAGGATTTTGCGGGTTGTCTGGAGATCGCCAAGACCACGACCCTGACCAAGCTGCGTTACATGGGCGAAACCACCCTGCTGCCCGGCTGCTATCTGCGGGTGACCGCCCGGATCAAGGCCGTAGCAGGCGCGTTGCCCGCTGTGCGGATTGCCGGCTGGCCCGGTGGGTCGGGTGGCGCGTTGGTGGCCGGGCTGCCGCAGTTTGGCCCTGCAACCCAGTTGACCAGTTATGGCCAAGTGGTTGAAGTGACCGCGATTATCGGCACGGGTCTGCGCACTGGCGTCGATATGGTCTGGAAGAATGCAATTTATGGCCATTTCGGCCTTGATCTGACCGGCCCGAATGGCGGGATTGTCCGGATTGACGATATCCGCATCGAAGATGTGACCAGCGTATTCATCCGCAATATGATGGCGATGGTCGATGTGCGCGACTATGGCGCGATTGGCAACGGAATCACCAATGACACCGGCGCATTTCAGGCCGCCGATGCGGCGGCGGCGGGCCGTGAGGTGCTGGTTTCGGCGGGCACCTATCTGATCGGGACCGATATGGCGTTTCAAAGCCGGGTGCGGTTTGAAGGCACAATCATCTCGCCTGCTGACAAGCATTTCATTTTACAAAAGAATTTTGACTATGCCAGCTATGTCGCTGCCTTTGGTAACGAAGAAATAGCGTTCAAAAAGGCGTTTCAGGCGCTGTTGAACTTTTCCGATCATGATGGGCTTGACCTGTGCGGGCGGCGGATTTCGCTGTCGGCCCCGGTGAATATGCAGGCCGCCGTGCCGGACCGGACCACATTTGCCACCCGCCGGATCATCCGTAACGGGCAGTTTCAGCCGACCGCCGGGACTGCGTGGAATGATACGGTCGTCACCTCACAGGCGACCTATTCTGCCGCCGCGCCGACCACGTTGACTGCTGTGGTCAATGTGGCCAATGTGCCGGTCGGGTCACTGGTCACCGGCAATGGTGTGGGCCGCGAGGTTTATGTGCGCGCGGTCAATATCAGTGCGCAGACGGTGACGTTAAGTGCCGAGTTATATGATGCCGCGGGCACCCAGGTATTCACCTTTCGCCGATTCAAATATCTGATCGACTTTTCCGGGTTTGAACAGTTGAGCCAGTTCATCTTTGATGATGTCGAATTTGCCTGCGGCGGTATCTCTAGCGGTGTGATGTTGGCCAAGACCGGGCTGGCCTTTCATTTGCGCGATTGCTTTGTGACCGCGCCCAAAGACCGTGGTCTGACCTCGATCGGCGAAGGCTGTCAGGGGATGTTTATCGACCGTTGCCAGTTTCTGTCCAACGAGATGGCCGAAACCGTGGCAAACCGCACGACGATTGCGTTGAATTCCAATGCCAATGACGTGAAAATCCGCGAGAACCGGATTGTGATGTTCAAGCATTTCTGCGTCATCGGTGGCACCGGCACGACGGTGGTCGGCAACCATTGGTTCAGTGGCGATTCCACGACTTTGGGGGTCCGCAAGGGCGGCATCGTGTTTACCACCCCCAGCTGTTTTGCCACGATTACCGGCAATTACATCGATAACAACTTTATCGAATGGACCAATGAACATGACGCGACCCCGGATTTCCTGTCGCAATATTCATTTGGCGGGCTGACCATTACCGGCAATATCTGTGTCGTGATCGACGTCGCCCCGCAGTTCAACTGGCTGGTCGTCAAACCCTATGGCACCGGTCATTTCATCAATGGCCTGACCATTACCAACAACGTGTTTCGGGCCACCAACGGGGCTGTTGACCGGGTTGAGCGGGTCGATACCACCTTTGCCGATCTGGATTATGGCCGGATGCGCAATGTCACCGTGACCGGCAATGTGTTTCAGGCGGTCAATCAGGAGATTCGCAATCCGTTAAGTATGGCCCATACCCAATCCACGCTGGACCGGATCTGGGTGGCCGATACCGGAACCTATCTGCCATTCGGTGGCCGCGCCCGGTATATTGAGGCCGTGGTGCCAGTGGGCAAGTTGTCCAACGGCGCCAATGCGGCGATTTACGAAGCGCCGTATGTGGAGGCCGAGTTCGGGTCGACCAAAAAGCAGTTCCGGGTCATCTTTGCCACGCCTGTGACCGGGACTGTGCGCTGTCAGGTGCGGATGGACAACCCGCTTTGAGGGTTGTGCGCAGGACATGACAAAGGGCACCTTCGGGTGCCCTTTTTTCTGGCAGTACCTGCCTGTTAAACAGGCGGATCGACCAAGAGGGCAGGAATAAACGGGCTGGCCCGGTGTTTGGCCATTTCATGTCGGGCGGTCAGCGGGTTAGGTTTGCCAGAGTTTTGGACTGTTGGAGCGCCCCGCTGATATCG
Organism: Rhodobacterales bacterium; assembly: GCA_031422295.1. GTDB lineage: Bacteria > Pseudomonadota > Alphaproteobacteria > Rhodobacterales > Rhodobacteraceae > JANOMH01. Next base: position 20,458 of record JANOQM010000011.1, on the reverse strand, counting down.
CCGCTTGCGTTACGAATGACCCCTGTTGGTGCCGCACAACCCCGTGCCATCGGGGCGTTGCAGCTGGTGGCTGTTTTTGGCCGGGGGTGCAGTCAGATTTCGGGCTTGCGGCAGCAGGGGTCGCTGAAGGTTTTGTTTCCGCGCCCTGCCGGGGCTGCACTTGAGGCCGTCATTCTGAACACAGCGGGCGGTCTGACTGGCGGCGACCGGATGCAGACTACCGTTGAGACGGGTCCGGGGGCGCATGTGGTTGTTTCTACCCAAGCTGCGGAACGGGCCTACCGCGCCCAACGTGGAAGCCGGGCCGAAGTTGACGTCACGCTGACGGTCGCGGCTGGGGGCCGGATCGACTGGCTGCCACAAGAAACCATCCTGTACGAGGGTTGTGCCCTGGCCCGCCGCCTGAGGGTCAATCTGGCCTCATCTGGCAAGGTGTTGCTGGTTGAGCCGCTGATTTTCGGCCGTGCGGCGATGGGCGAAACGTTACGCAACGCCTTGCTGCGTGACCGCTGGGACATCTGCCGCGACGGGCAGTTTTTGTTCGTCGATGCCCTGCATCTGACAGGCGATCTGCAGGCGCTGCTGGACCGCACAGGCGGGGCCGGGGCGATGGCGAGCCTCATGTATGCGGGGTCTGATGCGGGCCGTTTTCTGAATATGGTGCGGTCGCTGATTCCGGTAACCGCCGGGGCCAGCCTGATCCGCGATGGATTATTGTTTGTCCGGATTCTGGCCCATGACGGTTTTGACCTGCGCAAGGTGCTGTTCCCTGTCATAGAATGCCTGAGTGCGGCCCCTTTGCCGAAAGTCTGGAGATTGTGACCCATGCAGCTGACCCCGCGCGAAAAAGACAAACTGCTGATCGCCATGGCTGCCGAAGTGGCCCGTAAACGCCTGGCGAGGGGGGTCAGGCTGAACTATCCCGAAGCGATAGCGCTGATAACGGATTTTGTGGTTGAAGGGGCCCGCGATGGCCGGTCGGTGGCGGATATGATGGAGGCAGGCGCCCATGTGATTACCCGCGCCCAATGTATGGATGGCATTGCCGAGATGATCCCCGATGTGCAGGTTGAGGCGACATTTCCAGACGGGACCAAACTGGTCACGGTGCATGCGCCGATCCGGTAGCAAGAACTTTTGATGCCTCCGGCGGAGGTATTTGTGCAACTCTGAAACTCAAAGGGAAAACACATGATTCCAGGTGAAATGATGATCGGTGATGGCGATTTGGTCCTGAACGTCGGGCGCGAGGCGCTGGTATTGCTGGTGGCCAATACCGGCGACCGGCCAATACAGGTGGGGTCGCATTATCATTTTGCGGAATCTAATCCCGCCCTTGGCTTTGACCGGGATGCAGCGCGGGGCATGCGGCTGGATATTGCTGCAGGCACTGCTGTGCGGTTTGAACCGGGTCAGCGGCGCGAAGTCAGGTTGATTGCGATTGCCGGAAAGCGGGTGGTCTATGGATTCAATGGCAAAGTGATGGGCGCGCTATGAAAATTCTTTTTGCCGGTATTTTGGGGTGTCTGGCCCCAAGCGTTGTGGCCCAGACGGTTGATTGCAACAACCAGATCACCCAGATGGACATGAACATATGTGCCGACATTGCTTATGATGAGGCTGATGCTGAACTGAACCGGGCGTACGGTTTGGCCGTGGACCATGCCCGACAGATCGACGCCCAGTCCAAGATCGGCGTGGAAGAGCGGCTGCGCGTGGCCCAGCGCGCGTGGATTTCCTATCGCGATGCAGCCTGCGACGCCGAAGCGAGCATGTTCGAGGGAGGGTCGATCCAGCCATTGGTCTACTCGGGTTGTCTGGAGCGGCTGACGCTGACCCGGAATGCCGACCTGTATATTTTTACGTCAAACTACTGACCTGCCCACAGCCCGGGTGAGCCCGGCCAAATTGGAGAGCGATAATGTGCAATGCTTGTGTGATCGAAGGTGTAAAGGCGTCGATGCTGTCGCGCCGGTCGTTGTTTGCCGGGGCGGCGATGGCCGGAGCCGGGGCGGTGGCGGCGGGGCTGCTGAGCGCCCGTCCCGCGATGGCGCAGTCTACCGGGCAGGTGATCGATCTGACCCATACGTTTGACGGCGCATTCCCGACGTTTGATGGCAATCCCGGTATTATCATGGAAGAAAACGTCAAATTTGCCGACAGCGGTTATCAATTGTTCAAACTGACGATTTTTGAACATTCCGGCACCCATATCGACACCCCGCTGCATTTTACCGCTGATGGCACGTCGGTTGACGAACTGGACCCGCAGCGCCTGATTTGCCCGCTATGTGTGATCGACATCAGCGCCAAGGCTGCCGAAGATGCCAATGCGATGGTTGATGCCGCCGATATTGAAGCCTGGATCAGTGCCAATGGCGCGATTCCCGCCGGCGCCTGCGTCGCCATGCATTCGGGTTGGGCGGCCAAGGTTGGCGATCCGGTCTACCGCAATACCCCGGACGGCATGTTTGCTTTTCCGGGCTTTGGCACATCGGCCACCGATATGCTGGCGCAGATGGATGTGGCCTGTATTGGCGTTGATACATTGTCGCTTGACCCCGGTAATTCGGCGGATTTTGCGGTGCATTATTCATGGCTGCCCGGCGGGCGTTACGGCATTGAAAACATGGCAAATCTGGATCAGCTGCCTGCCGCTGGAGCCACGGTTTTTGTCGGTGCCCCCAAACATCGCGGCGGAACTGGCGGTCCGGCCCGGGTGCTGGCCGTAGTGTAGATGGGCACGCTGCCTTGGTTGAATGATGAGGCGGCATCGGGGCAGGCCCGGGCTGTCTTTGACGATATCCGCGCCAAACGGGGCACGGATTATGTGAATAACTTCTGGCGGGTGCTGGCCAATGATCCAGACCTACTGAAAGCCACTTGGGACAGATTGCAAGATGTCATGGCCCCCGGCGCTTTGGACCCGCTGGTCAAGGAACTGCTGTATATTGCTGTCTCTGTGACCAATGGCTGCGACTACTGCATCCATTCGCACACGGCGGCGGCCTAGGCCAAGGGGATGACCGAGGCGATGCATGCCGAAGTGCTGGCCGTCCTGGCCATGGCCAGTCAGACCAATGCCATGGCCAAGGCCTTGGGGGTCGAGGTGGATGACCGGTTCAAGGTGTGACTAGTACGGAGGAGGGGGTTGTAATGCGTTGGTGATTGCATTACTTTCTGTTTCGTAAGGAGCCCTAGATGCACGCTCAATTTGCCGGTAAAGTCACCTCCAAAGGACAGACCACCATTCCGTCCGAAGTACGGACTGCTTTGGCTGTGGGTCCCGGCGACCTGATTTCGTTTGAACTTTGCGACGATGGCACAGTCGTCATGCGCAAGGTGCCGCCCCTGTCATCGCTGGCCGGGCTGTTCAAGACCGAGGTCAGGTTGACCGAGTCCGAGTTGGAACAGGCGATCATCGCCTCTCGTGCAGCCATGGCGACGGGCGATGATTGGCCTTGATACCAATATCGTCCTGCGTTGGCTTGTCGCTGACGACAATGACGCCGCCCAGAATCGCGCGGCGCTGCAGGCGATTGAGCGGGCCGACGACACCATCTTTTTGAATGATATCGTGATTGCCGAAACCGGCTGGGTATTGGCGGCACGGTATCAGCAGTCGCGGCGGGACATTGCCGCCGGGTTTACGCGTCTTTTGGCGCACCCGAAGGTGCGCGTATCAAACGCCGCTGCGATCCTGTCCGCTTTGTCTGCCTATGAATTGGGCGGTGCGGGCCTGTCTGACCGCCTGATCGGCGCGCAAAATCACGCGGCCGGGTGCAAGACCACGCTGACCTTTGACAAATCCGCCGCCAAGGGGCCTCACTTTACCCATCTGAGTTAAGGAGCGCCCATGCCCACCCGCATTTCCCGCCGCGACTATGCCGCCATGTTCGGCCCCACTACGGGCGACAGGGTGCGCCTTGCCGATACGGATTTGATCATCGAGGTGGAGCGGGATTTCACGACCTATGGCGAAGAGGTGAAATTTGGCGGCGGCAAGGTGATCCGTGACGGGATGGGTCAGTCGCAGGTCACCCGCGCGGGCGGCGCGGTCGATACGGTCATCACCAATGCGCTGATCGTGGACTGGACCGGAATTTATAAGGCCGATGTCGGCCTGCGCGGGGGCCGTATTGTCAAAATCGGCAAGGCCGGGAACCCTGATACCCAGCCAGGCGTCGATATCATCATCGGCCCGGGGACCGAGGCGATTGCGGGCGAGGGGCGCATTCTGACTGCGGGCGGTATTGACAGCCATATCCATTTCATCTGCCCGCAGCAGATTGACGACGCGCTGTATTCCGGCCTGACCACGATGATTGGCGGTGGCACCGGCCCGGCGCATGGCACGCTGGCCACCACCTGCACCCCCGGCCCGTGGCACATCAGCCGGATGTTGCAGGCCGCCGATGCGTTCCCGATGAACCTCGCGTTTGCGGGCAAGGGCAATGCGTCGCTGCCTCCGGCACTGCAAGAGCAAGTGCTGGCCGGTGCGTCCTGCTTGAAACTGCACGAGGATTGGGGGACGACGCCTGCCGCGATTGACTGCTGTTTAAGCGTTGCGGATGCGATGGACGTGCAGGTGATGATCCATACCGATACGCTGAACGAGAGCGGGTTTGTCGAAAACACCATGGCCGCGATGAAAGGCCGGACCATTCATGCGTTTCATACCGAGGGGGCAGGCGGCGGCCATGCCCCTGATATCATTAAAATATGTGGTGAACCCAACGTCCTGCCCGCATCCACCAACCCAACCCGGCCTTTTACGGTGAACACGGTGGACGAGCATCTGGACATGCTGATGGTCTGCCATCATCTAGATAAATCCATCCCCGAAGATGTGGCCTTTGCCGAATCCCGCATCCGGCGCGAAACCATCGCGGCAGAGGATATCCTGCATGACATGGGGGCATTTTCGATTATTGCGTCGGATTCACAAGCCATGGGCCGGGTCGGCGAGGTGCTGATCCGCACCTGGCAGACGGCGCATAAGATGAAAGTGCAAAGGGGCCGTTTGGCGCAGGAAACCGGGGCGAATGATAATTTCCGGGTGCGCCGCTATATTGCGAAATACACGATCAATCCGGCGATTGCACATGGGATTAGCCATGAAGTCGGATCAATCGAAGAAGGCAAGCGTGCCGATCTGGTGCTGTGGAACCCGGCGTTTTTCGGGGTGAAGCCCGAGATGGTGCTGATCGGTGGGATGATTGTGGCGGCGCAAATGGGTGATCCGAATGCATCCATCCCGACGCCGCAGCCGGTCTATACCCGGCCGATGTTCGGGGCCTATGGCAAAGCGGTGGAACGGTCGGCGGTGGTGTTTGTCAGCGCGGCAGCGCAGGCCGACGCGATCGGCGAACGGCTGGGGCTGGGCAAGGAAACCATCGCGGTGCAGAACACCCGGAATATCGGCAAACGCGATCTGAAACTGAACGACGCTTTGCCAAAGGTCGAAGTGAACCCTGAAACCTACGAAGTGCGGGCAGATGGCGAATTACTGACCTGTGCGCCCGCCGAAGTGCTACCGATGGCGCAGCGGTATTTCCTGTTCTGACCCTGTGGCGAATAGGGCGACAGGCCGGTGCGCGGCTGCTAGGATCGGGACAGGATGTTAACTCCGGAGGTTTGCAAATGCACAGAATGATTGCGTTCGTTATTGTGTTCGCCCCCACCGTCGCCGCCGCCCAAGACTGTCCCACCGCCAATGATCTGGCCCGGGGCATCCGGGTGGACCGGTCGGGCGGCTATACCGAGGTTTTCCGGGCAGGCGGGCAAGGGATCATTGCAGTCGAGGGGTTTATCGACCGCAAGCTGGAATATAATCTGGAACTGGCGGGCGGTTTCCAGTTGCTGTCCTATAGCGGCAATGTTGGCGAAAGTCCGGTTGCCGATGATGGGCTGACCTATGACTACGGCGTGCCCGATGCCGATTTGCCGGGGCCGGTGGCGAATGGCCGGTGGCAATCTGCGGTCACGCTGACCGGTGTCAACGGTGCATATTCCGAACCGCAGCTTTACGCCTATGGGCCGCTGGAACAGATTAGTATCGGCGATTGCAGCTATGCGACAATCCTGGTGACCATCGCCTATCAGAACGACGTCAATTACATCGAAACTGTGCAATTTTTGCCCGATCTGGGGATCAGCATTCTGGTGCGGCAGGGCGATGACAACACTGAACCGACCGAATTTACCATTCAGCGGATCGGGGTGGTGCGGCAGTGACCTCGACAAAATGACCGAAACCCTGCCCCCCGCCCATGCCATCCGCCGCGCGCCCCTGTCCGGGCCAGTTTATGATCTGGTCACCCTGAATTACCATGACCGGATGATCCGCCGCAAAAGGCTGGTGACCGCACATGACGAAAGTTTCGTCGTCGATCTGGCCGAAACCGTGTCGCTGCACCATGGCGATGGGTTTGAACTGACCGATGGCAGGCTGATCAAAGTCATTGCCGCCTCCGAGGCGCTGATGCGGGTTACCGGCGATTTGCCCCGTCTGGCCTGGCATATCGGCAATCGCCATGCCCCTTGCCAGATTGAGGCCGCAGCCCTGATCCTGCAAACCGACAAGGTGCTGCGCGGCATGTTGGAGGGGCTGGGGGCCGATGTTACGGACGTAACAGCGCCGTTTGCTCCGGATGGTGGCGCCTATGGGCATGGCCGGACATTGGGCCATTCCGGTGCTGGACACAGCCATGCCCATGACCACTGACCACCTGTTAACCCTGACCCAATGGCTGTCGCCTGCCTATCCGGTCGGATCATTCGCATGGTCGCATGGGCTGGAACAGGCGGTCACGGCCGGGCAGGTCACGGATGCCGCCAGTCTGCAGGATTGGCTGTCGGTCGCCTTGGAACACGGGTCCGGGCGGACCGATGCGATCCTGTTACGTGCGGCCCACCGGGGCGAAGATGTGGCCGAACTGGCCGCAGCCCTTGCCCCATCGCGCGAACGCCGGATGGAGACATTGCAGCAGGGTGCGGCCTTTGCGGCCATCACCCGGGCGGTCTGGGGGCTGGAACTGCGCGATGCGGCCTATCCGGTCGTGGTTGGTCAAGCGGCCGGGCGCATGGGGTTGCCCGTCGTTTCGGTCGCACAACTGTTCCTGTTCAGCTTTGCCTCGAACCTGACGCAAGTGGCGCAGCGGTTGCTGCCCTTGGGCCAAACCAACGGCCAGATCGTGCTGGCCGCACTTGCGCCGCTGTGCCACAGGCTGGGGCAAGAGGCCGCTGTTTTAGGTGTGGATGATATCGGCTCTGGCGCATTTGCTATCGATATCGCATCCATGCGGCACGAAATGCAGGAACCAAGGATGTTTCGGTCATGACAGTCGTTGCAGTAATCCTGACACTTATAACGCTTGGACTGGCCGGTTTGCATATTCTGTGGGCCGTCGGATATTGGTGGCCGATCCGGCAAGAGGAATTGCTGGTGCGGACCGTGGTCGGGTTCAAGGGTGCCACCCGAATGCCCGGCCCTATCCCTTGTGCCTTGGTCGCGGTCGCCCTGATCTTTGCCGCGAGTTTTCCGTGGTTTCCGCTGGGTATGATGCACAACATTGGCCTGTGGATTTGTGCGCTTGTATTCCTTGGGCGCGGGGTGCTGACCTACGTGCCGTTCTGGCGCAACATGACACCGCAAAAGCCGTTTTCGACCCTTGACCGCACCCGGTATGGGCCATTGTGCCTGTTTATGGGGGCGGCTTATGCAGCCTTGGCGCTGGGTATAGGGGCATGATTTCTGGACATGGCCCGCTTAAGATCGGGATCGGCGGGCCGGTGGGGGCGGGTAAAACCACGCTGACCGCTGCCCTTGCCCGCGCGCTGAAGGATCAGCATTCGCTGGCCGTCATCACCAATGATATTTATACCCAAGAAGACGCCGAAGCGCTGATGCGGATGCAAATTTTGCCAGCCGACCGCATTATGGGGGTCGAAACCGGCGGATGCCCGCATACGGCGATCCGCGAGGATGCGTCGATCAATCTGGCCGCCGTCGCCGAATTGCGCGCCCGCCATCCTGACCTAGAGCTGATCCTGATCGAAAGCGGTGGTGATAATCTGTCGGCCACCTTTAGCCCGGAACTGGCGGACCTGACGATCTATGTGATCGACGTGGCGGCGGGCGAGGAGATTCCGCGCAAAGGCGGCCCCGCGATTACCCGGTCCGATATTCTGGTCATCAATAAAACCGACCTTGCGCCCTATGTCGGGGCGTCGCTTGCGGTGATGGACCGGGATGCCACGCGGATGCGGGCGGGTCGCCCGTTCCTGTTTACCAGTTTGCGGCATGGCACAGGGGTCGATGCGGTGATCGGTCTGATCCGTCAGATTGGCGGGCTTTAATGCGGGTTGCCTTTGATGTGAATCAGTTGACCCGCATTAAGCTTTTGTTTTGACGCCATATCTAGCCCAAAAACCGCCGCACACTTTTTGGAATGCGCTTTAACTGACCGGATTTTGCTGCTGGCGCAGCGCATTCGCCGAATAGCGCACCACATCTGCGATTTGCAAAAGCTGGTTGGCCAAGGGGCTGGTCTTGCGCCAGACCATGCCAATCCTGCGTGACGGCTGAACGCCTGCAAAACGGTCCACCGACACTGATGCAGACCGTGTTTCGACCGCTACAGCCATGTCCGGAATCAAGGTGACGCCAATCCCTGCGGCCACCATCTGAACCAATGTGGTCAACGAACTGCCATCCAGCAATTCCCGGGGCTGGGCTGCATTCATGGCGCAAAACGACAGGGCCTGATCGCGGAAACAATGTCCTTCCTCAAGCAAAAGCAAGCGCATCTCGCGTAGCATTTCGCGGTTGGGCACGGGCTTTCCTGCGTCCTCGCCGGGTCTGACAAGCACGAAATCCTCTTCAAACAGGACAACTTCGGCCAATGACGGCTCGGATATCGGCAGGGCGACTATGGCGGTGTCCAGACGGCCCGCAGCCAGTTCCAGGATCAGTTTGGGTGTCACTGTTTCACGGACGTGAATATCAAGACCGGCATTCATTCGGGTCAGATTGCCAATGATTGTGGGCAGCAGATAGGGGGCCACGGTGGGAATCACCCCGATGCGCAGCCGTCCCATCAGCCGGTTTTGTGACGCGCGCGCAAGATCACCCAGTTCATCGACGGACCGCAGAATACCGCGCACCCGCAGCGCGAATTCCTCGCCAAAGCTGGTCAGCCGGATCTGCCGCGCACCCCTTTCGAACAGGTCGATGCCCAGCGAAACCTCCAGTTCCTTGATCTGCATCGACAAAGCCGGTTGCGAGATGGCGCAGGTATCGGCTGCCCGGCCGAAATGGCCCTGTAATGCAAGTGCCTCGAAATACCGTAGTTGTTTGAGCGTCAGATTTATCATAATTTCAACTTATCAGATCAATCAGTAAATCCAACTTAAACTAATGATGCAGTTTTGGTAGAGTTGCTTCAACGCAGTCGGGATGTGCCAGTGGCACTACCGCCGGCGATAGGAATTGTCGGCTATGGATGGTCGCCATGGTTACAGGCCGACCGTATTTGAGCGACAACGCAGACGAGCAACGCAGCCGCGAATGGAGATATATGATGGACGGAAATGACAGTGCGGCCGGGGCTAAATGCCCGGTGATGCACGGCGCGGGTGCGTTGACCACGACCGGAGTCCGGTCAAACCGGGACTGGTGGCCCAACCAACTGAACCTGAAGGTTTTGCACCAGCATTCGGCCCTGTCAAACCCGATGGCTGATGGTTTCACCTATGCCGACGAATTTAAGAAGCTTGATCTGGATGCCCTGAAAGCGGATCTTTTTGCGCTGATGACCACGTCGCAGGACTGGTGGCCCGCGGATTATGGTCATTATGGCCCGTTCTTTATCCGGATGGCATGGCATAGTGCGGGGACTTACCGCACTGGCGATGGTCGCGGTGGTGCCGGGTCTGGCATGCAACGCTTTGCCCCGCTGAACAGCTGGCCCGATAATGGCAATCTGGACAAGGCCCGCCGCCTGCTGTGGCCGATCAAGCAAAAATACGGCAACCAGCTGTCTTGGGCTGATCTGATGATTTTCACAGGCAATTGCGCCTTGGAGTCAATGGGTTTCACACCCTTTGGCTTTGGTGGTGGGCGCGTCGATGTGTGGGAGCCTGAGGAAGATATTTACTGGGGCTCCGAGAATAAATGGCTCGACGACAACCGTTACAGCGGCGACCGGGAATTGGAAAACCCGCTGGCCGCCGTGCAAATGGGCCTGATCTACGTCAATCCTCAGGGGCCGAATGGTAACCCTAACCCACTCGCCTCGGCCCGCGATATCCGCGAAACCTTTGCCCGTATGGCGATGGATGACGCAGAAACCGTGGCGTTGATTGCTGGTGGGCATACGTTTGGCAAAGCGCATGGCGCGGGTGATGCTGCCTTTGTCGGGGTTGAACCTGAGGGGGCCAGTATTCAGGAACAGGGACTGGGCTGGAAGAATGCTTTTGGCACCGGCAAAGGTGTGCATACCATTACCAGCGGACTAGAGGGGGCATGGACGCCAACGCCGACCCGCTGGGATAACAGCTATTTCGATATCCTGTTCCGTTTTGACTGGCAGCAGACCAAAAGCCCGGCTGGCGCAACCCAGTGGATTCCCACGAATGCGGACGCGGCGGGGCTTGTCCCTGACGCGCATGATGCATCGCGGCGCCATGCCCCGGTGATGTTCACCACTGATCTGGCGCTGCGTATGGACCCGGTTTACGGGCCGATTTCCAAGCAGTTTCACGAAAACCCTGACCAGTTGGCTGATGCCTTTGCGCGCGCATGGTACAAGCTGACCCACCGCGACATGGGCCCGATTGCCCGCTATGTCGGCGCTTTGGTTCCGGCAGAGGAATTGATCTGGCAGGACCCGATTCCGGCGGTCACGCATCCGGTGATTGACGCACAAGACATTGCGGCACTAAAGGCGAGTATCCTTGGCGCAGGCCTGAGTATCGCGCAGCTGGTTAGAACGGCCTGGGCCTCTGCATCCACATTCCGGGCCTCTGACAAACGCGGCGGGGCCAATGGCGCGCGTATCCGGCTGGCACCGCAAAAGGACTGGGCGGTCAATCAGCCCGCCGAATTGGCGACTGTGCTGCAAAGCCTTGCGGCGGTTCAAACTGGGTTCAATGCCGCGCAATCGGGTGGCAAAATGGTGTCGTTGGCTGATCTTATCGTGCTGGGCGGATGTGCAGCGGTCGAGCAGGCCGCCAAGAATGCGGGGCATGACGTGCAGGTTCCGTTCACGCCGGGCCGCGCTGATGCCACGCAAGAACAGACTGATATCGAGTCTTTCGCGGTGCTTGAACCGGTCGCCGATGGGTTCCGCAACTATCTGAAAACCGAATATACGGTATCCGCCGAGGAATTGCTGGTCGACCGCGCGCAACTGATGACACTGACTGCCCCAGAAATGACGGTTCTGGTCGGTGGCTTGCGCGTGCTGAACGCCAATGCCGCGCCGGTGCGGCACGGCGTCTTGACCCACCGGTCCGACGCGCTGACGACCGATTTCTTTGTCAATCTGCTTGACATGAACGTCATCTGGTCCGCCCGCACGGCCGCCGAAGATGTGTTCGAGGGCCATGACAGCGTTACGGGTGAGCTGAAGTGGACCGGCACCCGCGCTGATCTGGTTTTCGGATCAAATTCGCAATTGCGGGCCTTGTCAGAGGTTTATGCATCGGTTGGTGCACAAGCAGGGTTCGTACGTGACTTTGTGGCCGCATGGACCAAAGTAATGAATCTGGACCGGTTCGATCTGGCCTGATCCCTACGTGAAGTGACGCGAACGCGGCTGACATTAGCCGCGTTTGCCGTCAAGCAGGCGATCTGGTGGAGCCGAGGGGGATCGAACCCCTGACGTCGTCGTTGCGAACGACGCGCTCTCCCAACTGAGCTACCCCCCCACGTTCGAGGTAAGCAGAATATCGGTTTTATCTAGGTGTTGACAAGCGTTTTCGGGGCGCTCGGCAATGGCTACAAATCCTGCTGGTAGCGCACATAGGGAATGCGCTCTTGGTCTACTGCATCGCCGGCACGTTCCGGGTCTAAATAGGCGGGCGGCTTACCGCTAACGACCAGATTTTTTGCACCGAACGTCAAGGTGCCGCGCCACGGGGTGCGCCAAGTTAGGCCCAAATCCAAGCCGCCCCAAAGTTGATCGGTACCGGCAAGTTCTAAAATACGGGTCGACAGCTGGGTGCCAAACGCACCGCTGAACCAATTAAAGTTAATGCTACCCTCATTCAGTTGCCCGGGCCGTGCAGTCATCGGAAACGGCGTTGTGGTCAATGAAATGGGCGTCTTCGCAAGCGCAAGCCCCATTGCAAACGTGCCGAAATTTGAATCTAACGCGGCCTGCAAATTTAAGCCCGTTTGCTTACCCGTGCCGTTGAAGAATGTCAGTGTCGGTGCCGCAGGGAGCGGCAAATAAGGGTTCAGCAATTGCGTAAAACCACGGTCGCCTTGATAAATCCCGGCATTTAGCTGCACGGGGCCAAGCTGATAGCGTGCGCTTGCATCAGCACGTGTCAAATCACCCAGCACGCCCACGAGTGGTTCACAGCGTGGCGCGGCACCGGCTGAGCAAACCGGCGTCAGGGTCATTTTACCGACGTTGATTTGCGTCGAAAGCCCTGAGTTACCCAGTTTGGTGTCGCCCGTTAATTGATAGAGCCCAATTTTATAAGGATAGCCATCTTCAATATCTTTAACTTGTGCCAAGCCAAGTAGCTTAGTGCCCGCAGTGCGATTGTCTAACACCATCACTGGTACCCATGAGTCATCAGGGGCGCTCGAGATACTCTGTGGCAAGACCCCCAAACCAGGGGCCGAATTTTGCGCACTCGCAAGCGCACAGAGCATCAGCGCGGCTGCGCAAGCGACACTTTGGCGGAAGCGAGTAAAAATCAGCATGGCGTACTTGTGTTACGAGGTGAGCCCAAGTTTAACGCTATTGCCAAAAATTGCAAAGCCGAAAAAGGTGGTTTGATTCACGTTTATAGGGCGGGCGCTTCACCAATAAAAAAACCCGGGATCGCCCAGGTTTTTTTTTGAAACAATAACCCTCGAAAGCGACTACTGCTTTTTGCTAGCTTCAACTTGTGCCATTACTTCGGCGGCAAAGTCTTCTTGTTTTTTCTCAATGCCTTCGCCAACCGCCATCCGCGTAAAAGCGGTCACAGTGGCTCTAGCGGCCTTGAGCAAGTCTTCAACGGTTTGCTTGCCATCCGAATTCGGGCCGCTGTAAGGCTGTCCAAGCAAAGTTTGGTCGCCAAGCGTCTTGCGAATCTTGCCCACGATCATTTTTTCAACGATCTCGGCAGGTTTGCCAGAATCTTTCGACTGCTCAAGGGCAATTTGCTTTTCGCGCTCAAACGCTTCCGCAGGCACTTGATCCATATTCAAATAGGTCGGATTAATTGCCGCAATGTGCATCGCGATACCGCGCGCCAATTCTTCGCTGCCGCCGGTCATGCTGACCAAAACTGCAATGCGCGTGCCGTGCAGGTATGCACCCAGAGTCGGCGCGCTAACGTGTGCAGCGCGACGGATTTGGATGTTTTCGCCGATCTTCGCAACCAGTGCCAAGCGACGCTCTTCCACCGTACCGGCATCGGTAGCTAGCGCTTTAATCGCTTCGATGTCTGCGGTCTTGCCCGCAAGTGCTGCTTTTGCGACCGCGTCGGCGAAGATAACAAAGCTTTCGTCTTTAGCGACGAAGTCTGTTTCGCAGTTGAGCTCAACGACAATTGCTTCGCCGCCGGAAACCGCCATCGCTAAGCGGCCTTCGGCGGTCACGCGCGAAGACTTCTTGTCGGCTTTTGCTAAGCCTTGGGTACGCAGCCAGTCAATCGCGGCTTCCATATCGCCATTATTCTGCACCAGCGCTTTTTTGCACTCCATCATGCCAGCGCCCGAGCGCTCGCGCAGTTCTTTGACTGCGGCTGCTGTGATTTCCATGGTGTCGTCCTTATGTGTCAGTAAATTAGGTGCTTGAAAAGACGGTCAGAGATTTAGGCTGACCGTCGTTGTAACGCTTTTCGTTGGGTGCGATTCAAACTGATGTGGATTTGCCTGTGGAGGAATCTTCAGGGCATTAACTTCGTCATCCCCGAACGTTTTTATCGGGTATCCAGAAGGTTTTGTTACTGGATTCCCGCCAAGAGCATGCGGGAATGACGAGACCAGATCAGACCACTTTGAATCGCCCCTTTTCATTCACGCTGTTAAAACGCCAGCGCAAAAAACGTTAGGCTTCTGGAGCTGCTGCAACTTCAGCGGCGACAACTTCCGCTACGGCTTTCGCAGCTGGCGCAGGTGCGGCGGCTGGGCGTGGCTTCGGTGCTGCGCCAGGTGCGCCGGTTGGGCGCGGGGTGTTGGTGCGTGGGGCGTTTGCGCCAGGACGACGATCACCACCTGGACGGTCGCCGCCTGGACGATCACTACGTGGCTTGCGATCCGGGCGGTCGCCGCCTGGACGCTGTTCACGACGTGGGCGTTCGGCATCAGCCTTTTGAATCGGGTTACCTTCAGCGTCAAGTTCGATGAATTCATCGGTAGCGCTCGAAGCCATGATTGGCGCAGCAGCTTTGCCTTCCAACACCGCATCAGCAGCGGCACGGGCATAAAGCTGAATCGCACGAATCGCGTCATCGTTGCCAGGAATAATGTAGTGCACATCGAGCGGGCTGTTATTGGTATCGACAATACCGATCACAGGAATGCCCAACACTTTGGCTTCTTGAATGGCGATTTCTTCGTGGCCGACGTCGACTACGAACAGCGCGTCAGGCAAGCCGTTCATGTTTTTGATACCGCCCAAGCTAGCTTCTAATTTTTCCATTTCACGTTGTAGTTCAAGCTGTTCGCGTTTGACCAAACGCTCACGCGAACCGTCAGCAACACCGGCTTCGAGCACTTTCAAACGTGCAATCGACAGTTTTACGGTACGGAAGTTGGTCAACATGCCGCCCAACCAACGTTTTGCAACGTAGGGCATGCCGCAGCGAATCGCTTCTTCACGTACGGTTTCTTGCGCTGCACGCTTGGTACCCACAAACAACACCGTGGCGCGGCGTTGTGCCATCGCGCTGATATAGTTCATTGAGTCATTAAAAAGTGGCAGTGTCTTTTCGAGATTGACAATGTGAATCTTGCCGCGCGCGCCGAAAATATACGGCGCCATTTTCGGATTCCAGTAGCGGGTTTGGTGACCGAAGTGCACGCCTGCTTCAAGCATTTGGCGCATAGTGACGATAGGCATGGTAGAGCTCCTTTAGGTGTTACATGGTTTGGCCTCCACGAACCGCTGCCTAAGATTTAACCGTGTTCCTGGTTTAAACCCTTGACGCCGCGCCAGACTCATCTATGAGACCACTGACACAAGTCGGTTCGTGTGTGAATTTGATTCTTTGAGGTATTACGCTTTACGCACCAACAACACGTTTGTTCGCAAGGCACTCAAAAAATCCTGTCAAGGATAGCTTGGGCGCGGCGCTTTGGACAAGCCAAAGCACCGCGCCTAGCTCGCTTCCTTGTTTATGGTTCAGCACCGGTTGCAGGCGAAACATTAGCAGTCGGCAAAAGCGTCAATTTTTCTTCGTTCAGAACAGATGCCACGCTCGACGGCGCCGGCTGCGCTTTGGTGTTGACTGGAAACTCCGCCATCCAAGGCCGTCGAACCGCTGGTGCGGCGGCTTCGTTAGCAACTGGCTCCGCCACGATTGCCGCAACAGGCGTTTTTAGCGCTGCCTCAGGAACCGGTTCGGGGGCTGGTGCAACAGGCGCGACGCGCTTTTGCGAGCTGGCAGCCGAAAGGCTGGAGGGCATAGCAGAGAGCTGGTCTACTGCAACCGCAACGGCGAGCGCTAAAGATTGCGGCTGCGGCAATGGCTGGATGATCGGCTGCGGCCGCTGACGCGGACGCCGCTCGCGACGCGCTTCAGGTTCGGGCTTGGCGACGACTTCGGGCGAGGCTTGCCTTTGCGTGTCACCTGTCGGCGAGACTTGCCTTTCCGTGTCACCTGTCGGCGAGACTTGCCTTGCCGTTTCGACTTCCTCGCGCTGATCCCGCGCTTGTTCGTCACGCACCTGTCGATCCCAGGCAGACTCGCTTTTGCCGTTTGTAACAGGCTTTGCTGACGCGGCGCTTACCGCTGGCGCCTCTGGCACATTCGTTTGGCTGGCCGAATTTTCATTGACTGCCGTAACTTCATCAGCACCGTCTTCATCATCCGAATCGTCATCTGCACCGCCTACATCGATAGATCCGTCCTCACGGCCACGACGACGACCACGCCCACCACGACGGCGACGCTTACGTTTGCGCTCCAATGGCAAGCCATCTGGCCCCATCTCGAATGCCGATTCAGCGCTTTCCTCGGCTGCGTCGCTGGAATCGCTCGAACTGCCTGAAACAACAGCGGCATTCGCTTCGTCAACTGGAAACAACGTCTGTTGCTTTGGCGCCGCAAATAATTGCACATCAACCGCACCGGCAGCCACCACTTCGCTGCCCGCAGCCTGTGCAGGCGAATCCTGCAAAAGCGTCGCAACCGCTGAGCCAGCATCGGCATTCAATGGCTCGCCGTTTTCAGCTGCTAAGGCCGCAGCTGCTGCACGTCGTTCATGGCGTTCGCGCGCCTCGGCACGCTGTAGCTCACGCCGTGCTTCGAACTGCTTCTGTCGTTCTTGACGATTCGATAGCTTTTCACCGGTTTGATTCTGCGCTTGATTCTGCGCTTGATTTTGGCCTTGATTGGGCGCTTGCTTTTGCCCCTCTAAAGCCGGGGCAGCAACCGCTGGTGTGTTGGCTGGACGCAGTTGATTGTCATTCCGCGGATTTCCCTGCTTTTGCTGCTCGACCCGATTGCCTTCAGGACGCGCATTTTGCTCTGGACGCTGGCCGCGATTTTGTTGCCCCTGCTGCGGCTGTTGCCCTTGTTGAGGCTGTTGGCCCCGACCTTGCTGCGCCTGAGTTTGCCCTCGATCTTTACCATCGCCACGATCTTTACGATCGCCATGCTCATTTTTACGGTCGCCACGATCTTTACGATCATTTTGCCCAGCCACATGCGCCGGCTTCGGCCGCTGATGCGCCAGTCCACTTTGCGGTTTAGCCTCAAACTTGCGCTGCGGCGCTTCGTTGCTATTGGCCGAAACTGGCGCGCTGGCTGGCTGCTTGGCACGCCGGAACCAACTCATCATGCGCGCAACCAAGCCTTCGGCTTGCGCGGGCAGTGCAATCTCTGGCGCCGGTGCTTTCGGCGCTGGCACGACGGTCGCCGGTATAACTTTGTCCACAGCCGGCGTTTGCGGCGCGGCAGTCGCGGCCACCCAGGCTTCGGATGAAATCGCCTGAGGCTGCTTAACCTTTTTGTAACTCGGCTCGTCCGTTGCTTCCGAAGATTTAATGCGCTCGATTTGGTAATCGGGCGTGTCCATATTCGGGTTCGACAGCACAATCAGCGGCACGCCGTGCCGTGTTTCAAGGTTTGTCAGCGCGTTGCGCTTTTCATTGAGCAAGAAATTCGCCACATCAGCGGGTACGTGTACCAACACTTGCGCCGTTTGTGCGCGCATGACCTGTTCTTCGGCCAGTCGCAATATCGACAACGCTAAAGACTCGACACCGCGTATGTGCCCGTGCCCTTGGCAGCGTGGGCAGGACATTTCGTGCGCTTCACTCAATGCCGGACGCATGCGCTGGCGCGACATTTCCATTAGGCCAAAACGCGAAATTTTTCCCAGCTGTATGCGGGCACGGTCTAGCTTAAGCGCGTCTTTCAAGCGCTCTTCCACTTGCCGCTGATGGCTGGTGGATTCCATATCAATGAAATCGATCACCACCAATCCGCCGACGTCACGTACCCGCAATTGGCGACCAATTTCTTCTGCTGCTTCCAAATTGGTGTTGAAGGCGGTTTCTTCGATGTCGCCGCCCTTGGTGGCGCGCGCACTATTAATGTCAATCGCGGTCAATGCTTCGGTTTTATCAACCACGATGGAGCCACCCGAAGGCAGCCGCACGGTACGCGAGTGGGCCGATTCAATCTGAGTTTCAATTTGAAAGCGGGTAAACAACGGCGTTGCATCGGTGTAGTGCTTTAATTTACGCAAATTCCCCGGCATCACTTGCGCGGTAAATTCACGCGCTTCCTCATACATCGCGGCATCGTCAATTAATACTTCGGTGATGTCATTGCGCAAATAGTCACGCAATGCCCGAATCAGCAATTTCGATTCTTGGTAAATTAAAAACTGGCCGGATTTTGCCTTGGCAGCGTCAGAAATCGCGCCCCACAGTTTGACTAGATAGTCTAGATCCCACTGCAATTCTTCCAGCTCGCGCCCCATGCCGGCGGTGCGAATAATCATGCCCATGTGATCGGGCACCTTGAGCTGATCCAACTGTTCCTTCAAATTGGCGCGTTCATCGCCCTCAATCCGGCGCGAAACCCCGCCTGCGCGCGGGCTGTTTGGCATTAAGACGAGATAACGACCGGCTAAGCTGACAAACGAGGTTAGCGCCGCACCCTTATTTCCGCGCTCTTCTTTGTCAATCTGAACAATTATTTCTTGGCCTTCCTTCAACAGTTCGCGCGTTGAATTTTTATTCGGCGACGTTCCAGGTTGGAAATACTCTTTAGCTATTTCTTTAAGTGGTAAAAAGCCATTTTTCTCAGCGCCATAATCAACAAAACACGCTTCTAAACTTGCTTCAACCCGGGTAATTCGACCTTTATAGATATTTGATTTAGTGTGACCTTTATCTGGAACTTCGACATCTAAGTCGTACAAATTTTGCCCTTCTACAATCGCAACACGAATTTCTTCGGCTTGCGTTGCATTAATTAACATGCGCTTCATTTTATTTTCCCCCGCGCTTCCACCGCTGTCTGCTCTGGCCTTCCGGGCGATTCAGAGTTAAACCTAAGGCTGTTTTCCCACAAGACACCGGACGTTTCAGTTGAATTGCTTTGCCTAGGCAAATGCGACGTTTCTGTAGCTTCGCGTTTGCCAAGGCAAAAGCGAACCTGAATTCCAGTCTTGCGGCCAGCCACGCGGGCGCGCGTTTTCTTTTCTTTTTATATGTTCGGTCTAACCCTTGGCCTACACTTACGTGGCGCCGTCGATTTGACTTAGAAGAATTTCAGATCTAGATCAATTCCGCGCGCTTTTGGGCCCGAACGGGTCGAGTTTAACAGTTTTTGGAGAACGCGTTGCCATCCACCCCACCTAAGCGGCCCAGCACCGGCGATACGGCAAAGAAGAGCGGTTACGCCGCAATGAAAAAATTGGCTGGCAAACCTGCGAGCACCGCCGCCGCGCAAATGATCGCGAGCCGCCGCGCCGTGCCGGTTATTCCTCACGTGGCCGAAAATCGTGGCGCATCGGAAAAAGCGCGCGCCATTAACGCCGCACCGTCTGCAAGCAAACGTGTTCGCGCAGGCACGCCGATTGGTACCTTGCATGAAGCTGAACGTCTACACAACATGAATGCGCGCAAAAATGCCAGTGACGCCGCACGCGCCGCCAGCCCACGTAGCGATGGCGCGCCGAATGTGCGCACCTTGACCGTGGGTTTCGAGCATATCGGCCAACGCATCGACAATTTTTTGGTGCGCGAACTGAAAGGCGCGCCGAAAAGCTTGGTGTATCGAATTTTACGCTCCGGCGAAGTGCGCGCGAATTCCAAACGCATTAAGCCAGATTACCGCGTGCAGCAGGGCGATTTATTGCGTATTCCACCGATACGCCTGGCCGAACAAACCGCTGTCGCCCCCTCCCTGCAAAGCATCGAATGGCTGGCAAGCGAGATTTTGCACGAAGATAAATCCTTAATCGTGCTGAACAAACCTTCAGGGCTGGCCAGCCACGGTGGCAGCGGCTTGAGTTTCGGTGCCATCGAAGCCATGCGCGCGCTGAAACCGCGCGAAACCCTGGAATTGGTGCACCGTTTGGATCGCGATACCTCCGGGCTGCTGCTGATCTCGAAAAAGCGCAGCATGCTCACAACACTGCAAACCGCGATGCGCGACGGGGAAGTGACTAAACGCTATCAAGCGCTGATTCTCGGCGCGCCAAAAGACGATCGCTTTGAAGTTAACTTACCGCTATTAAAAACCGAGCACGCCAGTGGCGAACGCGTCGTACGGGTTTCCGAAGAAGGCAAGGCCGCACGCACATTTTTCACCGTATTAGAGCGTTTTGACGGCGCAACGCTGGTGCAAGCCGAGCTTGGCACCGGCCGCACACACCAGATTCGCGTGCATGCGCAGTCTTTAGGCTCGCCAGTGGCGGCCGATCCAAAAGACGGCAGCGAAGCGTTTAACGAGCGCACCAAAACTCTATGCCTATAGCGATTGTTTTTGCATGCCGTCAGCGTCGCCTGGAAGAAAGATGGCGAGCTGCGCTCCTTTCACTGTG
>JANOQM010000010.1:0-2254 GCA_031422295.1 Rhodobacterales bacterium | reverse complement strand
CTAGGGTCAGGACCTGTTAAATAGCTTGCTTTTGCAGTGTTGGTTTGATTCACTTTTGGCATCCAAGGGGGTGCCGCATGAGTGATCTTTTCTGGCTGACGGATGCACAAATGGAGCGGTTGAAGCCGTTCTTTCCACGGTCTCACGGGGTGCCGCGTGTTGATGACAAGCGGGTGTTGAGCGGAATAATATTTATCAATCGCAATGGGTTGCGGTGGCGGGATGCGCCTGCGGAGTATGGTCCACCGAAGACGCTTTATAACCGATGGGTGCGCTGGGGCCGATTGGGCGTGTTTGCAAAGATGCTGAACGCGATGGCCACTGAGGCGCAGAATACCGAGACGGTGATGATCGACGCAACCCACCTGAAAGCGCACCGGACGGCCTCCAGCCTGCGGGGTAAAAAGGGGGGTGCAACAGGTTCATCGGGCGCACGAAAGGCGGGATGAATTCCAAACTGCACGTCGTCAGTGATACAAAGGGCCGCCCGATCTGCATGTATCTGAGCGCGGGCCAGACCAGCGATTACATTGGGGCTGCGGCGCTTTTGTCCACGCTGCCGAAGGCCGGGGCGCTGCTGGCCGACCGGGGCTATGATGCGGACTGGTTCCGCAACGCATTGATCGCGCGTGATATTCAGCCATGCATCCCCTCGCGAAAGAACCGCAAGGTGGCGATCCCGTACGACAAAACCCTCTACAAAACGCGCCACAAAATCGAGAACATGTTCGCGCGCCTCAAAGACTGGCGCAGGATATCCACGCGTTACGACAGATGTGCCGACATCTTCATGTCAGCCTGTGCACTGGCGGCAGTCGTGATGTTTTGGTTATGAGTCCTGACCCTAATCCCCCACCCGCACAAACACCGCGCCGCCTGCGGTTTCGCGGCGGGTGGTGTCTTTGATTGTCTCGCCATTGCAATCAACCCGGTCAGAGGTGCTGATAATGGCGGGGCCGTCGCAGGTTTGGTCGGCTTGGGCTTCGGTCTGGTTCTCTACGGCTGAGCCGGCCGCTGGCTCTGCGTCCGCTTCGGCTGCGACTTCTGTAGGTGCGGGTTCCTTGTCCTGCATCATCACATACGCGGCGGGTGCCAACATCAGGGCCGCGCCACCAACAATCATCATCAGTCCGCGCGTTTCCATGGTTTATCCTTGAGCGTGATTGGGATCGACACATGTATTGACCGGGTTTACAGGCCAAACTAAGGCTCAATCATGCCGACCTTGGGGCGTGGTTAATCCCGCCATTGCACCGGGCGGCGGGGCGAACCCTGCCCCACACCCAACCCTCGCGAGTAATCCCCAATGACCCACGACGCCGACGATACCGAAGACCTGAACGACACCTATCCCGGTGCGGGCACGTTTCAGTTTGGCGATAGCGAAGAGCTATGCCAAAAGCTGATCGACCTTGTCCGCAAGGGCATCAAACGCGCGACCTGCGGTGCTTTGGCCGAGTTTGCTGATGATCCGGACGCGATGCCACTGGTCGGCCGCTGCGATATTGCGGCCAATTGGGATGGTAGTCCCGCTGTGGTCATCCGCACGACCAAAGTCGAACACATCCGGTTTTGCGATGTGACTTGGGATATGGCCCGGCGCGAGGGCGAGAATGACGATCTGGCCGGATGGCAGGCCGGGCATCAGGCCTATTTCGCCCGCAATGGTGGGTTTGACCCCCGGATGATACTGGTGTTTGAATATTTTGATTTGGTCGAAGATTTAGAGGGCCGGGGGATTGTCAGTTAGTCCAAGCTTGTAGGGGCGGGCTAATTCTTGGCCGTCACGAACATCGCGCCGCCTGCCATGATCCGGCGGGTAGGTGCCTGAGCGGTTTCGCCGTTGCACCCCAGCCGATAGGACGGCGTCACAATGCTGGCCGCGTCGCAGGCAGCGGCGGCCTGTGCGTCTGTCTGCACCTCGCCCGGGGCGGCCTCGGCGGCTTGCTGGTCTTGCGCCAACTTGATGGCAAGCGGCGACATCATCAGGCTTGCCCCGAAAACGATCAGTATAAGACCCCGGTGTTCCATGGCCGATCCCTCTGGTTGGCGCGAAATTTTATCGAAACATAGCTAATGCAGCAGCCGCAACTATGGCGCGACCAAGGTCATTTTGACCTGCCACTGATCTTTCATCCAGCCGTGACCAGAGTCTTTTCATCTTTTACGCCATTTGGCGCGGGTTGAGCAATCGCCCGCCGCGCGGAGCTATCATCCGGTGCAGCGTGGTGGGCGGTTGCGGTGATCAGGGTTA
>JANOQM010000009.1:0-85781 GCA_031422295.1 Rhodobacterales bacterium | reverse complement strand
GTGCTCTTCCCAGTCGCGCGGGTTGATTTTCAGACCACCCTTGGACCCGCCAAAGGGCGCATCGACCAGCGCACATTTATAGGTCATCAGGGCGGCCAGCGCCTCGACCTCGTCCTGATTGACGCCCATGGAATAGCGGATACCGCCCTTGACCGGTTCGATATGTTCGGAATGGACGGCGCGGTAGCCGGTGAATGTGTGGATGGCCCCGCGCAGACGCACGCCAAACCGCACGGTGTAGGTGGCGTTGCAGACGCGGATCTTTTCCTCAAGCCCGGGTGACAAGTCCATCAGCGCCACGGCGCGGTTAAACATGATATCGACGGATTCACGAAAGCTCGGCTCGGATGCATGGGCTGGGACTGACGACATTGAAAATTCCTCCTTGATATTCCCTTGGGCAGGGCTGGTTTTGAACCGCGCGGACCGCCATGAGCGAACCCTAGTTCTGATTCGAAGACAATCGTGAGAAAAACCTAATTATTCCCCAATTCGGGCCTATGTCGTGGCAATCCCGCGCCGCACAGGAAAACCGCCCGCATGGCTGGTGTTTCCGGTTCTGCACCAGTCCGGCCGCATGGGGCAGGATCAATTCTTGCCAAATGGTTAATGCGCCAGATTCAGCCTTGGAGCCGCCTAAATTCAGCCACAGAGCCGCGCATAAATGACCAAGCGTGGATTCTGCGCAGGGTAAATTTGCGGGTTGGCCGGGCGGATTGTCTGGTCGGCCAATGGGAAACGGAAGGTTTGACATGCTGAATGCTCGGGTTTGCGCCAAAGGCGGGATCAAAGGTCGTATCATGCGGCATCTGCGCAGGTTTGGGCGGGATGAAGATGGGTCAATGATCATCTTCTCATTGTTCATCTTTCTGCTGATGCTGATGATCGGCGGCATGGCCGTTGACCTGATGCGATTTGAAACCAACCGCGCGCGGTTGCAGGCGACCCTTGACCGGGCGGTGCTGGCCGCCGCTGACCTTGATCAGATGATGGACCCCGAATCAGTTGTGCGCGACTATTTCAACAAGGCCGGTCTGCTGGACCAGCTGGCCAGCGTGACGGTGGTGCAGACCTTTAATTCGCGGTCGGTTTCGGCTGTTGCCGCCATCGAAGTGGACATGATGTTCATGGGCATGCTGGGCATTGAAATGCTCGAAGCCCCCGCCGCAGGCATGGCCCGCGAAATCGTGACGGATATCGAGATTGCTTTGGTTCTGGACGTGTCCGGGTCAATGCGGGACTTCAATAAAATCGGCAACCTGCGGGCTGCTGCCAGCGAATTTGTGGCGACGGTTCTGGCCGGCGATGTGAACAACAAGATTTCGGTCAGCATTGTGCCCTTCAATGCGCAAGTGAACATCGGCGCACCCTTGCGGGCCCGCTATAATGTGACCGATCTGAACGGGATCACCAATTCCAATTGCATTGACCTGCTGCCTGCCGTCTTTGCCGGGCCGGGAATTTCGCCGACGCTGGCGATGCCGCAATCGGGGTATTTCGACTCGCGCAGTTCGACCACCCGGAATTCCAATTATTATGCGCCCCAGACGCCTTATGTCCCCACGGCACCCGCCGCCTATCATGATGCCGCGCCGACCTGCAAAACCCTGCCCAACAACATCGTGCGGCTGCCGAGCAATAATATTGGCATTCTCCAATCGCAAATTAACGCGCTGACAGCGGATGGTAACACGTCGATCACATTGGGCATGAAATGGGGCATGGCCCTGTTGGACCCGGGTTCGCAGGGAATTTACACCAACCTGATCGGCAGCGGCAATATTTCGGCCAACTACGCCGGGCGGCCCTATGCCTATAACCGGCCCAATACGCTGAAAGTGGTCGTGGTCATGACCGACGGTGATCATGTGCCGTCCTATCTGTTGAACGCAGCCTACCGGTCCGGCAATTCGCCGATATACAAGGCCACTGATGGTCGGTTTTCGATCCAATTCGCCCTGCCGCTGGCGTCACCCGCCACTAGCCCGCCGGCCGGTTACCCGTTCTACGTGCCCCACCTGAGCCAATGGCACTGGCGGGTTTGGAATGGGGGCACTCCACCTGCCGTACCGCCCGCCTGCGCCAACAATAACGACTTGGCCTCGGACCCGGATGGCAAGGGAATTTGCATCCGCACCGCATCTGGCGCAACAGTGCAAACTTGGCCAGAGGTATGGTCGCAACTGCGGATGAGCTGGGTTGGCTGGCAGTTGTATGCCCGTGGCATGTCATCGAACAGTACCACTCGGACCACGTTGTATAACAACGCCATGGCTGCATTCTCGTCCAACAGCATTTCGCCAGCGGCGATGGATACGCAGTTACAGGCAACCTGCCAACAGGCCCGCGCAAACGGCGTTGTGGTCTTTGGCATCGCATTTCTGGCCCCGGTGAACGGCGAAGCACAAATTGCTGGCTGTTCGTCATCGACGTCGCATTACTACGAAGTCAATGATGCCAACACAGGCTTGGGTGATGCGTTCCGGTCAATTGCCGGGCAGATCAACGCCCTGCGGCTGGTGCAGTGATGAAACCGCTTCTGGCCTTTTGTCTGGACAGCCTGCGCCGGTTTCACCGGACCGAAGACGGGTCGGCGACGATTGAATTCGTGATCATCTTTCCGGCCTTCTTTACCTTCTTTCTGTCCACATTCGAGCTGGGCATGTTGGAGACGCGGCATGTCATGCTGGACCGGGGCCTAGATATGGCGGTGCGGCAGGTCCGGTTGGGCATGCTGAACCCGGTGACGCATGAGAACTTCAAGCAGGAAATCTGCGACAATGCCGCGATCATTCCGGACTGCATGAACCAGATGAAGTTGGAGATGATCGCGGTGGACCCGCGCGCCTGGGTGTCAATCCCGGCGGCCGCAGATTGCGTTGATCGCGAAGACGACAGTATCGCCTTGCGCGAATTCACCCCTGGTGCATCAAACCAGCTGATGTTCCTGCGGGCCTGTGCGCTGTTTGACCCGTATTTCCCGACCACCGGTCTGGGCGCATCTTTGCCCCGCGTCAGTGCCGGGGCGTATGGCCTGATTTCAATGTCGTCTTTTGTGATTGAGCCTGACGTATGACCATCGGTATACATATGAAAGAGTTCCTGCAACGGTTTCGCAGGTCGGAAGAGGGCAGCATTTCGGTTGAGGCCATGCTGTTGGTCCCCATTTTGATGTGGGCCTATCTGGGTACATTCGTGTTCTTTGATGCGTTCCGGTCGCAATCGACCAATCTGAAGGCCGCCTATACGATAGGCGACACCCTCAGCCGCGAAACGCGGCATGTGACCCCGGCGTATCTGGACAGTCTGTCGGCCATGCACCGGTTCCTGATCGACGAAGACAACGGGCTGGCCCGGTTGCGGATCACGGTTTACCGCTATCAGCAAAGCGACGATACCTACCGTGTGCAATGGTCGCGGGTGCGCGGTGGCGGGCTGGAACTGACCGACCCAGTTCTGGCCACGTTGCGCCCGCAATTGCCGGTGATGCCGAACAATGAGATCGCGATTCTGGTCGAAACTTGGGTTGGCTATTCCCCAACCTATTCGGTTGGCCTAGAAGATTTCATCTTTACCGACCTCGTGGTTACGCGCCCCCGCTTTGCCGGTCAGCTTTGCACCAATTCCACAAATTCGGACGATGTGCTAACGCGGACCTGCTGATTATCTGAAGGGCGTGACTTCGTACCCGCGCTCTTCAGGTTCATCGTCTACCATCTCGGACGGGAATCCGGGGGCAGTGATGTCCAGCCCGGTCGCTTGCTCCAGCCGCTCGATAATCCTGTCCGATTGGGCGCGTTCGCCAAACCGGTCGATCCCGTCCTGAAAGATCGACACCATCAGCGGGCTGATTTCCAGCGGCACGCCGGTCCGGTCGGCAATCGCCTGAAACAGTCCGATATCCTTTTTCACCAGATCCATGGTGAAATTGATGTCGCGGCAGCCATTCAGGATCATCTGGCTTTCGGTTTCATGCACAAAGGATGTGCCGGACGAGATTTTGATCGCCTCATAGGTGGTGGCCATGTCCAGCCCAGCGGCCTTCATCGTGACCAGCGCCTCGCAACAGGTTAGCAGATTGGCAGTGGCCAGATAGTTGGTCATCACCTTGAGCAGACTGGCACTGCCAATCGGGCCGGTATGCAGGATGCGGCGGCCCAGCACGGTCAGCAGCGGGAAAACCTTGTCAAAGGTCGCCCGGTCGCAGCCCGCAAAGATACTGATATTGCCGGTATCGGCCCGGTGACAGCCACCCGAGACCGGGCATTCAGCCGCCGCCCCGCCCTGCGCAATGACCAAAGCCGCCAGCCGGGCCATTTCGGTGGCATCCGTGGTGGACATTTCCAGCCATGTCTTGCCAGGGCCAACGCCGGGCAACATCGCCTCGACCACGGCCGTGCAGATTTCAGGGGATGGCAGGCAGGTGATGACCACATCGCAATCGGCGATCAACTGTGCGGGGCTGATCCCGTCGCGCGCACCTTTGGCCACAAACGCGGCCACGGCCTGCGCATCCAGATCATGCACTGCCAGATCAATCCCGTTGCGCAACAGGCTGCTGGCAAGCTTCGCGCCGACATTGCCCAGACCCACAAATCCAACTTTCATTCTATCCCTCGTATTGTTCGCGGCGACCGTCCCGGCGGACCTGCCGCGCGTCTGGCGTTAAAACGACATTGGCTGCCGGGGCCAGACAATATTCTGCATGGTGATTCTGCGCCGTGCCGGATTTGGCCAGCGGCTTGCCCCGCATTACCCAGATCGGCTAGGATGATCCAAACCCAAACCGTATCGGACCCGCCCCCTGCATGCTGCCCAAATCCCTGATCCTGGTGACAGCATTGGCCGCCTGCGCGCAGTTTCCGGCGCTTGAAGGCAGGGTCAGTGCGGTTGACCGCGCGGCACCGTTTCCGATACTGGTTCCTTTGGGGCCGCTGATCGCTTTGGCCGGGGGTGACGCCGGGACGATGCCTGCTGCGGCGGGATTGGAAGGGCGGATTGCGGCGCTGAATGCCAGGGCGGCGGCATTGCGCGGTGACATCATTGACCCGGCCACAAGGGCACGGATGCAGGCCGGGGTTCGGTCTGGCGCGTTGCAGTAAACCGCTGGGCAGGCTAACAGCGCGTGTATCAATGACTGACCAGACAGGACCCGCCATGACCACACCACTTCGCCTTGGGATTGCGGGCCTTGGGACCGTTGGCACCGGCGTGGTTCGGATCATCCGCACCCATGCCGATCTGATTGCCGCCCGGACCGGACGGCCAGTGGTGATTACGGCAGTGTCAGCCCGCGACCGGACCCGCAACCGTGATGTCGATATTTCGGGCTTTGTCTGGGAAAGCGATCCTGTTGCATTGGCCCGGCGCGAGGATGTCGATGTGTTTGTCGAGGTGATGGGCGGGTCCGAAGGTCCGGCCCGCGATGCGACCGAAGCGGCGATTGCCGCAGGCAAAGACGTGATCAGCGCCAACAAGGCCCTGCTGGCGGTGCATGGCCATGCTTTGGCCGAAGCCGCCGAGGCAGCTGGCCGGGTTATCCGGTTTGAGGCCGCTGTCGCGGGTGGTATTCCGGTGATCAAGGCGCTGACCGAGGGGCTGGCGGGCAATCAGATTACCCGGGTCATGGGGGTGATGAACGGGTCGTGCAATTATATCCTGACCCGGATGGAAAGTGCGGGTCTGTCCTATGACACCGTGTTCGAGGAAGCCCGTCAGTTGGGGTATCTGGAGGCTGATCCAAACCTTGACGTAGGCGGCATTGATGCGGGCCATAAGCTCGCCCTGCTGGCCGCCATCGCCTTTGGCACCCGGGTCGATTTCGCCAATGTCGAGCTTGAGGGGATCGGGTCGGTCACCATTGAGGATATTCGCGCCGCCGCCGATATGGGTTTCAAGATCAAGCTGTTAGGTGTCGCCCAGATGACCGGGCGGGGGCTGGAACAACGGATGTCGCCCTGTCTGGTCCCCGCACTCAGCCCGCTGGGCCAGTTGCAGGGCGGCACCAATATGGTGGTGCTGGAAGGCGACAGCGTGGGCCAGATCGTGCTGCGCGGGGCGGGGGCCGGGTCGGGGCCGACCGCCAGCGCGGTGCTGTCTGATGTGATCGACATTGCGCGCGGGTTGCGCCTGCCGACCTTTGGCCAGCCCGCCCATACCTTGCGCGCCGCCCGGCCCGCCCGCGCGGCGGTGCCCGCGCCCTATTACCTGCGGATGCAATTGCTGGATAAACCCGGCGCTTTGGCCAAAGTCGCGCGGGTGCTGGGCGATTCAGGCATTTCCATCGACCGGATGCGCCAATATGGCCACGAGGACACCACCGCCCCGGTGCTGATCGTCACCCATAAAACCACCCGGTCGGCGCTGGACGAAGCCCTTGCCGGGTTCGCCGAAACCGGGGTCGTAGCTGGTGATCCGGTGGCGATCCGGATCGAGGCGGTGTGACCGGCCAAGCATCTTCGCGTAAATTTTTAGTCCACCGTCGGTTGTTAGCGGTCACAAGGCTTGTGCCAGCGGGTTGCTACAGGCTACGCCGGATCAAATTATCGCAATAGGAGCAATCCATGCCCAATGAGACCGAATTCCAAGACCGCTTGTTGTCCCTCGGACTTGCCCGGGTGTCCGAGGCTGCGGCGATTGCCTGCGCCAAACTGATCGGGCGGGGCGATGAGAAGGCTGCCGATCAGGCGGCGGTCGATGCAATGCGCAAGGAACTGAACAAGCTGGATATTCAGGGCGTCGTGGTGATTGGCGAAGGCGAACGCGACGAGGCCCCGATGCTGTATATCGGCGAACATGTCGGGTCGGGAACCGGCCCAGCAGTGGATATCGCGCTTGACCCGCTGGAGGGGACGACGCTGACCGCCAAGGACATGCCCAACGCGCTGGCCGTCATCGCCATGGGCCCGCGCGGGTCAATGTTGCATGCGCCTGATGTCTATATGGAAAAACTGGCGATCGGGCCGGGGTTCCGGCGCGGGGTGGTCACATTGGACATGACCCCATCCGAGCGGGTGTCGGCGCTCGCCGCCGCCAAGGGCTGTTCGACCACCGATATCACGGTTTGCGTGCTGGAACGGCCCCGGCACGAGGCGATGATCGAGGAATTACGCTCGACCGGTGCGGCGATCCGGCTGATCACCGATGGCGATGTGGCCGGCGTGATGCATTGCGCCGAACCGGGGATGACCGGGATCGACATGTATATGGGATCAGGGGGTGCACCCGAAGGCGTGCTGGCGGCGGCGGCGCTGAAATGCATGGGCGGGCAGTTGTTTGGCAAGCTGTTGTTTCGCAACGATGATGAACGGGGGCGCGCGAAAAAGGCCGGGATCACAAATTTCGACCGGGTCTATACCCGCGACGATCTGGTGACGGGCGATGTAATTTTTGCGGCTTCTGGTGTGACCGACGGATCACTGGTGCCGGGGATCAAGCGCGGGATCGGGTTTGTGACGGTGGAAACCATCCTGATGCGGTCGAAAACCGGGTCAGTGCGACGGATGCAGTACCGCAGCCCGACACATTGATTTGGGCGCGAGGTGGGTTGAAACCCACCTTACTCTGCATTTTCGGAAGTTGCCTAAATACCGCCGCCGGAGGCTCCTGTGATGCGGTTGGAGCCTCCGGCGGGGATATTTATCGAACAAAAGAAGTTGCAGAGTAAGGTGGGTTTTAACCCACGCTACCCTTGCCAAAACCCGGTGAGTTAGCGCAGAACCGTGGCCATGGCTGCATTCCTGAACGTTGAACACTCACTGACCGGGCGGCGTTGGGTTGGCCCCAGTGCCGAGGAGGACCGGCTGGCAGAAGCGATGGCGCAGACCACCGCCCTGCCCCTGCCGCTGTGCCGGACCTTGGTGCATCGCGGCGTATCGGCAGCCGAAGCGGGCGCGTTTTTGGCCCCAAAGCTGAAGGATTTATTGCCAGATCCCTTGGTGCTGAAGGATATGGGTATTGCGGCGGGGCGGTTTTTAAAGGCCGTTCAAGCTGCTGAAAAGATAGCGATTTTCGCCGATTATGACGTGGATGGCGGGGCCTCGGCCGCTTTACTTTTGGTCTGGTTGCGGCAAATGGGCCGGGATGCGACGCTGTATATTCCCGACCGGATCGACGAAGGCTATGGCCCCAATGAACCTGCCATGGCCGACCTTGCCGCCCGGCATGACCTGATTGTCTGCGTTGATTGCGGCACCCTGTCGCATGGGCCGATTGCGGCCGCAGCGGCGGCGGATGTTATTGTGCTGGACCACCATCTGGGGGCCGAAACCCTGCCGCCCGCCTATGCCGTGGTCAACCCGAACCGGCAGGATGAAACCGGTGAACTGGCGCATTTATGTGCCGCAGGCGTGGTGTTTTTGCTGTTGGTCGAGGTGAACCGGCTGTTGAAATCGCAGGGTAAATTCGGCCCACCGCTGATGGATATGCTCGATCTTGTGGCGCTGGCCACCGTGGCCGATGTGGCCCCTTTGGTCGGCGTGAACCGGGCCTTTGTCCGGCAGGGGCTGGTGGTGATGGGGCGGCGCGACCGGATCGGGCTGGTGGCCCTGGCCGATGTGGCGGGTATGGATGCGGCCCCCAATACCTATCATCTGGGGTTCCT
Organism: Rhodobacterales bacterium; assembly: GCA_031422295.1. Lineage (GTDB taxonomy): Bacteria > Pseudomonadota > Alphaproteobacteria > Rhodobacterales > Rhodobacteraceae > JANOMH01. The sequence goes on along the minus strand of JANOQM010000009.1, from coordinate 77,179 downwards.
GCTGGGCCCGCGCGTCAATGCCGGGGGCCGGATTGGCAAGGCTGATCTGGGCGCGCGGCTGTTAGCCACCACCGACCAGCACGAGGCCGCAGGGCTGGCCGCCCGGCTGGATCAGCTGAACAGCGAACGACGTGAGATCGAGGCGGATGTGCGCGAAAAGGCGCTGGAGCAGGCCAGTTTGCGCGGGCTGGACGGGCCTTTGGTCTGGGCCGCAGGCGACGGCTGGCATCCCGGCGTCGTCGGCATTGTGGCCGCCCGGCTGAAAGAGGCCGCAAACCGCCCTGCCGTGGTGATCGGGTTTGACGGCGATATCGGCAAAGGCTCGGCCCGGTCGGTGTCTGGCGTTGATCTGGGGGCTGCGGTGCAGCGGGTCGCGGCCGAAGGGCTGTTTCTGAAAGGTGGCGGGCACAAGATGGCTGCCGGACTGACGGTTGCCCGCGATCAGCTGGATGCAGCCATGGCGCGGTTGGCTGACCTGCTGGCCCGTCAGGGCGCTGGTGCCGCCGGCCCTGCCGATCTGCGGCTGGATGGACTTCTGATGCCGGGGGCAGCTACGGTTGAGCTGATTACACAAATCGAACAAGCGGGGCCATTCGGTGCCTCGGCCTCCGCCCCCCGCTTTACATTTCCCGATTGCGTGGTGCTTTTTACCAAAAAGGTCGGGACCGGTCATCTGAAAATTACCTTTGGCGACGGTCTGGGCGCACGCATCGATGCGATTGCTTTTGGCGCGATGGACGGCCCTTTGGGTCCGGCGCTGCAGGGGCATAATGGTGCGCGGTTTCACCTCGCCGGCCGGCTGGAGATTAACCTGTGGCAGGGCCGCCAGTCGGTGCAATTGCGGCTGGAGGATGCAGCACCTGCGCATCCTGTGCCCGGGTAATCGCCCTTTACCAACCCCCCATTATTTCGCACGAATCCCCCTTGCCCTTGGACCGCGCTTTGCCTAAAAGCCGCCTACCGACAGTGGCCCGTTCGTCTATCGGTTAGGACATCTGGTTTTCAACCAGGCAAGAGGGGTTCGACTCCCCTACGGGCTGCCATACTTCCCCAGTTAAGATGTTGAAACTAAAGGGGAAATGGGTGGATAGGAAAACCAATCCCACCATTTTACCCCCCAAGCGGCTAGAGTTGGCCGAACATCAAGGCTGTTTTTCGTCTGTCCCACTATCCTCTGGCCCGCAGCCGCTGGCCTGACACATGGACTGATGAGGAACCAAATGCAGACACAGACTGAAGCGCCGATGTCGATTGCCGAATTGTTCGAGCAATGGCGTCTCAACATGGCTGAGGCAAACTCGAGCGAACACACGGGCGATCCGGAGGTCTTGTTTGACCGACTGAGCGTGATTGAGGATCAGGCGTTGGCCCTCACCCCAGTCGATGCTTTGGACGTTTATCGAAAGATCATTCTGGCAGTCGCCTGCGACATTTTCCAACCGCCGCCTGATGACAGGACAATGGAGGCCCAACTGGTGCGAGAAGCCTTTGCCGCTCTTGGCTGCCTCTAGCGGCCTGACGCCAAGACTGCCACTGCGGCCCTCCAAAAGCGACCCGGGGGGCCGTCTTCGTGGTGGCCCGGTGATGGAAGGAGGCCGGGGGGGAAAACGCGGCTCGCCCAGCCACTACTCCACTCCTGCCCTCGCGAATTTTCATTTTTTTTGTTCGTTCCTGTGCATGGGGCGAGGTGGCTGAATGCCTGATAGTCTGTGAATGACAAACCTGCACATTCTCCCCACTCGCCCGCCCCGCATCAGCCCCAGGCTGCGCCATGCAATCGAGTTGCGCGTGACCCGTGGCATGTCGATCTCGGACGCCTGCGACAAGGCTGGGATCAGCAGGGCCGGGTTTCACAAGGCAATGAAGCGGCCCGCTGTTGTTGACCTCGTGGCCCAGACCCAAGCTTCATTCATTGCCGGGACGGAAACCCTTCGGTCAACCGCCAAGCGGCAGGCGCTGGAGACTGCGCTCGATCTGATGCGCAATGCCAAGTCCGAAGCGATCCGCGCCCGCATGGCCGAGTTTCTTGCCGCAGATGCCAAGCTGTCGCCGGTCGCCGTTCACATCGACGCTCGCTCACCCGGTGGTGCCTATGAGTATCTCAGGCCCGGCCAAAGGATTGTTGACGCTGGATTGGGCACGGAACGGCAACGCATTGTCGATATTATGCCCGTCGTCGATCAGGAGTGAACCACGGGCCGGGGCATCGACATTGGCCCAATCGCATCGGAAAAGATGACTTACCCCCAGATCGAGGGGCTTTCCGGCGAAGGGGACCGCAAATACCGGCGTTTCCCGCCGGGTTCACGGGGTCGGATGGTGGAACCTATGCCCAATGGCCGCCCAAAATCCGCTTAGGTTCGACATTTCGCACTTCTGGTTCAGGCGGCGCCTGACGACTTTCGGTGACTCAGTTAGATAGGTCGTCGCCTTGGGCACCACTCTGGACCCATCGGAAAACGACGCGTCCAGCAAATGCTACACCGGAAATGGCAAGTGCGACGGACAATACAATCGCAAAAGACCAAGCAATTGCAGCAAATGCTCGACCGAAGTTTTTTGCCTCGACCCATGCCAGTCCGATCTCAAACGTGAAAGATGGTTCGCGGCCAATTTCCCGGTTCAGAGTTTCCGCAATGCAAGTCAGGTAATTTTGGGCAAGTGCGCCACGGGTCCATGCAGTCTGAAAACCTTCATCACAAGGCAGCATTCGAGCGGTCAGGCAGCCGTTTTCCATTTGGTCAATAAAAGTGTCGCTGGGTGGCAGCTCGTCACAAGTCGGTCCCTTCAGCCATGTAAGTTGCTGCGGGGGAATGCCCGGTACAACCCAACGTTCAGGCTGGCCGTCGACGTTTTCGATCAATAGCCATGCAGACTGACGCTCAGGAAGTTCGGTTCTCGGCACTACAATTATGCCCGCCCCAACGAAGCCCAAGGCGGCAGCTACAGCCGTCCCGCGACTGAAACGGGATGCGAGCCATCGGTTTGGTTGCATCGGACTTCCCCACTCCGCCTGCGCTTGACTAGCACCTGTCTGGGCACTGTGCCACGAAGTTTTTCATAGCAGGAAGCCGTCGGAACAGACCTCGCCGCCGCCCAGCCCCGTTGCAACGTCTCAGGGGCAATTATAAGGGCCGCCACAAGCCGCCAGATCAGCCCGACTGTTCACATCTCGAAAACCGACATCGCCAATACCGGATTTTCTGGATGCCCAGCGTGATATGGGTTCGGGTAGTGGACGATGCGCAGGAAGGGCCGAAAAGGGTGGACTGATGAGCAGGCGAGACTTGGTCAACCGCCGAAGGCAAGCCATCCAATCAATGGCAGAGCCAAGAAGGCAAAGAGGACCACAGCGGCTATGTCCCACTGTTTTCGACGGATCAACGGCACCAAAGTCTTTACCCCGACATACCAGATCAACGCCAGCACCCCGAGCCATGGAATGAACGCCCCTGACGCCAAGAAATCGCCCAATGGTCACCTCGCTTTGGCTGTCGCAGGGATCCGCTCGCAGAAGTCTGCCAGAGTGATGACGGCCCCAAGTTCTTCACCAATATGGCTTGATGTAGATATGGCCGGGTTTTCCAGCGGGGGCGATAGGCTTCTTTGGTCAAAAGTGGCCGGATTTTCCGGCTTTTGAACATTCGAATGTCGGGTTTTCCGGCCACCCCTGTCGGATTTTCCGGCCATGGGCTGCGTGTTTTTCCAGCGGGGTTTCTGTTTTTGCTGGACCATGAAGCCTTTAGTCGGTGGTTTCCCGTCAAGGGGCTCTTCGGTCAGTGCATAATGAGCTGATTGACCCTTGCCGTCCGGCCCGAGACAGTGCCCTTGGGTCACGATGATGAACCCGTGCGACTCAAGTTCAGCAAAATAGGTGCCCGCCGTTTCGCGATTGACGTTCAGTGCCTCCGCTGCCTCTCTGTGGCTCAGGAACAGCTTACCGTTGTTCATGCCGTTGAACCGTCGCTTTAATTCCAAATACAAGGCCCTCGGCCCCGGCTTCATGGCTCGCCAGCCGGGGCTGTCTTGGACCCAGTGGGCGAGTTGGGTGAAGCGCGCCACCTTGCTCCTGCCAGTCTTGTTTGGCTTGCTCACGTGCTATCACTCCGCTTGATCCGTTCCGGCAATAGGGTCAGCAACGCCGTCCCATCATCGCCCGTTTCGCTGCGCCACAGCCGAATGAGAGCGTCGCGGGTGGTGCAGTAGTGCCGCCCTTCCCATCGCCCTCCATCCGGCCTGCCAGTGCGTGTCTTGGCCTGAATGATCCATTGGATTTGGTCGCGACAAGCCACAATCCGCCAGCCGTCTTGGCGAAAAATCTCATGCCGATATCCGACGGCGCTTTCGCAATGGTCGCCGAGATGCCTGAAGGGCGCGTTCATGCTCCATCCCCGATCCGTTCAACCAAGGTTGCGAGGCGATACCGTGCATGATGACCGGGGAAAGGGCCGCCGTGGGTCTCTACTGCTTTGTCGATTGGTATGCCAGAGGCCCGAAGGTCCGCGATGTGCGCGGCAAGCCTCACGCCGGGAGGGCAATCCATGGCTGTCAAGCCCATGGGTACGGCCCAGATCAGCCGGTTCAGCGTCCAAGCTGCGCGGCCAGAGAGGGTCAGTTCAACAGCATTCGCTGGATCGCCATGGATGAGATAGCGAGCCGGTTTCGGACGGGCGGGCTTGGCACCTGCGCCCAGTTGCGCTAGGGCAATGTCATCCGTTCCCCACGGCATTTCTTTGGCCCCGTCCGCAGCGTCCAACTGCGGCGGGGCGCACTCGTTGTGCTCCATCGTTTTACAAGGCCTCCCTTGCGAGAAGCGCGTCGATGTCAGCCTTGCGCCAACGGGTGCAGCCGCCAATCCGTATGGGTGGGGGAAATGTTCCTTCACGGACTTGCCGCCAGATGGTCGAAACGCCGAGGCCGAAAGTGGCTGCGACTTCCTTGACCGTTAGTGCCTGTTTCTCGGGTAGAGTGGTCATTGGGCTATGCTCCTAAAGTTTGCATAATCCCATTCTGCGCCACCTCGTCTCATGCGAGAATGCACGGGGCGGGGCGAGACAAAGTAACACGAAAAGCTAAGAGGTTTTTCTTATCGATTACAACGGTATAGCAATGAAATTGAAGGCTCGTTGTTCGTGTCAAACAAAACGATGGTGTGCCTGTCCAGTCGGCGTCACGCCCGCACCAACGCAATCACTTGCCCTGTCTGGCCCGTCGCAAACCGCGCCCATGCGTCCATCAGATCGCGCCGCCGGTCCAGCAAGTCGGATCGTGCGTAAGCCCCCTCGACACCGCGAACGACATGGGCAAGTGCGGCCTCGGCCAGCACCCGGTCTGCCTTGGCGCTCTCGCTCGACCAGTCCCGGAATGCGCTGCGAAACCCATGGGTGGTAAAGCCGCTGCGCTGCATCCGGTCCATAAGCGGGCGAAAGGCGTTCACGGACAATTCCTTTCCCTGTCCCGTGGCTTCCCGCTGCGGCGATGGGAATACCAGAACCGCGTCCAGCCCCTTCACTTGGCGCAAGATGTCCAGCGTCTCGGCTGACAATGGCACGCGATGCGGGTTCTTCGCTTTCATGCGGCTGGCCGGGATTTCCCAGATACCGTGGGCCAGGTCGATTTCTGACCACAAGGCCCCTCGCGCCTCGCCAGATCGGGCGGCGGTGAGTATCAGGAACCGCAGGCAATGGGCAGCCATGGCCTCACGGTCGGCCAGTTGCTCCATCAGCGCCGGAACATCCCGAAAAGGCAACGCGGCCATGTGCTCTACTTGTCGTTCGATGTTGGGTAGGGCTTTCATCAATGCGTCGTCAACAGGCTGCGGGTGGTGATAGTGGCCCTTGCCGATGGCCCATGCGAAGACGGCGGCGATGCGTTGTTTGACCCTGCGGGCAGTGTCAGGGGTCTTCGTCCAGATCGGGGCCAGTGCTGCAATCACGTCTGGCCGGGTTAAGGTCGTAATGTTCCTGTCGCCAATCTTCTTGAAAATGTGCTGCTCCAATGATGACAGCCAGAGTGCTGCATGTTTTGGGTTCCTGAATGTCGGAGCCAGTCCGCTGTGAACCTCACGGGCAGCCTGAGCGAAGGTGTAGGTCTTCTTGTCACGCGCCGGAATGGGATTGACGCCGCCCTTGGCGACCTTGCGCAGTTCCCGCGCCTTGTCCCGTGCGTCAAGCAAGGACACATAGCCGGTCCCGCCAAGCCCGATCTCACGTCGCTGGGTTTCCCCCTTCACCCGCGTGCGCAGTATCCACGATTTCGTGCCGGTCGGTGAGACGTGCAGATAGAGCCCATCGCCGTCACCATACTTTCCCGGTTCCTTGATTGCGCTGACCGTCTTGACCGAAAGCTTGCCCATCCATCCCACCCGACTGTTGTCCAATCCATCCCCCCATAAAACCCCCCTCAAATGGTGGGATGGTAGGATACTGCATGAAACCAGTTGATACACGAACGAGACGCAAGTATCAATAAAAACAGGGTGATTTGAGACAGACGGAAACATGGAAAGACGCGAGTGTGACAGCCCTACGGGCTGCCACTCCACCAGAAAAATCAAATGGCAGGTCATCCCGGCCCGGTTCAATCAGGCAAGGATTGGCTCGATTGCCGGACAATCAGCTCTACAGCAGAGCGGCTTTCGGGGGCTGGGACATCGCCGTCTTCCAGCCAAGCCAGAATAGTTGCTGCAGTTTTTCGGCCAAAACCTGCCACATCGCAGCGCACCGAACTGAGGGTTGGATAGGATTGTGCTGCATCTTCGATATCGTCAAAGCCGACCACTTTGAAATCGGCCCCCAGCCTGCGGCCCAACTCGTTGCAGCCAGCCAGCATGCCCAGTGCAACGAGGTCGTTAAAGCATACCGCCCCGTCACAGGTTGGATAGCGTTCCGCCAGCGTATGGGTCATTTCGCGGCCAAAGGCCCGGCTGGATTTGCCGGTCAGGACAAGCGGATCGATCCCCTCGTCTGCAAGCACGGCAAGGTATCCTGCCATCCGTTCCCGCGTCACATCCCGCCCCTCCAGCCCGCCGACAAAGGCTATTCGCCGGGCCCCCTGATCTAACAGATGCCGGGTCGCGATTTTGCTGCCCTCCAGATAATCCGGCCCTGCAAAGGGCAGCAGATCGGTGCGTGGATCGACTTTGCGCAGCACCTGCATGGTCGGAAGTGCGGCGCGCAGGATGGCGTCAAAGGTGGCAGAGACGGCCCCGTAGGCTGGCGAGATGATGAAGGCGGACACCCCATGTTCGACCATGGTTCCGACCGTCTGGGCCTGTACCACAGGGTCTTCATCCGTGTTCGCAATGACAACCGCATAGCCGCGTTCGGACAGCGCCATTTGCAGCGACGTTGCAAATTCGGTAAAGAACGGGTTGCGCAGATCGTTGATCACCAGTCCGATCAGCCCTGCATTCGACATCCGCATATTCGCGGCGGCCCGGTTGTAGACATAACCGATATCCGCCATGGCCTGACGCACCTGCACCCGGGTTTCCGTCCGCACGGCGGGGCTGTTTTGCAGCACGAGGCTGACGGTGGATTTCGACACCCCGGCCTTGCGTGCCACGTCGATGATTGTGGGGCGGCGGTCGGCGAACATCTTTGGTCAGTCCTTTGATGCATGACAGTCGGACCAGTGTGACGGGTTTTCGCCAGACAGTGAACCGTTGTTACCGCGCTACGACGAGGTCAAAACACAAAATACCCTTTTTGCCGCCCATTGCATTGGCCACCAGTTTGGCCCCCAATTGCTGGTGGTCGGGGTGGTCCTGATAGGCCTGCAACCCGTCCCAGCCGGTGAAATCGGCGATGAAGCCGTGCATATAGCCCCGTTCCATCTGTTCCGGGCTTTCGCTGCGCCCCGAGGTGATGGCGATCAGGCCGGGCACTTTGCCTTCGATCTGGTGCAATTCGTCGAACAAGTCTGTGATCCCAGCGGCGTCGAGGGTGGGTTTGAATTTGATCAGAACGATATGGCGGATCATTTTGGCCCCCTCAGGCATGGTCCGCTTTGATCATATCGGCGGCTTTTTCGCCGATCATGATGGCAGCGGCATTGGTGTTGGATGAAATCACCGTCGGCATGATCGACACATCGACCACCCGCAGCCCGGCGATACCGTTAAAGCGCAATTGCGGATCGACCACCGCCGCAGTGTCCGGCCCCATCCGGCAGGTGCCTGCGCAATGATGCGAGGTTTTGGAATGTTCGCAGATGAAATCGAAATAGTCCGCATCGGATTTGACCTGCGGTCCGGGCAGACGCTGGGCCAGAATGTAGCTTTGCAAGGGCGATTGCGCCAGAATCTCTTGCGTCAGTTTCAACCCCCGGATCGACATTTCCCGGTCCATGGGGTCCGCCAGGTAATTCGGGTCGATCAGGGGTGCCTTGGCCGGATCAGCACTTTGCAACCGGACCGACCCCCGCGACCGGGGTCGCAGGTAACAGGAATTCAACGTGATCCCGCCCTGTGGCATCGCTACCACCCCATGTTCGATACCGGTGCCCAACCCCAGATGCAGCTGAATATCCGGCGACCGGGCGGAGGGGTCGGCATACCAGAAACCTCCGGTTTCAAATAGCGACGACGCCACCGGCCCCTTGCGCTGCAGCAGATACTGCAGCCCCGCCAAGGCCGCCATATGCGGTTTGGCATAGCGGTCATAGCTGTACGGGCCGGCGAGTTCGGCGATGCAATACAGGTCCAGATGATCCTGCAGATTGGCCCCGACCTGTGGCTGGTCAAGGATGACCTGAATGCCCAAGGCCGACAGTTGCTCTGCCGGACCGATGCCGGACAGTTGTAGAAGGCGCGGCGATCCAACAGCGCCCGAGGACAGGATGACTTCAACCGAAGCTGTCAATCGGGTGCCATCCATCATCTCGACCCCGGTGGCGCGGCCCTTGTTCACGATCAGCCGCCGAACCTGTGCCCCGGTCTGCACGGTCAGGTTGGCCCGCCCCCGGTTTGGCGCAAGATAGGCCATCGCGGCAGAGGAACGCCGCGCATTGCGCTGGGTCAGTTGGTAATAACAGGCCCCATCCTGTTTCTCGCCGTTGATATCCATATTGCGTGGGATGCCCAGGGCTGCGGCCGCCGCAAAATACGCCTCGCAGACCGGCAAGGGTGCGATGGGTTGGCTGACGCCCAAGGGGCCGCCTTTGCCATGGTAGTGATTGTCGTAGGTGTCGTTATCTTCGGCCTTGCGGAAATACGGCAGCACATCGTCATAGCCCCAACCGGTGCAACCCATCTGCCGCCAGTCGTCATAATCCTGCGCATTCCCACGCGTGTAGACCTGCGCATTGATCGCCGATCCGCCGCCGATCACCTTGGCCTGGGTATACCGGAACACCTTGTTCTGCATGTATTTTTGCGGGGTGGTTTCCCAGCCCCAGGACCCGATCCCCTTGGTCATTTTCGCGAATCCTGCGGGCAGGTGATAGAACGGGTGGCGGTCGCTGCCGCCAGCCTCGAGCAACAGCACCTGACAGGCGGGATCCTCGGACAAACGCGCCGCCACGACCGATCCGGCAGAGCCGCCGCCGACAATGATGAAATCATAGCCTTTGGTCATGTCGTCGCCCTTGGCTGACTGCGACCTAACCTGACCAGATGTGTCACGGCCCGATACGCTCTTCGGTTTTGGGATCAAACGCCACGGCCTTGTCCATATTCACTGCAAACTCAAAGCTTTGCCCCGGCCCCACGTTCACATCCGCCCGCATCCGCGCCACCACATCCTTGCCCCCCAGCGTCATGGTAACAAAGGTATCAGCGCCCGCAGGTTCCGTCACAGAAATCTGGTTCAGCAGGGGCACGATGTTGCGCGAATTGCGGTCCGCCCCTTCGGGATCGGTGATGGATTCGGGGCGGATGCCAAGGATGATCTGTTTGCCCGCCCAGTCGGCCATATTGGGCTGGCTGAATTTCAGAAACACAGCGGCCCCCTGCGCATCTGTCACCTGCGCATGCGGCAGGCCGTCGCGGACGACCACAAGGGCGGGGATAACATTCATCGCCGGGCTGCCCATGAAGGTCGCCACATAGACATTCGCGGGGGTGTCATAGATTTCCTTGGGCGTGCCAAGCTGTTGGACATAGCCCGCATACATCACGGCAATCCGGGTCGACAGGGTCATCGCCTCGATCTGGTCATGGGTCACATAGACTATGGTGGTTTTCAGGTTCTGGTGCAGTTTCTTGATTTCCGTGCGCATATCGACGCGCAATTTGGCGTCAAGGTTGGACAGCGGCTCGTCAAACAGGAACACATCGGGGTTGCGGACCAAAGCGCGGCCCATCGCGACGCGCTGCCGCTGGCCGCCAGAGAGTTGGCCGGGTTTGCGGGATAAAAGCTGTTCGATCTGGAGCAATTTGGCGACTTTGGCCAAAGCAATGTCGCGTTCGGGTTTCGGAACCCCGTGCATTTCAAGGCCGAAGGTCATGTTCTGGCCCACAGTCATATTGGGATAAAGCGCGTAGCTCTGGAACACCATCGCGATATTGCGCTGTGACGGATGCACGCCGTTCACCACCCGGCCTTTGATCGAGATATCGCCCGAGGTAATCCCCTCAAGCCCTGCGATCATGTTCAGCAGGGTGGATTTGCCACAGCCGGACGGGCCGACCAGCACCAGAAATTCGCCCTCCTGCACGGAAATATCGACCTTATGCAGCACCTCGACAGCGCCGTAGGATTTGGTGACGTTTTGAATGTCGAGAAAGCCCATGTGTTTGGTTCCTTTGGGTAAATATGCCCCGGCCCGTGCAGGCCGGGGCAATGGATTTACATCGCGGCGGCGATGGAATCCGCCAGCAGGGTTGCCCCATCGGCGGGGGCCATGTCCGAATTCATGAACTCAGTCACGGCATCGGTGGCGGCGCCCACGATAGCGGCTGGGGCGGCATGGGTTCCGGCGAAGGTGGGAACAGCGGTCCCAGCGGTGTCATTTGCGGCAAAGCTGGCGGCGGTGGCCTGCGCGCAGGCGTCAAGTGCTGTCATATCCACATCAGTTCGCGCCGGGATTGCCCCTTTGGCCAGATTGAAGGCAATCTGCACCTCGGGCGACATGATCGCGGTTGCCAGCACGTCTTGCGACGCAATCCGGTCCGGGTCAGTTTGCGCGAACATTGACAGGGAATTGACCAGATAGACGAACCCGTCGCCCGCAGCCTTTGGCACCGGAACGCAGTCAAATTCGACCCCCGCGACCTGCCCCGCATTGGTAAACTCGCCCTTGGCCCAGTCACCCATGATCTGCACCGCAGCCTCGCCGTTGATCACCATGGCGCTGGCAAGGTTCCAGTCCCGGCCCGGTGCGTTGTCGTCGATCATGCCGCGCAGTTCGGCCATTTGCACGAACGTTGCAACCATTGTATCGCCGCGCAGGGTGGCGTCATCCAGATCGACCAAAGCGGCGCGGTAAAAATCAGCCCCGCCAATGCCCAAAGCCACGGCCTCGAACATATACATTTCCTGCCAGGACTGGCCACCATGGGCGATGGGCATGATCCCGGCCTCAAGGAAGCGGGGGGCCAGTGCGTTGAACTCCTCCCATGTCGTCGGGTATTCCGCGCCGATTTTGGCGAACGCGGCAACGTTGACCCACATCATATCAGTGCGATGCACGTTGGTCGGGACCGATACGTAATGCCCGTCAACTTTGGTGAAATCCTGCACGGCTTGCGGCAGGACCGCGTCCCAGTTGCCAGCGGCGGCCACCGCATCGACATTGCCTAGCAAACCGGCCCCGGCCCAATCCAGAATATTCTGGCCCAGAATCAGCATCGCGGCGGGCGGGTCGCCTGCGGTAATCCGGGCCTGCAGGACGGTTTTCGCCTGATCGCCACCGCCACCCGCGACGGGCGCATCGACCCATGCCACACCTTGGGCGACGACAGCATCGCGTACTGTGGCCAAAGCGGCGGCTTCGCCACCCGAGGTCCAGAAATGCATGACTTCGACGGTCATGTCAGCATAGGCCGGGGTCAGAGATGTGGTCAGCGCCAGCGCCGCCACTATGGACATTTTCCGCATTGTAGAGTTCCTCCTGCTTGTTCGCCCTTGTCTGTTGCAAATCGGGCCTTGGTTGAACGAAAGACCACTGGATGGATCCACCCATCCAGTGGTCGGCCTTATCCCTTGACGCTGCCCGCCATCAGCCCGCGCACGAAAAAGCGGCCTGCGACGATGTAGACAACAAGGGTTGGTAACGCGGCAAGGATCGCGCCCGCAAAGTGGACGTTGTATTCCTTGACGCCGGTCGATGACTGCACAAGGTTGTTCAGCGCCACGGTCATTGGGGTAGACCCTGAACCCGAAAACGACGCGCCGAACAAAAAGTCATTCCAGATATTGGTGAATTGCCAAATCACGCTCACCACGGCGATGGGCCCGGACACTGGCAACATGATCCGCCAGAATATCCGGAAAAATCCCGCCCCGTCGATCATCGCGGCCCGCACCAGCTCGGTCGGGAAGGACGCGTAGTAATTGCGGAAATACAGGGTGGTGAAGCCGAGGCCATAGACGACATGGACGAGGATCAGCCCGGGCAAACTGCCCGCCAACCCCAGTATCCCCAGCATCCGCGCCATCGGGATCAGCACAATCTGAAACGGGATGAAACAGGAAAACAGTATCAGCCCGAACAGGATCGTGTCGCCCCGGAACCGCCATTTGGTCAGCACGAACCCGTTTAATGCCCCCAGCACGGTGGATATAGCCACAGCTGGAACCACCATGATCAGCGAGTTGATGAAATACGGGCGCAGGCCCGTGGGTTCGACCCCGATCTGGGCGGTGGACCATGCCGACAGCCACGGTTGGATGGTCCAGACATCCGGCAGGGCCAGCATATTGCCGCCGGTGATCTCGGCCAAGGGTTTGACCGAGTTCACCAGCATCACGAAAAATGGCAGCAGGTAAAACAGCGCGAATAGCAGCAGCACCAGATAGATGAACGTGCGGGTGAAGGCCCCGGTCCGCACGGCGGTATCTTGTTCCACAGCGGCCATTACGATTTCTCCCGCAGTTCGGCATACAGATAGGGGGTCATGATCGCGGCGATGGTCATCAGCATGATCACCGCACTGGCCGATCCGATGCCCATGGAATTGCGGGTAAAGGTGTAGGAATACATGAATGTCGCGGGCAATTCGGTGGCCCGGCCCGGCCCGCCGCCAGTCAGCGCGATCACAAGGTCATAGGATTTGACCGCCAGATGCGACAGTATCACAAAGGCCGACAGGAACGCCGGGCGCAGCAGCGGGATCACGATGCGCCGGTACAGGTTCCAGTTCGATGCGCCGTCGATCTGCGCGGCTTTCAGGATTTCATTGTCGATGCCCCGCAAGCCGGCCAGAAACATCGCCATGACAAAGCCGCTGGTCTGCCAGACGGCGGCGATGACGATGGTATAAATCGCCATGTCCCGGTCTTTGATCCAGCCAAAGTGAAAGCTTTCCCAGCCCCACAAGTGCAGCGTGTTTTCGATGCCAATGCCGGGGTCCAGAAACCACTTCCACGCGGTTCCGGTCACAATGAACGACAGCGCCATTGGATACAGGTAAATCGGGCGCAACACCCCTTCGCCCCGGATTTTCTGGTCCAGCAGAATGGCCAGCGTCAGACCGATCGTGGTGCAGATCAGGATATACAGCGACGCGAATATCGCGAGATTGGCAATCGCCGTCCACCATGCAGGTAAGGCCCACAGTTTTGCGTAATTCTCGAACCCGACCAGATCATAGCTGGGCAGCATCTTTGAGTCTGTGAAACTCAGGTAAACCGTATAAATGATGAACCCATAGACAAATACCATGACCACGGCGAGCGAGGGCGACAGGACCAGTTTCGGGATCCAGTCCTGAAGGCGGGTGCGAAAATCGACCTGTGAAGCAGAATGCGCCATCGGTCCCTCCTGTGGTGTGTGTGCTGGGGGGAAAGGGCGTTTATCCGCCCTTTCCCGGTCAGTTTACTGTGCGGCTTCGACAGCGGCGACCAGTTCGGCAGCGGCAGTTTCAGCGTCGTACTCGCCGTTGAACGCGGCGGTGATCACGTCATACATGGCGTTCTTGACCGCAGCGCGGTTGGCGTGCCCATGGGCCATCGACCCCACCAAAGTGCCCGCTTCGGACGCGGCGGCAAGGTCAATCATCCCCTGTTGACCGCAAGCATCAAACGCCTCAGGCGACACATCGGTGCGGGCCGGCACTGACCCTTTGACCACGTTGAATGCCGACTGGAACGCGGGCGACATGATGTCTGCGGCCATCAGCCCCTGTGCCGCCATCGCCCCTTCGGAGGCCACATTGAACATGGCGAACTGATCGCTGTTAAAGCTGACGGTCCCTTCGGACCCCGGCACCCGGAAGCACAGGAAATCAGTGCCCGGTACTTTGCCCGCATTCACGAACTCGCCCTTGGCCCAGTCGCCCATGATCTGGAACGCCGCTTCGCCATTGATTACCATGGCGCTGGCAAGGTTCCAGTCGCGGCCACTGAAATTGTCGTCTGTGAACGACCGCAGAGTTTCCATCCGGCGGAACGCCTCGACCATCTGCTCGCCACCCAAGGCGGCGGGATCAAGGTCGATGAACGCGGCTTTGTAGAACTCGGCCCCGCCGACGGACAGCACGACGCCGTCAAACACAGTGGCTTCTTGCCAGGCCTGCCCACCATGGGCCAGCGCCACCAGACCGGAATCCTCGACCGCTTGCATCGCGGCGACAAATTCATCCCATGTGGTCGGCTGGGCAATCCCAAGGTTATCCAACACGGCTTTGTTCGCCCAGACCCAGTTGGTCGAATGTACGTTCACCGGGGCGGCGATCCAGTTGCCCTCATACTTTGAAAACGCCTGCAGGGCGGCGGGCACAACCGCATCCCAGCCTTCGGCCTCTGCGACGGCATTCAGGTTGCCCAGCGCGCCTTCGGCCGCCCAGTCCTGAATGTCAAAGCCCAGCATCTGCACGGCGGTCGGCGGGTTGCCTGCGGTGACACGGGCGCGCAGGGTCGTCATGGCAGATTCACCGCCGCCACCGGCGACCGGCATATCCAGCCAGCCAATGCTTTGGGCCGCCAGATTGTCCTTGAGGACGTTCAGGGCGGCGGCTTCACCACCAGAAGTCCACCAGTGCAGCACCTCCACATCCTCGGCATAGGCGATTGAGGTTGTAGCCATCAGGGCCACAACCAGGGTCAGTTTCTTTCCGATGAATCCACGCATCAGGTATCCTCCCATAGTCAGCGTTGGTTTTCGTGGTCGTCCCGTGGCGTTGTCGCCGCAGGGGTCTTCACCCAAGGGGCCCGGCTGCGGCCAATCCGCATCACAAGCGATTTCACCTCAAGGAATTCGTCAAATTCGACTGCGCCGGGATCGCAACGTCATCTGGGGCCACTGGCTTTGCCATCGATTGGACGTTGATTATGGTCAATTCCCCGCCCCGTAATTCACCAACATGCGGGTTCCGGTCGCGGCTGCATCCCGCACGGCCTGCGCCACGGCCAGTGATTTTATCCCGTCAGGGCCATCTGCGGCGGGGGTTCCGGTCCCGGCCACAGCGGCGCAAAACCGGGCCACTCCGTAGGTGTACAAGTCGTGGTCGGGGAACGGGATATCCTCGCGCCCGCTTGCAGTGACCAGTTCAATCCCGCCCACCGGCTTTTGCGTCATCACGCCCCGGGCAAAGATCGATCCAGTGGTGCCATGCACCTCAAGCCCCGATCCGGCGAAGGGATGGGTAAAGCTTTCGTGGGTCATCACCATCGCACCCGAGGGCATGGTCCAGACCGACATCGCGGAATCCTCGACCCCCTGCGCCATGCCGGAACTTGCGACTTGGGCCACAATTGTTTGCGGATCCTCGCCCAGCAGAAACCGGACTACATCGGCGTCATGTACGGTAATGTCGGATACCACGCCGCCGCCAGCAGCGGCGGAATTGACCCGCCAGCCTTGCAAACTGACCGGCAAATACACCGCATGATGCAGGCGCACTGACAGCACTGTGCCGATGCGTCCGGACTGGACCAGATCGCGTAGGGTCTGGTGGCTGCCCGAACAGCGCAAATGATGGTTGGTGGCGAAAACCACCCCGGCCTTGGTTGCGGCGGCGACCATGGTGGCGGCATCGTCAACCGACATCGCGAGGGGTTTTTCACACAGCACATGCTTGCCCGCCGCGATGGCGGCCATGGCTTGCGAAAAGTGCTTTTCATTGGTCGAAGAAATATAGACCGCTTCAACCGCCGGGTCCGCCAAAGCGCTGGCGATATCGGTGCCGGATTGGGGAATGTTATGGCTGGCGGCAAAGTGGGCCGCATGGGTCGCTGTGCCGCTGATAACCCACAGCACAGCGCCGTCTGGCTGGGCCCGCAAGGCATTGATCATATGTTGGCTGGCAATCGTGCTTGCCCCAATCAAAGCCCAGTTCATCCTCACCCCCCGATATGGAACGTTCCATTAGCTATTGGAACGTTCCAGTCAAGTCAATCGGATTCTTGTATTTTGAATGCGGATTGGTATCGGATGGATTTGTTCGGGCTTCAGGACCCGCCGCGCTGTCGGCGCGATAGACCTAACGCGTTTAGTTGTCTGGGCCCTGCCCCTGACGGGCAAGGCCCTGGTCCCTACATCGCGGCCTGATACAGCGCGCGGGTATTTTCAGCCGTCATCGCCACTGGATTCCCGCCAACACTTGGGTCCTCCAGCGCCATCGCGGTCATTTCATCCAACCGGTCCGCCTGCACACCCATGGCCGCCAAACCCTTGGGGATGTTCAGCATTTCGTTCAATTCGATAACCCGGTCGTAGAACCCGTTGAACCCGCCGCTGATCCCCAGATAGGCGGCGGCCATGGCCAGTTTACCCTCGACCGCTGGGCGATTAAAGGTCAGGCAAACCGGCATCACGACGGCATTAGTGGTGCCATGATGGGTGCCATAAATCGCGCCAACCGGGTGGGACAGCGCGTGGATCGCGCCGAGGCCCTTTTGAAACGCCACAGCGCCCATGGCGGCGGCCGACATCATCTGCGCCCGCGCCTCAAGATCGGTGCCATCGGCATAGGCGCGCGGCAGGTATGTGTTGACCAGCCGCAACCCCTCCAGCGCGATACCTTGGCTCATCGGGTGATAAAACGGGCTGCTGAACGCCTCAAGACAATGCGCGAACGCATCCATGCCAGTGCCTGCGGTGATCATTTTGGGCATGCCGACGGTCAGTTCGGGGTCGCAGATCACCACTGTCGGCAGCACTTTGGGATGAAAGATGATTTTCTTCACATGGGTCAGCGAATTGGTGATGACCGATGCGCGCCCGACTTCGGACCCGGTGCCAGCCGTGGTCGGCACCGCGATAATCGGCGCAATGCCGGCGGGGTCCGCGCGGGTGTACCAGTCGCCGATATCCTCAAAATCCCACAACGGCCGGGTTTGACCCGACATGAAGGCCACCATCTTGCCCAGATCAAGGCCAGAACCGCCGCCAAAGGCGATGACGCCGTCATGGTTGCCCGCCTTGTAGGCGACCAGCCCGGCAGCAAGGTTGATCTCGTTCGGGTTCGGGTCGACATCCGCGAACATCACGCGGCCCAGACCGGCGCCATCCAGAATATCCAGCGTTTGCAATGTTATCGGCAGCGAAGCTAATCCCCTGTCCGTTACCAGCAGGGGCCGTTTGATCCCGGCTTGCGCGCAGGCGGCGGGCAGTTCGGCAATGCGGCCTGCCCCGAATTTGATCGCGGTGGGATAGGACCAATTGGCCTTTGGAATAATTGGGGGAACACTCATGCTTTGACCTTTCTGAAATGATAGGACCGGGGCCGCGTGACCGCCTGATAGCCCAGAACCGACATCGCCGCCCCGCGTCCGGTATCTTTGCACCCCGTCCAACACACCGCCGGATCGATGTAATCGGCGCGGTTCTGGAACACCGTACCGGTGTCGATCTGGCGACCAATCCGGGCCGCGCGGTCGCTGTCTTTGGTCCACAGGGACGCGGTCAGGCCGTAAGGGCTGTCGTTCATCAGGGCCAGCGCCTCGGCGTCATCCTTGACCGACATGATGCCGACGACCGGGCCAAAGCTCTCTTCCTTCATGACCCGCATGTCGTGGGTCACGTTGGTCAAAATCTGTGGAGCGAGATAGGCGCCGCCGTCATCTGCCGCAAACAGCGCCGGGTCAATCAAGGCTTTGGCACCTGCGGCAATCGCCTCGGCGGTTTGTTCCCGGACCAGTTTGGCAAAGCGCACATTGGCCATGGGCCCAAGTGTTGTGGCCGCGTCCAGCGGATTTCCCAACTTTAAGGCCGACACCCAAGCCACTGATTTTTCGACAAAAGTGTCAAACAGCGAGTGATGGACATAAACCCGCTCAATGCCGCAGCAGCATTGCCCGGAATTGAACATCGCCCCGTCCATCAGCACATCGACCGCCCAGTCCAGATCAGCGTCATCCATGACATAGCCGGGGTCTTTGCCGCCCAATTCCAGACCAAGCGAGGTAAACGTGCCCGCCGCTGCCCGTTCAATCGCCTGTCCGCCGGTCACCGATCCGGTAAAGTTGACAAAGCCGAATGACCGCGCCGCGATCAGCCCTTCGGTACCCGCATGGTCCAGTACGACATTCTGGAAAATATCCGCAGGCACGCCGCCCGCATGAAACGCGTCGGCCATGATTTCGCCGGTCAGCAGGGTTTGCGACGCGGCCTTGAGCAGCACCGCATTGCCCGCAATGAGCGCAGGCACGATGGTATTCAGCGCTGTCAGATAAGGGTAATTCCACGGCGCAATCACAAACACGACGCCCATCGGGGCGCGTTCGATCCGGCGCTCAAAGCGGTCAGAGTCCTCGGTCACCAGCGGTGCCAAAGCGGTTTCAGCAATCGAGGCCATATAATTGGCCCGCTCATTCACGCCGCTGAATTCGCCGCCCCAACGGGTCGGACGACCCATTGACCATGCAAGGTCTGCCACGACCTTGTCTTTCATCCCGTTCAGCGCGGCGATCCCCGCCAGCACCTTGTCGCGCCGGTCCGACAACGGCAATGCGGCCCAGCCAGGCTGTGCGGCCTTGGCCCGTGCGACGGCGGCTGCGGCCAGATCAGGCGACAGCACGGGGCGTTCGGCATAGATCGATCCGTCAATTGGGGAAATGCACTTTATCATGATTATCTCCTAGCAGGCCAAAGCAAGGACATGACCCTTGTCGGCATAGTCAAGTATTTTTGCATCGCGCGTCAGAATCCTAAGGCCCCTCGCGCGCGCCAAGCTGATTATAATCCGGTCCATCGGATCGCTCGGCGGCAGCCCCGGCAAGAAGTGACTGTCGATAAGCGCGTCTTTGGTCAACGGTGTTTCTGCGAAATTTGGGATCGCGGCCAAGCGGTCATACCAAGTGGCCGGGCTGAATGGCAGGCTTATCCGCCCACGCGACACCAGCAATCCGACCTCCCACGCGGACACCGGCGAGATGAACAGGGTACCGCCGCTGGAGACGGCCCCCATGATATCGGCCTCGGCACCGGATCGCAGTGGCGCATCCGCAACTATCCAGATAGCCGCGCAAGTATCAACGAGCAGGTTGTTCAACGGTCTTGGCCGGTGTTCACCAAATAGCTGTCTTCATCTGCCCCCCAGGGCAGATCAGAAGGTGCGGTCAGGTCCACGCCGGGCATGATCAACATCATATCTTTCATCGCACCAAACATAGGATGGCGCCCGGCAAGTGCTGCTTTAGCAGCGGGGGCCGCGTTCAGCCGGACAAAAAGCAGCCTCTCAGCCTCCAGATCGACTTCGGCAGAGCCATATCCGGCCTCTTGCCACGCCTTTGCCTGCACATGTTTGCCAGTTGGATCATTCGCCCACCATGGTCGATGCGTTCGTGCAGATGGCGGTAAGGCAAAGCCGAGAACCCTTTCGACATCGCCAAATGTCATCGTGATCTTATCTTGGTTGGTCGTATCAAGATAGGCGTTCAAAGGTGCATATTTGCTCATATCACACTCCATAAACTGCGGTTACTATAGTAACTATAGTATATCACCTTTTTTGGAGTCAAGCCCGCTCGAACCCGCGCATCAGCTCCCAATCGGTGACGATGCGGTCTTGTTCCTCGATCTCCCACCGGGCGGCATGGACGTAATGGTCGATGACATCATCGCCCATGGCGGCCCGCAACATGGCGGATGCATCCAGCAAATCCCCGGCATGGCGCAGGTTTTTGGGAATTTCGCGGGCCTGCCCGGCGGCATAGACGTCACCCGTCATTTCGGGTTCCAGCACCAGTTTCCGTTCGATCCCGTCCAGCCCGGCAGCCAGTTGTGCCGCCATCGCCAGATAGGGGTTCAGGTCGGCCCCGCCCACCCGGCATTCGATCCGGATCCCCTTGGTTTCAGCGCCGCAAACCCGGTAGCCGGCGGTGCGGTTATCGGTGGACCAGACCGCTTTGGTGGGCGCGAACAAACCCACGACGAAGCGTTTGTAACTGTTGACATAGGGGGCCAGGAAATACGTGACATCCGACGCATGCGCCAAAAGTCCCGCCACATAATGCTGCATCGTCTGGGACATGCCGTGATGCGCATCTTTGTCCAGAAACGCCGGTTTGCCGTCGCGCCACAGCGACTGGTGGATATGCGACGATGACCCGGCCCGGTCGGTCCGGTATTTCGCCATGAAGGTTACTGACCGGCCATGCTGAAACGCGATTTCCTTGCAGGCATTCTTGGTGATCGAATGCATATCCGCCGTGTCCAGCGCATCGGAATATTTGATGTTGATCTCTTCCTGCCCGGCCTCAGCCTCGCCTTTGGAGCATTCGACCGGAATGCCCGCGCCGAATAGCCCATTGCGCATGGCGCGCATCAGGTCTTCTTCCTTTGAGGTCCCGAAAATCCCGTAATCCACATTATAGCGGCCCAGCGTTTGCAGGCCCGCATAATTGGCATCAAACAGCACGTTAAACGCCTGCTCGAACACGAAAAATTCCAGCTCGGTCGCCATCATCACATCGAACCCCAGCGCCTTGGCACGCCCGATCTGCCGTTTCAGGACCGCGCGGGGCGAATGTGGGACGGGTTCATAGGTATGGTGGTCGAGGACGTCGCACATCACCATCGCCGTGCCCGGCATCCATGGGATCAGCCGCAGGGTGGACAGGTCGGGTTTATGCACATAATCGCCATAACCCGCAGCCCAGTTCGTCGCTTTGAACCCCTGCACGGTGTTCATTTCGATATCGGTGGCCAGCAGATAATTGCAGCCATGGGTTTCCTCATATCCACCCGCGACGAAATGGGCGGCGTGGAACCGTTTGCCGACCAGACGGCCCTGCATATCGACCAGACAGGTCAAAACCGTGTCGATCGTGCCATTGGCGACGGCATCCTTGAGTTGGTCAAAGGTCAGATTGGCAGGCATATCGGCACTTCTTTCATTCAAATAAGGGGCAGCAGGGCAAATACGCCCCGGCCTGTTCCGCCCAGAACTGTGGCACAGGGGGGCAGCGGGGGGAAGGGCTAGCAAGGGGACCCCGGGCTGTTAACGCTTCGTTAATCAAGATGTTTCACTGCTTGTCGGGTGTTTGAACGGGGGTGGATATGCGGCGGATTGTGGCAATGGGCTTTGGTGTGGCAATTCTGGCGGCCTGCGCGCCAAAGGTCGAGGTGACCGCCCTGCCCAGCCCGGTGGAACAGCCCGAGCAAGACTTTGTCGCGGCCCTGCTGGCGATGGACCTGCGCGATCCTAACAGCGCCGAATACCGGGGCTGGCAGGGGTTTGATCTGTCCAATGGGGGCCGCATTGTCTGCGGCCAGATCAATGCGACCAACGGCTTTGGCGGCTATGTCGGCTATTCGGCGTTTTTCGTGCGCTTGTCCGGGCAAACCGTGCAGCGGATGTATATTGATGATGGGTCATCCAGCGCAGGCCCTGCCTCAATCGGCTGTTCGCGGGCGGCGCGGGGGACGATCGGGATCAGCGCCTAATGCGCGATCATCACATGCCGCACGGCAGTATAATCCTCGAGTGCATACATCGACATATCCTTGCCGTAACCCGATTGTTTCAAGCCCCCGTGCGGCATTTCATTGACCAGCATGAAATGCGTATTCACCCAAGTGCACCCATATTGCAGCCGTGACGCCACCTCCAGCGCGCGGCCCACATCGCGGGTCCAGACGCTGGAGGCCAGGCCGTAGGGGCTGTCATTGGCCCAAGTTACCGCCTGATCGGCATCGTCGAACCGGGTGATGCTGACCACCGGGCCAAAGACTTCGCGCTGCACAATCTCGTCGGTTTGCAAGGCCCCGGCGATAACGGTGGGTTTGTAATAATACCCCGGCCCGTCCAGCGGGCTACCGCCAGCAGTCACTTCGATATGCTTGACCTCGGCGGCGCGTTGCACAAAGCTTGCGACCCGGTCGCGCTGGCGCAAGCTGATCAACGGCGGAATTTCGTTCAAGGAATCGTCCGCCTGCCCATAAACAATCGACGCTGCAGCCGCCGACAGATCGGCCACCAGCCGGTCATAAATCTTTGGCCCGGCATAAATCCGGCAAGCGGCGGTGCAATCCTGCCCGGCGTTGTAATAGCTGAACGCCTTCATGCCATCGACCACTGCGTCCAGATCGGCATCATCAAACACGATGACCGGGGCCTTGCCGCCCAGTTCCAGATGGGTGCGTTTCACGGTTTTTGACGCCGCTTGCAGTACCTTTTTGCCCGTCGCCACATCGCCGGTAATCGACACCATATCGACGCCGGGATGGTTGATCAGCGTATTGCCAACCGACCCGCCCTGCCCGACGATGATATTGACCACCCCTTCGGGCAGGATATCCGCAAATATCCGGGCCATTTTCAGGGCTGTCAGCGGGGTTTGTTCCGATGGTTTCAACACCACGGTATTGCCCCCCGCCAGCGCCGGGGCCAGTTTCCACGCCATCATCATCAGCGGGTAATTCCACGGCGCGATGGATGCGACGACGCCAATCGCATCGCGGCGGATCATGCTGGTATGGCCCGCCAGATATTCCCCCGCCAGCGCCCCATGCATATTGCGCACGGCCCCGGCGAAATAGCGGTAACAATCGACAATCGCCGGGATTTCGTCGTTGCGGGCGGCATTGATTGGCTTGCCACAGTTCAGCGCCTCTAATGCGGCAAAGCTGTCAGCCTCGGCCTCGATCCGGTCGGCGATTTTCAACAGCAACCCCGACCGATGCGCAGGCGTGGTGCGCGACCATGCCGGGAATGCGCGGCGGGCGGCGGCAACGGCGCGGTCAATCTGGGCATTGCTCGCCTCGGGCATCATCAGGATCGAGGTGCCCGTGCGCGGGTTCAGGATGTTTTCCTCAACTTCTGTCCCGGTTTCAAACCCGCCGCCGATCAGCATTTGCGTGTCCATATCAGTCCCTCACTTGCCAGACCCAGCGACCGTATCGGTGCCCTGGGTCAGATAATACGCCCCCAGAATGGGCAAAAACGTCACGATGACCACGACCATGGCCACCACATTAGTGACTGGCCGTTCACGGGGCCGGACCAGTTCTTCCAGCATCCAGATCGGCAAGGTCGCCTGCGGCCCTGCGGTGAATGTGGTCACGATCACCTCGTCAAACGACAGCGCAAAGGCCAGCATCCCCCCCGCCAGCAGGGCGGTGGCGATGTTGGGCAGGATGATGTAGCGAAAGGTCTGAAACGCGTTCGCCCCCAGATCCATCGACGCCTCGACCATCGATCCCGACGTGCGGCGGAACCGGGCGACGGCGTTGTTATAGACCACGACAATGCAGAACGTGGCGTGCCCCAGCACGATGGTCCAGAAACTAAAATTAAGATCGGCGAGGTTGAAGGCCGACCGTAATGCAATCCCGGTGATGATCCCCGGCAGGGCGATGGGCAGGATCACCAGCAGCGAAATCGCCTCGCGCCCGAAAAACCGCGTGCGGGCGACGGCGGCGGCGCAAAGCGTGCCCAGCACCATGGCGATCAACGTCGAGACGGCGGCCACCCGCACCGACAGCGACAGCGCCTGCCAGATATCGGGCCGTTCCCACGCCGCGCCGAACCACTTCACAGTGAACCCCGGCGGCGGCCATTGAAACGACCGCGCCTCGGTGGTGAAGGCGTAAACGAAGATCAGCAGGATCGGGACATGCAGGAATAGCAGCCCGGCCCCTGCGGCGATTTTCAGGCCCAAGGGGGCGGCATCAGAGCGCATCAAATGCCCCCATCCGTTTGGCCACGGCCAGATAAATCACCATGATCAGCACCGGCACCACAGCAAAGGCCGCAGCCAGCGGGATATTCCCGGCAGTGCCCTGATAGGACGACACCGCCTGCCCGATGAAAAACGCTGAATTGCCGATGATGCCCGGGATGATGTAATCCCCCAGGGTCAGCGAAAAAGTGAATATCGACCCGGCGATGACCCCAGGCAGGGCCAAGGGCAGCAGCACGTGCCGAAAGGTCTGGCGCGGGGTGGCCCCCAGATCGCCCGACGCCTCGGTCATCGAGGGCGCGATGCGTTCCAGTGACGCCTGAATTGGCAGGATCATGAAGGGCAGCCAGACATACAGGAACACAATAAAGGTGCCAAAGGCACTGACCGACAGGGAATTGCCGCCGATGATCGGGAGCGCCAGAAATGCCTCCAGCACCCAAGTCATCCCCAGCGATTCAAACGCCCAGCCGATGATCCCCTCTTTGGCCAGGATCAGTTTCCAACTGTAAACCTTGACCAGATAGGACGACCACAAGGGCAGCATAACCCCCAAATAAAACACCGCTTTCCAGCGACCCCGGGCATAGCGGGCGGCGTAATAGGCGATGGGAAAAGCCACAATCGCACTGGCCACCGTGACCAACGCCGCCATCGTCACCGTGCGCAGGATGATGTCGAAATTACTGGGGCGGAACAGCTCGCCATAGGTTTTCAGGGTAAATTCGCGGTTGATCATGCCGCTGAATTCGTCAATCGAGAAAAACGATTGCGCCAGCAGGGCGAATAGTGAGCCAAGATAAATGACCCCCAGCCACAGCGCCGGGGGCAGGACCAGCAACAGCAGCAACAGGCGCGGATTGCGCCAGAACTGGTCCGAGATGCGCCCCAGCACCGCCCCCATCAGCCGCCCCGCATCGCATGCAAATCGGCGGCGTCCCATGCCAGATGAACATGATCACCCACGGCGGGCCGATGATCGGCTTTGCCCAGCAGCGCTGTGATCCGGGTGCCGCCCGCATCCAGCGTCACGCGCGACGCGGCCCCCAGAAAGCTGACGGCGGTGACCGTCGCGGGAATGCCATGATCGGCCAGCCTGACCGCCTCGGGCCGGACGGCGGCCATGGTCAGCGCCCCGGTCAGTCCGGGCGGCAGGATATTCGACGAGCCGACAAAGTCGGCAACAAACGGCACGGCGGGGCGGTAATAGATATCCTCGGGCGGGCCGACCTGCAGGATGCGACCGTCGTTGAACACCGCCACGCGGTCGGCCATCGACAAAGCCTCGCTTTGGTCATGGGTGACAAATACAAAGGTAATGCCCAGATGCCGTTGCAGGGTTTTCAGTTCCTCTTGCATCGCCTCGCGCAGTTTCAGGTCCAGCGCCCCCAGCGGTTCATCCAGCAGCAACACGCGGGGTTTGTTGACCAGTGCGCGGGCCAATGCGACGCGCTGGCGCTGGCCACCGGACAGTTGCGACGGTTTGCGTGTGCCGTAACCCGGCAGTGCGACCATGTCCAACGCGGCCTCGGCGGACTTGTGGCGTTCGGCACGGCCCTGCCCGGCAATCATCAATCCATAAGCCACGTTATCCAGCACGTTCAGATGCGGGAACAGGGCGTAGTCCTGAAACACTGTATTAACCGCGCGGCGGTACGGCGGCACGTCGCGCACTTCGGTCCCAAACAGCCGGATTGACCCGGCGGTGGGCTGCTCAAACCCCGCGATCAGCCGCAGGCAGGTGGTTTTGCCAGACCCGGAGGGGCCAAGCATGGCGAAAAACTCGCCTTCGGCAATGTCCAGATCGACGCCGTCCACAGCGCGAACTGACCCGAAATGCCGGGTCACGCCGGAAAAGGTGACGGCAGAGGTCATGGGGTAAGCCTTTGAAATAACACGACGCATGGGTTACACCCACCCTACGGTGGCTGGGTGTAACCCATGCGTAAGGGCAATTACCGCCCGCCGATCACGCCGACATAATCGCTGACCCAGCGATAATACGGCACGCAATCGCCTGCCGGGCAGGATGATACAGGGGTGGTCCAGAACTTGATCTGGTCAAAGTTGTCCAGCCCATTGGCCGTGCAGCCTTCGGCGGTTTGCATGCCCCGGCCATCGGTACAGGCCGCAGGCACAACCGGATTGCCACCAAACCAGACCGACAAATCGGCCTGCAGGTTGGACGCCAACGAATGTTCCATCCACTTATAGGCGCAGTTCGGATGTTCGCTGCCCACGGCCAGCATGGTCGTATCAGCCCAGCCGGTGGCCCCTTCGGCCGGAATGGTGGACGCAATCGGCAAGCCTTCGGATTGCAGGATGTTCACCTGAAACGGCCATGACCCCGATGCGACAACGCCTTCGTTCTTGAAATCATCCATCTGGATGAACGCATCATGCCAATACCGGCTGACTAGTGTGCGTTGCACGCGCAGCAGGTCCAAAGCGGCGGCATATTGCTCTTCATTCAACTCATAAGGCGAAGTGATGCCCAATTCCGGCTTGTGCGTCATCAGATATTGGGCCGCATCGGCCACATGGATCGGACCGTCATAGGCCTGCACCCGGCCTTTGTTAGTGGCACCATCGGGCAGCATCATTTCCTCGAACACCACATTCCAGGATGTCGGCGGCTCGGGGAAAACGTCGGTATTATACATCAATACGTTCGGCCCCCACAGAAACGGGGTGCCGTAATGCACGCCGTCCACGGTATGCCAACCGGCATTCTGCAGGCGTTCATCAACCGTGGACCATGACGGGATCAGGTCCACATTGATCGGCTGGACCCGCTCGCCCGCGATCAGCCGCAGGGATGCGTCGCCAGAGGCTGTGACCAAGTCAAAGCCGCCTTCGTTCATCAGCGCGACCATTTCATCGCTGGTATTGGCGGTCTTGACCGACACCATACAGCCAGTCGCAGCCTCAAACCCGGTGACCCAATCAAAGGTCGGGTCGGTCTCGCCGCGTTCGATATACCCGGCCCAAGCGACGATGCTCAGCGCACCTTCGCCTTCACCGACTTCGGTCATTTGGGCCAAAGTGGGTGTGGCGGCCACGGCAATCATCGCCAGAACCGAACAGGATTGCGTCAAAGTTTTCATTGTCAGACTCCCCTTCATGCAAAATGCCAGCGCATTCGCGCCTTTTTTCCTGATGCCAAACCTGAGCCGGACGCGTTGCTTTCGCAATAACAATTATCAGAAATATGGTATCGGAAAAATCGATATCAAAGCAGGCGATTTCAGTGGGAATTTAGCGCCCCGCCCCGCCAATATCATTCTGGCCCACTGCCGTGGCTTTGAGAATCGCAAAAACCTGCATCCCCTCGTGCAGACCCATCGCTGCGACGGACCGCCGGGTCACCCGGGCCAGCAGCCAGTCTGCCCCGCAGGCCAGCCCAACCGCAACGCCCGGCCCCTGCCCCGGCACCACTGCGGTGATCGTGACCGGAAGTACATTCAGCGCGGACAGGCCAACCGGGGGGCTGACAGACAAAATCACATCCTGCGCCGGAACCCGGACCCGAACCCGCGTGCCCAGCGGGCCTAACGCGCCGGGCAAAATCAGACGGGCCCGGTCCAGCGCCAGTTCGGTCAGCTGATCCACCGGATCATAACTGACCACCCGCCCGGTCAGCACTGCGCCTGCGTCGCGCACGCCCATCAGCGGCACGGCGGCAGGGTCGGCCAAAACCTGCGCCAGCGGGCCGCGCAGGGTGACTGTTCCGGCCTGCATGACAATCAGATTGGTCGCCAGCCGGGCCACTTCGGACACCGCATGGCTGACATACAAAACCGGCACTTTCGCCTCGGCCGCCAACCGCTCCAGATAGGGCAGGATCTCGGCCTTACGCAGGGCGTCCAGAGCGGCCAAAGGTTCGTCCAGCATCAGCAAACGCGGGCGGGACAGCAAAGCCCGGCCAATCGCCACGCGCTGTTTTTCGCCGCCTGACAGCTGGTCCGGGCGGCGGGGCATCAACGGGTCCAGATCAAGCACGCGGATCACCTCTGCCGGTGCAAAACCAGCGGCCTTTCCGGCGCGGCGGCTGGCAAATTGCAAATTCCCGGCAACGGTCAGATGCGCAAACAGCCGGGCATCCTGAAACACATAGCCCAGCTCACGATCTTCGGGGGGCACAAAGACGCGGTCATCCTGCCAGACCTCGGCCCCTAATGCGACCCGGCCCACTGCCCCGCGCTCCAGCCCGGCAATAACCCGCAGCAGGCTGGATTTGCCGCAACCCGAGGGGCCAAATACCGCAGTGACCCCCGATAGCGCAATATCTTCGGTCAGGCGCAGCGTGAATGCACCAAAGGTCAGGGTAATATCAACCGACAGCACCATCCGCTACCCCACCCGCACCGGAAAACGGCGATTGACCGAATAGACCAACAGCAACACAGCGAATGACAGCGCCAGCAGGATCGCCGACAGCAGATGCGCCTGCGCATAATCAATCGTTTCAACCCGTTCATAGATCGCAATTGAAACAACCTGAGTCCGCCCGGGGATATTGCCACCGACCATCAGAACGACGCCGAATTCGCCCAAAGTATGGGCCATGGTCAGCACAATCGCCGTCAGATAGCCACGCCCGGCCAATGGTGTCGCCACGGTCAGGAACCGGTCCAGCGGGCCCGCCCCCAAAGTTGCCGCAGCCTCCAGCGGGCCACGCCCGATGGATTCAAAGGCGGACTGTAAGGGTTGCACCATGAAGGGCAACGAATACAGCGCCGAGGCGACGACCAGTCCGGCAAAGGAAAATGTCAGCGTGCCCCCGGTGACCCCCAGCCATGCCGCCCCCAGCGGGGCAGCGGGGCTGAATGCCAGCAGCAGGTAAAATCCCAATACGGTCGGCGGCAGGACCAGTGGCAGGGCGGTCACAGCCTCGATCACTGGTTTGATCCGGGTCCGGGTATGGGCCAGCCACCAGGCCAATGGCGTGCCTAGCAATAACAGCACCAATGTGGTGCAGGCCGCGACTTGCAAACTGAGCCACAATGGGCCAAGGGCTGCGGTCACGGGCCAGCCCCATAGCCCTGCGCCGCGATCAGTGCCGTGGCGGCGGGTGATTGCAGATAGGCCAGAAACGCCAATGCCGCCGGGTTTTCAGCCCCATGGGTCAGCAAAACCGCATCTTGGGTAATCGGCGCATGCAAGCTGGCGGGCACATCCCAGCGGCTGCCGCCAATTGACCGATCAATCAGCGCCGAGCTGGCCACAAACCCCAGTTCTGCCGCACCGCTGTCGATTAGCGCAAAAGTCTGGCCGATGTTCTGACCCATGACAATTTTGGGCTGCACTGCATCCCACAGGCCCAGTGCCTGCAAGACCTCTTGGGCGGCCAGACCGTAGGGCGCAAGGTCCGGATTGGCGATGGCGACATAGCGCAGTTCGCTGGCGCGCAATGCGGCAGGCCCATCCGGGCCAATCAGGGCGGGATCAGCGCTCCATAGAACTAAGTTGCCGGTTGCATAAGTGAACTGGCTGCCGGGCACCGCAAACCCTTCGTCGATCAGCCGGGACGGCGTGGCAATGTCAGCCGACAGCAATGCGTCAAAAGGGGCGGCTTGGGCAATCTGGGCATATAGTTTACCCGTGGCCCCGGCAGTGATCGTCACCTCATGCCCGGTCAGGCCGTTAAATCGAGGGGCCAACATCTGGGCCACCGGGGCAAAGTTGGTGGCAACGGCGATCAGCGCTGTGTCAGCCGATGCCTGCGCCGGAGCCAGAAACAGGGCCGCTACGATAGATCTGGCAATCATTGGCAAAAGGTTCGACATGCGTCGCAATCTGCAGTCTGTGCCCCGTTGAATGCAAGGGGTGGTGGGTTAAAACCCACCTTACTTTTAAGCCCGCGCAACCCAGATCAGACCGTGCCCTGCAACCGGGCGGCCAAAACGGCCACACGTTGGCGCAGCGTGTCACCAATCGGCCCGGTCCGGTCCGGATCGCGCAGGGTTTGGGTCCAATGCGCGGGCGGCGTCCTGATCCGGGTCCGCCCGTCCCAGCGCAGGGCAGTCAGGACGGATTGCGCGGCGGGCGGCAGCACTTCGGGAATGTCCTGCCCCGACAACACCCCCCAGACTCCGGTCCAAAGCCGCCCGACCGACCACGGATTATAACCGCCCCCACCCAAAACGAGGAATCGCGGCGACAGCGGGGCCAGAGCCCCGACCATGGCCCAATGGGCGTTATTGGACAGGGCCAGCCGCGATTGCGGGTCTTCCAGCACCGCGTCAGCCCCACATTGCAGGACAATCGCCTGCGGCCGGAACGCCTGTATCGCAGGCAGGATCAGCTGATCGCGGACCAGCGCCATGTCGTCATCGTGAAATCCGGCTGGAACCGGCAGGTTGAACACCTGCCCTGCGCCCATATCAGTCAGCGCCCCGGTCCGGGGCCAGCGGTTTTCTTCATGGACCGACAGCATCAGCACATCAGGATCGGCGGCAAAGGCCGCCTCGACCCCGTCAGGGTGATGCGCGTCGATATCGACATAGGCCACGCGGCGGACGCCGTGATGGCGCAGCGACATGATCGCCAGCACCGGATCATTGAGATAGCAAAACCCATTGGCCCGGTCGGGCATGCCGTGGTGTGTGCCGCCGCCGGGGGCAAAGATGACGCCGCCGTTGACCAACATTTGTCCCGCCAATATGACCGCCCCTGCCCCGGTGGCCGGACGGCGGAACATTTGGGCGAATACCGGATTGGCCGGTGTGCCAAGGTGATGGCGGGCGCGGATGTCGGCACTGACCGCCTGCTCTGCCTCAGCCGCGATCAGAGCCGCGATATAGGCGGGGGTGTGAAAGGCGGTCAAAGCGGCGGGTTTGGCGCGGGGACTGGTGATGTAATGCGCATCTGACAGCCAGCCCAGCGCCCGGCTCAGGTCCATAACCGTAGACACGCGCGGCACTCGCAGCGGATGCCACGGGCCATAGGTCGAGCCGCGATAAACCGCGGACCCGATGAACCGGGGATTATTGGCCTGCAGTCGCATTGGATTTTTGTGACACGGGCCGGTTGCCCCGGCTGATGAATGACCAAAGTTGGCGCAATCGATTGGTCTTTCGTATTGTGTGGTCTGGATCGTAACCTGCCATGAACTGTGGCCGGTGGCCACAATAAATGCTTATCTGCTTTGGCAAATACCGGGCCGGGCTGATCTGGCTTGCGCCCGGCCGGTTCATGGCGGACTATGTTCTACGACGATGAATGTTCAGGATAGCCGGATGATCCGTTACACCATGACCTGCGACACAGGGCACGCGTTCGACGGGTGGTTCCAGTCGGCTGCCGCTTTTGACCGTTTGCAGGTTGCAGGGCTGTTATCCTGCGCCACCTGCGGCACCGCGCGGGTCAGCAAAGCTTTGATGGCGCCGATGGTCGTCACTGACAAACTGACCGCTGCATCCGCTTTGGCAAATGTTGATCAGTCATCTGAATCTCATGCCCCACCCGCGGCCCGCCCGTCACTTTCGGCGCCACGGTCAAAGGCCGAGGCGGCTTTGGCCGAATTGCGCCGCAAGGTCGAAGAAAATTCCGAATATGTCGGCATGTCTTTTGCAGCCGAGGCGCGTGCTATCCATGATGGCGACGCGCCGGAACGGTCAATCTATGGCGAAACCAAACCCGAAGAGGCGATGCGCCTGATCGAGGACGGCATCCCGGTGGCCCCCCTGCCGTTTATGCCCAAACGCGGCACACATTGAGCGGTGGTGGGTTAAAACCCACCTTACGCTGCATTTTCGGAGTTGCTTAAGTACCTCCGCCGGAGGCTCTGCCGCTGCAACCGGGTGCCTCCGGCGGAGGTAGTTGACCAACAACGATGACAAGTCGGCTGGAACCGCCTTTCAGCGTTATGAATTGCCATTGCAGGCCAAAGATTCCATGATACCCACCTTGGCAAAGTGGTTTCGAAGTCCCGCAACATGTATTTAAATCCCAACGCGACCGGCATAATTCTGATCCTGACCGGTGCATTGCTGTTCGGACTTATGCCAAGTGCGGCACGGTTCGCGTATGACGACGGTGCCAATGCGCTTTTTGTCATGCTGGGTCGGGCAAGTGTCGGGGTTGCGGCATTACTGATCGTTATTCTTGTGACCGGACGTTCGGCGCGGGTCAGTCTGGTGGCGATGCGCCAAAGCTGGCTGGCTGGCATTTCGCACACTCTGGCTGCCGTCGGTGTTTTCGCCTCGATTGTCTATATCGACATCACCCTGGCGAGCATCATCCTGTTCATGTACCCTTTGCCCGTGGCCGTCGCCGCACATGTCACCGGCGAAACCCCGTTGACGCGCCCACAATTGATCCTGATGTTATTTGCCGCGCTGGGAATGGCACTGGTCCTCGGCGTCAGTTCTTCCAGCATTGATTTTCGCGGCGTGGCCTTTGCGGTTTTGGGAATGGTGTCGTTTTCAGTGATGATCGTTGCGATGGGATCCCTGACCAAAAAGGTCGGCGCACCATTTTCCAACCTGCTGATGACGATCTGGGCCATGCTGATCTTTGCGGCGACAGCCCTGATCGGTCCGCGGCTGAGATTGGTCGACGACATCATGTTGCCGCAGACCATGGTGGGTTGGGTATTCACCCTTGTCGTCGGATTGACTTTTGCCCTCGGATATCTGTGCTTTTTCATCAGTGCCAACATGATCGGCACCGCGCGGGCATCCCTGCTCAGCACGGCAGAGCCGGTCATGATGGTTGCCTTTGCCGTGCTGCTGGTCGGCGAGACGCTCAGCCCGCTGCAATGGCTCGGGGTCATCATCGTGGTATCCAGCCTAAGCCTGAGCGAGGCATTCCGTCGGTAAGTCGCTGCCATTCCCCCCCATTGCCCTTGGCCATATAGCCGATTATGACGACGACGGATTTTCAAGGTTTGCACTCCATGCCCGTTCTGGTGATGAAATTCGGCGGCACATCCGTCGCCACGCTGGACCGAATCGCCCGGGCGGCCAAGCGCGTGGCGCTTGAGGTGGCCAAGGGCTATGATGTCATCGTCATTGTGTCGGCGATGTCGGGCAAAACCAATGAACTGGTGGGCTGGGTCGGCGAAACCTCGCCACTCTATGATGCCCGCGAATATGACGCGGTGGTATCATCGGGCGAAAATGTGACGGCCGGGTTGATGGCCCTGCGCTTGCAGGAAATGGATATTCCGGCCCGGTCATGGCAGGGCTGGCAAGTGCCGATCCTGACCACATCTGCCCATTCCGCAGCCCGCTTCATCGAAATCCCCCGCGCCCATATCGACCAGAAATTTGCCGAAGGTTTCAAGGTCGCTGTGGTGGCTGGCTTTCAGGGGGTCAGTGCCGAGGGCCGCATTACCACGCTGGGGCGCGGCGGGTCGGATACCACGGCGGTGGCCTTTGCCGCGGCCTTTGCCGCCGAAAGGTGCGATATTTATACCGATGTGGACGGTGTCTACACGACCGACCCACGGATATGCGACAAGGCCCGCAAGCTGGACAAGATCAGTTATGAAGAGATGCTGGAACTGGCCTCGCTTGGGGCCAAGGTCCTGCAAACCCGGTCGGTCGAACTGGCCATGCGCTACAAGGTGCGCCTGCGGGTGCTGTCATCGTTCGAAGAACCGTCCGACACGGCGGGCACGCTGGTCTGTGGAGAGGAAGAGATCATGGAAAGCAATGCTGTCGCCGGTGTCGCCTATAGCCGCGACGAGGCCAAGATGACCCTGATTTCAGTGGCAGATAAGCCGGGGATTGCTGCGGCGATCTTTGGCCCCCTGGCGGATGCGGGTGTCAATGTCGACATGATCGTGCAGAATATCTCGGAAGATGGCCGCACCGACATGACGTTTTCCTGCCCGAACGATCAGGTGCTGCGCGCCGAAAAGGCGATGAATGACGCCAAAACGCGTGGCGATTTCGTGTTCACCGAACTGGTCACCGATCTGGCGGTGGCCAAGGTGTCCGTGGTGGGGATCGGCATGCGCAGCCATGCCGGGGTGGCGGCGCAGATGTTCAAGGCGCTAAGCGCCGAGGGGATCAATATCAAGGTGATCACCACGTCCGAGATCAAAATCTCGGTGCTGATCGACCGGAAATACATGGAACTGGCGGTGCAGGCGCTGCATGAGACGTTTGGGTTGGATAAGGTGGCGTAAGTACGGGGTGGATCGGCCACGGTAGGCCAATTTTCGAGCCGCTCTGGTCACCATCGGACTTCGTCAAACCTGACGTGACACAGGGCGGTGCCAGTCCGCGCGGTGGGCACGGCGATGCTGGGTTGCGGTGCTTTATGGTTGCGGTCTCTTGCCGGTGTTCCTTGCCCAAGCGGTTGCGGGTGCCCGCCCTAGGGGGCGGACGGGCACCGCCCGGCGGGCTACGCCCTTGGTTCCGGGCGAAGGAAAAATCTCGCAACGTTGACTTTGTTGAGACACTTCCGACTTCAAAACAAATCCATTTGCATGAACACCACCTTGCCCACCAGATTTCCGGGCAGTTCAAATGTCGGCGGCACATCGAAAAATCCAGCCTTGCGATACTGGTGATGCGCCGATGGCATCGTGTGGAATGAATCCAGCACGATTCTGCGATAGCCCAGATCGCTGGCCTTTTCGATCAGTGCCGCCACCAGGGCTTCGCCCAGACTTTGGCCGCGAAACGCCGGGCGCACGAACATCCGTTTGACCTCGCAGACCCCCGGGCGGTCGCGGCGCAAGGCGACGCAGCCCGCAGGGGCACCATCGACCATGGCCAGCAGAAACGCCCCGTCTGGCGGGCCGAAGATTCCGGGCAGGTCGGCCAACTGGGCCTCAAGACCGGAAAAGGCAGGGGCATCCTTGGCCGAGGGATCCTGCGTCAGGGCAAAGGCCACGAATTCGCGGACAAGGCCGCGTACTGCATTGATCTGGGCGGGCGTTTCAATCTGGACGATGGACAACACATTCACTCTCCCGACGGGGGGCAAAATATCTGCGCCAGTGTGTCCGGCACCTCGGCCTTATTCGAACATGCGGCAATCCAGCCGTCAACCGGAGGACCGGGTTGGCCCAGTTTCCCCACCTTCCCGGTTCCCCTTTGTCCCCGCCTATGCTTTAACCCAATCCGGCCAACCCTGTTCGGGACAGGCGTGGCGCATGGGGAAGCAGAATGCCCGACAGGATCGAAAGCGAGAGCCGCAAGCTGCTGGGTACGCTCAGGGCGGCCTTGGCCGAAAACGTGGCCGGGCAGGCGCGGCTGAACAATATCGTGGGCCTCATTGCCCGGTCGATGCAGGCCGAGGTCTGTTCGATCTATCTGTTCCGCGATGCCGAGACGCTTGAATTATGTGCAACCGAGGGGCTGAAGCCTGAAGCCGTGCACCAGACAAGGATGCGGCTGGGCGAGGGGCTGGTCGGCCGCACGGCGCGGTTACGCCAGGTGGTGAACACTGCCAATGCCCCGGCCGAAAAGGGTTTCCGCTACATGCCCGAAACCGGCGAAGAGCGATATTCGTCGTTCTGCGGC
Organism: Rhodobacterales bacterium; assembly: GCA_031422295.1. GTDB lineage: Bacteria > Pseudomonadota > Alphaproteobacteria > Rhodobacterales > Rhodobacteraceae > JANOMH01. The sequence goes on along the minus strand of JANOQM010000009.1, from coordinate 41,463 downwards.
GTGCCGGTGCAGCGTCTGGGCGAGGCTTTGGGCGTGCTGGTCGTGCAAAACAAAGCCGCCCGCGAATTTACGGCGGACGAGGTTTATGCGCTGGAAGTCGTGGCTATGGTGCTGGCCGAAATGACCGAACTGGGCGCGTTCACCGGCGAAGGTGCTGCCCTATCGGCCCGCCACCAGCGCCCGGTGATGTTTCGTGGCACCCAAGGCCAGGAGGGTGCGGTTGAAGGCCGGGTGTATCTGCATGAACCCCGCGTGGTGGTCACCAACCCGATCTCGGATGATCCCGAGAAAGAAGTGATCCGGCTGCAGGCTGCCGTCGACCGGCTGCGCGGGTCGGTAGATGATATGCTCGCAACAGCGACCACCACGGACAAAGACGAAACCGAAGTCCTCGAGGCATACCGGATGTTCGCGCATTCCCGGTCGTGGCTGCGCCGGATGGAGGATGATGTGCAATCGGGCCTGTCCGCCGAGGCTGCAGTGGAAAAGGAACAATCTTTGGCCCGCAGCCGGATGGCGCAGGCCGCCGATCCATATTTACGCGAACGGCTGCATGACCTGGACGATATCTCGAACCGGCTGCTGCGCATTCTGACCGGGCAAGGCGCGGATATGGGGTCAGAAATGCCCGAAAACCCGATTCTCGTCGCCCGCAATATCGGGCCCGGTGAGTTGCTGGAATATGGCAAGATCCTGAAAGGCATCGTGCTGGAGGAAGGATCAGTCGGCAGCCATGCGGCGATTGTGGCCCGCGCCTGGGCGATTCCTTTGGTACTAAGGGTGGATAACATCACGACAGAGGCGCTGAATGGCGACAGTATTCTGGTCGATGGCGATCAGGGCATTGTGCATCTGCGGCCCGACGAGACGGTGAAGACGGCGTTTGGCGAGAAAATCGCCATGCAGGCCCGCGCGCAGGAACGCTATGTCGGCTTGCGTGATCTGCCAGCGCAGGCTTTGTGCGGTGCGGTTGTAAAACTGCACATGAACGCCGGGCTGATGGCCGATCTGCCGTCTTTGGTGGGGTCCGGGGCCGAAGGTGTGGGCCTGTTCCGCACCGAATTGCAGTTTCTGGTGCGCAACAAGATGCCACAGCGGGCGGAACTGTCGGCGCTGTATTCCCGCGTCATGGATTCCGCGGCGGGCAAGCGGGTGGCGTTCCGCACGCTGGATATCGGGTCGGACAAGGTGCTGTCCTATATGAAGCCCAATGACGAACCCAACCCTGCGATGGGCTGGCGGGCGATCCGGGTGGGGCTGGATAAACCCGGTGTGTTGCGGATGCAGTTGCAGGCGCTGATCCGGGCGGCAGCGGGGCGGCCTTTGTCGGTGATGTTCCCGTTCATCGCGGCGGGGGATGAGTTTCAAGCGGCGCGGGCCGAATGGGACAAGGCGCTGGCGCGGGAACGGATATTGGGCCACCCCCTGCCCGTGTCGTTCGAGGTGGGGGCCATGCTGGAAACCCCCAGCCTTGCCTTTGCCCCCGATAGTTTCTGGCGCGAGGTGGATTTCATTTCCATCGGCGGCAATGACCTGAAACAGTTCTTTTTCGCCGCTGACCGCGAAAACGAACGGGTGCGGCGGCGCTATGATACACTGGATGTCAGTTTCCTGACCTTCCTCGAACAGATCATCGCCCGGTGCAAAATCCATTCCGTCCCGCTGAGTTTCTGCGGCGAGGATGCCGGGCGCCCAATCGAGGCGCTGTGTTTCGCCGCCCTCGGCCTGCGGATGCTGTCAATGCGGCCTGCATCGATTGGCCCGGTCAAGCACCTGTTGCGCCGGGTTAATCTGGATGAATGCCGCGCCGTGATGGACGCCGCCCGGATCAGCGGCGCGCAATCGGTGCGGGGTGCCGTGGTGGAGTGGTTGGCGGGGGTGGCTTAGAGCGTGTCAGGTTTTGATTGCAACACTGACATCGGAAATCGCGTTCAAGCATTGCGAGAGACAGTGATTTTCGATTCAATTCAAACCTGACACGCTTTGGCCCAGCCGCTGGCTTCCTTCCACCCCCATGTTGCGCAACTGGCGCAACCGTGTAAGACTGGCGCAACCGTGTAGGACTGGCACGACCCATCGGAGAAATTTTCATGCCACTGAAAGTCATCGGAACCGGTTTCGGCCGGACCGGAACCGATTCCATGCGCGAGGCCCTGACGATCCTGGGATTCGGTCCCTGTCACCACATGTTCGAAGTGATGGCAAAGCCCGAACAGAAGGCCCGCTGGCAGGCGATGGTGGCGGGGGGCCCTTGCGACTGGGAATATCTGTTTGAAGGCTATGTCGCCTGCGTCGACTGGCCTTCGGCCCATTACTGGCGTGAATTGATCGCGGCCAATCCCGACGCCAAGGTTATCCTGACCTGGCGCAGCCCGGAGAGCTGGTGGAAAAGTATGTCCAGCACGCTGCTGAAAGTGGACCTCTCCGATTCTGATCCAGCTTCGCTGGGGCGCGCCCTGATTGCCGAGCAGGTCTTTGGCGGGCTGAGGGACCGCGACCATGCCATCGCGGTCTATCAGGCCCATGTGGCGGCGGTGATGGCCGAAGTGCCGCCCGGGCGGCTTCTCGTTCACCGGATCGGCGATGGCTGGCCGTCGCTTTGCGCCCATCTCGGAGTTGAAGTGCCGGACCAACCTTATCCGCAGTCCAATGCCGCAGATGACTTTCAAGACCGGCTGAAGGCTGCCAGCACGCAACGCTGATCTTGCTTACAACGCGGTTTTGTTCCATCTTTGTCCCAATGAATCTCAACAGGCTCTAAAGCGGACGCCGGGCGAAAGTGTAACTTGGTCGATCTTGCTATTGCTTTTGATTTTAGCGAGTTTGGCTGTGAGCTTAAAGCGCGCATATGTAGAAGCGATGCGAAATCTGCAGTCAAGCACATGCTGCTCCGCGTCGATCTGGACGACGCCAAGGCAGTGATTGATGCGGCCCGGATCAGCGGTGAACAATCGGTGCGGGGGGCGGTGACAGAGTGGATTGCAACTGTAGCGAAGGATAGGCAATCTGCCCATCCTACCGGGATTGATGGGCATATTGCCCATCCTACGATTTAGACAATTTCCCTGCCGCCAGCGCGCGGTGAAACACATCCGCCACTGCCGCAGCCCCGTGGTCCCGCCCCACCTTGCGCAGGCCGAAATGCACATGGGCCATTTCGATGTAGTAATCGACAAAGGCGTAATTCGTGCCCGCCCCCGCCGCCGCCCCAATAATGGGAACCGCTTGGGTCAACAGCTTTTGCGACAGGACCGCGCCGAACCGGGGGGCAACTTTGGCGATGATCTTGCCAATGGCGGGGCCGGTGATGCTCAGCCTTGCGCCGATGAACCCACTGTCGATCCCGTCATCAGCACCCCCGGGGCCGCCCGCACCGAACACCCGCAGACATTCGATCCGGGTCGCCTCGGACAAGGGATCCTCGCCATATTGTACGGCAACACCCTGCACGGCACGAAAAATCAACATCGTGGCCACAGGCAATTCGGCCAAAGCGGTGGGCAGGCCTCCGATCCCGCCCAATGCGCCCGACAGCGTGCCGATAATCCGGTGCGCCCGGTCGGACCGGACAATCGACAATTTGCGGGACCGCGATGCCACGTCATAGGCGCGCAGCAGCGCTGATTTGACCGCCGCCTCGACCTGCCCACGCATGGCTTTGGGCAGCAGTTTCAATCCATCTTCAACCTGCCCGCCAGCGAAATTCACCACCTTCATCAGCAGGCCATTGGCCCGTCGTTGCCTTGCGGCCAAGGCAGCCACATCGGCACGGGCCGCGTCCGTCAGGGGCGGTTTGGGGTTGTCGGGATTGATCTCGATCATGACGGGTTGGTTCATGCACTTTCAAATGGTCATGCTTGGGCAGATTTCAATCAACTGGTCGGGTAACCGGGCCAATTATCCCGCCCCAGGCCCCGTCGCGCAACGCCAACCCCAGCACCCGGTCGGGGTTGGTGGGCGGCGGCATCACCACGCCGTCCAGTTTGGCAAACCCGAACCGGCCGTAATAAGGCGCATCACCCACCAGCAGGATCCGGCTCCATTTATCAATCCGCGCAATCTCAATCGCGCGGTAGATCAGCAGCCCGCCCAACCCCTCGCCCTGATGGGTCGGATGCACGGCGACAGGGCCCAGCAGCAGCGCCCATTTACCACCCACCCGCACCGGCCAGTTGCGGATTGCTCCGGCCAAACTGCCGTCCCTATCACGGGCGACCAGACACAACTCGGCCACCGGCGGGATGCCGTCGCGCAGCCGGTAGGACGACAACGCCTCGCGGCCCGGCGCAAAGCACAGGTTATATAGCGCCTCGACTTCCCACCAATCATCCGCTGTTTCCTGATCGACTTCGATCATCTGCCCCTCGGGTCTGGAACTGTCGCCATATTGCGGCTACCCCTTTGGGCAAAACGAGAAAGTTTGCAAGATGTTCTATGTTCCGTCCCAAGGCCACGGCCTGCCGCATAACCCGTTTAGCGCCATTGTGTCGCCGCGCCCGATTGGCTGGATTTCGTCGCGGGGGCTGGATGGGTCTGACAACCTTGCTCCTTATTCGTTTTTCAACGCCGTGGCCTATACCCCGCCGCAGGTGATGTTCGCCTCGACCGGGGCCAAGCCGGACCGGGGCGACACCAAGGATTCAGTCGCCAATATCCGCGAAACGGGCGTGTTTTGCGTGAATATCGTGGGCTTTGCGATGAAGGACGCAATGGGGCGCACGTCAGGGCCCTGGCCGCGGGCGGTGGATGAATTTGCCGATGCGGGGATTGACCGAACCGAATGCAGCACGATCCGCTGCGCCCGCGTCGCCAATGCCCCCGCAGCGCTGGAATGCCGCCTGACGCAGGTGGTGACCTTGCCGGGAGAGGCGAATTTCGTGGTGTTCGGCGAGGTTGTCGGCGTGCATCTGCGCGATGATTGTCTGATCAACGGTCGGTTCGATGTGACCATCTACCAACCCTTGGCCCGCAGCGGATACAAAGATTATTCGGTGGTGCGCGAAGTATTCGAAATGAGACGCCCCGACGAGTAGCGTGGGTGCAACCCATGCGCCTGTGAAACCCATGACAACACGTGGGTTTCACCCCACCCTACCCCCTTCCCATCCTTTCCCCCCTCCCCTATCCTCACGACAACACTCAGCCGGAGCCCATCCCCCATGCAAACCATGATCGGCGTCATCGGCGGGTCCGGTATTTACGAGATTGACGGGCTGGAAGGCGCGGCATGGGTCAAGGTGAACTCGCCTTGGGGGGAGCCTTCGGATCAGGTTCTGGTCGGGCGGCTGGACGGCGTGCCAATGGCGTTTCTGCCCCGCCACGGGCGCGGGCATGTGCATTCGCCCACAACTGTCCCCTACCGGGCCAATATCGATGCGCTGAAACGGCTGGGCGTGACTGATGTCATCTCGGTTTCTGCCGTCGGGTCATTCCGTGAAAATATGGCGCCGGGCGATTTCGTGATCATCGATCAGTTCATCGACCGGACCTTTGCGCGGGATAAGTCATTTTTCGGTACCGGCTGCGTGGCGCATGTGTCCGTTGCACATCCAACCTGTGCGCGACTGGGCGATGCAATCGCCAAGGCGGCTGAAAATCTTGGTATAAAGGCCCACCACGGCGGCACCTATCTGGCAATGGAGGGGCCGCAGTTCAGTTCGGTGGCGGAAAGCCAACTGTACCGGCAATGGGGCTGCGATGTGATCGGCATGACCAATATGCCCGAGGCGAAACTGGCCCGTGAAGCCGAGTTGTGCTATGCATCTGTGGCCATGGTGACCGATTATGACAGCTGGCACCCGGACCATGGAACGGTGGATATATCCAGCATTCTGAACACGTTAAAGGGTAATGCGCACAAGGCAAAATCGCTGATAGCAGCCTTGCCTGGCCTGCTTGGGCCGGACCGGCAGCCCTGTCCGCATGGCTGTGACCGCGCGCTTGACCATGCCATCATGACGGCACCCGAGGTCCGCGATCCGACGATTTTGGCAAAGCTTGACGCCATAGCCGGGCGGGTTTTGTGAAGGCGCTTGCGGCCCTGATTCTGACCACTGGACTGGCGCAGGCGCAGGATTCTATCCGCACCACCGGGCCGCTTTCGGAAGCGGCATTCTACAATCTGGTCGCCTGTGCTGCCGCCCCAAACCAGTCCTGCCGGGACCCGCTGGTGCGTTGGGGGCCGGACCGGGCGCAAGACCTGACCGTGTCGCTGTTTCAGATCGAACCGGGCTATCCGGCGAACCGGCAGCAAGCGCTGCAAAAGGCGCTCTATGCGGCAATAGCCGAGATCAACCAATCCGGGGCGGCGCTGCGACTGCGGTTCGCGCCCGAGGGGCAGCTGGCCGATGTCACCATCCATTTGCTGAATATCAATATGGGTGATCCGATTGCGCGGACCGGGCTGGACCCGCTGGACGGGTCGATCATCGAGGCGGCCCTGGTGCAGGTCTGGTGGGACGGCAATCTGTTTCTGACTCGCGCGGCCATTGTATTTCCACAGGATATCGACGCTATCGGGCTGCAGTCTATCGCGCTCGAGGAATTGACCCAAGCGATGGGCCTGCTTACCGATATCGACAATCGCTGGTACGAACAGCGGTCGATTTTCTCTGAAACCAGCAATTCCGTGACCCGGCTGGGGCCGCAGGACCAGATGGTGTTGCGGCGGCACTATCCGATTGGCAAATAACGAGGACAGCATGCGCAAAACGGTCAAAGATTACATTCGCACCATCCCGGATTTCCCGCATTCGGGCATCATGTTCCGCGATGTGACCACGCTGTTTTCGGATGCACGGGGGTTTCGCATGGCGGTTGATCAGCTGCTGCATCCCTATACCGGGCAGCGCATCGACAAGGTTGTCGGGCTTGAGGCGCGGGGGTTCATTCTGGGCGGGGCGATTGCGCATCAGCTGGCTGTCGGCTTTGTCCCGATCCGCAAAAAAGGTAAACTGCCGGGGCATACGATCGAACAGGCCTACAAGCTGGAATATGGCGAGGCGGTGATGGAGCTGCACGACGACGCGCTGCAACCCGGCGAAAAGGTGCTGTTGGTCGATGATCTGCTGGCCACCGGCGGGACAGCCGAGGCCGGGATCAAGCTGATTGAACGGTTGGGTGCACAAGTCGTCGGCTGCGCCTTTGTGATCGACCTGCCCGAACTGGGTGGCCGGGTGCGTCTGGAAAAGCTGGGGATGGAAGTGCATGCGCTGTGCGCGTTCGAGGGGTCGTAAGATAGGCAATTGGCCCAGGTCGATGGGCAGATTGCCGATCCTACCTGAGCGGCCCTAGCGCCCCGGCCAGTATCAGTCGCCTGCGCAGCCAGATCAAAGCGGCCGCTGCAACAAAGCCAACGGCCAAAAACAATCCCAATGTGGCAGTTAGCCCGATGCGCTGGTGCAACAGCGCAAACACCAGCGGGGAACCTGCACTGATCAGGGTCCGGATCAGCGCCAGCCGGCCCAGCCGCTCGGCATAGCCATCCGCGCCGAACAGGACCAACGGGACCGATCCGCGCACGATGCTGGCCAGCCCCTGACCCACCCCGAACAGCAGGGCAAACAGCGGGGCGGCAATCCAGACCGGCAAGCCCAGCACCAGCCCGCCCACTGCGACGGGCAGCGCCGCTGCCGAAATCACTGCCACCGACACCGGATGCAAACCGCGCCAGAACAGCGTATCGACCAGCCGGACCGCCACCTGCGCAGGGCCGACCAGCATGGCCACAACTGTGGCCTGCGCCCCCATGCCGATCCCCGCCAGAACAGGGACCATATGCACGCCAAGGGCCGACACCAGCGCGCCGGTCAGCGCAAAGCTGACCGCCACCACCGGATAGGCCACCAAGGCCAGCGCCTTGGGCAACGGGTCAGGCATGATTTGCGCGGGACTGACCAGTACCGGCACCGGCGCGGGTGTCTGCCGTCCGATCCACAGATGCAGGCCAAATGCCACGCTGAAGTGCAGCCCGGCAAACACGCCATAAGTGCCGCGCCAGCCGACCCCTCCGATCAGCAGATCGGTCAGGGGCCAGAACAGGGTCGAGGCAAAGCCCGCGATCAGTGTCAGCCGGGTGATCGCCCGCCGTGCATTGCCGCCGCCAAAGCCGACCAGCGTAGCAAAGGCTGCATCATACAGGACCACAACCGAGATCACCTCGATCCCGATCAGCCCGGCCCCGAACACCCAGATGTTGGGCGACAGCGCCAGCAGGATCAGCGCCGCCCCTGCCGCCAGACTGCCCAGCGCCATGACCCAAGGCGCGCCGTGCTGGTCCATCAGCCGCCCGGCCAGCGGCGCACACAGCCCGCCGAGCAGCAGACCTGCGGAAAAAATCCCGAACAACAGCGTCGCCGTCACCCCGAATGCAGCGGAAACCGGCGGCACCAACAGAGCAAAGGCATAATACAGCGTGCCGTAGCCGATAATCTGGCTGACGCCCAGTGCCGCCACAATGCGATTCACAGATCGGCCTCGTCCCGGCAACATTCGGCCTGCAGAGCTGCCACAACCTCTTGCATCACTACAAAATCCGCATGGCATTGCAGGGTAGTGCCCAGTCGGTCCTGCCGGACCAGACCGACCCGGACCAGCAAGCCCAAATGATGCGACAGGGTCGATGCGGCGATGCCGACCTTATCTTGCAACGCGCCCACCGACAGCCCAGGATGCCCTGCCCGAACCAGCGCCCTATAGGCGCCCAGCCGCGTCGGATTGCCCAGCGCATCAAGCCGGGCGGCAAGGGTTTCTATATCCATGTGCGGGGTCGTAGCAGCGGACCGTCGCGCCTGCAACGGTAATTCCGGTTTTATCGAATTATGCCTTGGGCACCCGTAAAACCGCCCCCGGATTCATAATCCCTGCCGGGTCCAGTGCAACCTTGACCGCCCGCATCATCGCCAGCTTGGCGGGGTCTGCGTAGGTTTCCAGATCAGCCACCTTCAGCCGCCCGATCCCGTGTTCCGCACTGATCGACCCGCCCATCGCATGGGTCAGGTCATGCACGGCAGTTTTGATCGCGCTTCGAAAACCGGCGTCATCGTCCTTGGTCCGGCCCCGGACCGGAAAGACGTTGTAATGCAAGTTGCCGTCACCCAGATGGCCAAAGCAATTGATCCGGAAATCACCAATCGCCGCAATCGTCGCCCCGGCGCGGGTGATAAATTCCGGCAGCGCACTTAACGGCACTGCAGTATCATGCGACGACACCGCCCCGATCCTGCGGTTGGCCAACGGGATAGTTTCGCGGATATGCCAAAACGCAGCCCGCTGCGACAGGCTTGTGGCGATCACTCCATCGGTGACCAGCCCCGCGTGAAGCGCCCGCCCAAACAGCGTCTCCAACCCGGCCTCGGGCGATGGCCCTGCAGGCAGGCCAAGGTCGATCAGCACCATCCATTCGGGTTGCTGCGGGAACGGCGATTTGAAATCGAACCCGGTTTCGGTCAGAAAATCAACGCCTTGGCGGTGGATAATCTCAAAGGCTGAAATCCCCTCGCCAAACAGGTCCTGCGCCATGGCCAGCAAATCCAGTGCTGCCTGTGGCGACGGCACCGCCAGCATCGCGGCCCCGGTTTGCGCAGGCAGTGGCATCAGGCGCAGGGCGGCGGCAGTGATGATGCCCAATGTCCCCTCAGACCCGATCAGCAAATCGCGCAGGTCATAACCCATATTGTCCTTACGCAGCCGGGTCAGGCCATTCCAGACCTCGCCCTGCGACGTCACCATTTCGATGCCCAGACATTGCGCCCTTGCATTGCCATAGCGCAGCACATTGACGCCGCCTGCATTGGTCGCCAGCAGGCCGCCAATCCGGGCGGACCCTTCGGAGGCGAGTGATAACGGGAACAGCTTGCCCACCGCCAATGCGGCCTTTTGCACATCGGCCAAAATCACCCCGGCCTCGGCAATCAGCACGGATTCCGATGGGAATACATCGCGGATGCGGTTCATCCGCTCCAATGACAGCACAACCGGGGCAGGACCATCGGACATCAGTTGCCCGCCAACCAGCCCGGTCCCGCCGCTATAGGGGATAATGCCCACGCGGGCGGCGGCACAGGCGCGGACCACGGCGGCCACCTCGGCAGTGCTGGCAGGGGCCACAATCAGCCCCCGCCCGGTCCAGCGGCCGCGCGGTTCGGCCAGATAGGCGGCGGCATCGGGGCGAAAGGCTGGCTCCGGCAAAATCATCCGCAGGTCAGCCTCAAAACCAGGACTGACCGGGGTTAACGCCCTATCCGACATCGGTTTTGCCCCGCCGGTCGCCGCGCAGATTGGCATAAAGCACATGGTTGCGCCACCGCCCGGCAATCTGCAGATAGCTTTGCGCTACGCCCTCGTATTTATAGCCGCATTGTTCCAGCAACCGCCGGGACGGGGTATTTTCCGGCAAACAGCCTGCCTCGATCCGGCTCAGGTCCAGTGTGGCGAACGCATAATGCACAATGGCGGCAATCGCCTCGCGCATATAGCCTTGCCGGGCAAACGGTGCGCCAATCCAATAGCCGGTGGTGCCCGCCTGCGCCGGGCCACGCCGGATATTATCCAGCGTGATCGCGCCCAGCAGCATATCATCGCTTTTACGGATCAGGAACAAGGGCACGGCGGTGCCGCCGGTGATGGACCTTTGCGCCCAATAGACCCGGTTGGTAAATGACTTGCGGCTCAGGTGATCGTCAGCCCAGGTCGGCTCCCATGGCTGCAAAAACACCGCAGAATCGCGCCGCAACGCCGACCAGGCCCGGTAATCGCCATGTTGCGGCGGGCGCAAAAACAACCGGTCAGTGTCGATCCTGAGCTTGGACCGCACCCCCAGCATCAGGCGGCAAGCCGGGCCTGCAATGCGGCCAATGTCGGCGCGTCCTCGGCCGGGCCATACAGCGCCAGCGCCTTGCCCGCCTGCCCGGCCATTTTTGCCGCGAATTCCCGCACATCCCGCACATTGACCGCGTCGATCTTTTCAATCGCCTCGTCCAGTGTGGGCACCCGGCCCCAGATTGACAGCATCCGGGCCAGCCGTTCGGCGCGGTTCGACGGGCTTTCCAGCCCCATCACCATGCCGGCCTTCATCTGCGCCCGGGCACGGGCCACTTCGGCCTCACTCATATCATCCGCCGCGCGTTTCATCTCGTCCATCGTCAGATTGGCCAGTTCGGCAATTTGCTCGGCACTGGTGCCGGCATAGATCGTGGTCAGCCCGGTATCCTCATACGCGCCAGCCTGCGCGAAAATCGTATAACACAGCCCCCGGTTTTCGCGGATTTCCTGAAACAGGCGGGACGACATGCCGCCGCCAAGGGCCATGGAATAGACCTGTGCCGTGAAAATCTCGGGGTCGCGGTAATTCGGCCCTTCCAGAGCCAGCGCGAAATGCACCTGCTCCAGCGTCTTGATCTCGCGCCGCTCGCCGCCCTGAAACCGGGCGGGATGCAGCAGGGTCGGCGTCACAATCGGGGACAGATGGCCAAACAGTTCCTCGGCTCGGCGGCACAATGCGTCATGATCGACGGCACCAGCGGCACACAGGATCATCTGACCCGGGCCATAATGTTCGCCGACAAAGGTGGCCAAGTCGCGTTTGTCAAACGCGCCCACCCGTTCGGTCGGGCCCAGAATGGTACGGCCCAACGGTTGATCAGGATAGGCCACCTCTTGCAGCCAGTCGAACACGATGTCGTCGGGGGTATCCAAGGTCTGGCCGATTTCCTGCAGGATCACGCCGCGCTCAACCTCGATCTCGTCTGGGTCGAACACCGGGTTCAGCAGGATGTCAGAAATGACATCAAGGGCGAGGGGGACATCCACCTCCAGCACGCGGGCATAATAGGCGGTCATCTCGCGGCTGGTATAGGCGTTGATGTAACCGCCGACGTCTTCAATCGCCTCGGCAATTTCCAAAGCAGACCGGGTGGCCGTGCCCTTGAACGCCATATGTTCCAGAAAATGCGCAATGCCGTTCTGTTCGATCCGCTCGTGCCGCCCACCCGCCAGCACCCAGATGCCGATAGAGGTGGATTTCAGGCCAGGCATCAGTTCAGTGGCAATGCGAAACCCGTTGGACAAAGTGTGAAGTTGGACGTTCAAACCGGAATCCGTTCCTTGATGAGTGCTTTGAGGGCAGGCAAGTCATGCGCGACCCGCGTGACCCGTTCCGAACGGTCATACAGGTCCGCCATGCGCGAGGGAAGGGGGGGGCGGATACCGGTGGCGGCCTGCACCGCGTCGGGAAATTTGGCCGGATGGGCGGTGGCCAGCGTGATCATCGGGGTCGCACCAAGGTGGGCATGCGCCACATGCACACCAACCGCCGTGTGGGGGCACAGCAGTTCGCCGGTCTGCGCAAGCGTATCACGGATCGTGTCCGAAGTTTCCGTTTCGGAACACCGGCCCGAGATAAAGCTGGCTTTCAGCATGTCAAACGCGCCTTGGCTGATGGTGAAACCGCCCTTGGTTTTCAGCTCATCCATCTGTGCGGCAATAGTTTTACCATCGCGGCCATAGGCGTCAAACAAGGCCCGCTCAAAATTCGACGACACCTGAATATCCATCGACGGGCTGATCGACGGGGTCACACCCTGTTTGACATGGGCACCGCTCTGCAACGTCCGGTGCAGTATGTCGTTCTGGTTGGTCGCCACAATCAGTTGATCAATCGGCAGGCCCATCTGCTTAGCGATGTAGCCCGCAAAGATGTCACCAAAGTTGCCGGTGGGCACGGTGAAATTGACTGGGCGATGCGGCGCGCCCAGCGACACGGCGGCGCTGAAGTAATACACTACCTGCGCCAGCACCCGACCCCAGTTGATCGAATTGACCCCGGCGAGGCGCACGCCATCGCGGAAATCAAAGTCGTTGAACATGTCCTTCAACACGGCCTGACAATCATCGAAATCGCCATCCATCGCCAGCGCGTGGACATTGGCCTCAACCGGCGTTGTCATCTGGCGGCGCTGCACTTCGGACACCCGGCCATGCGGATACAGGATAAATACATCGACGTTTTTCAGGCCCCGGAATGCCTCAATCGCCGCCGATCCGGTGTCGCCGCTGGTGGCGCCGACAATGGTAATCCGGTCACCCGAACGGGTCAAAGCGGCCTGAAACATCTGGCCGATCAGCTGCATGGCGAAATCCTTGAACGCCAGCGTGGGCCCATGGAACAATTCCAGCAGGAAATGCCCTGCCCCTAACTGCACCAGCGGCGCACGGGCAGCATGGCCAAACCCGGCATAGGCCCGCGCGATCAGGGTTTTGAATACGGCATCGGTAAACGTATCGCCAATGAACGGGCGCATGACTGTAAAGGCAATTTCTTCGTAGCTTTGACCCGCCATCGCAGCGATCTGGGCATGGGTCAGGACCGGCACCTGATCCGGGACATACAGCCCGCCATCGCGGGCCAGCCCGGTCATCATCGCCTGCTCAAAGGTCAATACGGGCGCGGCACCGCGGGTCGAGACATAGCGCATCTTGTCGTCCTCTCAGGCCATCCGGGGCGCACGCGCCATCCGGACGGCGAAAAATCCGCTCATCACCGCCCAGACAAAGGCCAGACCAAACCAAGTGATCGCATAGCCCAAGTGATCATTGGGAATGTCACTGATGTCTATGGGCAGCGGCGTCACGCCAAGGTCAGCGCCCGACATGGCCGCCACAACGATCAGCGCAGGTTCGGTCCCCAGCGCCGCAGCCATGGCAGGGACATCGCGGGCAAACCACAGATCACCATCTGGTGCGGGGGTCCAGCCGTCTACTTCTTGCGGCCAATGCAGGTGGCCTGTCAGGGTCAGATCAGCGGTAACGCGCGGGGTGGATTTGGCCTCGAGGGTGATAAACCCCAGATCGGCCATCACCCGACGCCCGGCGGTTTCAAAGGCCGCAATCACCCGGTAGCCCGGTGCGCCGTCATGCGAGGTCAGAATGAAAAGCTCTGGCCCGGCCAGTGCCCCAACTGCAACTACCGGCAGATATTTGTCCTGATCCGGGTCCGGCCGCTGTGGCAACGCCACGGGCGCATCAGCAATCCGGGCGGTAATTGCAGCAAGCGATGTGGCCTTCCAATCCAGTCTTTGGACCTGCCAGACCCCAAGGCTTAGCAAAACACCCACCCCGACCACGGCCATCAGCAATGGAAAGATCAGTCGTGACATCTGGCCCCCGGGGTGAAACGCGGCACGCGCAAGGGCTGTCCCCCGCGCGTGGCTCTTGGTTTTCATTGTTGCCCAAATACCTCCGCCGGAGGCATCAAAAGTTTTTTGCCGCAGGCGGTGGGTTGAAACCCACCTTACGCGGTCGTGGGTAAGGTGGGTTTTAACCCACCCACCGTCTTATTGGCCCCAGATATAAACCGCAAAGAACAAAAACAGCCAGACCACATCGACGAAATGCCAATACCATGCGGCAGCTTCAAACCCGACATGCCGTTCTGGGGTGAAATCACCGGCGCGGGCGCGCAGATAGCAGACGAACAGGAAAATCGTGCCAATGATCACATGAAAACCGTGAAACCCGGTGGCCATGAAAAAGTTGGCGTAGAACGTATGCTGGCTAAAGGTCCAGCCATCGACGACCAGCAGTTCGCGGTATTCATAGGCCTGCAGGCCGGTAAAGGCGAGACCCAGCACCACTGCCAGCAACAGCCCGCTTTGCAGGTCTTTGCGGTTGTTTTCATGTACCAACGCATGATGCGCCCAGGTCACTGCCATGCCCGAACACAGCAGGACCAGCGTGTTCATCAGCGGCAAGTGGAACGCATCAACCGGGATAATGTCAGGGCGGACATATTGCGTGCCGGCATAGGTTTCCATCGGATACATGGCATGTTTGAAAAAGCTCCAGAACCAGGCGGCAAAGAACATTACTTCGGACATGATGAACATGATCACGCCATAGCGCAGGCCGATGCGGACCGCCGGGGTATGGTCGCCAACCCGGGATTCCGCCACAACATCGGACCACCACGCATACATCGTGTACAACACACCGGCAAAACCGATCAGAAACATATAGGGCCCGCCACCCTGCTTTGGCATCCACAGGACCGCCCCGAACAGCATGATAAAGGCCGAAACAGCCCCGACCAGCGGCCAGATTGACGGCGCCAGAATGTGGAAATCGTGGTTTTTCTCATGTGCCATGGTCTTGTCCCTTGGGTGTCGTTGCCGTGATCGGGCGTGGTCCGGTTAGGCCTTAATTAGTGTCTATGGTCAAAGTTGTGTCTGGTGTCAAAGGCGGCTCTGCCGCGGCGTTCAACGCCGCCTGACTGTCATCCTGCGGCAGCGGTACCTCGTAGAATGTGTAGCTTAGGGTGATATTACGTACATATTGCCCCTCGCGGTCAGTCACCATCGCCGGATCGACGTAAAAGCTGACCGGCATTTGCACAGTCTGTCCCGGCTGCAGCACCTGCTGGACAAAGCAAAAGCAGTCGATCTTGTCAAAAAACCGGCCCGCCGCATCCGGGGTGACATTATAGCTGGCCTGCCCGGCCACTGCGCGGTCCGTCGGGTTATGCGCCTCATAAAACGCAAGGCCAGTTTCCCCGATCCGCAGCGTCATGGTCCGTTGCACCGGGGTAAAGGTCCAAGGCATGCCCGCATCAAGCGAAGCATCGAACCGGACCTCAACGGTCTGATCAAGGATGATATCACTGTCGCCAGTAGCCACATTGGTTGTGCCCGCAAACCCGGTGACCTGACAGAACCAGCGGTAAAACGGCACCGCGGCAAAAGACAATGAGGCCATGAGCAGGACAACTGCCCCGGCCTGCGCTGCGGTTTTCTGCGGGCCGGTTATGGATTTGCCAAGAAACTTCAATCGCCCGCCCCCTCCGGTATGATTTCCGGGCGCGCGACATGGTCAAACGACTGGAATTTGCCCGCCTCACCCAGTTGGAGCACCTTGACCACGGTCAGGCCAAAGACCACGGCAATGAATGCCCCTAAAAGCAGCCCGACGCCGATATTGCGGCCTTTGCGACGCGCATGAAGTTCATGTTCGACCTGTATCGCCATCACCAGCCCCCCAGCCCATAGGCACGCAGCAGCGCTTCGGCCAGCAACGCGCCAAAATGCAGAAATAAATAGCTCAGCGAAATCCGGAACACATGCTTTTCGACAGCATAATTATCCACCTCGGCCTGCACCTCGTCACGTTTATACAACGTGATGACCCCCAGCAGAAACCGGATGTTCAGGATTACTGCCGTGGCCAGATACACCGGCCCGCCAATCGGCGTAAAACCCAACGCAAGGGCCGTCGGAATCAGCACCAGTGTGTAGCCCAACACATGGTTTCGGGTGACCCGCCGCCCGTGCGTTTCGGTCAACATGGGCACGCCCGCATCGCCGTAATCGGTTTTCACGAACAGGGCCAAAGCCCAGAAATGCGGCGGCGTCCACATAAAAATCAAGGCGAACATCAGAACCGACGACAGGGTCACATCACCCGTGGCCACGGCCCAGCCAATCATCGGCGGAAACGCCCCGGCGGCACCGCCGATAACAATGTTCTGCGGCGTCGCTCGTTTCAGCCACATCGAATAGATTGTTGCGTAGAAAAAGATGGTAAAAGCCAGCAATCCAGCCGCCAGCGCATTGGTCGCCAACCACAACAGGATCACTGAAAAGGCTGACAACACCAGACCTATTCCCAGTGCCTCGGCAGGTGCGACTTTGCCGGACGGAATCGGGCGTTTGGCCGTCCGGCGCATCAGCCCGTCGATATCGGCATCCCACCACATATTCAGCGCGCCCGAGGCCCCCGCCCCAACCGCGATGCACAAGATCGCTACAAATCCGATGAAAGGATGCACTGGGATCGGGGCCACCAGCAAACCGACAATCGCCGTGAACACGACCAGCGACATGACGCGCGGCTTGAGCAACGCAAAATAGTCGCCCATGCTCGCGTCACTGGTGTTGCTGTCCGGCAGGCTGAGATCGGTCATCACGGGTCCATGTTTTGGGTCGGATGGTGGGTCAAGTCCCACCTTACCTGCCGTATCAATCGTCGAACGTGGGTTAAAACCCACCTTACCTAGACTGGTTTCTTCTAAAGTGGTTTTTAACCCACCCTTGAGTCATCATGGTCAAGACGCCGGAAACTCGGTCTTTGCCCCCAGCAGCCATGCATCATACACTTCTTGGCTGACAACCTTGACGGTGATCGGCATATAGGCATGATCCTTGCCGCACAGGCTGGTGCATTGGCCAAAATAGATGCCTTCTTGCTCGGCCGAAAACCACAATTGCGACAGTCGGCCCGGAACCGCACTTTGCATCACACCAAAGGCAGGCATTGCCCAGGCGTGGATCACGTCCGATCCGGTCAACTGCATGACAATCGTGGCCCCAATCGGCACCACAACGGCTGTATCCGTGGCCAGCAGGAATTCATTGTCCGAATAGCCTGCCTCAGTCAGCGCCAGTGAAATATCTGGGTTCAGGTTACCTTCGCCATAGCCAATCATATAGCTGTCGAACGCCACCCCATCATCGACATATTCATAACTCCAGAACCACTGATTGCCGGTGACTTTGATCGTGATATCGGCCTCAGGAATTTCCTGCTGCTCAAACAAAACCGGCAGCGAAAACGCCCCGATGAACACCAGAATGACAATCGGCACGATGGTCCAGGCGATTTCCAGCGGCGAGTTATGGGTGAAACCGGCCGGTGTCGGATTGCGTTTGGCATTATAGCGGATCACCACCCACACCATCAGGCCGGTCACAAAGATCGTTATAGCCGTAATGATGATCAGGATCATGTTGTCCAGCCAGACCACGTCGCGGGCCAGTTTGGTCGCACTGGGTTGAAACCCCATCGCTCCGTCAACCGGCGCCCCGATAATCGGCAAATCCTCAAGGGCTGTCTGGGCTGCCACGGCTGACCCCAGAACCGCTGTCGCGGCCCCGGTCAGAAGTGATTTGATCGTTCTGGTCAACTGCATGTCGTAACCTTGTTTCTGGGCCGCCTGACCCCACCTGTCCATGGAATCCGCTGTTTGTTGGTCGTCTAATCCCATATCCTTTCTAACATCACAAGAACCGGGGTTGCGGCATAGGGCCGCTTTTTGCCCCAACGCCACGAAAATCGACTATTCGCACCCGTCTCGCGTAAGGAAATCCTGATGCCAACTGCCCCATTCCGCCCATTTGAGACCATGCTCGACCGCGATGCCACTTTGGCCTTGCTACGTGAGGCGACGCAGGGCGCCGATGATGGCGAGCTGTTTCTGGAACGCCGCCGGTCCGAGGTGCTGTCGTTCGACGATGGCCGGATCAAGACCGCCAGCTATGACGCGACCGAAGGTTTCGGTCTGCGCGCGGTCCGGGGCGAGGTGGCGGGCTACGCCCATTCCACCACGATCGACGAACATGCCTTGCGCCGTGCGGTCGGCACCGCCCGGCTGGCGGTGGGCGATGGCGGGGGGGTGATGTCACCGGCCCCCGCACTGACCAACCGCAAGCTGTACAGCGACGAGGACCCGCTGGATGGCATCGCATTCCCCGGAAAGATCGACATCCTGCGCGAGATCGACGCCTACGCCCGCGCCCTCGACCCCCGGGTTGTGCAGGTGTCGGCCAGTCTGGCCGCAAGCTTGCAAGAAGTCGTCATTCTGCGCCCCGAAGGTCAGCTGGTCACCGATATCCGCCCGATGTCCCGGATCAATATCTCGGTCATCGTCGAGGCAAACGGCCTGCGCGAATCCGGCAATGCCGGGTCAGGCGGCCGCACCGGTCTGATTGGCCTGATCGCCCCCGCCCATTGGCAGGATGCTGCGCGCGAGGCGTTGCGCATCGCCTTGGTTAATCTGGCGGCCGAACCCGCCCCCGCAGGCGTCATGGACGTGGTCTTAGGCCCCGGCTGGCCCGGGATTTTGCTGCACGAGGCGGTGGGCCATGGGCTTGAGGGTGATTTCAACCGCAAGGGCACCTCCGCCTTTGCCGGGCTGATGGGCCAACAGGTGGCCGCCCGCGGTGTCACCGTGCTGGACGATGGCACAATTCCCGACCGGCGCGGGTCGCTGACCGTGGATGACGAAGGCACGCCGTCACAGCGTAACGTATTGATTGACGACGGGATTCTGGTGGGTTTCATGCAGGACCGGCAGAACGCCCGGCTGATGGGGGTGGCACCCACGGGAAATGGCCGCCGCGAAAGTTTCGCCCATATCCCGATGCCCCGGATGACCAATACCTATATGCTGGCGGGGGATGCCGATCCGGCCGCGATGGTGGCGGACCTGAAAGACGGCATCTACGCCGTGGGCTTTGGCGGCGGTCAGGTCGATATCACCAACGGCAAGTTCGTGTTTTCCTGCACCGAGGCGTACCGGGTGCGCGGCGGGGTGATCGGCGCCCCAGTCAAGGGCGCGACGCTGATCGGCGACGGGGCCACTTCGCTGCGGCAGATCAGGGCGGTGGGGAATGATCTGAAACTGGACCCCGGCATCGGCAATTGCGGCAAGGCCGGGCAATGGGTGCCGGTCGGCGTGGGCCAACCCAGCCTGCTGATCGGTGGGCTGACGGTGGGTGGGGCGGCGGCGTGAGCAGGTGGCCGATGTTTAGGACGCCTCCGTTTGCCGATTACAGACCCATTGTCCGGGCGTCTCTTTGGCTGCTACTCGTTGGACTGCTCTTTCTGGTCGCGTTAATCCCGGCACTAGGCATGAATTTTGCCGACATACTTGTGCCGAAAGGATTCTCGCTCGCTTTAATGTTGGTCTCGCCCGTACTCACGGCTCCGGCCTTGGTCTGCGCTGTGCCAACCGCGATTGTGCTAGCGCGGCGCGGGTGGGCAGGATGGCTTCCAGCACTCGCTGCAGGGGTCGGATTCGGAATTTTGTTCAGCAAATCGTTCGAGGCTGTGGTTCCAGGTTGGATATTTGCAGGTTTTAGCTGCGCATATGGCCTGACATTTTGGCTGATCCTGCGATGGAAATGTCCTGAAGTCTTGGGAGTGGCACCGTCCCCTGCTGAATCGCCGATCGGCTGATTCAGCTCACAGTTGTTTACCCCCCGTTAACCCCTTTGTCGTAAATCTGATTCTGCAACAGACGGAGCGCGGGAATGGCTGAGAGACCCAACTCTTCCACTCACCCCCCACTCCCACCCACCACGGAAGAAGATCGGTTTTCCTGGCTTCGTCTGTTGCGCTCGCGCCGGGTTGGCATCGCGACCTTCTGGCGGCTGATCCACGAACATGGCACCGCCCAAAATGCCCTCAGCGTCCTGCCCGACATCGCCCGCGCCGCCGGGGTATCCGACTACCAAATCTGCCCCGAAGGCGTGATCCATGCCGAACTCAAAGCCGCCAAAGCCGCCCGCGCCCGGATGCTGTGCAAAGGCACCCCCGGCTATCCCTCCGCCCTGTCAGACATCGCCGACGCCCCCCCAATCCTCTGGGCGCAGGGCGATCTCACGCATCTGACCAAACCCATGGTCGCACTTGTGGGCGCCCGCAACGCGTCATCCCTCGGCACCCGCATGGCCAAAAAACTGGCCGAAGAACTGGGGGCGGCGGGCTATATCGTGGTCTCGGGCCTTGCACGCGGCATCGACGCTGCGGCGCATCTGGCCGCCCTGCCCACCGGAACCGTTGCGGTAATGGCCGGTGGGGTCGATGTAATCTACCCCACCGAAAACATCGCCCTCGCCGATCAAATCGCTAAACAGGGCACCCTGATTTCCGAACAGCCCATGGGCCTGCAACCCCAAGCGCGACACTTTCCGGCCCGTAACCGAATCGTGTCTGGCCTGGCCGGATGTGTCGTGGTGGTCGAAGCTGCGGCCAAATCTGGCAGCCTGATCACCGCCCGCAACGCGCTCGACCAGGGCCGCGACGTGCTCGCCGTCCCCGGCCACCCGTTCGACGGGCGGGCGGCCGGCTGCAACATGCTGATCCGCGACGGGGCGATACTGGTGCGGTCGGCCGCGGATGTGATCGAGGCGTTGGGCTTGGCCCCCGTCATCCAAACCGCTGATATCATCCCGCTGCACGCCCCCGAACCCCGGACTTTACGCGAAACCGCCAGCCTGCACGCCCAAATCCTGTCCCGCCTTGGGCCGTCACCGATGGCCGAGGATCAGTTGATCCGCGATCTGGCCACCACATCACATCTCATGGCCCCGGCCTTGATCGATCTGGAACTTGACGGCAAAATCGCGCGGCAGGCGGGCGGGTTACTGGCGCGGGTGATATAGCTTCACCGGCGGGTTAACACCTACATTTCGCCGCGAGTGCAAGCAGATTGTAACGTGGGTCTTGACCCACGAAGCGGGCCAGATTGACCAACATCCGATGTACAAAAGTAAGGTGGGTTTCAACCCACCCCGAATTTCAGACATACTATCAACGCTCTACCCGCCATTTCCGGAAATTGCGACACGTCGCATTGACAACCGCCAACCCCGCCCCCCATGTTATGCGGCCAAGTCCCACTGCCCGTAACTCAAGGATTCCCATGCCGGTTGTCGTTGTCGAATCCCCCGCCAAAGCCAAGACAATCAATGCCTATCTGGGGCCGGGCTACACAGTTCTGGCATCCTACGGCCATGTCCGCGATCTGCCGCCCAAGGATGGATCGGTGCATACCGAGGATAATTTTTCCATGGATTGGGAAGTGCAGGCCGACAGCCGCAAGCACCTCAAAGCCATTGCCGACGCACTTAAAGACGACAATGCCCTGATCCTCGCCACCGACCCCGACCGCGAGGGCGAGGCGATCAGCTGGCACCTGACCGAGGCTTTGCGCGACCGCAAGGCCATCAAAAAAGACACCGCCGTCAGCCGCGTCACCTTTAACGCCATCACCAAGGCGGCCGTGACCGAGGCGATGAAACACCCCCGCCAGGTCGACGTGCCCTTGGTCGATGCCTACCTTGCCCGCCGCGCGCTCGACTATCTGGTGGGCTTCAACCTGTCCCCCGTGCTGTGGCGCAAACTGCCCGGTGCCAAATCCGCGGGCCGGGTGCAATCGGTCTGCCTGCGCCTGATCGTCGATCGGGAAATGGAGATCGAGGCATTTCGCGCACAGGAATACTGGACCGTAAGCGCCAAACTGAAAACCCCGCGTGGGGCCGAATACGAGGCCCGACTCACGACCCTCGCGGGCAAGAAACTCGATAAATTCGACCTGCCCAACGCCACCGCCGCCGAAATGGCGGTGCAGGCGATCCGCTCCCGCGACCTGACGGTCCTGTCAGTTGAGGCGAAACCCGCCACCCGCAACCCCGCCCCGCCCTTCATGACCTCGACCCTGCAGCAAGAGGCGTCCCGCAAATACGGCATGGGCGCGAAACAGGCGATGTCGGCGGCGCAACGCCTGTATGAAGCGGGCCTGATCACCTATATGCGCACCGATGGCATCGACATGGCCCCCGAGGCTGTCATGGCCGCCCGCGATGCAATCCGGTCGAAATTCGGTGAAAAATACCTGCCCTCCTCGCCCCGGATGTATAAGAACAAGGCCAAAAATGCGCAGGAAGCGCATGAATGCATCCGCCCCACCGATATGATGCGCGGCGCGGACACGCTGAAAATCACCGATGTCGATCAGCGCAAGATCTACGACCTGATCTACAAGCGCACCATCGCCAGCCAGATGGCCGCCGCCCAACTGGAACGCACCACCGTCGATGTCGGCAGCGCTGATGGGCAGGTGACACTCCGCGCCACCGGCCAGGTGGTGCTGTTCGAAGGCTTTATTGCGATCTACGAAGAGGGCCGCGATGATTCGGTCACCGATGACGAAGACGCCCGCCTGCCGCAGATCATGGCCGGGGAAACCGCTGCCAAAACCAGCGTTGACCCTGAGCAACACTTCACCCAACCGCCGCCGCGCTTCACCGAAGCCACACTCGTCAAACGCATGGAAGAACTCGGCATCGGCCGCCCGTCGACCTACGCGTCTATCGTCACCACCATTCAGGACCGCGAATACGTCACCAAGGACAAGAACCGCCTGATTCCGCAGGATAAAGGCCGCCTCGTTACGGTGTTCCTGACCAATTATTTCCGTAAATATGTCGAATTTGACTTTACCGCCGACCTTGAAAACCAGCTGGATCAAGTCAGCGCCGGTGAGGCGAATTACAAAGACGTGTTGGCCCGGTTCTGGCGCGATTTTTCTGCGGCACTTGCCGAAACCGCCGACCTGC
The DNA here is from genome assembly GCA_031422295.1 of Rhodobacterales bacterium. GTDB lineage: Bacteria > Pseudomonadota > Alphaproteobacteria > Rhodobacterales > Rhodobacteraceae > JANOMH01. Next base: position 18,295 of record JANOQM010000009.1, on the reverse strand, counting down.
GGATCACCGAAGTTCTTGAAAAGATAAACGAAGTCCTCGCCCCGCATATCTTTCCGGCGCGAGAGGATGGCACCGACCCCCGCACCTGTCAGGTCTGCGGCACCGGGCACCTTTCCATGCGCACCGCCCGCTCTGGCGGGGCCTTTATCGGCTGTTCGAACTACCCCGAATGCCGTTACACAAGGCCATTCGGGCCCCCCGGTGTCGAAGGCGACGGCATTGGCGGCGACGGGAAAATCCTTGGGATTGATAATGACGACCCGATCAGCCTGCGTGATGGCCGCTTTGGCCCCTATGTGCAGCGCGGCGAGGCGACCGAAGAGCAACCCAAACCGCCCCGCGCCAGCTTGCCCAAGGGCTGGCCGGTCAGCGAGATGGACCTTGATCGCGCCCTGCAACTGCTCAACCTGCCGCGCCAGATCGGCCCCCATCCCGAGGATGGCCTGCCGATCGAGGCGGCGATTGGTCGCTTTGGCCCCTATGTCAAACACGGCACCACCTATGCCAACATCAAGGATGTCGAAGAAGTCTTCACCATCGGCATGAACCGCGCGATGGAGGTGCTGGCGCAGAAGAAGGCCGGACGCCCGGGGCGTGGTGCTGCTGTGGCCCCCCTGAAAGAACTGGGCGATCACCCGTCCGGCGGGGCAATGGCGGTGATGGAAGGGCGCTATGGCCCCTACGTCAAATGGGACAAGGTGTTTGCAACCATCCCCAAGGATACCGATCCGCAGGCTGTAACCTTTGAAATGGCTGTCGAATTGGTCGATGACAAGGCAGCCAAGGGCGGCAAGAAACCGGCCAAGAAAGCCGCCGCCAAACCCGCCGCCAAGGCCGCACCAAAAGCTGCGGCTAAAAAACCGGCCGCCAAGAAACCCGCTGCGAAAAAACCGGCGGCAAAGAAACCGGCAGCAAAAGCGGCCGAGTAACGCCGCAGCGCAGCATTTGTTTGACACTGCCGCCCGATCAGGCAAAGACTGCACAAATTTCTGCTGGGGGCCTGCAATGAAAAAAGTCTATCCCACCGCCGCCGCCGCCTTGGACGGGCTGCTGTTCGACGGCATGTTCATTGCGGCGGGTGGCTTTGGCCTGTGCGGCATTCCGGAACTGCTGTTGGCGGCAATCAAGGATGCAGGCACCCAAAACCTGACCTTCGCCTCCAACAATGCGGGCGTCGATGATTTCGGCATCGGCATTCTGCTGCAAACCCGGCAGGTGCGCAAAATGATCTCAAGCTACGTTGGTGAAAACGCCGAATTCATGCGCCAATATCTGTCGGGCGAGTTGGAACTGGAATTCAACCCGCAGGGTACATTGGCCGAACGAATGCGGGCGGGCGGTGCGGGCATCCCCGGGTTCTACACCAAAACCGGGGTCGGCACGGTGATCGCCGAGGGCAAGGAACACAAGGATTTCAACGGCCAGACCTATATTCTGGAACATGGCATCGTGGCCGATCTGGCCATCGTCAAGGCGTGGAAGGCCGACGCCGCCGGCAATCTGGTGTTCCGCAAAACCGCCCGCAACTTCAACCCACCCGCTGCAATGTGTGGGCGGGTCTGCGTGGCCGAGGTGGAGGAAATCGTGCCGACCGGGTCATTGGACCCCGACGCGATCCATCTGCCCGGTATCTATGTGCACCGCATCGTGCAGGGCGCACATGAAAAACGCATTGAAAAAGTGACCACACGCAAGCGGGAGACAGCATAATGTGGGACCGCAATCAGATGGCAGCCCGGGCCGCACTTGAACTGCAAGATGGCACTTATGTCAACCTCGGCATCGGCATCCCCACATTGGTCAGTAACTACATCCCGCAAGGCGTTGAAGTGACGCTGCAATCCGAAAACGGTATGCTCGGCATGGGCCCCTTCCCGCTGGACGGCGAAGAGGATGCCGATCTGATCAATGCGGGCAAACAGACCATCACCGAACTGCCGCAGACAGCCTATTTTGACTCAGCCACCAGTTTCGGCATGATTCGCGGCGGCAAGATTGCCATGGCCATCCTCGGCGCGATGGAAGTCAGCGAAACCGGCGATCTGGCCAACTGGATGATCCCGGGCAAGCTGGTCAAGGGCATGGGCGGGGCAATGGACCTTGTCGCCGGTGTCGGCCGCGTCGTGGTCGTCATGGATCACACCAGCAAACATGGCGACAGCAAAGTGTTGAAATCCTGCACTCTGCCGCTGACTGGTAAGGCTGTGGTAAATCGGATCATCACCAATCTGGGTGTGCTGGACGTGGTGCCGGGCGGGCTGAAGCTGGTCGAATGTGCGGACGGCGTGACCGAGGCCGAGATCAGGGCGGCAACACAGGCCACCTTGATCTGATGCTTTCCGCATTCTTTTGTTTTTAAATATCCCCGCCGGAGGCTCTGACCGCCGACAAGCACCTTGGCTTCACAGGTTATTCACTGCAAACACACAGCCGTCTGTGACCAGTTCGGGCGGGGTCTGACACAACCCCCGCGCCACTTCCCATGCGGCGAGCACTTTGGGCACATAGGCGCGGGTTTCGGCAAACGGCGGCACGCCAAAGTTATCGCGCACCGACCCCTCGCCCGCATTATATCCGGCCAGCACCAGAATCGGGTCACCGTCAAAATGGCCCATCAGCCAGTCCAGATAGGCCACACCGCCGCGAATGTTGTCTGCGGTGATCAGCGAATCCTCGACCCCGAATCGCGCGGCGGTCGCCGGCATCAGTTGCATCAGCCCGGTGGCCCCTGCCCCGCTTACCGCATCGCCGCGCCCTGCGCTTTCCACCGCAATCACCGCGAGGGCAAGTGCTGGGGACACCCGGGTATCAATGGTCGCGCGCAGGATATCCTGCCCGTGAACGCGGGCGATATCTTGCAAAGTCTGTAATCGGGGCGGGTTGACGGATCCGCTGGGGGCCGCATCTATCGCGCGCAGGGCCAGTTCTAATCTGCCGGGTGCGCTATCCTCCAACCTTGGGGAAATGGCCTGCCAAAACCAGTCTGTTCCGGCAGAAGTTGCAGTGCTGGCAACGGCGGCATCTGTCTCCGCCTCACCTGCGACTGGCGGCGAGGCGGGCGGTCGCGGTGCTTGCGGGGTGATTTGCACAGTAATCCGGCGGACCGTCCCGGCGGGCGGAACCGTCACCCGGCGAAACGTGAAATCGTCTTGTGTTGACGATTGTGCAGCGGCCACATCGGCACAACACAGGGCACCCAGCAGGGTTGCCAGTTTCACGCCTGAACGCATTCTAAGCTGCCTCACTTTATTTTTATTGCCGGAAGCATCGCAGAAAACCAATGTTGCGGCTATCCACTGTTGCCAGAACTGATGAAAATCGCCACAAATTGCTGTGCTTTGGTCACGGTTTTGTTGACAGTTGGCTCAGATGGTCGCCAATGCGAGAAATTTTTTTCATTTCTATTCAATGGCTTGAAAGAAAGTTTAATGAAAAGTTGATGGCTGCAAAAATGAACGAAACCTGCCTAAATCGCGCCCCATTCGCAGGGCTATAACTCCTCATCCAAGACGGGGATCGGGCCAATCAAGAGGCCGGCCCGAAATGATCCGGTTGGTAATAGAAACCCTGAGTGAACACCCTGAGGAGGGAAACCGAATGCTGAATTTCATCAAAAACTTCCGTGCCGACGAAGATGGCGCCGTGACCGTTGACTGGGTGGTTCTGACCGCTGCAATCGTTGGTCTTGGCATTGCCGTTCTGGCAACCGTCCGTGACGGCGCCACCGATCTGGCTGGCGACATCGGCACGAGACTGACCGACACCGATCCGAGCCTTTGATCCCGGACTGGCTTCGCATGAAGTCAGGACAGGGCCGCACCCCAGGGTGCGGCCCTTCCTTTTTCGGTGACGGCCATCCCGCCACCCTAACACCATCAAAGTTCCCGCAGTTTTCCGCATTGCGACCACAATTGCCTGCTAAGGCTAAGCGGAGCAGCGACGGGTCCGATGCCCCGCGCTCAGGAGGCTGATATGTTCAAGTTTCTCAAACGGTTCCGGCAGTGTGAAAGTGGCGCCATCACCGTGGACTGGGTGGTTCTGACCGCCGCCATGGTGGGCATGGCCGTGGGCGTGGTCACCATCGTCACCACCGCGGCCCAGGACCCGGCAGACGGACTTGGTGCCAACCTGACCGATCAGACCATCAATTGACCGCACGACCTGGCCCCCGGGGGTCAGGCTGCGGAGTAACGAGGCAAGAAAGGAAAAAAGAATGCGCGCAGTATTCGGATTGGTTCTGATTATGGGCCTGGGTTTGGCAGGGTTTGCCGTCTACATGGTTCAGGGTCATTTTTCGGCGCAGTCAGCGGCCTTGGCCCGCGAACGCGCGGTCGTGGCGGCGCAGGTGCCGACGGTCGATGTCTATGCAGTCAACCGCACCATTAACTATGGCGAGGCGCTGACCCCTGCTGATGTGGTCATTATTCAATATGCCGAACCATTCCTGCCCGAGGGCGTTTTCCTGACCGAGGCTGACCTGTTTCCGGAAGGCAACGCCGAACCCCGCTTTGTGTTGCGCCAGATGGATGCAAACGAGCCGGTTCTGGCAGCTAAAATCACTCAGCCCGGCGAAGATGCCGGTATCACCTCGCGGCTGACCCGTGGGATGCGCGCCTTTACGATCAGCGTTGACGTGGCCAGCGGCGTGTCCGGTTTCCTGCGTCCGGGCGACAAAGTCGACGTCTACTGGTCCGGCACGGTAAATTCCGATAACGGCGGCCGTGGCGTAACCCAACTTATTCAGGCCGGGGTGGCCTTGGTCGCTGTGGACCAGACTGCTGACGGGTCGATGAATGGTGCGATGATTGCCCGCACCGTGACCGTCGAGGTGACGCCGCAACAGGTTGCCACCTTGGCACAGGCCCAGTCGACCGGGTCCTTGTCGCTGTCATTGGTCGGTTCGTCCGATGACACGATTGCCGAAGCAACCGAGGTTGACCAGGAAACACTTTTGGGCATTCAGGACGAGGTTGTTGTTCAGGCAGAGCAAGCGCAGGTTTGCACCAGCCGAGAGCGGCGGGGCGCGGAAGTGGTCGAAATTCCGATCCCCTGCACCAACTAACAGCCCTTTTCTGCGCGCAGATTTAACGCGTCCCGTTCAACCGGGGCGCGTTATTCATTGGGATATTTCGACACCTGTTGCGAGTTATCCACATAAAGATCATCCTCCAACACATTGATTCTTGCTTAAATTGCGCGGTCACGGCAGATTGGGTCAAACGACGGGAAAAATCTCCCGCATGCAGGCGTGATCAGAGAGGCGGATCACAATGATACAGAATATGTTTATCAAGGCGGCAGTCGCAGGTTTGATGCTGTCATTCGGGGCCTTGCCCCAGATGGCTTATGCCGAGACGTTGACCATCATGCGCGGGACCCCGTCCAACGCGCTTGAGGTGCCAATGAACCGGGCCGTGGTCGTCGAAAGTGACGTCCCCTTTGCGGAATTGTCCATCGCCAACCCCGGCATTGCTGACATCTCGTCCCTGTCGGACCGCACGATCTATGTGCTGGGCAAGGAACCGGGGCGCACCACCCTGACCATTCTGGGCGCAGATGGCCGTCTGATTACCAATGTTGAAATTCACGTGACCCCTGACATTGCAGAATTCAAGGAACGGCTGGAGCAGATCCTACCAGGTGAGCCGATCGAAGTGCGCACCGCCAATGACGGCATCGTGCTGTCCGGCACCGTGTCGTCCATCGCGCGGCTCGACCGCGCACTGGAACTGGCGGAACGCTATGCGCCGGAACGGGTATCTAATCTGATGAGCGTTGGTGGCACCCAGCAGGTCATGCTGCGGGTCCGGTTTGCCGAAATGCAGCGGTCAGTCAGCAAATCGCTGTCATCGTCGCTTGCGCTGCAAGGCACGGCTTTGGGCGGCGATCTGGGGCTGTCGGGCGGCACTGGCACGACCAACAACTCTGGCGCCATCACCAATGCATTCAACGGCAACATCCCCGGTTCAAACTCGAACGAAGGGGCGATTCTGTTCGGCTTTAACGCCGGTGGGATCGAAGTCGGCATTCTGCTGGAAGCGTTGGAATCGCGCGGCGTCGTGCGGACCCTCGCCGAACCAAATCTGACCGCCCTCAGTGGGCAAGAGGCGACATTTCTGGCCGGTGGCGAATATCCGGTGCCGGTCAGTCAGGATGGCGGCGCTGTTACCATCGAATACAAACCTTTCGGGGTCGAACTGAACTTTACCCCCCGCGTGGTAGATGGCGATATCATCAACCTCGAGATTAAGGCCGCCGTATCGTCGATCGATCCGACCAATGGCTTTACGGCCAATGGGTTCAGCGTTGATGCATTCCGCCGGCGCGAAACCTCGACAACCGTGGAAATGCGCGATGGTGAAAGCTTTGCGATTGCCGGGCTGTTGTCGGATGACTTCCGCGACCTGAACGGGCAAGTGCCGTGGCTGGGGGACATTCCGGTGTTGGGCGCATTGTTCCGCAGTGCCGAATATGCCCGTCAGCAGACCGAACTGGTGATTATCGTGACGCCGCATCTGGTGACACCGACACGCGGCGAAGTTCTGGCCTTGCCGACCGACCGGGTGCAGCCGCCGACCGAACGCGACCTGTTCCTGTTTGGCCGTGTGGCCGCCAGCGAAGCGCCCACAAGCGGCGGTGCAGGCGAAGTGGCACGGCAGGACTTTAGCGGGTCCTATGGCTACGTGATGGAATGAACAAGGAGCGTGGGGCGATGAAATATCTGGTCTTGACCACCGTAGCACTGACAGCGCTGTCAGGTTGCGCACAAAACGACCCCACCCGCTCGTCATTCTTCCGCGAGGCGGGGGCAGCTGTGGATAATGGCGGCTTTGGCAATGCCACGATGAACAATGTTCTGGCCCAATCGGCCGACGCGGGTTACCGGATCAGCCTGAACAACCGGTTTGTGGCCGATATTCAGTCAACGATCAATTTCGCTTTTAATTCCACGGCCTTGGATGCCGAAGCTCAGGCAACCTTGCGCCAGCAAGCGGACTGGATAAATCAGTTCCCCGAGGTTCATTTCAAAGTTTACGGCCATACCGATCTGGTCGGTTCAAACGCATCGAACCGCCGTCTTGGTCTGGCCCGGGCCCAGGCCGCCGTGGCCTTTCTGGTCAGCCAGGGCGTCAGCCGGTCCCGGCTTGAGGCTGTGGTCAGCTTTGGCGAAACCCAGCCGCTGGTCGTCACCGAAAATCAGGAACGCCGCAACCGGCGCACTGTGACCGAAGTGGCCGGTTTCGTGCAGAACAACCCCGCCGTTCTGAACGGCAAATATGCTGCGATTATTTTCCGTGACTATGTCGCCAGTGCAGGGATTCCGTCCACCACGCCGGACGTGCCCACAAGCGAAGGCGCCTCAACGCAATAAGCGCAGTTTCCGCTGGGCGTGAGCATGCCCGGCCCCCGACACGCTTTATTGTGATCGTCGCATTAATCCCAACAATAGCTGCATTCGGCCCCAATCTGGTCACGATTGTCCGCGATATTACACCCAATGGGTAATCCTTCTTCGTGCAAAAACGGGGGCGGATTATGGCGGGGGCAGCGCGGATCAACCGATCCAATGACTGCAAAATAACCTTGCCAGAGCCCTTGGAAAAAGGACGACTTGGCAATGAGCAGCAACGCAGCACTTCAACCCGAACCGCAACCGATCGTCGCCTGTACCATCAGCCGCGACGTGCAAGTCTTTGACTTGCTGATCGAAGACATGGAAACCGTCCTGGGTGAACGTTGGGGCGATCTGAGTTTTGCCGACGCACTTTCGTTTCTGGAACAGCCCGACGCGGACCAGCTGCAGTTTGTGGCCGTTGCTCTGAATGCCGAAGACGAAGATGATCTGTCATTGATCATCGATATCATTGCGGCGGCCAAAGCCAAGGGGATCAAAGTGATCCTGATTGCCGAAGATGTCAGCCCCGCCGCCCTGCACCAGTTGTTGCGTGAAGGCGGCGATGAATTTGTGCCCTACCCCTTGCCAGAAGGCGAATTATCCCGCGCGATTGAAAGGGTCCAACAACCCGAGGTCGCCCCACCTTTGCCGCCTGCCGAGGAAATCAAGAACAAACTGAAACCTACGGGCGACCGTTCGGGTGTGGTTATTCCCGTGCAGGGCCTTGCTGGCGGTACCGGGGCAACTACCCTCGCCGTGAACCTGGCCTGGGAACTGGCCAATATCGACAAAGCCAATCCGCAGCGGGTGTGCCTGCTGGACCTTGATCTGCAGTTCGGGTCAACCAGTACCTACCTTGACCTGCCGCGCCGCGAAACCGTGCTGGAACTGTTGTCCGACACCGAAGGTATGGACAGCGAAGCGTTCATGCATGCGCTATTGTCGTTCAACCAGAAACTGCATGTGCTGACCGCGCCGACCGATCTTGTGCCGTTGGACCTGATCAGCCCGGATGATGTAAAACGACTGATCGAAATGGCCCGGACGAACTTTGACTATGTCATTATCGACATGCCCAAGACCATGACCGAATGGTCCGAAGCGGTGTTGCAGGCCGCCCATGTGTATTTCGCGACGCTGGAACTGGACATGCGGTCCGCCCAGAATGCCCTGCGGCTTAAGCGGGCGTTAACCGGCGAAGGTCTGCCCTTTGGCAAGCTGCGCTTTGTGCTGAACCGCGCCCCCGGATTTACCGATCTGAATGGCAAAAGCCGGGTCAAACGGCTGGCCGAATCCCTGGGGATTTCCATCGAGGTCATGTTGCCCAATGGCGGCTATGCCGTGGCCCAGAACGCCGATCACGGCGTGCCGATGGCCGAAGGCATTGCCAAGAACGCCCTGCGCAAAGAGATCGCCAAGCTGGCGAAATCGGTCCACGAGGTCAACCAGTCCGATGCTGTCAAGGCAAAGGCGTAAAGAGGCGAACCCATGTTCTCAAAGTTCAAAAAGCCAAGTGACGCCCCCACCGCAGCCCCCGGCGCAAAAACCGCAGCCGTCACCCCGATCAAGGCCGCCCCCGCCGCCAATTCGCTGATGCGGGCGATGCCGACCAAAGCTGCCGAAGCCGCGCCGCAAGACAAAGAGAAAAAGCGCAAAGAGCGGTTGTTCGAAATCAAGCTGGAACTGCACAAGGCCCTGTTGGACAACCTGAACCTGGCCGCCCTTGAAAAGGCGACCGAGGTTGATCTGCGTCAAGAAATTAACTCGATTGCCACCGAGACCCTTGAAGCCATGGGAATCGTGTTGAACCGCGAGGAACGCCAGACCCTGAACCAGGATCTGTATTTCGAGGTGACCGGCCTGGGTCCGCTGGAAACCCTGCTCAAGGACGACACGGTCAACGATATTCTGGTCAACGGCCCGCAGCAGATATTTGTCGAACGCAACGGCAAGCTGGAATTGACCGATGTGACCTTCAAGGACGAAAAGCACCTGCTGCGGATCATCGACAAGATCGTGTCGGCCGTGGGCCGGCGCGTCGATGAGAGCAACCCCTACGTTGACGCCCGTCTGGCCGATGGCTCGCGCTTCAACGCGATGGTGCCGCCGGTTGCGGTTGATGGATCGCTGGTGTCGATCCGGAAATTCAAAAAGGACAAGCTGGCGATTGATGATCTGGTGCGCTTTGGCGCGTTCACCGAGGAAATGGCCGCCTATCTGCAAGCTGCCGTCTCGACCCGGCTGAACGTGATCGTGTCGGGCGGAACGGGTTCGGGCAAGACCACCACGCTGAACGCCCTGTCATCTTTCATCGACAATAACGAACGCATCCTGACGATCGAAGACACTGCCGAATTGCAACTGCAACAGACCCATGTCGGCCGGATGGAAAGCCGCCCGCCGAATGTGGAGGGCAAGGGCGCCGTCACCCAGCGCGACTGCCTGCGCAACGCCCTGCGGATGCGGCCCGACCGGATCATCGTGGGGGAAACCCGCGGCGAAGAGGTCATCGACATGTTGCAAGCAATGAACACTGGCCACGACGGGTCAATGACCACGATCCACGCCAACAGCGCCCGCGACGGCGTGAGCCGTCTGGAAAACATGGTCGCCATGGCCGGTATCGAAATGCCGCTGAAGGCCGTGCGCAGCCAGATCGCTTCGGCTGTAAACCTGATCGTGCAGGCATCGCGCTTGCAGGACGGATCGCGCCGGATGGTGTCGATCACCGAAATAACCGGGATGGAGGGCGACGTGATTTCGATGCAGGAAGTGTTCCGCTATCAGCGGGTCGGCCTGACGCCCGATAACAAGATCATCGGCCATTTCACCGCAACCGGCGTGCGCAGCCATTATTCCGACCGGTTCCGGCTGTGGGGCTATGATCTGCCCAATTCAATCTTTGAACCGATGGTGGGGTAAACATCATGATTTCCGCCGAACCAATCATCTATGGCCTGATCTTTGTCGCGGTTCTGGTGCTGGTCGAAGGCATCTATCTGACGGTCTTTGGCAAATCCATCAGCCTGAATAACAAGATCGGGCGCCGCCTTGATCTGTTGGAAAAGGGTGGTCGCCGCGAAGAAGTGCTGGAACAACTCCGCAAGGAAATGACCCAGCACATCAAATCCCGGTCCATTCCGCTGTATTCGATCCTGGCGACCAAGGCGCAAAAGGCAAATATCGCCTTTTCCCCGATGCAACTGGTCATGATCATGGCTGGCCTTGCGGTCATGGCCTTTGTCGGCTTGACCGTAGGTACTGCCACCTCTGCGCCGATCCGGGTTATTGTGGCCCTGATCATGGGCATTGGCGGCGTGTTTGTCTGGATCAACAAAAAAGCCAAGAAACGCATGGGGATGATCGAAGAACAATTGCCTGACGCGGTTGAACTGATGGTCCGGTCCCTGCGCGTGGGCCACCCCTTTGCATCCGCTATTGGCATTGTCGCCAAAGAGGTTCCCGATCCGCTGGGGTCCGAGATTGGCATGATCAGCGACGAAGCCGCCTATGGCCGCGACATGGGCGAAAGCCTGAAAGCCATGGCCGAACGGATGGACATGCAGGACATGCGCTTCCTTGCCGTGGCCGTGAACATTCAGCAAACTGCCGGGGGGAACCTCGCCGAAATTCTGGACGGTCTGGCCAAAGTAATCCGGGCACGGTTCAAACTGTTCCGCCGGGTCAAGGCGATCACTGCCGAGGCGAAATGGTCAGGCATGTTCCTGTCTATGTTCCCGCTTTTGTGCCTGCTGGGCGTCAGCATCATGCAGCCAGGCTATTACGATGATGTCAAAGAGACATCAGTGTTCATTCCGGCCTGTCTGGTCGTCGCGGGCTTTCTGACGGTGAACATCTTTGTGATGCGCGCGCTTGTGAATATCAAAGTCTAAGGGGCAAATCATGGAACTCCTGAATACAATCAACGCCAAACTGACTGAAATGATGGGCCCGTTTGGCCCGTTGATAGCAATAGGGTTGCTTGGGCTTGTAATGATCGTGCTGACTTTGCCGACATTCCTGAAAAAGACCTCTGATCCGCTGGATAAACTTAAGGCTTCGGCCAATCCGGCAATTAAACGGATGAGCAAGCAAGATCAGCTGCGCACGCCGCAAGGCAAAGACAAACTTGAAAAATACTCCAGCTTTCTGGAGCCGCAAGACGAGAAAGAATATTCCGCAGTCCGGCTGAAACTGCTGCAGGCTGGATATAAAACCAAGAATGCGGTCCGGATCTATCACTTTTCGCAATTCGCTTTGGGAATTGGGCTTTTGTTGGCCGGTCTGGCCTTTGCCATCTACAAATCCGCCTCGGGCGAACCTTCAACCCAGGACATGGTCCTGTCGATCCTGATCCCCGGCGCTGCAGGCTATATGCTACCGAAATACTGGGTCACCCGGCGGCAGGCGACGCGGCAGGGCAATATCATCAACGGCTTTCCAGACAGTCTGGACATGATGCTGGTCTGTATCGAGGCGGGCCAATCGCTGGACCAGTCGATTATTCGGGTCGCCAACGAGCTGAAGGCCGGTTTCCCCGATCTGGCCGAAGAATATGAAATGGTCAGCCACGAGATGAAGGCCGGCAAGGACAAGGCGTCGGTTTTGCGCGACATGTCCGAACGCTGCGGCGTGGCCGATATCTCGTCATTCGTGACCGTGCTGATCCAGTCGCAACAGTTCGGCACCTCAATCGCCGAGGCGTTGCGCATCTATGCCGCCGAAATGCGTGACAAACGTGTCATGCGTGCCGAAGAAAAGGCAAATACGCTGCCTACAAAGATGACTTTGGCCACCATGATGTTGACGGTGCCGCCACTTCTGATCATCCTGATCGGGCCGTCGATATTCGAGATCTACATGACCTTGGGTGGCGGTACAGAAGCAGCAGAAAATGCCGAGGCGGTGGACCCAGACGACCCCGCCGCAGGCTAAACGCCAGCGATTGGGTTCCATGACGGCACGATTTACCATTCTGATCGCGGCCCTGACCGCATTGGCCGCCTGTTCATCGGGCGGCCTTAACCGTTCGGCGGGTGGCATCTATGCCCCCGGTGTGGCCGGAGAAACCAATCTTGACGGGCTGATCGTAGGGCACCGGCTGATGGCTGCAGGTGAATACGAACTGGCACTGGACGCCTATACGCGGGCCGCCGGACAGCAGGGGCTGAATGTCGATACCCTGTCAGCTTTGGGGTCAGCAAACCTGAAACTCGGACGCTTGGGTCAGGCCGAAAGACTGTTGCGCCGCGCGGTCGAGGTTGATCCCGCCTATCCGCCCGCATGGAACAATCTGGGTGTAATCCTGATGGAAGTTGGAAATGTCGCCGAAGCGACCGAGGTTTTTCGTCGCGCCTATGCAACGGATAGCGGCAATAGTGACGAGATAAGGAACAATTTGCGCTTGGCGCTCGCCAGATTGAACGCGCCGGTCTATGAAGAAGTCAACGAAGATATCAACTTCGAACTGGTGTATCAGGGGTCCGAAACCATCGACCCGCTTGAGCCACTCTGAGGCAGTAGCAGTAAAAGGACGCAAAAATGCGCCATCCCATGACACTTTCCCTGCTGGCTTTCGCGGTGTTGTCCGTTGCTGGCTGTGGCGATCAATCCGGCGATGCACAGGTCAACCGCGCCTTGCAGGATGTGAACGTCATCGACGAATCCAACCTGAACGACGTGATGCTGACCGTGGCTGACCCCGATGAAGCGGTCAGTTACTTTGCCCGCGCCAGCCAAAACGATCCGGGCCGAATCGATCTGATGCGCGGTTTGGGCAAATCATTGGTCCGCGCCGGACGCGCCGCCGAGGCTGTGGGTGCATGGCGCGAAATTGCGGCCCATCCCGAAGCCACCGCCGAAGACAGCGTTGATCTGGCCGATGCCATGATCCGCAACAACCAATGGGACGAGGCCGAGGCGGTGCTGGATACCGTCCCACCGACCTTTGAGACCTTTAAACGCTACCGGCTCGAGGCGATGGTGGCCGACAGCAATCAGGAATGGGACAATGCTGACAGTTTCTATGAAACCGCCGCCGGCCTGACGACCACGCCCGCTAACGTGTTGAACAACTGGGGTTTTTCTAAACTGACCCGGGGCGATTATGACGGGGCTGAACGGCTGTTCGCCGATGCCCTGCGCTATGAACCCGGTCTGTTCACCGCCAAAAACAACATCGTTTTGGCCCGTGGCGCGCAGCGGCAATACACCCTGCCGGTGATCACCATGACCCAGATTGAACGGGCGCAACTGCTGTATACCCTTGCCCTGACCGCGATCAAACAAAACGACGTCACCATCGGCAAAGGCCTGCTACAAGACGCGATCGACACCCATCCGCAGTATTTCGAAGAGGCGGTCCGCTCGCTCGAAGCACTGGAAGCAAACGCGACCTGATCCATGGGAAATCCGATTTTTGCCGCATGGCTGTTTCTGGCCGCCGCCCTGCCAATCAGCGCTTATGTGGCGTGGTCCGATATGGCGGTGATGAAAATCCCTAATATCGCGGTTTACGCGCTGGCCGGGGCCTTTGCGGTGCTGGGGCTGATAGGTCTGCCATTCGAGGATTATCTGTGGCGTTACAGCCATCTAGCGGTGGTTCTGGTGATCGGAATTGCGTTGAACGCGGCCAGTCTGGTTGGCGGCGGGGACGCAAAATTTGCCGCCGCCGCCGCGCCCTATGTGGCCCTGTCTGATGGCCGGGCGATGATTGTCATCTACATCGGTTGCTTTCTGGGCTGCTACGCGCTGCACCGGATCGCCAAATTCAGCCCGCTGCACAAACTGGTGCCTGACTGGATCAGCTGGGATGCAGGCAAACGCTTTCCCATGGGTTTCGCGTTGGGAACCACGCTGGTGGCCTATCTGCTGGTCTGCGCCCTGCCAGCCGCCTTTCCGATGCTGCTGCCCGCAAACTGAACCCATCCCACCCTTATTCCGCCACAAATCCCCGGCATTGTTTCGCCTAACCGCTTAACAGAACGGGTCGCACAATGAATATGCAAGTCTCGGGCGTCATGGCCCCCCCGGCACCAAAAACCATGGACGGGATGCAAATCCATCCGGTGATGATGCGCGATATTCTGTTGAAAACCATGTTCCGGATGAACGTGACCATGGTGACCGAAATCGCCCGCGCCCTGTGCCTGCCGATCAATGTGACGCAAGAATTGATCGATCTGGCCCGGGGGCAAAAGCTGCTCGAGGCGATGGGCACGCTGAACGCCAATAATGGCACCGAAATGGCCTACCAGCTGACGGGCGCAGGCAAGGCGCGGGCTTTGGATGCGCTGACCCAGTCCGAATACTACGGTGCCATGCCGGTGCCGCTTGCCGTCTACCGCGAACAGGTCAAACGCCAGTCGATCCGCAACCTGCAAGTGACCCGTGACCAGTTGACCGCCGCCATGGGGCACCTGATCCTGCCGCCCACTCTGCTGGGTCAGCTTGGGCCCGCCGTGGGCGCAGGCCGCTCGATCCTGATGTATGGCCCGCCGGGAAACGGAAAATCCAGTATTTCCAACGGTATTCGCGACGCGCTGGGCGACAAGATCTATGTGCCCCGCGCCATTGAATATTCCGGTCAGGTGATCACGGTTTATGACCCCATCGTGCATTCCAGCGCCGAAGACAGCGAAGATGACCCATCCGTCCTGCGCCGCACCAGCGGTCGCTACGACACCCGCTATGTGCGCTGCGAACGTCCCACCGTGATCACCGGGGGCGAGCTGTCACTGTCGATGCTGGACCTCGTCTATAACCCGACTGCGCGGACCTATCAGGCACCGCTACAACTCAAATCCACCGGCGGCATCTTTATCGTTGACGACCTTGGCCGTCAGGCCGAACCGCCGCAAAAGCTGGTCAACCGCTGGATCGTGCCATTGGAGGAAGCCAAGGATATTCTGGCGCTCCAGTCCGGCGAAAAGTTCGAGGTGCCGTTTGACACGCTGGTGATCTTCTCGACCAACTTCCACCCGAATGAAATCTTTGACCGCGCCGCCCTGCGCCGGATTTTCTTCAAGATCAAGATTGACGGGCCAAGCCAGGAAGATTTCCTGAAAATCTTTGCCATGGTCGCGCGCAAACGTAAAATGCCGCTGGACGAGGCGACGTTGATCCACCTGCTCAAGGTGCTGTATCCGACGATCCAGAACGTCTACGCCAACTATCAGCCGATTTTCCTGATCGATCAGATGATCGCAATCTGCAATTTCGAAGGCATCCCCTATCAGATGTCGCCGGAACTGATTGACCGGGCCTGGGCCAATATGTTCGTTCGGGAAGAAAAGATTATCCATTAGGCAGGGTGGGTTAAAACCCACCTTACTTTTCGTGTTGCCCCGGTAGGGTGGGTCTTGACCCACCCCCATTACAAACTGCATTCATGCGGGCATGACGCCCCTCCCCCCTGCCATAACCCAATGGTTCCGCACCCGTGGCTGGACCATGCACCCGCATCAGCAGGCGATGCGCGACCGCGCCAACGACCCTGCCGTCCTGCTTATTGCGCCGACGGGCGGCGGCAAGACGATGGCCGGGTTCCTGCCAACCCTGACAGAACTCAGTGACGGCCAACACACTGGACTGCACACGCTTTACGTCAGCCCACTCAAAGCCCTTGCCGCCGATATCAAACGCAATCTTTCCGGCCCGGTCGCCGAAATGGGCCTGCCCATAAGGATCGAGGACCGGACCGGGGACACCTCCTATACCCAAAAACGCCGCCAGCGCGCCGACCCACCGCATATCCTGCTGACCACGCCGGAATCCCTTGCCCTGCTGATCAGCTACGAAGATGCACCCCGGATGTTTGCCGGGTTACAACGGGTCATCGTCGACGAAATCCACGCGCTTGCGGAATCCAAACGCGGCGATCAACTGATGCTCGCCCTGTCGCGCCTGCAAACCCTCGCCCCCGGCCTGCGCCGGGTCGGACTTTCGGCCACAGTTGAAAACCCTGCGGCCATTGCCCAAATGCTCGCCTGCAACCCGGACCCCTGTGCCATCCTGCTGGCGGACCCCGGCCCCGAACCCGACATTGCCATGCTGGTGACCGAAGAACGCCCGCCATGGGCCGGGGGCGGTGCTAAATACGCGATTCCGGCAGTGCTGGCCGAGGTCAAGCGCCACAAAACCACCCTGATTTTCCACAACACCCGCGCGCAGGCCGAGATATTTTTCCACAACCTCTGGCTGGCCAATACAGACGATCTGCCCATTGGCATCCACCACGGCAGCCTGTCGCGCGAACAGCGTGAACGGGTCGAGGGGGCAATGATAGCCGGGCAATTGCGGGCGATTGTCTGCACCGGGTCGCTCGATCTGGGGATCGACTGGGGCGATGTCGATCTGGTGATTCAGGTCGGCGCGCCCAAGAATGTCAAACGCCTGATCCAGCGGATCGGGCGGGCCAACCACCGCTATAACGCGCCGTCCAAGGCGCTTTTGGTGCCTGCCAACCGCTTTGAAGTGGTCGAATGCGTGGCCGCACTCGAGGCCGCACGCGCCCATGATCTGGACGGCGACCCCAAGGGGCCGGGCCCGCGCGACGTTTTGTGCCAACATATCCTGATTGCCGCCTGCGCCGGACCGTTCGACGCCAACACATTGTTTGCCGAAGTAAAAACCGTCGGCGCCTACGCCTCCCTGACCCGCGACCAATTCGACGCCTGCCTCGATTTCTGCGCCACCGGCGGCTATGCGTTGCGAGCCTATGACCGCTGGCAAAGACTGATGCAGACGGATGGCCTGTGGCACCTGCGCGACCCCCGCGCGGCCCAACGCATCCGGATGAATATCGGCACGATTCAGGATACCGACACCCTCAAGGTCCGGATGCGCGGGTCGTTCCAGATGCTGGGCGAGGTCGAGGAGGCGTTCGCCGCCACCCTGACGGCAGGCGACACATTCCTGATCGGCGGACAGATCGTCCGGTACGAAGGTTTGCGCGAACTGACGGTCGAAGTCAGCCGGAATGCGTCAAAAACCCCGAAAATCGCCACCTTCATGGGCACCAAATTCGCCACGTCAACGCAATTGTCGCAACGCATTCTGCGGATGTTCCAGCAACCCCGCTGGCCCGAATTGCCCGCCCATACAGCCAGTTGGCTGATGCAACAACGGCTTGTGTCGCAATTGCCCGAGGCCGACCGGATTCTGGTCGAAACATTCCCCCATGACGGTCGGTCGCATAGCTGTTTTTACGGCTTTGCCGGGCGAAATGCCCAGCAAACGCTGGGCCTGCTGCTGACCCAAAGAATGGAGGCCTTGGGCCTGCAGCCCTTGGGCTTTGTCGCCACCGACTACGCCACGCTGATCTGGGGGCTGGAACCGGTGACCGACCCCGCGCCACTGTTTCAAGGCGACAACCTGCGCCAAGGGTTTGAGACGTGGCTGGCGGGGAATGCCGTGATGAAACGCACATTTCGCGCCAGTGCCACCATCGCCGGGTTAATTGAGCGGAACACAACGGCGGCGAAAAAGTCCGGACGGCAGGCGACATTTTCCAGCGACATCCTGTATGACACCCTGTCGAAATACGACCCCGACCACCTGATGCTGCAGATCACCCGCGAAGAGGCGCTGCGCGGGCTGGTCGATTTTGGCCGGATCGAAGAGATGCTGGCGCGGACCAAAGGCCGGATTGACCATATCGTACTGGACCGGGTGACCCCGCTGGCCGCCCCGATGCTGCTGGAAATGGGCGTGGTCCCGGTGGCGGGCGAGGGGCGCGAACGGCTGCTGGCCGAAGCGGCGGGGCGGATGCTGGATTTGGCGGGGTTGGGGGATTTGTAGGGGGGAGTGGGTTGGAAATAAAAAAGTGAGACAGGGGGGGAAAAAAAAGTGAGAGGGAGGGGGGAAAAAAAAATAGGTGAAATATTGTGAAAGAGGGAA
>JANOQM010000008.1:0-49807 GCA_031422295.1 Rhodobacterales bacterium | reverse complement strand
CCGAAGAACTTGTCCTTGACGTTCGAACCCCTGCACATCGTTACATCCGGCTAGGATGTAACAGTTCTTCTGTCTGTTGTGCTTTGGGTTTCAGAGAAACCGAAAGCCGTCCAAACAGTGAAGCTGACACCGGTCATCGGGGTCACCATTACAGTGACTTCCTACCGGCGCGATATGTAAGGGATGATCCATCGAACTGAACCAAACCGCCCACATATCTCTTCAGATACTATCAATTTCAAAGAGCGTAGAGCCAAAATCGACAGTGTGCGCCCTTTGTACTTGGCGCGCCCCGCCTTCAGTGCCTCTGATTTTATTCTTCGCGCTTCAGGACCGTCTGTTGCCGTCTGGTCTTTCCGTCGCCCCGTGTCTGCATCACTGCGTCTTCGGTGAGGGGGGTTCTACGGTTAGAGACGTATGCCCGCAACCCCTATTTTCAAGAAAATCGCATTTTTTGTGACAGAAGCGATTTTCCTTTGTTTTTATATGGTTAGCGCAACTTTTGGTCGTGAACCTTAGGTCCGTTCGCAATTTTGTTAGGCAGTCTACGAATAAAAACACCACATTTTGCGTGTTCAGCAGACCTACCCCCAAGAGACATTCCGACTCTGACCAATGCAAAAGGCCGGTCCCGACGAACCGGCCCTCTATTTCTGTGCCCACCGCAGTAGATTCTGCCGAATCCCACCTGGTCCGGGCGACTCAGGCCGTGACTGACCGACGTATCCACTGGATTCGCATGGCCAAAAGCCCCAGTATGATTGCCAGATAAACCAGCGGTTCGGTTTGCCAGCCTTTGACCAGCCAGACATAATGAACTCCGGCCAAAATTGCGGCCGGATAGGTCAGCTTGTGCAGCTTGCGCCAGTTCATCCCGCCAACTTTGCGCAGCGCCCAGTTGTTCGACGTCAGAACCAGTGGCAGCATCAGCACCAGCGCCCCCATGCCAATCGTCACATAGGGCCGTTTGATGATATCCGCCCAGACCCGGGCGAATGTGCCCACGTCCAGCACAGCCCAGACCGTGAAATGCGCCAGCACCAGAAAGAACGCTGTCACCCCGATGGCGCGCCGGAACTTTAGCAGGTTGATCCCGGTGTACTTGCGCAGCGGCGTGACCAGCAGCCCGGCAATCAGCAACTTGAGCGCCATCGCCCCATATTCGCGTTCCAGCAGGTTGATCGGGTCCACCCCGATCTTGCCAGTGGCCGCCAAATAGAACTGCCACCCGGCATACGCCGCCCCTACTATATACAGGAGCCACGCCGGGACCTTTTTCAGAACACCGTTTACCGACCCCGCGATATCCATCAATAGTCTACCGACAGGTCCATGCCCTCATACAGGCTGGCCACCTCGGCCTCGTAGCCATTGAACATCAGCGTATCCTCGCGCCCACCAAACAAACCGCCGCCAATCGGGCGGTGGCTGGATTGGGTCCAGCGCGGGTGATCCACATTTGGGTTCACGTTACTATAAAACCCATACTCGTTCGCGTTCAGCATGTTCCACGTGGTCGGCGGCATTTCTTCGACCAGTGAAATCCGGATGATCGCCTTGATCGACTTGAAACCGTATTTCCAAGGAGTCACCAACCGGATCGGTGCGCCGTTCTGGTTTGGCATCGGCTCGCCATAGATTCCGGTGGCCAGCAAAGTCAGCGGATGCATCGCCTCGTCCAGCCGCAGCCCTTCGACATAGGGGAACGGGATAACCTCGCGTTGCACACCAATCATGACCTCGGGTTGCATGACGGTTTCAAACGCCACGAACTTGGCCGCTGGCTGCACACCGACTTTGGCCAAAATATCTGCCAGTTCGACACCATTCCATGGGACGACCATCGACCAGGCCTCGACACAGCGGAACCGGTAGATGCGTTCTTCGACGGTCAAACCGTCCAACAGGTCAGCCAAAGCGTAATCACCGGGCTTATCAACAAGGCCATCGACCTTGATTGACCACGGGGTGGTGACCAACCCGCCAGCATTCGCAGCAGGGTCCTCTTTGCCGGTGCCAAACTCGTAATAATTGTTATAGCCGGAAATCTCTTCGATCGTATTCGGCACCAGTTCGTCTTGGGCACGCGCCACCCCAGCCACGCTGACCGCGCCCAGACCCGCCGCCCCGGCAATGATTTGCCGCCGGTTCAGAAAAATCCCCCTAGGGGTGGCGTCAGCCCGGCTCAGAGTATTGGTCCAGCGATTGGCCATGGCATGGCTCCTTATCTATGTCGCTCATCAGTCACGCGCATCTGCATACAATAGTTGCACTGTCACAGGCGTCACGTTGGCGTTTGGCCGCTGTAACAATCCGTGATCGGTATTTTTGACCGACGCGATGCCCGCAGGCGCAGTGGTTTTGATCACAACGGATCACAAGATTTTTGGAAACTGTAACTTGAAATGATTACCCGGCTTGGCTTAGTCCGGCGTGGCTTTTGGTCAACCCAAGGCAGAACCGGAATGGCGGAAATCCCCCATGATCCATTTCCCAAAAACCTGCGTTACAGGACCATATGCCAGCCAAGGCATGATTAAAACTTGGGAGACTACCAATGCTTCGCAGAACCCTTTTGACACTGACAGCGGCCGCCTCGTTGATGGGCAGCACCGCATTTGCCGAAAGCCATGCCATGTCGATCCTCGACACCGCAGCCGCTGCCGGTAACTTCACCACCCTGATCGCCGCCGTCGAAGCCGCCGGCCTGACCGAAACACTGAGCGGCGAAGGTCCGTTCACCGTGTTTGCCCCGACGGACGAGGCGTTTGCCGCCCTGCCCGCCGGTACAGTTGAGGCCCTGATCGCCGATCCGGCCGCACTGGCCGCGATCCTGACCTACCATGTCGTCGCCGGCAAAGTGATGTCCACCGACCTGACCGATGGCATGAAAGCTGCCACCGTGAACGGTGCCGAGGTCACGATCATGACCGCCAATGGCGTGATGGTGAATGATGCCAACGTGACCACCGCCGATATCGAAGCAACCAATGGTGTGATCCACGTCATCGACAAGGTGATCATGCCCGCGATGTAAGACTACTCCTCCCGGAGAATGACAAAGCCCCGGCAGAGCAATCTGGCGGGGCTTTTCGTTGCTGGGTGGGTCAAGATCCACCTTACGTTTGACTATGCTAGTTGCGTAAGGTGGGTATTAACCCACCCCTCGATTTAATGCAGCACAGCATCCTGTGGTTTCGTCCGGTGTGATCCCGACACGCGGTCCCCCACCAACAGCCCGTCCGCCCCGGCACTGACCTGCACGGTATCGCCATCTTTGACATCGCCCGACAGGATCATCCCGGCCAGTTGGTCCTGCAACGCCCGTTGGATCACCCGCTTCAGCGGCCTCGCACCAAACACCGGATCATAGCCTTCGTCAGCCAGCCATTTTCGGGCGGTATCATCCAGATCGAGGGCGATCTTGCGCCCGGCCAGCCGCGCCTCCAGCTTTTTCAACTGAATGGTCACAATCCCTGCCATATCTGCCCGCACCAGCCGGTCAAAGATGATCGTCTCGTCCAGCCGGTTCAGAAACTCGGGCCGGAAATGCACCCGCACCGCATCCATCACATCGCGCTTGGCCTCTGACGCATCGGCGCCATCGGGCAACATGCTCAGCGCCTGCGCCCCCAGATTGGATGTCAGCACGATCAGCGTCTGCTTGAAATCCACGCGGCGGCCATGCCCATCGGTCAGCACGCCATCATCCAACACCTGCAACAGGATATTGAACACATCCGGATGCGCCTTTTCGACCTCGTCAAACAGCACCACCTGATAGGGGCGGCGGCGGACAGCCTCGGTCAAAACACCGCCTTCTTCATAGCCGACATAACCCGGCGGGGCCCCGATCAGCCGGGATACCGCGTGTTTCTCCATGAACTCGGACATATCGATCCGCACCATCGCATTATCATCGTCAAACAGAAACGACGCCAACGCCTTGGTCAGTTCGGTCTTGCCCACACCCGTGGGGCCCAGAAACAGGAACGATCCCAAGGGCCGACCTTCGTCATTCAGCCCGGCCCGCGCCCGACGCACGGCATTCGACACCGCACGCACCGCCGTGCGCTGCCCGATCACCCGCTTGCCAATTTCCTCTTCCATGCGAAGCAACTTGTCGCGTTCGCCTTCCAGCATCCGGCTGGTGGGGATGCCGGTCCAGCGTTCGACGACTTCGGCGATCTGTTCAGGGCGGACGGTTTCCTCAACCTGCAAGCCGTCCTCCTGCGCTTCCGCCAGCACCAGTTGCTTTTCCAGCGCCGGGATTACGCCATAGGACAACTCGCCCGCCTTGGCCAAGTTACCGGCCCGTTTGGCGATCTCCAGATCACCGCGCGCCTGCTCCAGCTTTTCCTTGATCCCACGCGCGGCCTCCAATTTATCGCGGCCCGCCTGCCATTGGGCGGTCAATCCGGCCGATTTTTCCATCAGCCCGGACAGGTCCAACTCGATCTTATCCAGCCGATCGCGGCTGGCGGCGTCATCTTCTTTCTTCAACGCCTCCGCCTCGATCTGCTTTTGCATGATTTCACGGTCCAGCGCGTCCAGTTCCTCGGGCTTGCTGTCCACTTCCATCCGCAACCGCGATGCGGCCTCGTCCATCAGGTCAATCGCCTTGTCGGGCAAAAACCGATCGGTAATATAGCGATGCGACAGGGTGGCAGCAGCGACCAAGGCCGAGTCCGAAATCCGCACGCCATGGTGCAGTTCGTACTTCTCCTTGATCCCGCGCAGGATACTGATCGTGTCGACGACCGTGGGTTCCTCCACCATAATCGGCTGGAACCTGCGGGCCAAAGCGGCGTCCTTTTCCACATACTTGCGATATTCATCCAGAGTCGTGGCACCCACGCAATGCAACTCGCCCCGGGCCAGCGCCGGTTTAATCAGGTTGGCCGCATCCATCGCGCCATCTGCCTTGCCCGCGCCGACCAGCGTGTGCATCTCGTCAATGAACAGGATAACCTCGCCAGCAGCACTCTCAATCTCTTTCAAAACCGACTTCAACCGCTCCTCAAACTCGCCGCGATACTTCGACCCAGCAATCAACGCACCCATGTCCAAGGCCATCAACCGCTTGTTGCGCAAGGATTCCGGCACATCGCCGTTGACAATGCGCAATGCCAGCCCTTCGGCAATCGCCGTCTTGCCGACGCCGGGTTCGCCAATCAGCACCGGGTTGTTCTTGGTCCGGCGCGAGAGCACCTGCATTGAGCGACGAATTTCCTCGTCCCGACCAATGATCGGGTCGATCTTGCCTTGGAGGGCGGCTTCTGTAAGGTCGCGGGCGTATTTCTTAAGGGCCTCAAAACTATCTTCGGCCGTGGCGCTATCAGCGGTGCGGCCCTTACGAACCTCGTTGATCGCTGCGTTCAGGGCCTGGGCGGTGACAGCGCCCGCATCCAAAGCCTCCTTAGCTTTGGACTTGACCATGCACAGGGCCATCAACACCCGCTCGACCGGAACGAAACTATCGCCTGCCTTGGTTGCAAGCTTTTCCGCCTCGTCCAGCACCTTGGCCGTCAATTGATCCAGAAACACCTGTGCGCTATCGCCCGTTACCTTGGGCTGCTTGCTCATCGCCATATCCACGCCTTCGCGGACCCGCGCGGCATTGCCACCGGCAGCCGTGATCAGATTGGCCGCCAACCCCTCGGGGTCATCCAGCAACGCCTTGAGCAGATGTTCGGGTGCCAGACGCTGATGATTTTCGCGTGTGGCGATGGTCTGGGCGGCCTGAATGAAGCCGCGCGACCGTTCCGTGAACTTTTCCATGTTCATCGGGCATTACTCCTGTTCAAAAGCACCCGGTTGCCGGAACGCCCGCTTGTGCAGCGCGCCCCTGTACGGGCCTTAAAGCCTATTTGGGTTGCAATTTGATGCATCACAAGTGTACCGGCCAAAAACCTTATGACCTGTCCAGCGCCAACCGCATGTCAATCACGCGGGATTTGTCGGTTTCGCGTGGTTCGGGCGGACAAAACCCCATTGCCACGGCGCGTGGGTCTGGGCTGACCGGGGAAGAACAGGACGCATGCACCGACGTCAATGGCAACAGCGCGAGCAGACTGCCGACATTTTCCGCCGTGATCCCTGCGCCCGGCATAATCTCAATCCGACCGGCGGCGCAGTCGAACATCGCCTTCAGCCTGCCAATGCCGTCGACGGCGCGCAATGCGCCACCCGAAGTCAAAATCCGGTCAAACCCTAAGGCTATTGCCGTTTCAACCGCCGCGACGGGATCGGGGGTCAGGTCGATACAGCGGTGCAGGACCTTTTGCACAGCCGGATCGCATCGGGCCAGAAGAGTTCTCAGCACCTTGCTGTCCAGTCGCCCATCGGGCCGGTTTGCGCCGACGACGATGCCGGAAATCCCCAACGCCATCGCTTCGTCGATTTCGGCCTGCATGTGATCGACTTCGGCCGTGGACCAGACAAAGTCGCCGGGGCGCGGACGGATCATGACGACGGCAGCGATCTCCTCGACCCCGGCCGAGGCCATCATCGTCGTCGTCGGTGTCAACCCGCCCACGGCCAGCGCCGAACACAGTTCCACCCGGTCCGCGCCGCCGTTTGCTGCGGCAATCAGACCCTCGGGGCTATCCACACAAACTTCCAGCAGTATCGCCATGACACCTCCCTTGACTTGGCCCGCCGTCCCCCGCACACCGCCCTGAAACGGGAGCAACGCCATGCCAGATGACCGCCTGCCCGACCATCGTCTGATTGTCGCCATCGACCTGCCCAACGCACTCGCGGGGCTGCAATTGGCCGAAACTTTGGGCGATGCGGTCGGGTTTTACAAGATCGGTCTGGGCATGCTGACTGGCGGCGGCCTGGGGCTGGCCAATGAACTCAAGGACATGCATGGCAAGCGCATTTTTCTGGATATGAAGCTGTTTGACATCAGCGCCACGGTCGAGGCGGCGGTGCGGGGGCTGGCGTCATTCGGGCATGATTTCCTGACGGTGCATGGTGATCCGCATGTGGTGCTGGCGGCGCGGATTGGGGCGGGCGTTTCGGGGATGAAAATCCTTGCCGTCACCATCCTGACCTCGCTGGACCGGGGCGACCTTGACGCCGCCCTGATCAAACCGGGGTCGGTGACCGATCTGGTGCAGGAACGAGCGGGGCGTGCGTTTGACGCCGGGGCCGACGGGGTGATTGCGTCGCCGCATGAGGTGGCGCTGATCCGGGCGCTGCCCGAGGCGCGGGGCAAACTGATCGTGACGCCGGGTGTGCGCCCCGCGGGGGCAGAACATGGCGATCAGAAACGGGTAGCCACCCCGGCACAAGCCATTGCCAACGGGGCGGATCATATCGTGGTGGGGCGGCCGATCTGGGCAGCAATAGACCCCCGGGCTGCGGCCCTGTCTATCCTAGCCGATCTGTAAATCTTTCGTGATTCCAGACCACTACCTTAACCGATTGGGAACTTTTTGCCACCTATCGTCGTTCCTACGGCAGAGTGTTTAGTCACAAGGGGTACGGCGATGGGCATGATCCGACTTGGCAAGATCCGACTGGGCGATGTACGTTACAATGCACAAATGGGCGCGTTTGAGGCGCGGGTTGATATTGAACGCGACGGAACCACCTATCGCTATCCGTGTCAGGTGCCCGGCCCGCTGGATATGGACGCAGGCTGGGTATCGCAAAATCTGACCAAACATGCGCTGCGGCAATCTGATTCAGGCCAGTTCGAGTTTCGGCAATCGGTGATGCCGAACCCGATCTGTCAGTAAAGGGTCGTTGGGACCGAAGCCCACGGGCCAAAACAGGTGCAGCGGGACCGTTTACATCAGCTGCCGCGCCTCGGCCCACAGCCGTTCGGTCAATGCGCCCGCTGGTTCAACCCGGTCAATCCCATCGACCCCGGTCCCGGCATACAGGCAGGCCGCCAGCACAGTGCCAACAGCATCGCGCAAGGGCGGCGTATCGGAATACCGCAGGATCGGGGCACCACCAACTTGGGCAACCACGTCGCCCTCGCCCGGTCGGTCAGGGGCGGCAGGACAACCCGCAGCCTCCCATCTGTGAAACGTGTCATTGCGCAGGACGCGATGCATCGCATAGGGCCAACCAATGTCAAAACAATTGGTATAGACGGTATCGTCAGCCCCTGCCGCGACCAACGCCTGCTTGTATTGCGCATGGGCGTGGCTTTCGTCAGTCGCAATATAACGGGTGCCCAGCATGACGGCCTGTGCGCCAATGGCCATGGCCGCCGCTATATCCCGCCCCGTCGCAATACCGCCCGCCGCGACCACGGGCACATGCCCCGCGCGCGCTATGACCTCGGCCAACAGATCGGTCAGCGGACGGGATGACTGCACGTGACCGCCCGCCTCGATCCCCTGCACAATCAGGAAATCCGCCCCCGCCGCCATCGCCGCACTGGCCCCATCGGCAGAACCGACCATGACGCCAACCCTGACCCCCGCCCGCCGGATATCGGCGATCAGCGCTGCATCAAGACCCCAAGACAACGTGATGCAAGGTGGGCGCGCCGCCGCCACATCAAGGATGGTTTCTGTGCCAAATCGCAGCAGATAATTGACAAAATACGCGACACCCAAAGCGTTCAATGCGGTGATCTTATCCAAACATTGGTCCAGCGGGGTTTGGGTGAAGGCCAGCGATCCCATCCCGCCCGCCTGTCCAACTGCCTGCACCATGGCTAAAGAGGCCACGCTACTAATCGGGGCCTGCAAAATTGGGATACGCAGCCCGAACTCGGCCATGAACGGGTTAGTATATGTCATCAGCCCCCCCGATCAGTTATCGTTGATGTCGCGGTCCCAGATTTTGACCTGCCCTTGTTTCAAGCCAAAGATTGCCCGCAGGGCCAGATAGCCCAGCAGCGACAGCACCGCGAAGGCCAGTATCGATCCGGGCAGCCCCAGTGCGATGATATTCAACAAAATCAGCCCGCCCATGACCGCCGCGCCAATCGCGAACCCCAAAAACACCCAGGCCGGGATCACGACTTCAAGGATGGCGAAAATCACCGCCACACACATCCAGACCCACCATTCGGTCCAAAGTTGTGTCATGTCCGGCCTTTCAGCATCTTGAAGGCATCGCCGAACGCCTCAAGCGCCTGGGCTGGCACGATGATCATCTGTTTGCCCGCACCCTGACCCACGGCAGTCAGGGCCTCGACCTGTTTCAGCGCCACCTGATATTGCGCCGCTTCGATGCCGTTCTCCTTGATGGCCCCGGCTATCGTGGTGGTGGCATAAGCTTCGGCATCGGCCAATACCCGGCGGGCCTTGGCCTGCTGTTCGGCGGCATATAATTCGGCGTCGGCATTCAGTTCCACCGCGCGCTTCTTGCCCTCGGCCTCGGTCACCTGCGCCCGGCGGGCACGTTCGGCATTCAGCTGTTGCAGCATCGCTGTGCGGGTTTGTTCATCCAGATTCACATCCAGAATTTCGGCGCGCGTCACCTCGATCCCCCAGTCATCGACCAGCAGACGCACCTGTTCGCGAATATTGGCGGCCACTTCGGCGCGGTTCGACTGGACCTGATCCAGCTCCATCTTGCCAATCTCGGATCGGACGATCCCGGCGACTGTCGTGGCAATCGCGGCATCAACATCACGGATCCGGTAGACGGTCTTTTCCGGTTCGGTGATGCGGTAAAACACGCTGGTTTCGACCTTGACCAGCACGTTGTCGGTGGTGATCGCATCCTGATGGGCAGTAGGCAACTGGCGTTCCAACACCGATATTTTATGCGCCACCCGATCCAGAAACGGCACGATAAAGTTGATCCCCGGCCCCAGCACCGCCCGCAGCCTGCCAAACCGTTCCACCACAAACTTTTCGGATTGCGGTACGATCCGCACCCCCAGAAAGATGCAGATGATAATGAACAAGGCCAGCAAGATCATGAAAATATTCTGGCCCAAAAACTGCGTCACGAAACGTTCGAAATCCAATGCCCAACCTCCTGTGATACCGCCACGCAAGATATGAATGACCTGTGCTGAATGTAAGCGAACTACCCAAGTTTAACCGCTTAACGGTGCCTCGCGCAATCCCGGCCCTCTCCGGGGCAAAATAGCCCGCAGGCCATCCAGCCGGAAACAATCCGCTTGTCTTATGCCGATTCCAGTTTCCATGGGATGACGAAGGCACCGGCTGGCACTTTTATGTATGCCGGACGGTGGCGGTGGTCGGATCGTCATCGGCTTGGTCCTGCTGGGGCGTATTATAGTGCGATCAGGCCGTCGTCTACCCAAGGGCCCGACCGGATACATGTGCGACAGGCACGGATGACCAGCATAGGGCAGGCCGATTTTCGCCATTGGTGCAACACTGGGCGAGCGGACAGATGACATAGTATGCCATCGGAATTGATATCTCGAAAGGTCATCCGGATGCGTATAGGCGGGCGGTACGGTTTGGCAATCACCACGCCGAGTTCGTCGATCTGGCGGAATGGCTGCTTGCCGCGGGCGTCATCGACAGGATTGTTTATAAGGCGACTGGTTCCTGGCATGCCGCTTTTGAGCGGCAGTTTACGCAGGCATATCCGTTGGTCAAAATAAACCCAATGCAGGCCCGGCGGTTTGCACAAGTCGGATACTTTAAGATCAGCGTCGCCCGGTCATCACCGGGACGGCGGTGCGCTGTTGGAATGGCAACGCATTAAAAATCGCCCCGATCCTGCCGCGTAAGCCTAAAAATAACCCACCAATCAGGGCCAAAAGTAACCCGAATTTGCCCATTTTCCGGTACCGGGCCTGTCGCCGCGTGGTCAGATGCGGCACGACAATCACCGCCTGCACCCCCAGCTGCCGTTCCAACTGGGCAGCTGTCCGGATCACGGGGTTCAGCATTTCTGCAACAAAGGCCAGACCCAAAGCCACAAATCCCGTCAGAACCGCGCCGGCCATCGCCACCTTCCTGCGGCTGGCCGACACTGAAAATTCCGGTACAATCGCGGTTTCCAGCACTTCATACCGGGCGGCCTGATCTTGGGTTTCCAACAGCTGGTTCATCGCAGCCTCGGTTCGGCGGGATGTGATAACGCGGTATTCTTCTTTCAATTGGTCCGACTGGCGATCAAAGGCGGAATACTGGCGCTGCACTTCGGGGGCGGCATCAAGGGCGGCCTGAATGACCGCGATATTCTGATTGATCAGATCGCGTTGTTGTTCCAGCAGGTTGTTCTGGCGGGCAACTTCGTCAGCGCGCTGTCGGTCGCTGTTGGTTTGCAGAATGATGATTTGCTGATCCAGTGCAATGCGCGATTCCACCAGGCGCGACTGCTGGTCCCGCTGGCCGATCAGGCCATCCGGCAGAGATGCGCCATTCGCCTCTTGGAAATGCGCAAAATCAGCCTCGACTGCGGCGATTTCTGCACTCACCCGGGCCTCTTCCGCGGCAAAAAACTCTAATGTGCGGGTGGCGCGGCCTTCCGACCGGGCCTGCGCCTCGGCCAGGATCATCGCCAGAAAATCATTCGCCACATCGGCAGCCTGCTGCGCATCAGCCAGTCGCACCGTAATGGCCAGGCCGGATGCCTGCGCACTGGGTTGCCAAGCCTGCGCCGGATCCACCAGTTTGGTAATGGTGACGGCCTGCCGCATCTGCGCGACTTTCTCGGTCAGGGACATTTCGGCCGGGTACAGCGCGAACTTTTCGATGACCGCAATCAAACTGTCGCGCGACATCAGTTTTTGCTGGATCAGGTCCAGTTGGCTATCCGCCTCGGACGGGGCCGCCGCTGCAGCGCTGGTCGCCGTCGCAATCTGCGGTGCCTCGATCTGGATCACAGCAGTGGCTTCAAACAGCTGCGGACGACGCAGGGCGAGCAGATAGGCCGCCGGTATGCCAATCATCAACACCAGCACAATCAGCCAGGCACGGCGGCGCAGCAGCCCAATGACATCTGAAACCGACGCTATCTGACCCATAAAACCACTCCCTTACGGCGAAAAAACGCTGCCGCCTGCTAAACATTCCGGGCCGATCTGCCGCACAGACCAAGGCTGTGTAGCCATATTGCGCCCAAAATCCGCCACATCATGGTCACATTCTAGTGGATCTGCCATAATTTAGCCACCATTTAAGCCCCATCCAAGGGGCGGTTTGGTGAAACTTACTATTTCCAGATCGCACAATTGCGCCACATTTTCGCCACAATTCAATGGGCTAACGCAGAACCATCGCTGTGACAATCAGGCCATTGGCCCGGCCATAACCACCGGTCAGTTGATCGCCTGTGGCCCAGCGCCCAACCGGCTGGCACAGCGTCGCGGTAAACTGATGTCTACTCAAATCAATGCTGATCTGCATCGCATCAAAACCCAGAACCGTTTGAATATGCGGATAAATGCACTTGTAAGCGCTTTCCTTGGCTGAAAAAATCAGCTTGGCGAAATGGCCGCGAAATCCCTGCGGCTGACTGGCCAAAAACGCCTGTTCCGGCATGGTGCAAACCTGTGGCCACAGATCGGGGTCCAGCGCGACATCCGGTTCCAGATCAACCCCGATCGCCCAAACCGACCCCAGCCGCGCCACAATTGCAGCACAGATGCCATCCGCATGCGCAATGCTGCCCACCACACCATCCGGCCAGACCGGTGCCCGGTCCTGCCCCGCCGGAATAGCCGTATGGGGCAGACCCAGCGCTGCCATCGCACATCGGGCAGCAGCGCGGCCCGCGGTAAATTCAGCCAGCCGGTTTGGCACGGCCCGCGCCATGGCAGGCCGTTCGGCAGGCCATAGTGGCAAGGACGGCGCATGCGCATGTTCAATCGCCACGCCGACGTCAGGTCCCGCAAGCTGTTGCAGAAGCTCTGACAGTGCCGCCGTCAACTGCCGCCCTGTCGCCGCGCCCGCATATCCCGCCGGCGCGACATGGCATCCGTCCGGGCGGCGGCACGGTCATCCTGCGGGTCTGGTGCGCTGGGCGGCGGCGCGCGGCCTTCGTCCAGTTTGGCGGCCAATGCAGCCAGCGTCGGAAACCGGAAAATGTCGGTGATGCTCAGCTGGGCTGCACCCAGGCTGTCGCGGATTTCGCGGTGCGCCTGCACGGCCAGCAAGGAATGCCCGCCCAATTCAAAGAAACTGTCGCGCGGGTTGATCTGCGCGACGCCCAATATCCGCGACCAGATTGCCGCAATCCGGGATTGGGTTGTGTCCGCCGCAATAACCGGGCGGTCCGCCGGTGCGGTTTGCCGCGATTGCGGCGCGGGCAAGGCGTTGCGGTCGATCTTTTTATTGGGGGTCAGCGGAAAGTTGTCGATAGTGACAAACCGGGCCGGAACCATATGCGCGGGCAACGTCACGTTCAGCCTTTGGCGCAGGTCATCCTCGGTCATTGCGCGATCAGCGGTCAGATATGCCACCAGCATCACCAGCCCCGGCACATCCTCGCGGGCCAATACGACCGATTGGCGGATACCCGGAATGGCATCAATCACGGCCTCAATCTCGCCCAGTTCAATCCGGTAGCCGCGCAATTTGACCTGATGATCGGCCCGGCCAATAAAATCCAATCCCCCCTCGGGTCGCCAGCGCACCAGATCACCGGTGCGGTAAATCCGTCCGGGCGCAAACGGGTTCGGCAGGAATCGTTCGGCGGTCAGATCATCGCGCAGCCAATAGCCCCGCGCCACGCCGTCGCCGCCAATATACAACTCGCCCGCTTTGCCAATGGGCACAGGCTGCATCGCATCATCCAGCACATAGATCTGCGTATTGGCGATGGGCGTGCCAATGCCCGTCACACCGTCAGTGCCGGTCGCGGTTTGGGTCGTTGACCAGATCGTGGTTTCGGTCGGGCCATACATGTTTTCAATCTTTGCGCCGGTCGCTGCCTGCACATCAGCAACCAATGCCCCAGCCAACGCTTCGCCCCCGATCATCAGGTGCTGCACCCGGCCAAGGGCGACGCGGGACTGCTCATTGGTGACCAGCATCCGCGCCATGGACGGGGTGCATTGCAGGTGCGTGACCTTGTGCCGGATAATCTGGGCCGCGATGGAATAATCATCATCCGCCGCAGTCTGATTGGTTTGTCGCAGCACCTGTGCCAGCGGCTTCAGCCCATCCAGAACGGTGGCTACCGGGATTCCATAGTCGATCAGGCAGGCGACTTCATCAACACCGATGGCTTTCAGCTCTTCCACCCGTGCCACAGCATCCTGAACCGTGCCAAACAGCCCAGAATCGTCAAAATACCGCAGGAATGCAAAATCGAGGATACCTTCCAGCTCGTCCGGGGTCAGTGACCCCAGATCAATATCCATCGCGGTCGCCGCACCCACGGGCTTCTTGAACGCCGGAAACGCCCAGGCATAGGTCTTGATCAGTGCTGCGGCAGAGCGCAGGTAATCTTTCATCGGTTCGCGGGCAATTTCGCGCGCCCGATCACGGGTATCGGCCAAGAACGTGTGCAGCATCAGCGTCACTTTGTGGTCCGCCGGATCATGGCCAGCATCGCGCAGGGCCTGATGATAAATCCCGATCTTGCCCGCCACTTCGGCCACGGTCTGCCCCAGCAGATGGGTCAGCACATTGGCGCCAATTGAGCCGGCCTCGCGCCAAGTGTCCGGATTACCTGCCGTGGTCACCCAGATTGGCAGCGTTTTAGAAACTGGGCGGGGTTGAGTCACCACCGGGAACATCGTTCCCTTGGCGGTTGGAAATTCAACCGGCTGACCAGCCCACAAGGCGCGCAAATCCCTGATTGCCTGAAACATCGCCGGTTTGTTGGCGGGGGGGGTATGTTCCGGGCGCAGCACGAAATCATCGGGTTGCCAGCCGGATGCGATGGCAAGACCAACCTTGCCATTGGTCAGATTGTCGATCACCGCCCATTCCTCGGCAATGCGGGCGGTATGGTGCAGCGGGGCCACGCAACTGCCTGCGCGCACGGCCAGATTTTGGGTCACGGCAGCCACGGCAGCGCCGGTCACGGACGGATTTGGATAGGGGCCGCCAAAGGCGTGAAAATGCCGCTCGGGGGTCCAGACCGCGACAAAACCATTCTGGTCGGCGAACTTGGCACCCTCCAGCAACAGCTTGTATTTATCCCGGCCCACACCATCGTCGTTGCCCCAGTAAAACAGGCTGAACTCCATTCCTTTGGCGCTGTTCACGCCAGACGACACAAGGGCGCGGGTTTCATCGCCGGACATCACCACGGCAAAACCGCGGGCAAGGGTCCAGAACAGTTCCAGCACCGAAATATCAAACGACAGGCTGGTCACCGCCAGCCAGACGCCGGGCGGGTTGTGCGAAATCCGGGCGTCCATCCCGGTAAAGAAATTCGACACATTGCGATGTTCGATCATCACGCCTTTGGGGCGACCGGTCGAGCCTGAAGTATAAATCAGATAGGCCAGATCGGCAGGTGTGACGCCGCTGGTGGGGTTGGTGTCAGGGGCCAGTGCGATGCGCGGATCAGTATCAACACACAGGGTTTGCGCGGCATGTTGCGGCAGGGCCGCCACCATGTCAGCCAGGGTCAGGATCACCTGACAGCCGGAATCCTGGATATACAGCGCGATCCGGTCGGCAGGATAGGCAGGGTCCAACGGCACATAGGCGGCCCCCGCCTTTTGTATGGCCAGTGCGCCCACCAGCATCTCCGCCGACCGGCGGATGTACAGGCCCACCAGCGATCCGGGGCCGATACCCATGGCGGCTAACACATGGGCCACCTTGTTGGCCCGTGCATTCAGGGCGGCATAGGTCAGCGATTGCCCTTCGAAATGCAGGGCCATGGCGCTGGGGGTGCGGTCCACCTGCGCCTGAAACTGCTCGTGGATGCAATGGGTCTGGTCATAATCGGTGGCCGTCGCGTTCCAGCCGGTGGTGACAAGCGCACGTTCAGCCGGGGGCATGATTGCCGGGCTGCCCGGGTGGGCCAGCGCATCGTCCAGACGGGTGCCGATCAGGTTGAGGGCGGCGGCAGACAGACGGGCCGGGTCCGCGATCAGGCTGGCCCCTGTGGCAGTGACGGCCAAAGTCAGGACCGTGCCGGGAATGCGGGCATTGGTGTCGGACAGGCCAACCTGCGGGACAGCCAACGCACGATGCCCCGGCAACCGCGCAGGCAGGTCAATGGCAAAGGGGCCATAGTGCCGGGCATCGTCAAGGCGCAGAGCCGGGCTTTGCCCGTCTATCCGCACCGGCACCCAATCGCTGTGCAGCGGATCGGTGCTGCCCGTGGCCCAGGCCAGATCAATCGCCCCACCGTCGCCCATTGCGCTGATCAGGACTGCAAAGGTGGAAAACGCCACCGCACCGGCCACACCATCAGGCATATTCACCTTGCGCTCGGTCGCACCCCGCCCAGACAGGCCAAGCGTCGCGGGGATCATATCTTGCAACCGGGCGCGCCAGTATTTTTCGGACTTTGTCGTCAGCCCGGCAGTTTGGGTCAGCAGCCCGATCATCTCGCCGGACTTGACCAAACCAGTGTCAAAAACCGACCCAAGCGGCTCGCGTAACTGCTGCAACGTGATGGGTTCCGACCCGGTTGCCACAGTGATCCCATCCGGCTGCACAGCCAGCACCGTGCCGGGGGCGGCATGTGGCCCGTCGGCCAATGCGGCGGCCCGCACCAGCACAATCTGGCCGCCGATCTGGATTTTGGGGCAAGTCAGCGGGTTCCAGTAATCGCCATGGTCCAGCGCCCGGATCAGCGCCAATATTGCCCCGGCGTTCTGCGAAAGATCAATGCAGGCATCCGGACGCTGGTCGCGGGCGAAATAACTGCGCCGGGTCAGGTCTTGGGTCACGCGGGGCGGCTGGCCTGCGGCCAGTGCCGTAATCACGCCCGGAAAACTGTCCATCGCCGCAGCATAACATTTGGTATTCAGCGACAAGGCGGTCTCGCCGGGGGCAATATCGAACATCTCTTGCGCAACTATATCGCCTTCGTCGATCCCACCCTCAATCAGATGCCAGGTGACCCCATGCAGGGCCTCGCGGTTCAGTATCGCCCAGACCGGGGCATTCAGACCGGCATAACGGGGCAACGGACCGTCGTGAAAATTCAACGCGCCCTTGGCGGCACGGTCTAACAGAGATTGCGGGATAATCTCCAGATTGGCGATACTCAGCAGCCAGTCGAATGGAATGGCGGTCAGGTCATCGCCGGGGGCCAATACGGGCAGGTTACTGGCCCGCGCCCAAGCGCTCACCTCCGGATTCCGGGTCACAACCGCGCTAATACTATGCCCCGCATCCAGCAGCATCTGGCCGCACTGCAGGGTCAGGGATTCATGGCCAATCAACAGGCTGGTAAAGCGGGTCATCATGTCACCTTGATCAGGTTTTCAGGGCGGGCTTTGGGTTTCATCCCAAAATCATGCGCCAACAAGGTGCGCAGAAAATACGGCGGATCGGCGGGTTTCTTGCCAGTCAGCATACAGCGCAGCCGGTGCAACAGGCCACCAGCCACATGCGCCACAGTCGCAACAGTCGCATAAACCGCACCGTGGTTCTTGCGGAAATAATACGACCGCGAATCAAACCAATAACCGGGGACGCGGGACCATTTCTTCATGCCGGTGGAGACCGAGCCGATATGGGTGACTTCGCTTTCCCGCACAAACAGCACCCTATGCCCGGCTTTTTGGGCCCGCAGGCACAGGTCGGTTTCTTCAAAATACAGAAAGAACATCTCGTCAAACAGGCCGATCTGGTCCAGCACAGACCGCCGCATCAGCATACTGGCCCCGGCCAGCCAATCAACCGGCGTGGTCCGGTCCGGAATCGGCACAGGCACCGCGCGATGCGCCAGTAACCGGCTGACCGGGCCAAACCGCACTGCCCCTTCAAACTCGGACGCGATGGATGGAAAGCGGAATGTCGTCAAATGCGCGCTGCCGTCATCGCCGTGAATATAGCTGCCGGCAAACCCGGCATCGGGGGTTTTCTCAAGCGTATCAAGCAGATGCCGGATCGCCCCCGGATCAGGGAAAGCGTCAGAATTCAGCACATAGATATAGTCCGGCAACGATCCATCCGATAACCCGGCCCGGATCCCGACATTATTGCCCGCGCCAAACCCACCATTGCGGCCCGACTGGATCACCCGCACGCCGGGCGGAACCTGCGCTGTCAGGGCCTCGAACGACCCGTCCTGACTGTCATTATCCACCACGACAATCTCGCCCGCGATTCCAGCCATTTCGCGCCGCGCCGCACGCACCGACCGTTTGGTTATAGCTGCGGTTTTGTAGTTCAGGATCACGGTCAGGAC
This sequence comes from Rhodobacterales bacterium, assembly GCA_031422295.1. Taxonomy (GTDB): domain Bacteria; phylum Pseudomonadota; class Alphaproteobacteria; order Rhodobacterales; family Rhodobacteraceae; genus JANOMH01. Next base: position 31,564 of record JANOQM010000008.1, on the reverse strand, counting down.
GGTGGGCATTATTCGGCGGCCTTTGCCATGGGCGGCACCCGTACCTGTTCGGCGGCGTCGATCACCCGTTTCATGCCCGCCGCCAGCACCCTGACGTTTGGTTCCAGCACCATGCTGTCGTGATTGCCCGGCACCTCGACCACCTGAATCCGTGGCGCAAAGGGCGTCCAGTCGTTGTCATGAGTCACATAGGCGCGTTCGCTGCTGACCCAACGGCCCGGGGCAACCTGCCATTTACCGACCAGCGCCGGGCGAAACAGGGCCAGCGGGCCGGCCCATGGTTTCAGCGCATATTGGGTGACCGACGCCATAAACGCCGCCTCGATCGCCGCATTATGAAACTGCGGAATATCGGTTTCGGCATCTGCCTTGGGGCGGCGCTTTTCAAACTCCCATTTGATCCGGCGGGTCAGCCAGCGGACCGGATACAGCGGGCCACCGGCGCGAATCTCGTGTCGCTGGATCGCCATACGGTCAGCGCGGGTCAAGGGGCGGCGCACCGGCAGCGGTGTATCCAGCATGACAAGCGCTGCAATTTCATCCCCCGCAGCGGTCAATTGCTGCGCAATTTCAAGCGCGGTAATCCCGCCACCGGAGAAGCCACCCAGCATATAGGGGCCATGCGGCTGCACTGCTTTGATCTCGGCAATGTAATCAGCAGCGGCCTGCACAAGGTCGGTATGCGGGGCCTCATCGCCATATAAACCACGCGCCTGTAGCCCATAAAATGGCCGGTCGGTGCCCAGCAAATGCGCCAGATGACGCAAGTTCAGCACATTGCCGAACATGCCTGCGACCAGGAAGAACGGGGTTTTCCGCCCGCCTTCGCCCTGATGCATCGGTACCAGATGGGTGAACCGGCGGGCGGCAGGTTTGGCCATGGCGACGGGTTCAGACCCCGCTTCGGTCGGCACACCCTGGGCGGCGATCAATGCAGCACAGGACCGGATCGTCGGCGCCTCGAACAGGATCGAGATCGGGAAATCAATGGCATAGGCCTTTTTGACCATGGCAAACAGACGCACCGCGATCAGGGAATGCCCGCCAAGGTCAAAGAAGCTGTCATCCGCCCCGACCTGTGCCACGCCCAGCAGGTCAGACCAGAACCCCGCCAGTTTGCGTTCAATGTCATTGGCCGGGGCAACATAATCGCTGTCCAGTTGGGGCCGCTCAAAACTTTGGTCGGTTTTGGTAACCTGCGTCGCGCCAGCCTGTGCGACCAAGGCAGCAAGGTCCAGCGATGACACGATAATCTGCGACTGCCCCGCACCCAGCGCCCGGATAAACGCCTGCGCGCCTTCTTCGGGTTTGATGCCTTGGGTCAGATTATGGCGCAAGCGTTCCTCTGCCGCCGACAGCGGGCGGGTCGCGGGGTTGATCGCCTTGATCGCGGGGGCTGTGGCAAACCGGATCGCGCCTTCGATCTTGCGCAGGGTAAAGCCGCTGATCTCGACGCAAACCCGGCCATCCGGCGCGCATAGGGTAATGTTGAAACTGGCGGTCTGGCCGTCGGCCCGGTTTGCGCCCGCATTGCGGACCCAGGACAGAATCTCGGCTGGCAGCGGCCCATAAACCTTGACCGACGCATAGGATACCGGCACCCACAGATGCGCGGCGGTATAGCCCGCAATCAGGCCCATCGCCCAGCCGGTGGCAAGGTCCATCAGCCCCGGATGCAGCGCCATACCTTCGGCCCCCTGCGGCGGCAGGCGCAATCGGGCCAGCCCTTCGGTCGCACCAACTGCCGCTTCGGTCAGGGTCCGCCAGCGCGGGCCAAAGTTCAGATGCGCCTCTTGCGGCGAGGCAGTCATCGGGGCAAAGCCGGGCAGCCAGGCCATGATCGCGGGCAGGTCCAGCGGTTTGGGTGGGGGCAGCGGCAGCAGGCTGATCGCGGCCTCTGCGTTCACTTCGAACCCCGCTCCCTGCGGCGCGGATTCGATGACCATGGAATAACCCGCATCGCTACGTGGCAGGCGCAGGGTCATCTGGCTGGGCTGGTCGTCCACCCGCAACGGGCGCAGGAATGTCAGGTCATGTATTTCAAACGGGCCAACCTCATGCTGTGCCGCCAGCGCCTCGGCCACCAGCTCCAGATACCCGGTGCCGGGCATCAGCGCATCGCCAGCACGGGTGCGGTGTTCGTTCAGAAACCAGCGGGACGGGGCGGTATAGGTCGCAGTAAACAGGCGGTTGCCGTCACTGTCAAAGGTCGCGCTATCCAGCATCGGCTGCCCCGCAGGGGCCACCGGCTGTTCAACCCCGGTGCGGGCCTGCATCGCACTGGCGGCCATGCCAACCTCAGACCACAGGCCCCAGTTGATCGCCACGACACGGGTTTTGCCGCCTGACCGGGATTTGGCAAAAGCGTTCAGATATTCATTCGCCGCCACATAATCGACCTGCCCCGCCGGGGCCGTGATCGTGCTGGTGGATGAAAACAGCGCCATGAAATCAAGGCTGCCATCCGGGAACAAGGCGTCAAGCACCTGCGTTCCATGGATTTTAGGCGTGAACACATCCTCAATCGCCATCGGCTGCTTGGTCAGCATCGGCGCATCATCCACCACGCCTGCGGCATGGATCACACCGTTGATCGGCCCGAACTTGGCCTGCGCCGTGGCAATCGCCGTGCGCATATCTTCGACATTGCTGACATCGGCGGGCAGAGTCAGCAAAGCACCACCCACCCCCTCCAGCCGTTGCAGCGCGGTGATCCGCCGGATTGTGGGGTCGGTAGGGGCAAGCCGTTTGATCTGCGCAGCCCACGTATCGCGCGGCGGCAGGGCTTGCCGGGCGATCAGGATGATATTGGCATTATACTGCGTCAGCAGGGTTTCGGCGATGGTCAGGCCAATGCCGCCAAAGCCACCGGTAATCAGATAGGTGCCGCCGGTTTTGAACTGCGGGTCGGCAGGGTCGGCCAAGACGGCCTGCCGCACGCCCAGCGCGAACCTTTTGCCATCACGCAAGGCCGCTGTGCCATTGGCGGGGGCGGCGAGCAGTTCTTCCAGCAACCCATCGCCTTTGGTCCGGGATGAAAGGTCCAGCACCGAAACCGTAATCCCCGGAAATTCATGCGGGATAACACGGGCCGGACCAATCACTGTAGCCTTGTCAGGATAGCGCAGCGGTTCGGCGCGGACCTGCATTGCATCAGAAGTCAGGATGGTCAGGTGTAGCGGGGTCGCTATCCCTTCTTCGGCCATGGCCTGTGCCAGAAACAGCAGGCTCCAGAACCCTTGTTCCTGCGTCCGGTGAAAAAAACTGCTGCCGGGGCGATGGGTTTCGCCCGATGTGACCAGCCAGCCATGCACGATCCGGCTGGGCAGATGCCCGGTGGCCGCCAGATCACGGATCAGCAGGTCATAGTTTTCGCGGCCCCGTTCCGGCGCGATAATATACCCGGCCTTGGTCCGGGCAAATGTATCGCCGGGGCGCACGGTGCTGACCTGATGCCCGGCCTTGCGCAGGCGGGCGACCAACGGGGCCAAAAGCCCCGCCTCATCCTCAAATATCAGCCAGCTTTCCGGCACCGCGTCACTTAAATCGCCTGCCACATCTACATCGCAGGCGGCATATTGCGGCGTCCAGACCGGTTTATAGCCCCAGTGCGCCGGGTCGTCGGACCGCATCAGCCAGTCATTTGCCGGGGCCAGAACGCTGCCCGGTTGAATGAAATACGGCGCGCGCTGAAACGCATAGGTCGGCAAAACAACCCGGTTGCGCCGGGCATTACCCCAGATTTGCGCCCAGTCAAAACTACCGCCCGTGGCCCAGACCCGGCCCAGCATCGCGGCAAAATACTGATCATCCGGGGTTTGGTCATTGACGTGGCGCAGGGTACTGATGACCTGATTGGCGGTCAGTTTATCATGCTGACCAGCCAGCGACGACAGCGCCTTGCCCGGCCCAACCTCAATGTAAATCCGGGTCGGAACCTTGGCCAGTTCGGTCAACCCATCGGCGAAATGCACCGTATTGCGCAAATGGCCAACCCAATAATCGGGATCAGTGGCCTGCGTGGCGGTCAGCGCAACCCCGGTGCGGTTCGAAATGATCGGGATCAGCGGCGGCTTCAGGGTGATGGACCGCAGATAATCCCCGAACCGCCCGAGGATCGGCTCCAGCATCCGGGAATGCGCCGCGATGTTGATCGGGATGCGCTGGCAATCAATATCCAGCGCCTTCAGCCGCGCCTCAAGATCGTCCAGCGCCGCCTGCGGCCCGGTCGCCACCGACAGGTTCGGCGCGTTTACTGCGGCTAGGTCAAGGTCATCCCTCAGGTGGTTTTTCAAAGCCTCAGCAGGCAGGGCCACCGACAACATCCCGCCCGCTGGCACAGTATCAAACAACTGCCCGCGCAGATGCACCAGACCAATGCAATCACTGAACGACATCACCCCCGCCAGACAAGCGGCCGTATTTTCGCCCATCGAATGGCCGATCAGCGCGGCAGGCTGCACCCCCCATGACATCCACAACTGCGCCAGTGCATATTCGACGATCATGATCAGCGGCAGTTGCACGGACGGGGTTTTCAGCCGCTCGGATGCCGCATCTTCGGCCCCCGGCTCGGGCAACCAGACAGCCCGAACACCGTAATCCAGTTTCGGTTGCAGGATCGCCAGCCCCTGATCCATCCAATCGGCAAACACCGGTTCGGTGTCATACAGGTCCCGCGCCATGCCCGCGTATTGCGCGCCACCACCGGGGAACATGAACACCACTTCGGGGGCGTCACTGACCACGGCATGCGAAAACACCCGGCGCGGGTCGTTTTCAGTGAGCAGTTTGGCGGCCTGCGCGTGGCTTTCGGCGACAATTACCCGGCGTTTGTCAAAGGCGCGGCGCCCATTGTGCAGTGTATACGCGACGTCCGCCAATGGCTGATGGGGATTGGCCAGCATATGCGCCGCAAGGGCGGCGGAATTGGCATCAAGCGCGGCCTTGGACCGTCCCGAAATCGTCAAAATCTGAAACGGCCAATCCGAGGCCTCGGACGCCGCCCGCACGGGGGCTTTTTCCAGCACCACATGCGCATTGGTCCCGCCCACACCCAGCGAATTGACCCCGGCGCGGGGTGGATGCGTCGTCTGCGGCCATGCTGTCAAAACATCATTTACCCGAAACGGCGAGCCTTCAAACCCAATCACTGGATTGGGTTTTTCGAACCCAAGGGACGGCGGCATTTGTTCGTGATGCAACGCGAGGGAGGTCTTGATCAGCGACGCCACACCTGCGGCGGTATCCGTATGCCCGATATTGGTCTTGACCGACCCGATCCGGCAGAAATCCACGGCATCGGTGCTGCGGCGGAACGCGTCGGTCAGGGCGGCCACTTCGATCGGGTCACCCAGATAGGTCCCTGTGCCATGGCATTCGACATAGTCGATGGTGTCGGCGGTCACGCCCGCCACGGCCTGCGCCTCGGCAATGGCAGCGGCCTGACCGTCAACCGAAGGGGCCAGATACCCCGCCTTGGCAGACCCGTCATTATTAACAGCCGACCCCTTGATCACCGCCCAGATATGGTCGCCATCCGCAATCGCATCAGCCATCCGGCGCAACACGACGACACCAGCGCCAGACCCGAACACAGTACCCTGCGCCCGGTGGTCAAAGGCATGACACTGGCCGTCAGGCGACAGGATCTCGCCCTCTTTGAATACATACCCCCGCGCATGCGGCAGCTCGATGGTCACGCCACCGGCCAAGGCCATGTCACATTCGCCGTTCAGCAAGGATTGGCAGGCCATATGGGTGGCCACAAGCGACGTGGAGCAGGCAGTTTGGACAGTGATCGACGGGCCGCGCAGATCAAGGATATGGGACAATCGGGTCGACAAAAAATCCTTGTCATTGCCGGTATGGCGCAGCAGGAACATGCCTGTGGATTCAACCAGATCAGGGTTTGAACACAGATTGAAGTAAAAATAGCTGCCCATGCCGCAACCCGCAAACACGCCGACCGGGCCGTCGAAATTCTCGGGCGGGTGGCCCGCGTTTTCCAATGCCTCCCAAGCCACTTCCAGAAACTGGCGGTGCTGCGGGTCCATGATCGCGGCCTCTTTGGGGGAAAACCCAAAGAAATCGGCGTCAAAGGTTTCAAACCCATCCAGCACAGCGGCGGCAGGCACATAATCGGGCCGTTTAATCAGATGCGGGGCCTCGCCTGCTGCCAGCAATTCCGCCTCAGTCAGGCGGCGGATTGACGCGACACCATCGCGCAGATTGGTCCAATAGCTGTCAATTGACGGCGCGCCCGGCAAATGCGCAGCCATCCCGACAATCGCTATATCGGTGTCACTGACCGACATATCCTGCCTTGTTCCATCCATCCGATAGTACCCACTTAACCCGTTTTTACCTGACCACCCAATGCGGTCTTTTTTGGACATCCGCGTGAAACTGCGCCCAAATCCTTGCCATATCACTATCCCGTCTGCAGCGCCGCCAAGGCCGCCACAGCCTCCCAATTCACCCACAGGGCCAGCCCGCCGAACATCGCGCCAAGGGCCAGAAATCCGGCATCGTGCCCCGGATCCCATGCACCATGCCGGGCCAGCAGCCAGACCAGCACCGGATAGGCCGCCAGATTGGCCAGCCCCTGCCCGATCAATGCGCCAATCAGGCCTGCATATTCCAGCCCGATCAGCATTCCGGCCACAACCAGCACCGCCCGGACCAGCGTCAGCACAAAAAACCGGCGCGAATCGCCCATCGCCAGTGCGGCCTGATCGCAGGTCATGATAATCAGCGCGGGCATTTGCAGCGCCGCGATCAGCACAACTATTCCGCCCGCGTTCTGATACCGCACATCATACATCACCTGCACCAGCCAGACCCCACCAAACGCCAGCAGCAGGGTCAGCACGGTCAGCGCCCCGGTGGCCGCCACGCGCATCTTGCGCAACCGGGCAAAATTCGCAGCCGAGGCCAAAGGCGGGCTTTCGCGGTAAATCGGGATCAGCAACCGGCGCATGACCATGCCGCCCAGCATGAACGGAAATGAGGCGAGGAAAAACGCGATATTATACAGGCCAAAATCGGCAAGGGTCAGATAACCGCCGATGATCACCTTATCAGCCTGCCCAATGGCAAAGCCGCAGACGGTGGACAGGAATATCCATTTGCCGAAATGGATCAGTTCCTGCGCGGCAGGGCGTTCCCAGCGGATACGATTGGCCGCACCGGGCAAGCCGAAATTCAGCATCGCCAGATGCGCCAGTGCCGCCACAATCCCGCTGATCACCAACGCCCAGACCGATTGGAGCCACCACGCAAACCAAACCGCCGTGACAATCCCCACAACCTGCGTCGCTACCTCGATAAGCGTCACCCGCCCCGCCTGCATATGCCGGTTGGCGGTTTCCAGGCGGGTCGGATTGAACCCGTTGATCAGCAGGGTCAGGGCGGCGACAGGCAGGTAATAGATCAGGTCAGGCTCGCCGTAATACCGCGAAATCGGATAGGTCAGCGCGCAGGCGACCACCCACAATGACAGCCCCCGGATAATCTGAATGGTCCAGGCAGTATTCAGAAAATCGGCCTCATCGCCACGCTTGCTGCTCATGATCGCGGGGCCGACACCGACGTCGGAAAACATCGCCAGACCCATCAGGAACACCGACACCATGGCCATCATGCCAAAGGCCTCGGGGAACAGCAGGCGGGTCAGGATCAGGTTTGACGCCAGCCGGATCACCTGCCCTGCGCCAAAGCCCATGACGGTAATCGCAGACGACCGCATCGCGCGGCGCATCAGACTGCCGCGGATCGCACCCGCGGTCATCGGCCCCTGCTCCATTCCGTGCCGCCGGGGGTCAGGCGGACGTTCAGCGCAACAGCGGCATAAACGACGAATGCGGCGGGGTTAGCCAGCGCGAGTTTCAGCAGACCACTGGCCCCCATCGATGGGGTGCCGTCATTGGCCATGATCGCCGGATATAGCGCCGCCACCTGCGCGACCCCCGCATCCTGCCTGCGCCGGACCCGGACCAGATTGGCAAACCCTTCGGCAATCGGCCAATCATAGCTGGCCGCGACCATGACCCGTTCAGCCGGGTTGAACTGCAGGCGGACAAAGGTATCGTCGGAAATAATCGGTGGAAATTCAGCCCACCGCGCCCGCCCGGCCCCGTTCACCGCGAAAAATCCACAGCCCGGCACGCCATGGCGCATGAACGGGACACGCCGCCAGATTGCGGCATAGGCGCGGCTGGCAAGGCTTCGGCCGGTAATCCGAACCTGACCGCTGGCATATACAGGGTGGGGCCGGTCAATCGCAGCAACGGTCTGGGCCAGTAGAATGGCACTGACCGTCACATCGGCATCCAGATAGGCACGGGCGGCAGCGACAGCCACCGCATCCCCGGCATTCAACGCACCCGGTTTGCCCCCCACCGGCAGGTCCAGCACATCCATGGTCCAACCACGCGCCACGGCTTGCGGTATAAACCCGCGCGCAATCGCAGCGGTCTGATCGGTGCATCCATTGGCCACAACGATCACCTGCACCCGTGCCGCCCCGCTTGACGCCAGCACTGCGGTCAGGCAACCGCCAACCAATGCGGCCTCATTATGCGCAGGAATGATCACACTCAGCATCTTATGCCTTTGACGAACGCACGGAAAACTCGCAACCTTCCATGGCTTACGCCCGACTGACCCAAAGGACACTGCCGCTCGTGACCCAAACGCAAAAAATCGGTTATCTGGTGCCGCAATTCCCCGGCCAGACCCATATTTTCTTTTGGCGCGAGATTGCCGAGCTGGAAAAGCGCGGCGTACAGGTGCGGATTTTCAGCACACGCCCCCCGGCCAAGGGGCTGATCGCGCATGACTGGTCGGCGGATGCCATCACGCGGACGCTGTATCTGGGGCAGGTCAAACCGCTGGCGGCGCTGACTGCGTTGCCCGCAGCACCCTGGGGCCAGGCTCCGGCCAAAGATATCGTCCTGTCGCTGTCCGCCGCCCGGCAACTGGTCAGCGCCTGCAAGGCCGAAGGTATCGGGCATGTGCATGTGCATTCCTGTGGCCGCGCCGCCCTGATCGCGGCGATTGCGCAAAACCTCGGCGGTCCGGCCTACAGCCTGACATTGCACGGCCCACTGTCGGACTATGGCCCGGGCCAGCGGTTTAAATGGCGTGGAGCGCGATTTGCGACGATCATCACTGAAAAACTGTTGGCCGAGGTCCGTGCAGAACTTGCTGGCGACCTGCCCTCGCGGCTGATCATCCAGCCGATGGGCGTGGATACCGACGTTTTGCGCCGGGACGCGCCCTATATCCCGGCCCGGCCCGGCGAACCGCTGCGCCTGTTCACCTGCGGGCGGCTGAATATCGTCAAAGGGCATCAGGACCTGATGGCGGCGGTCCGCATCCTGCTGGATCAGGGGCAACCGGTGACGCTGGATATTGCGGGCGAAGATGACCACGGCGGTGCGGGCTATCGGCGGGTGCTGCAGGCACGGATCGCTGAACTGGGCCTTACCAGCCATGTCAGGCTGCTGGGGGCGATTGATGCAGACACGGTCAAGGCCGGACTGTTGAACGCCCATGCCTTTGTGCTGGCCAGCTGGCACGAACCGCTTGGCGTGGCGCTGATGGAGGCGATGAGTTGCGAAGTCCCGACCATTGGCACTGCGGCGGGCGGCGTCGCCGAACTGATCAGCGATGGGGTCGACGGGGTGCTGGTGCCGCCCAAAGACCCTGCTGCCCTTGCCGCTGCGATACTGACCCTGACCAGCGATGCAGCCCGCTGTCTGGCGCTGGGTGCGGCGGGCCGGGCGCGGGTGGTCAGCGCCTTTCACGCGGGGCTTGGTGCCGAAACCCTGATCCGGGAAATCGCGGGCTGACATTCAATTGGCCACAGTTTCGGGCATAAAATTTCGACCCGGCGAACCGGCCATCGTGATATTTTCGATGTCGAACAACGTGACATGACCCTGATTTCCAGAAACAATCACCCTGTCCCCCGACCACACTATATCGAACTCGGGTCCAACCCCCGGCAATACCACCGTGTCAAATCCCAGCCCGCCATTGATACGATCCGCGCTTCGGACGACAAAAACATCGTCCCCGTCCAACCCGATCATGACATCCTCTTCATGCGTGCCGTCGATCACATCCGCGCCGGGGGTGCCGGTAAACACCTCGCCTTGGGCAAACGTGTCGGGCGGGCGGACCTCCCAATCGGCCCCACTGGCATTATAGGCCATCAGGGTTGCGGCACGCGGGTTCACATCATCCAGATGCTGCAATGCGCCCCAGCTGCCCCATTTCGACGGCGGGGCAACATCGACAAAGGCATTGAACAAGGTGCCGCCTGCAGCCCGCCAGCCGGTCAGCAATTCGGCATATAACTGGGCCATCTCAGGGCTATAGTTGAACGCGGTCAGGAATGCGGTCAGCGTATCATCATTCACCTGTTCGCCCAATCCGACCACATGGGTCCCGCCTTCGTACATGATCAGGTCCAGATCATGGGCGGCGGCGGCCCTTGCGTGATAGGGCAAGGTTTCGCCCAACAGCTCGGCCAAACTGCCCGACCGGATTTGCGCCGTAACCCGGGCCGTGGCGTCACCCGCAGCAATCCAGCCGCGCAGGGTATCGGCCATCTCGTCCGATCCGATATCATAACCAAAATAGCCCGTAACGCCATAGGCGTCGAACGAATTCACCGGCGGCGCAAACCCTTCGGCCACCGCCAAAGGGGCCATCAGCAACGGCTCTTCCAGCCCCGGCCAACCGGTATGTGTGGCGATCACCCGGACCAGCCGGTCGCTGTCAGGCCCGTAAACAGCGGCCCAGATATCGGCCACTTCGGCGGCACGCGCCCCGGCAAACTGCATCCAGGCATCATCCCCTGCCGCATCGCCCCAACGGGCCTGTGCCTGTTCAATCGCCCATTGGGTTTGCGGAAAGATGAAATTCCACAGCTCATTGGAATATTCGACACTGGCGTGCAGCCGGGGGTCAAGGCTGTCATGCACCAGCGTCGCAAAAGCGGTGACATAGGCATCATCGGCCTGATGCGGCATATTGAACCAGGCATCCGCGCCCACCTCATTGGCCAATTGAACCATAAGCTCGACCGGCACGCCGCGCCTTGCATAGGAATAGTCTGTGGGCAAAGGCCGGTCGGCCCAAACCACCTGATCCGACCCGTTGGTATTCATCCAATCCATGAACCGCAGCAGGCGCAGGTCGCGGATATGGCGCAGCCAGGCGGGGTTGAACACCGCACCCGCCTGATACAGCGCGACCATCTCTTCCCTGACCACAACGATATTGCGGATCGGATCTGCGGGATTGAGTGCACTGATGCCAATCCCCACCGGCCCGTCGCCGGGGGTATATCTGAACCACATCTCGCCGGGAATCGCACCAATATCCCGGGCCAATCCGCCCAGTTCAATCCGCCCGGTCCCGTCAAACGTCAGCCGGTAACGACCGGCGAGCGATGCAAAGCCCGCAGGCTGATCGGTCAGGATAAAGGTCTCGATCCGCTCGACCCCCTCGGGAATGGCCAAAGGCCAGCCATGGGGGTCAAGATACCCCCCTGCCTCAAACTGGGCCGCCTCGAACCCACCCCACTGGCCGGGCAAATGGCCAACCCAGGGACGGGCGGTTTTCATCAGGTCGATGAACGGCATCTGGGTGGACCAGTCGGCAATCCCGTTCAGACCCATGGCAAGGGCGGGGGCGGGGGCGGGGTTGTCAGATTGTGCAGCCCCGGTGGACACAGCCCCACTGACCGCCTGCCAGACAAAGGCCGCGATCTGCGGATAACTATCCCGCACCAACGGATGCAGATCGGCGGGCGGGGTAAAATCCGGCGGGGCCGCGCCATACAGGCTGCTATAGGTGATCAGGGCCGCCAGAAAATACAGATTGGCCGTGCCATGTGGGGCATCGTCTGAATACAGGTCCTGCGGACCCAAGGCCGCCAGCGGGGTTTCGGTCAACAGGCGGGACAGGACCGATGCGACCGGGATCAGTTTGACCGGCCTGCTGGCGGTGCTCAGGCCCGCGACATAGGCGCGGTACCAGTCATGATAGGCACCAGCGTTGAATGCATGATAGGCGGCCGTCTGGCCGGCGTCAGGCGGAAACACTCCTAAATTCGCCCAACCTTCATAGATAAAATACTGCGCCCCGGCGACCTGACCATCGGTATAGTCGAAAATTCTTAAGGTCGCAGACAGCGGCGACGCCCCGTCGGTGGCGTCATAATAGGCCGCATCCGGGGCCTGATCCTGCACGAAATTCTCAGGGTTCAGGATAATCGTATTAAACCCGGCCCGGCGAAAACCATAGTTTTCGCTGTCCCAAACCCGGTCAACGCCGTCGAATGACCAGCCGGGTTCGGGCGGCAGCCGATCCGCCAGATCGCGCGGAAATCCGAATGTGCCATCCAGCGCAAAGCCCCTGCCGCCCGCCCGGGCCAGTTGCGCCAGCCAATAGGGCATGGTGGTATTATCATTGCCGGACACATGGTTGATCAGACTATTGCCAAAAACAAAGGCCCGGACATCCTGCTGCGCCCCGGCGGCAAAGGGCAGGATCATCAACAACACCGCCAGAAACCTTAGCATCACCTGCTCCTCCCGTTACTTCTGACCTGACAGGTCATGCGCAAAATCCGGTTTATCAGCCCGGCGCCGCAAAACCCAGTCATAGACCTGCGCCACCTGTGCAGCCTTGTGCGGCCAGGTAAACGCAGCCTGCACCCGGTCCCGCGCGGCCCGCCCCAGCGGGGCAAGTGCGGCCGGGTCCGCCGCCATGGCGGCAAGTTCGGCGCGAAACCCCGCGATAATGGCCTCACGCGGGCCCAGCGGGACCTTGCGCCCAACATCCGGCGTGACCAACTCGCCCGGCCCGGCATAATCCACAATCAACGGCACCAGCCCCAGCGACATCGCCTCCAGCACCACACCGCCGCCAAATTCACGGATCGACGGAAACGCGAAAACCCGGGCTTGGGCCGCGATATTCTGCACGTCACTATGGGCCAGCCAGCCATGAAAAGTCACCGCGTTACCGGTGCCATCTGCCTGCACCTGCGCCTTTAATGTGGGCATCATCGGCCCGTCGCCGATCATGTCAATAACCAGCCGACCATCGCGCAGCAGCGGGGCTGCGGCGGCCAGCAGCATATCGGGGCCCTTATAGGGCACCAAGCGGCCAATGAAACAGGCGCGTAATGGGCCGGGGACGGGGGTTGCCAGTCGATTGAACCGCTCCAGATCGATCGCGTTTTCAGGCAGATAAATGGTTTTTGCCTGATGCGCCGCCGGAATTTCCGATTGGGTAAAGCGCGATCCGGTCAGGATAGCGGCGGTATGGGCCAGCATTCGGGCACGGCCGGGCAGCAGCTTGTAAACGCCACGCAAATACGACAGCCACTCGCGTTCCTGCCTGCGGGCAGATGCAAACTCGGCAGGCCACGGGACGCCACCATTCAGCGGGCCAAGGACAAACGGCACCCCGATCCTCGCGCATTTCGCGGCCAATGAACTGGCAATGGTCGGGCTTAACGGGGTGACACGGTGAACAATGTCAAACTCGCGGGCGGTCAACCTTGGGCCGAACGCGCGCCAGATGCGACGCTCAAAGGCGGGATAAGACAGGGCATTGATTGCCTGCAGCATGGTCCAGCCCTTGCCCTCGCCCATCCGCAACACCCGGCCTATGGCCCATAGCGGGCGGGCAATTGCCTCGCTATCAATCGCGGTAAAATCGACGCCCTCAACCAGCCCGGCGCGCAAAATCGCCTCGCGGTTGCGGATCTGGGTCACCAGATGAACATCGGCGACCGCGCGCAGGGCCTGTGCCAACGACCAGCCAACCAACGGGACCGACACCCATTCGGGGTTTGCTGCCTCGGCAATCAGCAAAACGCGGGGTTTGGGCAGGGTCATAGGATTGTGCGCAGGCCGGGTCGGGCCGGCTGAACCGCCGCAACAGCGGGGTGGGTCTGCTTCGAAAACGCCTCGGCATACCCCAGAATAGACCCCGCCAGCAGCCAGGTCAGCGGGGTCAGGGTGGCGTTCGGGATCAGGTCGATCAGATTGATCCCCAGCATCAGGCACATCGGGCCGATCCAAGGGGAAAGACCGGAATGCGGGTTCGAAACCGCCTGCCGCCACATCATGAAAATCGGCAGGGCCAGCAGGCCAAACTCGGCCAGAAATCCGACCCAGCCCAGAACCCCGATGATAAAAATCCAGCGGCCATCGGTGACCGTCAGAATACTGCTGGTGGCACCATCCCAGATATGATTGCGGCCCCACAGACCCCAGCCGAACACCGGCTTTGCCTCGGCCCGCTCCAGCAGGATGGTCTCTTGCTGAAACCGGAACCGCAATGAATTGGCCCGCTCCGCATCAATCCGCTCGGCCTGTTGCAGCAGGGCCTCTTGCGGGACCAGATCAGCGCCCTTCAGAACCGGATAACTCAGCGCGATAAACGCTAGCAAAACCGCGATCCGCACCTGATTCCGTCCGGAAAAGGCAATCACTAGCGGGATCAGGAACAGGCCATACAGGATCGCACCCAGCGATTTCGACAAGATCAGGATGACGGTCAGATACACCGCCGCCAGCCAATAGCCCACAGCCCCGCGGGTGACAGCCCCGCGCGCCAGCGCGAACGCGGCAACAACGGCCATCATTGCAAAAAACGACACCCACAGGCCGTGATACAAAAACACGATCGGGCGGAACCCGCCAAACCGGACCATCTGCTCAAAGTTATGCTGAAAGAAACCATAGACCCAGATATTCAACTGCGGGCTCAGGCGGACTTCGATCAGCATCAGCACCGAATAAACCATGCCACCAATGAACAGATAGCGCAGCATATCGCGCTGATCCTCGGGGGCATTCAGGAAATTCCGGGCCAACAGGAACGGGGCAATCAGCATACCTTGCTGGATCATCGTCGAAAACGCCTCGCGCAGTTTCAACGCGGGCAAACCCAGATTGCCAAAAAACACCGGCTCGGCATTGGTCAGGACCGTGCCCAGCGGACTGCAGACAAAAACCACAACCAGCAGTTTGCCCAACATCGATTCAGGCATCAGCCGGATCTGGCCGCGATACAAGATCAGGCAAGCCAGGATCATGACCAGATTTGGAATAGTCTCTTTGGTCAAAGGTGGCAAAAGCGGGAAATCAAACCCAGCCGGGGGCGGTGGCAGGAACAGATAGGCCACCAGTAAACTGGCAAATATCGCCCGGCCCGCAGGCAGCCGCCGGAACAGCAGGGCCGAGGCGACAGGCCACAGGGCCAACGTCAGAAAGGCAAATAGATTGGGCATCCTGTTGCGTTTCGTTCCCAAACACCGGCAAGTGTCATGCCCGGACAATAACAGTAAACCGATGTTGCGGCACAAAAATGACGCGCCAGACAGACTGGCGCGCCAAGGCGTGAACGTTAGACACCAGCGACTAGCAGCCAGTCCCTTTGATCACGACGCTAACCGTGCGCCACATCACTCGCAGATCAGTCACAAAAGAAACACCGTGAAAATAGTCCCGGTCAAAATGCGCGCGGTCGGAAAAGCTGCTGTCGTTACGGGATGAAATTTGCCAAAAACCGGTGATTCCGGGGCGCATCCGGTAATATTCGGTGCCCGGGTAAATGCTGCGCTGGTCTTCCATCATCGGGCGCGGGCCGACAATCGACATATCGCCCAAAACCACATTGATCAGCTGCGGCAGTTCATCCAGCGATGCCTTGCGCAAGATGCGGCCAATCCTCGTGATCCGTGGGTCATGACGCAGCTTTTGAAACTCGTCCCATTCAGCGCGGGCAGCAGGGTCGCGGGCCAGATTTTTCTGCAGCACAGCATCGGCATTATTGACCATCGTGCGCAGCTTGATCATCTTGAAGATCCGGCCATGACGCCCAATGCGGTTCTGGATGTAAAACGGCGAATGTCCATCCATCGCCACAAACAGGGCCAAGACCAGCAATATAACCAGCACCGGGACGGACACCAACGCGACAACCAGCACATCAAACAGCCGCTTGGCCCGGCGGGCATAGAAACTCTCGGTCGGCGACGACGACATCAACGTCGGAAGCAGCGCCGCTTTGCTCATATAATCGGCACGATACTGGTACGTCATACTAATCCATCCAAGACAAAAAATCGAACCCACGACGCCAGACAGCGCCCACACATTTGATCAGCTCTCACGTAACTCCGGCTGGTTCGCCGCCCCGGTTTCACCGGGCGCGGGCTGAACCCCTGACTGGTCCAAACGAACCAGCTCGCAGCACAAATTCTCAATTCGTTCCGTTCCGTCAAAACCCCCAGCACCACTCACTCACCACACGCGACACGTCGAAATATTTAACTTTCCAATAATTAGACTTATCTACCCGGCAACATTTCGCGTCAACGTCAACTTTTCGGCGACTCAACCTGGCCTCCTGCGACCGCTCCTGTCCTGTCGCAGACAATCCGCTGGTCGGCACGCAGCCGCTGCGACTGCAAATATCGTCCAAATTGTGACGGAAAAAGGGGGAATGTTTGACCGGCCAAAGCACACTCAAAGGTTGCGCACCATGCGGTGACTCGGCAAATTTGACAGAAAACCCAAGACAATCCGCCCTCATCCCACGGTATTGATGCCAATCCAACAACAATGATCCCGGCATCACGGCGCTGATATTGGCCGCACAACAGACCGGGAACACTGCAAACCGGCCATAGCGGGCGCTGGGTCAAATCGGCAGTTAACCTCAATTTTGTCAAAGTTAAGGCATGATTTTGACCCTGTCAGGGTCGTTTTGAGATTGATACAGAACCCAAAAAACATCTTTAGGGCGAGCGGCACTCGCGCAACAAAGGCCGGCACTCTGCCCAATTGTTCCGCTTTCGGGTCAGTATCGATGCCCGCTGATTCGCCACCCATGCCGCACCAAAGGCGAAACCAGTCACGCAATAGACAGACATCGGTCTATCGCGCATATTGCACACATGCCCGCCCTGTGCCGCGATTGCCTTGCCACGTTCGACAGTGGTGCCCGCTGCCCCACCTGCCGCAGCCCGCGCGTCAGTGCGCATGCTGAACTGTTCTCACTCACCATCGCCCATATGGATTGCGACGCGTTCTTTGCCAGCGTCGAAAAGCGCGACAACCCGGAACTGGCCGACAAACCCGTCATCGTCGGCGGCGGGCATCGTGGCGTTGTCTCGACCGCGTGCTATCTGGCGCGGATCAAGGGGGTGAAATCCGCCATGCCAATGTTTCAGGCGCTGAAACTCTGCCCCGAGGCCGTAGTCGTCCGCCCCCGGTTCGACGCCTATGTCAAAGCGTCCAAGGCGATCCGGGCGATGATGGATGAACTGACGCCCGTGGTGGAACCGCTGTCGCTGGACGAGGCATTCATGGACCTGTCCGGCACCCAGCGCCTGCACGGCGCACCCCCCGCCGTCATGCTCGCCCGCCTGACCAAACGGATGCAGGACGAACTGGGCCTGACCGGCTCCATCGGCCTGTCGCATAACAAATTCCTGGCCAAAGTCGCCTCCGACCTCGATAAACCGCGCGGTTTTTCGGTGATCGGGGTGGTGGAAACCGAGGCGTTCCTGCGCCCCAAACCCGTCCGCCTGATCTGGGGCATCGGCCCTGCGGCGCAGGACAGTCTGGACGCGGCGGGCATCCGCACCTTCAACGACCTGCTGCGCTGGGACCGGCGCGATCTGAATGCCCGGTTCGGCGGCATGGGCGACCGGCTGTGGCAACTGGCACGGGGACAGGACGGCCGCACCGTATCGTCCCACACCCCGGTCAAGACCCTGTCGAACGAGACGACGTTTCATGACGACACGGCGGACGCCGATATTCTGGACGGACACATCTGGCGGCTGGCGGAAAAGGTCTCAGGCCGGGCCAAGGCGCGCGATCTGGCAGGACGGGTGGTGACGCTGAAACTCAAACGGGCCAATCATACGCTGATTTCCAAACGGATGAGTTTACGGCACCCGACGCAGATGGCCGACACGATCTACCGGGTGGCACGGGGTCTGTTCGACGCCGTGAGCGATCAAAGGCCGTACCGGCTGTTGGGCGTCGGGATCAGCGAGTTGACCGCTGACACCAGCGCCGACCTTGAGGGGGACCTGCTAGATCCCGGTGCCGGAAAACGGGCACAGGCCGAACGGGCGGCGGATGCGATCAAGGCGCGGTTCGGAGAGGACGCGATCATGAAGGGGCGGGCGTTAAGGTAAGGGGGGGGTGACGCCCACCCTGCTGGTGGTCAAATCATGACATGGCGGTATCTCTGACTGAATTGCTTGGAAGACGCCCGCCAAATGTCTACGTTCGTAAAGGGAGCCCGGCTAGGGTGTTGGGGCCACAACACAATGGTAATTTGATTTCCGGCGCTGCCCAACACGTCCCACTCTCGGAACACTAGTTTCTTTTCTGTATAGGCCTTAAATTGATATTCTCTCTTCGGTTTTCCAACCCGGAAACCTGAGAAAGTTCTTTCAAAAAGGCTACCAATTTCCAGATTATCCTTTAGGATTCCAGCTAGACCGAGTAGTATCAAAAAACGTGGCTTAAGACCGTCGCAAACGTTTCTAAGAACCCAAGCCGCGAAAACAACGTCAATGGCTACTTTGTTCGCTTCGCCGCTTCGGCCAGTATCTAGGTTGACATTCCCAAAAAGGGCCAGCGCATCGGCTTCGGTTCCGCCGTCGGGCATCAGAAGGTCAACTGCAAGATTGCGGAGTTTACTCCAATAGCCTGCTGTGTCTTGATATTGTGTTCCTGGATGCGGAGAACCGGCAGTTGGTAGTTGTTGCGACCCGGCAACCACTAGGTTGGCATCGACCGATGAAGGAGAATTTCCGGGAGACGCGCCAAGTGTAACAAGCAAAGGATTTATGGAAGTAGCATTTCCATATGGCCAAGGCTCAACTGGACAGCCGCGACAGAACGATTCCTGAATCTTGATCAAATCGTTCGTTGATATTTTTCTCACCGCAGTCAATCTGCTTGCAGCTGAGTTTGACCAAATTTCGTTGCTCATAAGCGACCCCTTTTAGTGATATCGTGGGCTGAGCGCTAATTTTGTCATCACTATGGCAGGCATAGCTTTTGTCTTGCAAATACAATGCCAACACCAGCCCCCCTCACTCCGCCGCCACCCGCAGCCCCTCGACCCTGCCAATCCCCGCCAACTCCCCAATCACCCCGTCCAGCAGCGCCCGGAACCCGTCATACCCCACCGACGGCTTGATTGTCCGTTCGTTCATATACAGCCCCCGGTCAATCTCGATCTGCACGGCATGTTGGCGGCGCGTCGGCCGTCCGTAATGCTGGGTAATATAGGCCCCGGCAAAGGGCATGTTGCGCACCACGCGCAACCCCGCCCGCACAAACGCCGCTTCGATCTGATCCACCACCGATGCCGCCGCCGCCGCGCCAAACCGGTCGCCCAAGACCACATCAGGCCGCGCCGCCCCCCGTGGGCCCAGATTTTCCAGCGCTTCATGCGGCATGGAATGGCAATCGATCAGGATCGCCTGCCCAAACTGCGCATGGCTTTCGTCCAGCAGCGCCTGCAACTGGTCATGATAAGGGCGCCAGTAATCGGCAATCCGGCCCTGCGCCTCGTCCAGCCCGATCTTGCCACGATAGATCGGGCGGCCATTGGCCACCACACGCGGGATCACGCCCAGCCCACTGGCGATGCGGGGATTATGGGCCGTGCGGCGCACCCCCTCGATCAGGGCAGGGTCCAGCTCCTCGGGGGCGCGGTTCAGGTCAACAAACGCCCGCGCCGCCCCGGCGGCCAGAAACGGCGCACCATGCAACGGGGCCGATGCGAACAGCAGGTCAATGAACGCATCCTCAGATGACCGGATTTCATGTTCGTCCAAAGCGGCCTTTTGCAGGAACGCGCCGGGATAATCGCGGCCCGAATGCGGGGATGCGAATACCACGCCGGTGGTGCGCTGCATGGGCCGGGACAGATGAAATGCGGTCTTGATGATATGCCTCCCCTGTTCAGCCTTAACATAGCCTGACAAATGTGTTTTCCAAAAGCCCTTGATCCCCCATACGACTCCTTTTATAGACCGCCTACCCGACGCAGTCTGCCTGGGGTCTGCGTTCGCGCGGACCAAAGTCAAAAGCGGCGATTACCGGGCGGTTAGCTCAGCGGTAGAGCACTACCTTGACATGGTAGTGGCCACAGGTTCGATCCCTGTACCGCCCACCATTTGCCTTGTGTCCATAAGGGCACCGGGAACGAAACCCTAGGCGCATTTCGCGCGCCGCGACACCAAGGAGACGGCTGATGAAAGTCGCAAACTCCCTTCGTTCGCTGAAAACGCGTCACCGCGATTGCCGGGTCGTGCGCCGTAAGGGCCGCGTCTATGTGATCAACAAGACGCAGCCCCGGTTCAAGGCCCGTCAGGGCTAAGATCAGGTTTTCAGTCAGAATTCCAAAGGGCTGCCCCTCCGGGCGGCCCTTTTGGTTTTTTCAGGGCGGGCCAGCGGCGGATTTCCATACCTGCCCGAGATGCCCCTAGCTTTCCTGCCCCCAATCCGACTAATCTGCCGCCACGGGGATTTAGTAGCATAGAGGGTTTTCCTATGATGACTTACAAGACGAAATTAGCACTTCTGGCCACCGCTGCCTTGGGCTTTGCCATGCCCGCCATGGCCCAGGATGGGCTGTGCGGCGGTATCGGGGCCAATGGCCAATGGATCGGCGGGGCCGAGGCCACGTCGGATGTGTCTACTGCGACCGCCGCGATGGAGCAGATGGCGCTGGTCCTGCAAAGCAATGAATATGTGGCCCTTTTTACCGTTTCCACCGCAACTGATGTGCGGATCGAGGCCGAAGGCCGCGGCACCGGCGACCCAATTCTCGACGTCCGCGATGCGACTGGCAATATCATTCTGTCCGACGACGATTCCGGCGGCAACGGGGCGGCACGCGGCGAAATGATGCTGCAACCGGGCAATTATTGCGTCTCGATGAAAAGCTATGATGGCGCACCGATGACCGGTTTTGTCCGCGTCGGCCTGCTGTCGCACGAGGCGCTGACCGATGGCATTGATGACATGCCTATCGAAGATGGCGGCGACGATTTTTACGCTGGTACCTGCGATATGGCGGCGATCACCACCCGTTTTGGCGACGGTCCGATTGATACCGGACTTGCCGCTGGCGGGGTATCCGTCACTGCCAGCGCAGATCAGGCCCCGTTCATTGGTTTTACGCTGTCTGCCGCCACCGCAGTCAGCCTGACCGCCGAGAATCTGGATGCCGATCCGACCATCGCCATCTATGACAGCCTTGGCACTTATGTGGCCGAGAATGACGATTTCGACGGGCTGAATTCCCGCATCGACATGTCATATCCGCTGGAACCGGGCGAATATTGCGTGACCCTTGGGGCGCTGACCGACAGCACCCTGCCGATCACGCTGACCCTGACCACCTATGATGCCGCTGCTGCAATGATCGGCATGTATGACCGGGGCGAGGCTTCGCCGCCGCTGGACGGCAGCTATCCGGTGACAGCTTTGGGCATTCTGGGCACCCGCCTGCGTCAGGATGCACAGGTCAGCGGCATGACGACCTGGTATTCGGTCGATATTCAGGCCGCAGGGGTGATTTTGGTCGAGGCTGTGGCAAATGGTCAGGGCGACCCGACCTTGGTCCTGTTCGACGATTTCGGCCGGCAGGTGTCCTATAACGACGACAATGGCGACACATTGGATTCGCTGATGACCGCCCGGGTGACCACCGGCACCTATCTGATCGGCGTCCGGCAACTGGACGAAGCCACGACCAGTCTGGTGCGTATTCTGTTCGAACGCTACGTGCCGGCGCAATAAGACTTAGAATCTGATTTGGAAAAAGGCCCCGTTTCACGGGGCCTTTTTTATTGCCTGCCCGCCCTCACAATGTCAGCCGGTACACCCGGTCCGGCCCCTCGCCCGCGCGGCGCAGATCGACCCAGCCGCGACGTGTTAACAGCCCGGCCGCCGCATCCGTGGTGCCATATAACCAGCTGGCCTGCCCGCGCATTTCGGCCTCGGCCCGGACAACCAATGCAGCACCACAACCGCGTCGGCGGAATGCCGGGTCCACGGCCAGACCAATCAGCCAAGGCCCTTCGCCCGCCATTGACCCAAAGGATTGCGCCGCCAGCCCCGCCACCCCAACCGGCTGATCACCCAGCAGTGCCACCAGCCCCATCGGAAATCCTGCATTGCGGTTGCGCGCAGTCAGATCACTCAGCGCATCACCCGGGCCATCCGGGCCATACCACGCAGGCCAGACCGCCTGATACAGCACAACCAGATCCGGGATCAGCCCGGGCCGGTCACACAGCCGGGCAATCACACAAGGCGGGCGCTGCGGCACTATTGCGGCAAAGCATCGGCCAGCAGCCGGACCAATGTCTGTTCCTCCAGATAACCCGACACCGGCAGGTCGCGTTCGCGCTGATAGCGACGAATGGCACGGCGGGTGGCGGCATCAAACCGGCCATCAACCTCGCCGGGGTTCAGACCCAGCTGGTCCAGCCGGACCTCAACCAGGCGGGCGGCAAGGGCGTTCAGGCTCAGGGCCTGCTCGGCGGCAGCCGCCGCATCATTCGCCCCCGCGTCCGAGTTTTCCTGGGTCAGGGCCGCAATCCGGGCCTGCGCCTCCTCCATGAACACACCGTCAGGAAAGGCCCGCAAATAGGCGCGGTAGGACGGTTCGGTATCCGTGGCGCGGGTCTGGTCCCAGGCGGCACGATCCTCGGCCTCGGCCTCGCGGCGCTTGTCGGCCTCGATCAGGGCCAGCTGATCAGCGGCATCTTCGGCGAATAATCCATCCGGAAACCGGGCCAGATAGGCGCGATACCCGGCCTCGTCACCGCTGGCCCCGGTTTCATCCCAGAACGCACGGTCAAGGCGGGCCTGTTCCTGCCTCTGGCGTTCGGCATCGGCCTCTAGCTGTGCGGCACGGCGGGCGGCCTGCGCCTCGATCCGGTTGATCTGTTCATTGGTCAGATAGGACGACTGGGCAAAACCATTGTCCTGCTGCCAGTTGGTAATGGCGCTGCGGGTGCCGGGGCCAAAGATGCCATCAATGCCACGCGGATTGAAATCCAGCAGGCTCAGGTTGCGCTGAATATTGCGGCGCTGGTCGCGGGTCAGGACCAGCGCATCCTCGATCAGGCGGTCAGGGCGGTTCGGCTCGGCAATAATCGCGGCAATCGCGGTTTCGGCGTCATCGGCAAACCGGCCGGTGGGGAACCGGCGCAGATAATTGCGGTAGGCCTCGACCGTATCCAGCGCCACAGCGCCTTCCCACAATGCATCCTCGGCGCCAGTCTCAATCACCACGGGCACATCGATCACCGGCGCCTCGGTGACAGCGGCAGGCATGAACACCACGCCGGGCGGCAAAAATCCCTGCACCGTCAGCGATCCATTATCCGCCACCAATTGCGCCAGATCGGCCCCGGCCACCGGCAATTCATCGGTCATGAAATCGGCCAGATCGGACGGATCACCGCGCAGCACCGTGACACCCTGAGGGATATCCAGCACACCGATCCCCTCGGTCAGCCAATCGTCAAATACCGCATCCTCGCCTGTATCCACCCCCAGCAACAAAATGGCGCGGCCCGGCGCACGGGCCAGAACCGCCAGCAGACTGTCCACCGACACAGCCTGCGGGCCAAGGGTCAGCAGGCCGGGCACCGGGGCCTCGGCGGTCAGATACCAGGTGCGGACACCATCGGTAGCAAAGCGGCCCGACAGCGCGACGATCGTCCGCCCGGTTCCCGGCGCACTGGTCATAAACCCGGCCAGCGCCTCGGCCATCGTATCCGCGCGGCCATTGGGCAGGCTGACCACGGTGTAACCCAATGCGGTCAGCGCCCCGGCGGCCCCGGTCACACCTGCAGCGCCGGGCAACCGGCCCAGCACCTCATAACGGTCGGTCCCCAGGATCAGGGCGGTATCTTCAGCCAATGCCGGGACGGTCAACAGGGCAAATACTGAGGTCAATAAAATCCGGCGCATCACGGGCTTCCTTTGGACATATTCTTATCACCGGGAACACGGACTGCTCACGCCTCGCCCCGGCCTTGCGCAAACCTAGTCATGCCGCCGGTTGCTATTCAATAACTGCCTGAAAGCGCAAAGGTTCCGGCAAGTCTTTGCCACCCCCGGGAGGATGGTGGTGCTGCGCGAAGCGGACGTCGTCAGCCTAGCCCGATAAAGGGCTGCGCCCGGCCGCCGGGTGGGCGCAGCAGTGCTGGTTCTGCAGAGCTTTATCGTGCAGCCCCCCCGGAAGAAATTTTAGGCACCGATATTGCAGAAGCGCCCGCCCGTGGGGGCGGTTGGGCGCAGCCCGGGGCGCGTGCCGCGCCTTGATTCCGGGCAAAAGGGTATTGTGGCTAGGCATCCGCTTTTGGGCCCAGACCCACCGCCCGGCACAGCTTCTAGCCGGAGTATGAACCGGCCTGAAGGCGCTTTAGCGGGGCTTAAGCTTTTTGGCAAAAACCTCACAGATGCCCCAGTATGGTCCTTCAATCAGGCCATAATTTGATGACTTCGGCCAAACCCGCCATTTTGGCAGGGTATCTGTCAGGTTCAGGGACAAAACCAGACAGATACCCTGCATTTTAGCCCCAAATCCCCGCCCCGGGGGGCACATTCGCCTCTAAATCGCGGCAACGCCTGCAGGGTTGGCCCATCCATGAATAACAAGGCCCGAAGCGAAACTATTCCGCCGCCCAACCCGAAATCGCCTTAACCTCCAGAAACTCCTCAATCCCCCAGACCCCGCCTTCCCGGGCCCGCCCCGAGGCTTTGACCCCGCCAAACGGTGCACCGCGCCCGCGCGATTTGCCATTCATTTCAACCATGCCGGACCGCAGCGCCCGGGCCAGACGGTTGCGCCGGGGGCCGTCCTGGGTTTGGACATAATTGGTCAGACCGTAAGGCGTATCATTGGCAATCTGGATCGCCTCGGCCTCGGTATCAAACGGAATGATTGACAGGACCGGGCCAAAAATCTCTTCCTTTTCAATGGTCATGCCGGGTTCGACATCGGCAAACACCGTGGGCCGGACGTAAAATCCCTTGTTCAGCCCCTCGGGCCGGCCCAGCCCGCCGGACACCAGCCGCGCCCCTTCACTGATGCCTTTTTCGATCATCCCCTGAATTTGCGACCATTGCCGGGCGTTGACGACAGGGCCGATATGATTGCCGGAAACGGATGCAGGGCCAACATGGGTATTCTCGGCGACTTCACGTGCAATTTCAACGGCTTGGTCGTAAAAGCTACGCTCAACCAGCATCCGCGACGGCGCATTGCAGGACTGGCCTGAATTATTAAAGCAATGCTTAACGCCGCGCCGCACCGCATTAGCATCCGCATCGGCGAAAATCAGATTGGCGCCTTTGCCGCCCAATTCCAGCGTCACCCGTTTCAGGTTTTCGGCAGCCGCGACCGATATCGCCTTGCCCGCGCGGGTCGATCCGGTGAAGGAAATCATCTCGACATCCGGATGCGCGGTCAGTTGCGCACCCACGCCCATGCCATCACCATTGACCAGATTGAACACGCCCGCAGGGGCCCCCGCATCATGAATAAATTCGGCGAACAGTAGTGATGACAGCGGCGATTCCTCGGATGGTTTCAACACCACAGTGCAACCCGCCAGCAAGGCCGGGATCACCTTGAGCGTGACTTGATTCATCGGCCAATTCCAAGGCGTTATCAGCCCGACCACACCAATGGGTTCCAGTGCGATCCGGTCATTTGGGGCATGTGGGCCAAGCGGCCTGATCCATTCGATATGTTTGAACGCGGTCAGAAAGTTTTCCAGATGCCAGGGCAGGCATTCGGCCTGATCATCGCGGGCCATATCGATGGGGGCACCCATTTCAATGCTGATGGCCTGCGCCATTTCCTCTTTGCGCAAATGATATTGCGCCAGAATGCGCTCGACCAGCGCGGCCCGCTCGGCCGGGGGCGTCGCGGCCCAGCCGGGAAAGGCGTTTTTGGCGGCGGTCACGGCAGCATCGGTATCGGCCTGCCCACCCAGCGAGATAACGGCACAAACCTCTTCGGTTGACGGGTCGATAACCTGATAATCACGGGGCACGACGGGGGCAGTCCAAGTGCCATTGATATAGAAGTTGCGCTGTTCAATCATCATCATCCCCTTTTATTGCAAGCCCGCCATGCACAGATGCGGTAGCAGGACGCGGTTGCATCGCTTATATCAGCAACAGACCGGCATGGCCAAGCCACGCCGCGACATGGAACAAGGAAGCACCGACATGGGCCTGCGTATCAATGACACGATCCCTAACCTGACCGTCGAAACGGATCAGGGCACCTATGCCCTGCATGACTGGATCGGCGATAGCTGGGCAATCCTGTTTTCCCACCCCAAGGATTTTACCCCCGTTTGCACCACCGAATTTGGCGCGGTCGCCCAATTGGCCGATGAATGGGCTAAACGCGGCACCAAGGTTATGGGTATTTCGGTGGATGGCGTCGCCGACCACATGAAATGGAAGGTCGACATCGAAACCGCCGGTGGGG
Organism: Rhodobacterales bacterium; assembly: GCA_031422295.1. GTDB lineage: Bacteria > Pseudomonadota > Alphaproteobacteria > Rhodobacterales > Rhodobacteraceae > JANOMH01. The sequence continues at coordinate 4,954 of JANOQM010000008.1, read as the reverse complement.
CCAAACCCGGCTTTCCGATTGTGGCGGACAAGGACCTGACCCTGTCTAAGGCGTTCGATATGCTGCCGGCCGAGGCCTATCTGCCCGAGGGCCGCACCCCCAATGACACCGCCACTGTACGCGTGGTTTTCATCATCGGGCCGGATAAAAAGCTAAAGCTGTCAATGACCTATCCGATGACAGTGGGCCGCAATTTCGCCGAGGTTTTGCGCGCGCTGGATGCGTTGCAGACGACCTCCAGCCGTGGCGTTGCAACCCCGGCGAATTGGCAGGTCGGGCAGGATGTGATCATTCCCGCGTCGGTGAATAACGAAGATGCGCTGGCCAAATTTGGCCCGTTCACGACGGTCCTACCCTATCTGCGCAAAGTCAGCCTTAAGGGGTAAGGCCCGATCACCCGGCCAAGCCCCGCACAATCAGCGGGCCTTGGCCGTAACAATTTCAATACGCAAACAGCGTTGTGCCCAACTGAACCCGATTGAACAGATCAATCACATGGCTGTTGTACATCCGGAAACAGCCGTTGGATGCGGACGACCCGATGCTGGCTGGCAGGATGGTGCCATGCACCCGGATCGCTGTATCGACCACGCCCTGATAGACATACAAGGCGCGCGCGCCCAAAGGGTTTCCCGGACCGCCCGGCATACCGTCCTTGTATTGCAGGTATTGCTCGGGTGACCGTTCGATCATCTCGGGCGTCGGTGTCCAACCCGGCCATTCCTCTTTGCGCTGAATAGTGCCCTGACCGCGCCACAGCAGCCCCTCTTTGCCAACGGCAACGCCATAGCGGATCGCCTGACCATCGCCGAGGGTGTAATACAGGTTATAGGTCGCAGGCAGGATATGTATCTGGTTGGCGGCAAATTCCGGCCGGACCTGCACGATCCGGGCCTGAAAGCGTTCGGGAATTTGGTAGGTTCCTTCGACCGTCGGCGGCAGGGTGACGGCCGTTGCATCGGGAACCAACGCTGCCTCGGTCAACACCTCTTGCGCGGCTAGCGGGCCGGTTTGGGCGGCGGCAAGCGCCATGGCGGACGTGACAACAAAATGGCGACGGGTCAGCATGGGGAACATCCTTGGGTCAAAACGAGCCCGGGACGCGGCAGCACCCGGCGGAAACACACCAGACCATATGAATGTCGGGCCATCGAATCAAGCCACAGCAAAACGCCCCGGCACAAAGTCCGGGGCTTTTGAGTGGGTTGAGCAACACAGTTGCGTGAGGGGGTGGCGGCCAACCGGATGCGATGTTGTGGAAGCTGCAGATTCAACGGTGCGGATGCGCTGAAGCGTGACTACAAGAATAAAGTGCTGCAACGATGTCTGTCAGACTTCGACCAGTTTCAGCAGGGGGTCGAAAGCATACAGTGCCGCCCGCCGTCCCGACGCTGAATCCAATGTTCTGAGCAGTCCTGCTTCTACCAGCCGTCGTGAAAGGGCCCGGGCAGATGATGCAGGTATGCCAGCGCTTTCAACGAAACGGTCATTTCTGAAAACCGGATGGGCGAAAATATAGTCGAGAGCCCGATCATGGTATTGGGAATTGAGGACTTCTCGAAATCTCTCGCGCATTTGGCTGTAAAGCCCTTGGATTCGAGTGGCTGTGTCAATGTTGACGCGCGCCTGTTCATGCAGGGCAGTCAGAAAAAACACGACCCAACCAGTCCAGTCTCCCTGTGCGGAAACGGCACGCATCCGGGCGATGTATTCGTCTTTGTTGGTTTCGAAATAGCCAGAAACAAAGAAATAGGGCTCGGACAGAATACCAAGCCGCCAAAGCATGAGGGTAATCAACATGCGGCCAATACGCCCGTTGCCATCATCAAACGGGTGCAAGGCCTCGAACTCGACATGCGCAATCGCGGTGCGCAAAAGGGGCCGCACATCCTGCCTGCCGATATAGGCGACAAGCTGTTCCATGGCGGGACCAAGGTGATCCGGCGAAATCGGGACATAGTAAATGATATCGCGTCGGTCATCGCCGATGTAATTCTGGTCGACCTTGTATTGGCCCGGTCGCTTACGGGCCCCACGGCCAAAAGCCAGCAAAGTTTCATGTGCCGACCTGATCAGGTGTTCCGATAGTGGCCGCCCCTCATTCAGCGCATTTTGGGCCAGCCGCAGTGCGCGTGAATAAAGGAAGGTCTCAGCATCGTCATTGCGTGCCTCGGTGTAAGGGTCTGGCGTTTCCAAGCTCTCTTCGGCCTCTAGCCGATAGAGGTCCTCCATGGTTGAGATGGTGCCCTCCATGCGGGACGACGAAATTGCATCCTGCCTGCGGAGCGGCCCAAGCAGAAGCTGGCTATTGACCATAGCTGACAAGGTCGCATCGTAGCGGGCCAACGATGCAGAAGCATCATCCAAGGCTGGCAGGATCGCCTCATAGTCCAGACGCCGCGGTGGGAACTCGCCTTGGTGGTAATAGACGGCCTTGCTCAGGTCATAGGATTTGGCGGCCATTTTTATGCTACTTCTGTTGCCAAAACGCTTTGGTGCTAGGCTATTGCCGTCAAACCCCGTTGGCAACAGAAAAGAAGCATTTTCTGCCATCAAAAAGATTTAAGCACTTGCGACTAGCATCAAACCAGTTTGACGACAGAAAACCCCCATTTCGTAGCGACAAAAGGCCCCAGCGTTTCCACCAGGGCCTTGTTTCTCGTTAGCGCGTCGGGCCGATTACTCCGCCACTGCCTCTTCCGCTACTTCCTTGCCAGTGGTCTGATCGATCATCTTCATCGCCAAACGCACCTTGCCCCGGTCATCAAAGCCCAACAGCTTGACCCAGACCTCTTGCCCCTCTTTCAAGGCGTCAGACGGATGGTTCAACCGGCGGTTTTCGATCTGGCTGACATGAACCAAACCATCACGCTTGCCGAAAAAGTTCACGAATGCGCCAAAGTCCACCAGCTTGACCACGGTGCCTTTGTAGATGCCGTTCAACTCCGGCTCGGCCACGATCGACCAGATCATGTCGTAGGCCTTCTTGATCGCAGCGCCGTTCGAGGAGGCAATCTTGATCACGCCATCGTCGTTGATATCAACCTTGGCCCCCGACAGTTCCACAATCTCGCGGATCACCTTGCCGCCGGACCCGATGACTTCCCGGATCTTGTCGGTCGGGATCTGCATGGTTTCGATGCGGGGCGCATGCACAGAAAACGCATTGGCTTTGGTCAGCGACTTGCCCATTTCGGCCAGAATATGCAAACGGCCAACCTTGGCCTGCGCCAATGCTTTTTCCATGATCGCAGGGGTAATGCCCGCCACCTTGATATCCATCTGCAGCGAGGTGATCCCCGCTTCGGTCCCGGCCACCTTGAAATCCATATCGCCGAGGTGATCTTCATCCCCCAGAATATCGGTCAGAATGGCAAACGACCCGTCATCTTCCAACACCAGACCCATGGCCACACCAGCGACCGGAGCCTTCAGCGGCACACCGGCGTCAAGCATTGCCAATGACCCACCGCAGACCGACGCCATCGACGACGAGCCGTTGGATTCGGTGATCTCGGACACCAGACGGATGGTATAGGGGAAGTCTGTAGACGCAGGCAAAACCGCCTGCAACGCCCGCCAGGCCAGTTTACCATGACCGATTTCACGGCGGCCCGGCCCGCTCACCCGGCCCACTTCGCCCACCGAATAGGGGGGGAAGTTGTAGTGCAGCAGAAAGTTCGATTTGAAATTGCCATGCAGGGCGTCGATGAACTGCTCATCATCGCCGGTGCCCAAAGTCGTGACCACCAGCCCCTGGGTTTCGCCACGAGTAAACAAGGCCGAGCCATGGGTGCGCGGCAACAGCCCGGTTTCGCAGACAATCGGGCGGACCACGTCCAACCCACGGCCATCAATCCGGCGGCCATGCTTGACGACATCGCCGCGCATCACACCGGATTCCAGTTTCTTCAAGGCGGTGCCAAGGTTGGCATCTTTCAACTGCTCTTCGGTCAGTTGCGCCTTGATCGCCTCTTTCGCAGCGGCAACCGCAGCAACCCGTTCCTGTTTGTCAGTGATCGCATAGGCGGCACGCATGCCGTCCTCGCCTGCGGTTTTCACAGCGGCATAGATCGCGCTGTAGTCCGGGGCGGCAAAGTTCATCGGCTCCTTGGCGCAATCTTCGGCCAGATCGATGATCAGGTCGATGACCGGCTGAAAAGCGGCATGGGCAAAGGTCACAGCGCCCAGCATCTCTTCCTCGGTCAGCTCGTAGGCCTCCGATTCCACCATCATCACCGCATCTTTGGTGCCCGCGACAACCAGATCGAGCCGCTGCTCGGGGTTGTTACGCAGGTTATGCATGTCGTCGATGGTGGGGTTCAGGACGTATTTGCCATGCGCGAAACCGACGCGACAGGCGGCGATCGGGCCCATGAACGGCGCGCCGGAAATCGTCAGCGCGGCGCTGGCGGCGATCAGGGCGACGACATCGGGGTCGTTCACCAAGTCATGCGACAACACGGTGCACATGACCAAAACTTCGTTCTTGAACCCTTCGACAAACAGCGGGCGGATCGGACGGTCGATCAGGCGGCTGGTCAGGGTTTCCTTCTCGGTCGGGCGGGCTTCACGTTTGAAGAACCCCCCGGGGATCTTGCCCGCCGCGTAGTATTTTTCCTGATAATGCACGGTCAGGGGGAAAAAGTCCTGTCCGGGTTTGGGTTCCTTGGCAAAGGTCACGTTGGCCATGACGCTGGTTTCGCCCAGCGTGGCAATGACGGACCCATCGGCCTGCCGGGCAATCTTGCCCGTTTCCAGTGTGAGGGTTTCCTCGCCCCACTGGATGGATTTCTTGACTTCGTTGAACATGTTCGTTTCCTCAAAGGGCCCGCCCCGGCGTTCCGGCGGCCCATGTACGCGGCCCCATTGCCGCCAACCCCAATCCTTCCGCTCAGCGCCGGGGTCAGGGCGCTGCGTCACAGATGAAGGGGCTGTATACGAAGGGGAGGGG
>JANOQM010000007.1:0-1783 GCA_031422295.1 Rhodobacterales bacterium | reverse complement strand
AGTCCTTACACCACCAATGAAATGCATCGCTGCGCCTTGGGGGTTGTCCGATTTCCGCAACAGATAGCGTGTCAGTTCGCTTGCACCAAAGTAGTTGTCAGTAACAACCGAGGCCACCAGGGCCCCTGGAAGGTCGACATTGATATGAGGAACTCCAGCGTCAGAGCACATGCGGCTAAGGGGGTCCGGGTCGGTGGCGCCCGCGATGAACAGGCTATCAACATTGTGTGAAATCAGCGTCGCGATAGTGCGCTTTTCCTCATCCGGATCACGCAAGGTGCTAACAACCATCGGGCACAGGTTGCGCTGACGTGCTTCGGCTTCAAAAGCCTGAGAAAGAGAACTGAAGTAACGGTTGTCGTGCAGCGGCAGGATCATTCCGATCAGCCCTGATTTCTGCGTGCGCAGAGCACTTGCTTGCTTGTTTTGCCGGTAGCCAAGTGTGGAGGCGACGGCAAGGACGCGATCAGCCAGGTCTTTGGAGATCCGGCGTTTGACCCATGTGCCGTTCAAAACGGAACCAACGGTAGAGGCCGATACGCCTGATTCCGTCGCCACATCATAGATCGTGGTTTTCCGTTTAGGCTCCATCTTTCAAGCACACCTTTCAGGCCCTTCACATCATTTCTACGCGGACTCTGATGGGTATCGGGTGGGAAGTCAAATGACAGGCTTGACGCTGCACCATCGGTTGTGCAATCAAAGCACCATCGGTGGTGCAAAGAAGATTCGCGCAGAAATAGCTTTTCTGTGAACGAACCCGGTTTGCCCGATATCACCGAACCAGGGTGGAGACTGCGTGATGTTTGATCGAGCGAAGTATGCATTCATACTGCCGGCCTTTCTGGTGGTGCTGATCATCGGGCTGTTCCCGCTGATCTATTCGCTGACCATTAGTTTCATGCAAGTGCGGCTGGTGCCGCCCATTCCGCCCAGTTTTGTGGGATTTGACAATTATGTGGAAGCCCTGTCGCAACCGCGGTTCTGGTCCTCGGTGCGGGTCACGTTTCTGATAGCGGCGTTGGCCGTGGCTGTGCAGTACATACTTGGGCTGGCACTTGCCTTGGCACTGAATTCCACGCTGCCACTAGGCCGGGTATACCGCGCTGCGTTCTTGTTTCCGCTGCTGATGGCCCCCATCGCGGTGGCATTTATTGGCAAGATGATCTTTCATCCCGGCGTCGGCCCGATGCGCGATTTGTTTGGGCTGTTCGGCTATCCGAACCCGCCGTTTCAGACCGATCCTGTCTGGGCCACCGGCATGCTGGTGACGATCGAAGTGTGGCAATGGACGTCTCTGGTGGTGATCATCCTGCTGGCCGGTCTGCAAAGTCTGCCACGCGATGTGTATGAGGCGGCAGAGCTGGAAAACGCCACACGTTGGCAGCAGTTCTGGGGCATCACTTTCCCAATGCTGTTGCCGATATCCGCCGCCGTTGTGTTCCTGCGGTTTGTCGAAAGCCTGAAGCTGATCGACACGGTGTTTGTATTAACCGGCGGCGGCCCCGGCATCGCTACGGAAACCCTGACGCTGTATACTTACCAAGAGGGCTTCAAGAAGTTCAACCTTGGCTACACCTCGGCCATCAGCTTTTTGTTCCTGATCCTGATCGTCATTTTCGGCACGGTCTATGTCGCGCTCATCAAACCGCAGCTGGAGAAACGGACATGAGCGTGTCGAACTCTATTCGTCGGCCATCGCATTGGCCTGTCACGCTGTTTTGCCTGCTGTGGCTACTGATCACCGTCTTCCCGATTTACTGGATTTTCGTCACCAGTCTGA
>JANOQM010000006.1:0-2858 GCA_031422295.1 Rhodobacterales bacterium | reverse complement strand
GCTGTCCCTGCGCGCGTCGAAACAGGCGGTGCTCAAAGGCCTCGAAGAACCCTCCCTGCGCGCCGCCTATGAAGGCCAGGGCAAATATGCCGCCGTCGGCGCCCTGTTCCGCAGCGAAGACCTGCGCGAAGGGCCGCTGGCTTTTGCCCAAAAACGCAAGCCGGAGTGGAAAGGGCGCTGAGGCGCTCGGCGTCGACGCAGAATGCGGGCCTCCGCCTCGGGTCAAGTCCGTGATGAGGCGGGCAGCCATATGTCCCTGCACCCCGTCATTGAGGCGGCTCAGCTCAACTCCCCTCACTTTCAAGTGGTGTCCGGGGGTGGGAGTGCGCACGGGTGCACTGCCGTTTTTCGCGCAGTGATGCAATGAGCGCTGCCCGCATTGGCGTTGCTGACACCGCGCGTAAGCGGGCTGGGCAGCCTTCCTGATGAGTCGTCTTCGCGTCAATGACTGAACAAGATCACATTGATGCCAGTTCAAACTTTCCTCGGGTCGCAATGACCGTATAGAATTTCACATTCTGAGCGATTTTCTCCAGCGTAGGCATGTCGGTTGACGCCGTCATGTCAAACACGCGTACAAGATCATCGTCATAACTCACCAGAACGATCCACCCCTCTTGCTTCAAGGTTCCAGCTTCGTCAGCAGCATCGGCAAAATTTGCGAAGATCTTTACCATTGTCACGCTCATGGCCACACACCCCTTCCTTTCGAACGGTCATCCAGCTTTTTGTGCCAGGTCCAATGCTTCCTGAATTTTCTGATCCGGTATGCTCAGAGTAGTGGGTATCATCTCGGCGCATTGAACTCTGGTTTTCTGAGCACAGAAGCTGAGGATTCCCTTGGTGAGAAACTCGTACTGTGGGTTTGTACTGGATTTCACAAATTCCATCAGTCTTGTTCTGGCCTCCTCCCTGTCAGCAGCCTGTTTTCTGTTCTTCTCAAGATTCTTCTTCAAGATTTCGCGAAGTTGACTTTCCTCTTGATTGACTGCCGCCGCCAGCAATCCGATGCAAACATCTCTGACATTCTGCCGTTCGGGACCAGTTCGATTCACCTCTTCGATGCAGAACAACCGCATGTCATCCTGCTGTGTGACCTGCTCCACGATCAACCTGACCTTCTCCGCGACCTTTTCGATTGCCACATAATCTGGCTTGTCAGCCGGATCGCCCGTCTGATTCTGGCCACCCCCTGTTGATGCCATGACTTTATCAGGCACTACATTGCCGGAAACGGCGACAATCTGCTTCACCTCGGCGTCCGCTCTGTCGCGCTGCGCTTTAAGATCCTTGAGCTCGGCATTGCCGGTAGCGACGCACGCATCAACCTGTTCCTTGGTCAGCGGCTTGTCATCAGTACCTTTCTTAGTCGAGCAAGATGAAATCTCGGCCAGCTTCTTGATCACCGCCGCGTCCGCGTCCCGCGCCCGTTCCTGCGCCGGTCCGAGCAAGGCCAGCGCATTGTTCGCCGTTTGCAGTTGCACCGCTGTGGCAGGCCCCGAGATGATCGTCGAAGGCCGACGGATGGCACCCGTCAGTTGCTCGATTGCCAGCACTGCTACCATTGCCCGCGCATCACGGCCCGCCTGGACGGAAAAGGCCTCCTTGCCGATGGCGCCACTGAGGTAGCGTTCGCACGTCCGATAAAAACTTTCGCGCAGCAGGTTGACGGTCTGGGTGCGTTCAATGCTGGCGGCCGTTTCGGCAATTGAAAATCCAACTTGACCGGACCCAGCCTGAGCTTTTGCATCCACATTCACCAACGCACCGCCTGAGGCTGCAAGCGCGCTAAAGACATCTGGCGAAGCCTCAGCGCACATCCTCATCTGGTTGCCGTTTTGCTTTTCCCATTCTGGAACAAAAAAGATGTTGCGCTGCTTTGCGTCTATTGAGATTGTGGAGACTGACTTGGCCGAATGTGTCCGTGCTCGATAGGCCGTGTTTAAATTGGCGCAGGCGCTAATCCCCAGCAACACAAACAAGATTACCGACCGGCCTGCGACCCTCGCGATACAATGGTCCAAACGCTTGAAAAGCAGCATTTCGCTCCCCCATTGCTGCAGAGAAAACTTCGCTAAGCGATTTTAACCAGCGTGAAGATAGCCCTATTTCTTCTCATTTTCAATCTGAACTTGATCCATCTTTTGCCATCTAAGTTTCGTGGCCGGGACCGGCCCGACAAATATCGCCCGACAGCGACATCCTGAACCTGTGAGCTTCGTGCAATAGCGTTCAGAAGAATGTATAACCTCCTCTACCTACAAGCAGACAAAAGGGGCTGCCCGTTCCCAGACAGCCCCTGCATTGTCATCCAGCTGCGAAAGCCGGTGTCTGGTGTCAGCGAACCCCGACCGTAACCGGGGCCACCAGCGCCTTCGCGCCGTTAATGAAACAATGAGACATTGGATCACCTCCTTTCAGCTTGTTGAGCAGAAATCGCAGTGTCAGGGGAAATGGCCATGATCGCAAGAGGCATAATCACGCAGCTCCGCATTGGCCGGCCGCAGGTGCTGGCGGGCCACAGGATGCTTTCCGCCTATCGCCGGCAGCCCGTTGCCGGCCCGGTGGCCGTACACGCGTTGGGACTGGAGGGTGATCAGGTCGGCAACACCCGCGTGCATGGCGGGCCGGAAAAGGCGATCTATGCCTATCCGGTATCGGGCTATGCGGCGTGGATTGCCGAATTTCCGGCGCTGGCCGATCGTTTTCACATTGGCGCGATGGGCGAAAATCTGGCGGTTGATGGCCTGGACGAAACCAGCCTGTGCCTGGGCGATATCGTCCGCTGCGGCACGGCCACCTTGCAGATCGCGCAGATCAGGGAGCCGTGTTCGACGTTCGCCGCTGCCATGGGCACG
>JANOQM010000005.1:0-1655 GCA_031422295.1 Rhodobacterales bacterium | reverse complement strand
TCACGCCCCGATCTCGCGCCCGCTGTGGGCTTCGATGATTGCATCGCATGGGCGTGTCGTGTCGCGCAGGATTTTGAAAGCCCGGGCGCGGCGGCGGCTGAACCCGCTGTTCGTCGGCTGGTTGATGGGCTGGCCCATCGGTCACGCGCTTTGCGCCTGCTCGGCAACGGAGTTCACCCTCTGGCAGCAGCGCATGCGTGGCGCGCTCTCGCTTCTGCCCTTGGCCTTGGGCCCGTGGATCTGGCGACCGGTGGATGGGCCGGAGGGCCCAGCGCAGATGAACCTCTTTGATGGAATGCTGCCATGAGCATGCAGGGGCGGATTGGGCGCGCAGGCAGCGCGAAGGTCAAACGCGCGCTGGGCGTGCAGGCGGTGGTGGAATGGGCTTTCCGGGTGGAAAAGGCGCAACTGGAACTACCGGTGCGGCGGGACATCGACGAGGAAGGTTTCGGATTTGGCATGGAATATGTGCTGATCCAGCGGGCGCGACTGGGGTGCAAGGTGGACGGCGGCGGCCATAAATCGCAGTCCTACACCCATGAGGATGCCGAGATCGTGGCTGCAACCTTGGCCGGGATGCCCGATAACCTCGGCGGCAAACGCATGGCGATCCATGTCGCCGAACTGGCACGCGGGGGGATGACGCCAGACTGGATGCCGGGCGTGGTGCCCCGCTGCGTTCCGGTCGAAACCAGAATCAACCAGCATGGCGAGCGATCCACCACCGTCGTGGTTGGCATCGAGCGCGTGCTGCATCGCGGGCGCTGGCGCAACGTGGACGTTCTGGCCTGCCCGGTCACCTGGCGACCGCATCCTGAGCAGATCGCCTCCGCCCGGCGTGGCTATGACGATTGGTGGCAGGCGCTGGATTGGGTGCGGGATGGGCTGGTGGCGGGTGGGATGATGCGGGACATGGAGGTGAATGCTGCGATGCCGAAGGTGCGGCCTTGGAACACTGGCTGACAGTGCTGTAGGAGAAGTCTAAGCCTCATCAAAATCCTCTACTGTCCAAGGTACCAATAGCGGGCGGAGACAACAAATAGATCAACCATACGACCACCAGGTCTGAGCGGAGACCAGACCTTGCCCCAGGTCATTTACGGTCAAATGTCAGCGCAAGTTTTGCTCTAGTTCGTGTCAGTTCTCCCTAACAAACTATGGTATGAGATCGGGTCGGAAATACTCGGGTAGCCCCACATGCAGGATTGCCTTTCGCGGCGGATACCAGATATTGTCAAAGCACCGCCGCGCTTATTGTCTTGCCCCATCTTTCCTGCGCCCTCTAGCATCACTGGAACCTATGACATGTCCCCGAAGCAAGCTCTCGCTCGTCTCCGCTCTGACAACGACGAAGGCGGCACAATTCATCGCTTGGAACGGGATGCGAAAGCCGAGATTGCGTGCGAGGACAATTTAAAGTTCATGCGTCGTTTGCCGAACGAGTCCATTGACCTCGTCGTTACCTCGCCGCCATATAACATAGGGAAAGCCTACGAAAAGCGCAGTTCTAAAGAGAAGTATCTTGAGGATCAGGCCGGGTGCATCGCGGAAGCGGTGCGTCTTCTTGCTCCAAACGGATCGATCTGCTGGCAGGTTGGCAACCACGTTGACTCAGGCGAGATATTTCCGCTAGATATCCTTCTCTATCCACTTTT
>JANOQM010000004.1:0-15832 GCA_031422295.1 Rhodobacterales bacterium | reverse complement strand
CCCGGGCAACAGTTTCTCAATTCGGGCAAACTGATCGTCCCGCAAACCATAGCGCTTCATCCACAGATCCCTTCTTGCAAGGACTACTGTGAATCACGCTTTACCCGATTTGCGAATCCCCTAAATGAGGACAGGCCCTAGCAGGGTTCATGCTGCCAGTGGTAATCGCCACGGCTGAGAACGAGGCGGTCCTTGGCCCAGATGATCTGCGATCTGACCGCGAAACCTGCTGCCACCAGGCTCTCGGCCACGGTCGTGGCATGTAGCGCGCCGTGCCAGATATAGGCGACGTCGCCGGGGAACAGCGCCCATGCTTCGCGCCAATCCGCCCGGTCGTCGTTCAGAACTTTGCCGGTGCGTTTGGTCTTGGCCGCGCCCGCCTGGTTCCGCCAGGAGGGGTCGTATTCCACGCCGTAGGGCGGGTCCGTCACCATGAGCAGTGGCTTCACATCGCCCAAGAGCCGCCCGACGACATCGGCAGACGTGCTGTCGCCGCAGATCAGGCGGTGCGATCCGAGTTGCCAGAAGTCGCCCGCCACCGACACCGGCGTGACCGGCGGTTCGGGGACATCATCCTCGCCCTCGACGGCACCGCCTTCCGTCTGATCCGGATCCCGCAGCAGGGCGTCCAGATCCTCGTCGGTGATCCCTAGCAGTGACAGATCGAAATCCTCGGCCAGCAGACCCGCGATCTCGTCGCGCAGCATTGCTTCGTCCCATTCGCCCAGCTCGGTCAACTTGTTGTCGGCGATCCGGTAGGCCCTGCGCTCGGCTTCGTCGAGGTGGCTGAGCCGGATCACCGGCACATCCTTCAGCCCCAGCATTGCGGCGGCGAGGACGCGGCCATGCCCGGCGATCAGTTCACCATCGTCGGCCACCATGCAGGGGACGGTCCAGCCGAACTTGGCCATGCTGGCAGCGATCTTCGCAACTTGATCGGTGCCGTGGATCTTGGCATTGCGGGCATAGGGGCGCAGCCGGTCAATCGGCCAAGTCTCTATCTGGCTCGGCGCAAAGACGAGGTCCATGGGCGATTCTCATTCGGACAGGGCGGGCAAGCCGAGACGCGCCGCCGGAAGGGGCAGCAGCAAAATCCGGCTCCGCGATGTGGGGGAAAACGAAAGCGCCCGAGAGGGCTATCCTCCGGGCGCTATTCTTCGATGATCAAGGGGTAGGTCAAGGGGGGCAGCTTTGTCAAATGAAAAATGCATGCAGATTCAATACCTTCTCAGCGGGTGGCTTCCGCTGGCTGGCTTCCGCTGAGGTGGCTTCCACAAACTGGATTCCCTGGATTCCGCAAAAGAATCCAGCGCGTCAAGGTCGTGATTCCGCAAGCCTTTGATAATGAGTCGCTTTTTCCAAGATCGCCCGGCAGGTGGCTTCTGCCTGGATTCCCCGGTGAAAGTGCCTGTCGCTAGCGAAATGCCGCGCTGCGCCCCCCCGCATACATTCAGGGCCGGGGAGGAACCATGCCAGGGGGGTGGTGCCGAAGAGAAAGCGCCTGAGAGGATAACTTCCGGGCGCAAATCTTCGCGATTCAATTCACGCATCAATGGGGCAGCGTTTTCAATGGATTGCTGGACGATCCGTGCCCAAGGATCCAGTCCAGAAGTGACCTTACGGCGAGTAGAGAGAAAAGATGCCCCCTTCGAAAAGGTACCATGCTGATTTGCGTGCCACATTCGTAACAAAGGGGTAGAGCACTTGTCGACGAAACGGGTCGCCCTTTCCCTCGCAGGTAACCCGGTGAACGAAGATCTTGGTGGTTGAAAGCCGTATTCCGTCTTCCTCCGCCTTGAATAGTGCAAATTCGGGGTTGGCGAAGAAATCCTCCGGTTCATAGGTCGTGTAAGTGGAAGACATCCCGGCGAAATCGCAGTTGAAGAAAACGCCTTCGGCAAATCCACGGTTGAAGGTCTGTGACCGTCCTATCACGTCAGTTGTGCTGATAAACCAAGGCTCGCCTGAGAAGCCGACGACGGACCAAGTAGTATCGATGAAATCAGCCCTTGCTGCAGAGGCAAATGCCAAGACCAAGGGAACGGCGAGCGCGAAACGCGGGACTGTGCCCTTGTCAGTATTTGAAGGTCGAAGTGCCATTTGCCGCCTCCGTTTCCATAGCGATGCAGCCCTCTAGAATTGAATATGATCCGCCGCTTACGCGGCCAACCTCATCACAATATGATTGGATCCGACTGGGTATAGCGCTCCATCGCGCCTTTAGCCCATTGTAGGCGGTCTGTTCCATGTCAACGCAACCGTTGTAGATCATTGCTGATCCGCCACTCACATCGGATACAGTCTGACAATAACCCGCGACGTCGTAGCGTGGGACGGCATCAGCGAAGGCGGGCGATGTGATGGACAGCAGTATTATCGCATTGAAAACTGCATTCATTCAAATTCCCCTATCAACCCCATGAAGCAAAGCAGGGCAGTTCGATCTTTCCATGTCTAGATGACGGAAAACTGTTGGCAAGAGAAGTCTAACTCAGCGCTGGCGCTGACTCCGTTATGGTCAGCGCTCACCTCGCGCGGTCCTCTGACATAAGTCCCTTGAACTCAGTTTCACCCATTATCCGGATCGGATGGCCCGCTTCGCGCATTTCCTCTGCCTTGCGGTGCTTGCTGCTCTTAACATGACCTCCAAGCACGGAAAGGTCCTGGTCGCCCACAATCAGGTGGGTTGTCTGTTTCGTCACGCCCGATTTCACTTCCATGCCAAACTTGGCCGCGAGGTATGTCGCCTCTTCGCGCGAAATGCTCAGGCTGCCGGTGAACACTGCGACCGCACCGGCGAATGGCCCGGAGGGATTTGCCGGAGGCAACGGCTTTGTCGCAAACCGGCTTTTTGTTACGGGGAGGACCAGTTCGTCAAACGTTACGGCTAGCCGGGTTTCGGCATGGAGAACTACCAGAGCGGCGGCGCGGGCATCTTCACCGGCATCGTGATGGTGAAAGTGCAGGTTGAGAGTGCGCTTGAGGTTCGCGAGCCCGTGACCGCCGTTCTCCTTCAACTCGGGCCATGCCCGCCTCGCAATCGTGACGCTGTCGCTCCAGCGAAGGTCTGGTTGGGGGATGCCGCAGAAACCACAGGCTGCGTTTACGGCCTGCTTGTCGAAATTGCTGTGTTGGACGAGATGATGCCGTGTTAGCAACGGCAGCAGCATACCCAAAGCATCAGGGAAATGGGGGGCATCGGTCACATGATTAGGCCCGATTCCATGAAGCTGGATGTTGAATGGGTCAAATCGGGTGCCGGGGTTGACCAGCATGGAGAAAGTCTGGATCTGATTGTCGGCCTGCACACAGGCCAGGCCGATCTGGCAGATGCTGGCCACATCGCTGCACGCGGTTTCAACATCCAGCGCGATGAAGCGGAAATTGCCGTCTGGCACCCGGTGGACATGGGGGAATGTTGGCCGGGCCTGTGTGCGGACGATTTGGGGTGACCGGATCTCGGGTTCGACTAGTAGCGGCTGGCTTCGTTGTGGCGGTTCGGGGGAGCGGCCGAAAAGCCAATCAAAAAGCGCCATTGGTAAATTCTCCGAAAATTCAAATCGCTGACCGGCTGATTCCGGTGCTCTCTTGCATTCAATAGCACATTCGCAGTCCGTGCGACCCCTGAGGTGTCGCTTAGTGCTGGACGTCGGGGTCGAACTTGCCCCCAGCGGACTTTCACCGGCCCTTTTTGTGCGGCGGTTTTTGCTGTTTGTTTGTGAATTGTTCTTGTTCAAGAGCTCAAGTTCAGACACTGTGTCAGAAAAAGTCCCCCCGGCGCTGACGGAGGGTCGATGCTGGGAGAGCGAGCAGATATGACGGATTTCGGGACGCTGTTGCAGCAGGCGGGTTGGTCGGTGCCGGATGCAGCCAAGATACTGGGCTATTCCGAAGGTCACATCTATCGCTGGAAGCGTGGAGAGGAAACACCCCGTGATGGCGTGCTGCACCTCCTCCGACACGAGATCGGCGCACTGACTCAGTCTCACACTGATAGCGCCTTCACTTTTATTGACCTCTTTGCTGGCATCGGCGGGTTGCGCAAAGCCATGGAGGGTGCGGGTGGGCGCTGTGTGTTCACCTCGGAATGGGACAGGTTCGCCCAGCAGACTTATCACGCTAATTTCCCCGACAACCGGCCAATCGCCGGAGATATTCGCGAGGTTGAAGCCGCGGATATCCCAGATCATGATGTTCTGGTGGCTGGCTTCCCTTGCCAACCTTTCTCGATTGCCGGTGTCTCAAAGAAGAATGCGCTCGGGCGGCTGCATGGATTTCTTGATGAAACTCAGGGCACATTGTTTTTTGACGTGCTGCGGATCCTGATGCATCACCGGCCACAAGCCTTCCTGCTGGAGAACGTCAAGAATCTCAAAAGCCATGATCAGGGCCGTACATTTGAAGTGATCCGCCGAGCGCTGACGAACGAACTGGGCTACACGCTGGAAACCCGGATCATTGATGCAGCGCATTTTGTGCCGCAGCATCGAGAGCGGATTGTGATGGTCGGGTTTCGCCAAAAGACCGGCTTTTCGTTTGATGACATGCAGATACCACGTCGCGGTAGCCAAAAGATGCGCCATGTGCTGCATCCCGAAGATGGTACCGAGAATCCGGAAAGCCATTTCACCGCTGGCCCGCATGCTCGGGTGAGCGACAAGTATACGCTTAGTGACAAGCTCTGGCGGTATCTCCAAGACTACTCGGACAAGCATAAGGCCAAGGGTAACGGCTTTGGCTTCGGGCTGGTGGATGGCGACAGCATCGCGCGCACACTTTCAGCACGATATTACAAAGACGGGTCGGAAATCCTGGTAAGTCGCGGCGAAGGTCAGAACCCGCGTCGCCTGACGCCGCGCGAATGCGCAAGGCTGATGGGCTACGACCCAACTTTCCGGATCCCGGTATCCGACACGCAGGCCTACCGACAGTTTGGCAACTCGGTCGCGGTTCCTGTCTTTGCTGAAGTGGCCCGGCTGATGCGCCCGCACATATTGGCCCTGAAGAATGGTGTTCAAGAGCAGCCTTTGTCTGCAGTTGGCTGACGTCCATGACGCTGCCACGCGGAGCCGGAACATGGCGGCAATCCACGGCAAAAATACAAAGCCCGAGATGCTGCTGCGGCGTGTGTTGCATGCACGGGGTTTTCGCTATCGTCTGCATGACCGTCGATTGCCGGGGCGGCCTGATCTGGTTTTCCCAAAGTACCGCGCCGTGGTTTTTGTGAATGGATGCTTTTGGCATGGACACCAATGTGACCAGTTCCGCTGGCCGGATAGTCGTGAAGAGTTCTGGCGGGTAAAGATTGGCGGAAACGTTGCGCGAGATGGCGTGAATATCGCGACGCTTCAGGGTGTTGGCTGGCGCGTCGGTGTTGTTTGGGAATGCGCGTTGAAGGGCAAAGGACGCCTTGGCGTCGAAGCAGTGGTTGACGCCATCGCGGGATGGCTATCCTCTGAAGACCGTAATCTTGTCTTGCACGGCGGTCGCCGTCACGATGCCAGCATTTAAGTCCGGGGTGGGTGTATGAAATTCGGTCAGCTTTCGGATCTCTTTGCAGGCGCGGGTGCCAAATACCTGAGTGAGGTTGAGGTGAACAGCCAGCGATCAAATCAGCACGAATTTCAGGGAGTGGGAGGTTTTCGCGCTTTTCTTGGGACACCGGCAGAAAAGGTGACTTTCCCGGCTACATTCTACTGGTTGAATGACGAGGATGATACGCGACCTGAAGGCCTCAGCTCCTTTTGCACATGGAGCGACGTGCGCCGGGGCAAGCCTGGCCGGAGTGCGGAGTATCATCTCTACTATTCGGCGGAGTCTGAGCCAACCGTACATCGAGCGCGGGCTGGTGATCTTCTTGTCATTGCCCGGACGAAGGATGCGCGTCTTCTGGTGATGCTTGCACCTGCTGATTCCACGATCGGTGCGCAGCTTCTTTGGCTATTTGGCCTCGATCTGTTGGCCGGAAAGCCTGACGCAATTGAACTTGGCGCAGAAAATAGTGTCAGCCTTGGGCTGGCCGCTAGGAGCATTCTCGACGATCTGGGCATCGAAGCCGAAGAACCCCAGCCCGATGCGCTGGGGTTGCTGCTTGACACCTTTGGCCTACAGTTTCCCGGCACGGTCGTGTTCTCAGAATTTGCCCGAAATACGTTGACCGGCATTGATCCGCGTGCGGCACCGGATGAAGCGCTCGTGGCGTGGATGGAGCACGAGGAGGCGCTGTTTCGGCACATGGAGCGCCAGGTCGTGGCGGAACGGCTGGCAAACGGTTTCATGATGGAGGGTACGGCAGACGTCGATGGTTTCCTGTCGTTTTCTCTGAGTGTGCAAAACCGTCGTAAATCGCGCGCGGGCTGGGCATTTGGGCATCATGTCGAAGCGATCTTGCAGGCTCAGGGGTTGGACTTCGTACGTGAGGCAACGACTGAGAAACGAAATGCGGCGGACTTCCTTTTTCCGGGCGAGTTGCAGTATGCGGACTCGGGGTTCCCTGCTGACCGGTTAGCGATGCTGGCGGTCAAGACGACTTGCAAGGATCGCTGGCGTCAGGTGCTGGCAGAAGCGAACAGAATTCCTGCCAAACACCTGCTAACTTTGGAACCCGCGATTTCCGAGGCCCAGACCGCCGAGATGCAGGCTCAGAGTCTGCAACTGGTCTTGCCTGCGCCACTCCACACCACATACCGCGAAGCACAACGGGCTTGGCTGATGAGCTTGGGAGATTTTATTGCGCTGGTGCAGGGGCATCAAAGCATCGCGTGATGGGTCCGGGGCGACCATGGCCGCACCTTAGGCATCGCCGCCGTCACCTCGACATCCCGCAGCATGCCGCCCGCGACCAACCCATCCCGCACCCAATCCAATGACTGCCACCAATCCTCGTAGCCGCGCCGGGCGGAGGCGATCTGCTCCGGATGCGGCCGCCAAGTGATCGGGCAGGCCAGCACCTCGACGCTGCGCCAGCGGCCACGATGCAGCACGCGCTCGATGCCGACCACCGCTGTGGTGGATCGCTCGCCATGCTGGTTGCTCATGGTCTCGACCGGCACGCAGCGCGGCACGACGCCCGGCAGCCAATCTGGGGTCATGCCCGCGCGCGCCAATTCAGCCATGTAGATCGCCATGCGCTTGCCGCCCAAGTTGTCGGGCATTCCGGCCAAGGTAGCGGCCACGATCTCGGCATCCTCATGGGTGTAGGACTGCGATTTATGGCCGCCGCCGTCCACCTTGCAGCCCAGTCGCGCGCGCTGGATCAGCACATATTCCATGCCAAAGCCGAAGCTTTGCTCATCAATGTCGCGCCGCTGCGGCAGTTCCAGCTGTGCCTTTTCCACCCGGAACGCCCATTCCAACACCGCCTGCACGCCCAGCGCGCGTTTCACGCGTCCGCCGCCTGCGCGCCCGATCCGTCCCTGCATGCTCATGGCTGCATTCCTTCAAAGAGGTTCATCTGCGCTGGGCCTTCCGGCTCCTCCGCCGGTCGCCAGATCCAGGGGCCCGAGGCCATGGGCAGCCGCGAGAGTGCGCCACGCATGCGCTGCTGCCAGAGGATGAACTCCGTTGCCGAGCAGGCGCAGAGCGCGTGACCGATGGGCCAACCCATCAACCAGCCGACGAACAGCGGGTTCAGCCGCCGCCGCGCCCGGGCTTTCAAGATCCTGCGCGACACGACACGCCCATGCGATGCAATCAGATAGGCCCACAGCGGGCGCGAGATCGGGGCGTGATGCGAGGGCTGCAGCCCATGCGGCGTGATCACCGGGGCCGGGTGGGTGAAGCCCTGTTCTGCCCGGTAATGCAGGATATCCATCCGGCTCTTGCCATCCGCCCGCGTCACGCTGGCCGGGCTGCTGCCCTTCCAGTTCTGTGCCGCCGGTGTCGGCCACTGGATCGCCTGCGCGCTCAGCTTCGGCTCGCCCCGGCTGTTGATCTTGCCGCGCAGCCGGTCGACCTGGTCGTCCGCCACCGGCGTTTGCCACTGTGCCGCCTGCGCTGGCAGGGGCGGCCTCCCTCCCGAGCCATAGGTCTGACCTGGGCCACCCTTCGCGCCATCGGTCGCCTTCGGCGACGACCAATTGGTGATGCCCAGCGCCAGCGCTTCCGCCTTGCGGGTGAAATCGCTGTTTCCGGCCGGGTTGTAGCTGGCTGTGCCGGGATGCAGGCTCATCGGTGTGGGCCAGGATGAAGATGCGGAGCCGCTGGTGCGGCGCGCCGACCTCTGCCGCGCTGAACAAGCCCGCCGCAGGCGTGTAGCCCATGCCCCAAAGCTCTCGCAAAACGGATTCAAGGCCGAGGGTGACGTGACCGGCGACGTTTTCGAGAAAGACCCATTCGGGGGAGCATTCCCTGACAACCCGGGCGACCTCGGGCCAGAGATGTCGGGGATCGTCGGCGCCACCACGCTTTCCGGCGGCGCTGAAGGGCTGACAGGGATATCCGGCGAGAACGATGTCGAAGGCACCGTGGAAGGGCTGGGCATCGAAGCTACGCAAATCATCCCAGATTGGGGCGGGTGCAAAGTATCCGGCGCGCTGGGCTGCGATGAGGACGGTTCGGGGATAGGCCTCCCATTCGACAAACACGCGGGTGTGGAATCCGGGTTCGGCGAGCATGAGGCCCAGATCAAGACCTCCGCCTCCTGCGCAGAGGGACAATCCATGCCGGGGACGTGACACCATGCCATTCACCGCACCCCCCGCTGTCGTAGGCGATCTGCCGTGACCAAGCCCCGACCCAACATGGCGTCGCGCATCGTGTTGCTGATGGCGCTGACCGGCAGGTAACCATCTGCATTCACGAGGTTTGCATAGAACGCAGGCAGGTCAGTGATCGGCTTCGCCGACGGTGCTGGCGCCACCTTCGGCCTGCGCAGCTGATGCCCCGCGCCCTCGCCCCTGCGCTGGGCAGCACGCTGCATGGCGCGATCCAGCGCTTTTGGCCCATCGGGCGGTTCGGGGTGTTCTTGGCGGGATGCCTCGGCCGTGGCGATGATCTCCGCCTCGGTCAGACCCAGTTCGTCGCGCCAGCGTTGGGCGTGCAAGCGGGGTGGCGAGCCTTGCCACCAGCCGGGCAGGGAGGCGTTGGCGGCAAAGCCCAGCGCGCCAAGAAGCTCCGCGAAAAACCGATCAAAATCGGAATCTCGCGCTCGCGCGTCCTCCTCCTCCTTTACAGGTTTACTTAGGGGTTCTCTTACAAGGTTAATCTCCGGATTCCGGAGATGGCTTTGGGCAAAATCCGGAGATGGCTTTACTGAGAATCCGGAGATGGCTCCATGTCCGGAATCCGGAGTTGGCTCGGCCTTGTGTTCCTCGTCCGTTCCCGCAAAGCCGTCTCCGGTTTCCGGAGTTGGCTCTGGTGGAAATCCATCCTCAAACCCCAGGATGTAGCGTGTCGCGAGGCGCTTGTGGGTGTGGGGATCCTGCGCCCGAACGCGGTGGATCAGGCGCGATTCCTGCAGCTTGGCGAGGTGTTCGTTCAGCGCCGAAATTGACATTTCCGCATCGTCCGCCAGCCGCGCCTGCGTCGGAAAGCAGCCGAAGTCCGGGTTGTGACGGTCGCACAGGAACCACAGCACGATCTTGGTGGCGGGCTTCAGCCCGCGTTGCTGGATGGCCCAGACGGTTGCCTTGTGGCTCATGGTGCCACCCATCGCGCTGGACGGACGCGGCTGGTGAAGCCATTGTCCGCCAAAGCGCCCAGCGCATCGTCGACTGACCGCACCAGCGCCCAACAGAAGCCCTGCGCGCAGACGGTGTCGCGGAAGACCTCCTGCGATTTGCGCAACCTGCCGGTCTGACTTTTGACCTCCAAAAACAACACCCGGCCGCCGGAGATCACGATCAGATCGGCAAAGCCCGCATGCACGCCCATGCCGACCAGGATGGATTGGCGGATTTGGCCACGGGATCCGGCCTCGGTCACCTCGTTGGCGCAATGATGTACGATGGCGTCGCGGGGCAGGGCCACGCGCAGTGCCTGCACGATGGCGCGCTGGGCATCGGCTTCGGGGGTGCTACGCAGGTTCATGCGGCACCTCCATTCGGGAAGACCGCACCGGCGATGGCGTGCAGGGCGCGTCGATCCAAGAAACGCAACAGCTCGACGGCGTCGGCGCATTCACTGGCATCGTTCGTCTGCGCAGCAACGACCCGGCAGGCGAGGATGACCAGCGTTTCGGGATGCTGCGGGACATCGGCCAGAATACCGCGCGCTTCTGTCAGGCGGTCGTGCGTCCAGTCACTGGTGCCAGAGGCCGGGATGACGGGAGGGTGGGACAGGACCTGGTTCATTTCCGCCCTCCAGCCACTTTGGCCCGAGGCATTTCCTGCGCGCCCAGCCAGTCCTGCACGACCCGGCGGCGATAAAGCACCATGCGCCCAGCGCGGACGCAGGGCGGGCCAAAGCGCCGCGCCTCCCAGCGCCCCAGCGTGTCGACCGTCACACACAGGGCATCTGCCAGGTCTTTGCGGCTGATCCAGCCCGATAGCAGGGCTGCACCGGCCGTCTCCGTTTCTATCCTTGGTTGAATCATTGCGGTCTCCTGATCGCCGCCCGGAGTGGACGGTTGCTGTCAGGCACCGAGAGCAGATCATCAGGGGTGGCGGGGTGGCGCAGGGTGGCGGTCATTTGCTGGGACCAGTGCCACCCCCTATTTTATTGAGGTTTTCAAAAAGGCGATCTGACCTTCTGCCGAGTCGTGACGCGCATTGTCATGTCAACAACGGCGTTCGATTGTGTTTCCTGTTTGTTCCGCGCTTCATCCTTAAGACGAGTCGCACGGCAGCGCTGGCAGGAGAGGGGGGGCAGGGATGGCCAAGATCATTTTCGAACTGCGTCTTATCTTTCCCCGGGCTTCGGCCGACGCGGTTTTCCGCTCGGCTGACCACTGATTTTATAGACGGTCAGGCCGCAGGCTGCCTCCATTCGGAGCGCGGCACGACGGCCTGTTTTAAATCAAAAAGAAAAGGAGTTGAGGCATGGCACTACCACCCCGCGTCCATTTTACGTTACACGAAGCCGCCGCCCGATGGGACTGCACCCTGGCCGACATCGCAGGCTGGGCCTCGGTCGGGCGTTTCGACATCGTCACGGCAATCCCACCAGTGATGCGCGGGCGGCAGATCGTGGCCGGTTATGTCGTGGTCTCGGTCACCGACATCATGCAGATGTTCCGGCGCTGCGGCACCGGGCCGACCAGAAGCCTGCTGCGTCGCGTTCGGCCAAAGGATCAAGACGATTGGATCATGTTCGTTGACCCGGCCGAACAGATCGAGGTCACGCTGGCGGACCTGCTGATCATGGCCGACGATGTGCGCCGGTTCGAGACCGATTGCGACCTGCTGCGCCGCCCGGCGGCGCATATTGGGTCGACCGCGCGCTATGACTGGGAGGGCATGTACATTACCCTGATGGTGCGCATTCACGATCAGGGTCTGCCCGCCACCCAAGCCGAATGGCTGGGTGAGGTGCAAGAGTGGTTTGTCGCCAACGGCGATGGCAGTGAAGTGCCGGATGAACGCACGATCCGGCGCAGGCTAACCCCGATCTGGAAGGCGCTGCGGGGATCCTGCTGATCACTGTTGGTGGGCGCGGAAGGTCGTTCAGGCCGACTTCCGCGCTTCATCGGCATCATGAACCAACTTCGGCCGGGGTCGGAACGCGCTGGCAACGGCATCGACACCCGCACGCAGCGGCGAGTCCATAAGGTGCGCATACCGTTGCGTGGTCTGCATCTGGCTGTGGCCCAACAACTTGCCGATCATTTCCAGCGAAGCGCCGCCGCTGACCAGCAGGGACGCGAACGTGTGGCGCAGGTCATGAATCCGGACATCCGGGATGCCCACTGCTTTTTGGATCGCCATCCAGAACCGGCGGATTTCCTTCACCGGCTGGCCGGGTGTGTCGCTGGGAAACAGCAAGGTGCAGCCCCGTGGCACCAGCAACTGACGCTGGCGCACGATGGCCGCCGCTTCATCGGAAATCGGCAGGCGATGAATCTTGCGCTGCTTGGTCATGCTGGCAGGCTTGGACCAGCTGAGGTGTTCGAGGTTGAAATGCTCAAACCGGGCCTGGCGCACCTCGCCCACCCGCGCGCCAGTCAGCATGCAAAGGCGGATGATGTCCGCTGCGCGGCGATCCTCAGCCCCATCCAGCGCCTCGGCCAGTTTGTGAATTTCGCCGTGGCAGAGGAAGCGTTCGCGGGGGTTCTCGATCCGGCGGCGGAAGCTGGAGGCAGGATTGTCCTCGCGCCAGCGCCAGCTGACCGCATAGGTAAACATCTTCCGCAGCACCTCGCCGGTGCGATTGGCGCGTACTGGCGTCGGCTTCGCCCCCTGCAGCTTTCGCGCCCGGTTGTTTGGCTTGGCCTTTGAGGGTCTTGCCCGACCCGCCGCCACCTTATTTAACAGCTTTTCGACATCGTAGGGAGTGATTTCGGTCACCAGCTTGTTGCCCCAGTCCGGCGCTACCATCTTTACCAGCATCGACTTCTGGTCCGAAGCGTTCAGAACAGACAGATGCGGCAAATGCACTTCGGTGTAACGGTCAATGAGGTCCTTGAACCGGGGGGCATCGCGGCCGGTCTCTTTCTGCCCCAGCGGATCGCCCCCGGCGTCGATCTCGCGCCGCAGATCCTTGGCCCGCTCCCGCGCCGCCGTGGTCGACCATTCCGGCCAGCGTCCGATGGTCATCCGCCGTTGCCGCCCGGCATGGCGATAATCGATGGTGAAGGCCCTGCTGCCGGATCGGTAGATGCAGACGGCGAAACCCCGCACATCGGAGTCGAAAATCTGATAGTCCCGCCCCTTGGCCGGTTCGGCATCGCGGACGGATTTCTCGTTCAAGCGCAATCGGTTGACCATGCAACTCACCCTCCAGTCGTCATCCCATGACGCGTAGATCCGCGCCCCAGGCAAGCGAAGCATGACGATAGCGATGGCGGGGTGGCGCAGGGTGGCAGTCATTTGGGCGGGGCGCGCCACCCTGAGCAGCTTTCTGGTAACGAGAGTGGAAGGCTGCTTGATCGTGACGCCGCTTGGACTTCGCAGCGGCTAACGAAAATCGGGCGCTCGTGCGTGCAGTGGCAAACCGTTTGCCGACCTCGCGCTGCAACTGGACTCGTTCATCAATGCGGTGCGGCTTGCGATGCGTGAAAAGAGAATAATGTGTCGTCTTTCGACAGACAGTCAAAATCTTAGATAGGGCAAAGATCGACCATGACATGGCCCAACTCAACATCGCTGCTCGGATTCTCTATCGACGCTTTTGTCAAGATGCTTTAAGCTTCATTCTGATTGTTCCTAAAATGTTCCCTCCAGGGCTGATGGTTGGCGATGAAGTTGCATGGGTAAAGTAAGCGCCGCCATCCTAGGGGCTATCATCGGCGGGTTCGCCGCTGTGGCTGCTGTAGTGTTCTGGTTCGGGTGGGGACTGTCGGCAAGTGGGCAAGCCGCGCACGTTGACCCGACCAGGGCTGACTATGTGGACCTGCTGCTAACGGTGGTGACTATCTTCCTTGGTGCCATCGGCCTCGCTGTGACGGTCGGAGCCCTTGTCATAGGTCTGGTGGCCCTCAAGACGCTGCGCGAGATCAAAGCTGAGGCTGCCACCGAGGCGAAAGGCGCGGCGGCGGTGCAGATCAATGAAACGATGGCTGCAGGGTTGGGCCACACGATCCTGAGCGAGATGGCCCGGAAGGGCGAACTGGACGAGGTTTTTGAGCGTGTGGCGATGCGGTTGCAGAGCGGTGAGCCGGAGCCCGAGCCAGGCGACCAGGTGTGACAAAACAGGAGGGAGCAACAATGGACGGGAATATGCAAAACTTGGCGACTTCAAACGGCTGGGAGGTCAAGTCGCCTTCACGGGAATATCTGAACCTTCCCGCTGAGGTGCGGCAGGAGATTGATGGTTTACTTGCGGAACACCCGGTCAAGCTGGGGGCCATTGCTGAGCGGCTCGGGGTTAAGGTCCTGCTGTCCACGCTGCCGCGTGGCACTTCTGGGCAGATCGGCCAAGAGGACGGGGACTTCGTGATCCGAATCAACCGCCACGAGGCCAAGCATCGCCAGCGCTTCACGCTCGCCCATGAGTTGGCGCACTTCCTGTTGCACCGGGAGCGGATTGTGGCTGAGGGCGGCTGGTCTGAGAACGTACTGCTCCGAGCGCCCAATCAGCCAATTCAGATTGAGTATGAGGCCAACCGGCTTGCCTCTGACCTCGTGATCCCTTCAAATCTGCTGGCAAAGGCCACGGCTGACTACGGCGGGCCGATGACCAGCGAGGTAATTGAGGATCTCGCCCGGCGCTTTGGGGTCTCAACGGCGGCGATGGAAATCAAACTCCAGATGGTGTGAAGGGGCGGCGCGGCACATGGAAGTGACAGATTACCTAGTGACGCTGTGCATCCGCCGCGCCGAACTGAGTGGGCTGAAGGAACTGCCCGGCAGCACAAAGGACCGGCTCACCCCGCTTGTGCTGCTGGCGCCATGGTTGGCGACATACCCGCTGTCAAAGGCCATCGACAAGTTTGAGGACGCTTACCCAGGCAGGCCCTACTTCATCGACGTGGACAGCTACTACCACCCGGGGGACAACAACAACGAGGCGAAGGAGGCTTGGGCTGAGCTGGCCAAGCGTCCCGCCGACCTAAGCATCTGGCAGGCGCTCCTGCTGCCCTACCCCAACGCAAACCCGTGCCTCCTGATGGCTGGCTCAACGATTGAGAGCGCCCGGGCGCAAATCGCGTGGGCGCGTGAGAATGACCGATCCTTCTGCCTGCGGATGAACATGGCGGGTCCGGGCATTCCAAACTGGATGCCCAACCTAGTCGCTGAACTCTCCGCAGAGGGCGCGGTGGACTATGCGGTTGTGTTTGACTTTGGGCTTGTGGACAGCGCCCTGAGCGTTGCGCCTGTGGCTGCGGGCTACATCACCAGCTTCTTCAAGGGCATACCGGCTGAAATCCCGATTGCCGTCTGCTGCACCACCTTCCCCAGCGATTTCACCGTTTTCGACGGGATTGAAGAACTTGGCTTCTCCAACCGCGACCTCCTTGCCCAGATCAGGCGGGCGACCAACCATCCGAGGATTGTTTACGGTGACTGGGGCTCCACGAAGCCCCGCACCTACGGCCACGCCAGTACGCCCAAGAACCGGATAGACTACCCGACCGACAATGGCTGGGTCATCGCACGTGACAATGGTGGCCCGGTGTCTTTTCAGACCGCCGCGAAACGGATCATTGGAGCGAAGGGCAAGTGGACCGGTGGCTTGGGCATTTGGGGCGAGCAACTGATCGAGGGTGCGGCCGCTGGCCAAGCATTCGCAATTGATTCTATGCCCAAGATGTATTCGGCGCGCATCAACATTCACCTGCATCGACAGGCGTTCTATGGCCATCTCCCACCGCCCGAAGCACTTGATGAAGCGTGGAGTGACGATCTGTGAGGTATTGTTGGGTTCCGCAATTGCTGCTGCCCGTTGCGTTGACACAAGGCGGCAGCAGGGTTTCCGATGCTGTTCTTTGCTTTTCACATCAACACCACCTCAACCCGCATAGGTCGTTTTCGCGCGGACGATGCGGTCGAAATGCGGTGGAACACGGTAGGCGTCGGAAGCGGAAAAGCGTGATATCAAAGGCTTGCCAATTAAGGCGTTGATTTCATTGCGGTAGTCTAGAATCGGCCGGATAGGCTCATAACCTGAAGGTCACAGGTTCAAATCCTGTCCCCGCAACCAAATTACTAAACAAGATCAAGACGTTACAGGCCGCCCATCGGGCGGCTTTTTGCGTTCCAAAATCCAGGTCAACAATAGGTCAACAAAACGAAGC
>JANOQM010000003.1:0-3606 GCA_031422295.1 Rhodobacterales bacterium | reverse complement strand
CGCGCCCACCGTTGAAGAACTCATCGAGAGGCACATCGACGAACATCTGCCGAAGCTGTCCGCATCCAGCGCAAAGGATCAGGCCAGCATGCTCAAGACGTTGGTCTTGCCCGAATGGCGATCGCGCAAGGTGGCCGACATCACGCCAACCGATGTCGACCGGCTGCTGATTAAGGTCGCGGCGGGGCGGCCGCGGGTCTGGAAGAAACCCGTCACGCCGATCAAAGTGCCCCGGGCTTTCAAATCAAAGCGGCCCAAACCAAAGCCCCCGCCGAAGACCTTCAAGCCGACGCCCGTGCGCGCCAACCGTGTGGGCGAGGTGCTGCGCAAGATGTTCAGCCTCGCCGTCACATGGAAAATGCGGACCGACAATCCCTCCACCAGCTTCCGCAAGCGCCCCGAAACTGCACGAGAGCGGTTCCTCTCTTTCGAGGAAATCCAACGCCTCGCCGACGCACTCTGCGCCGATCCCGATCAACGCGCCGCCGGGATCATCCGCCTGTGCATGTTGACCGGCGCCCGCTGCGGCGAAGCCCGCACCGCCACCTTCGACCAGTTCAACCTCGATCTGGCGATCTGGACCAAACAGGCCGCCTACACCAAGCAGCGTCGTGTCCACCGCGTCCCAATCTCGCATGAGGCAGGTGCCCTGATCCGCTTGCGCGGGGATGCCGTGCCAAAGGGCTGCCCTTTCCTCTTCCCCGGCGACGTCCCGGGCCAGCCGGTGGTTGACCTCAAGCGGTTCTGGGAGCGGATGCGGACAAAAGCCGAGATCCCCGACGTCCGTATCCACGACCTGCGCCACACCTTCGCGTCCCTGCTGGTCTCTGGCGGCGCATCGCTGGAAATGATTGGGCGGCTTCTTGGCCACACCCAGATCGGTACCACCCAGCGCTACGCCCACCTAATCGACTCGCCGCTGCGTGCCGGGGTGAATGCGGTGGGTGAGATGCTGAAGCCGCGGTTGAAGGTGGTGGGAGGTTGACAAGTAGACGCAGTTCAGAAAAGGAACATGGGTGATTTACGCCCAAGTCTTGCGTACGTAACGCATTGGTCCAAAGCCATATTTTGGGAGTGAAGCGGTGAAAGGGCAATAGTCAAACTTGAGCGCGGCACATCTGATTGTCTATGCCACAGGGGCAGGCGCACCCGCGGTGATCATATCCCATGAACGACAGAACGACCGAGTTCCTATGGAAGCGAGACCGGTGGATGGGCGTCTCGCTTAGATCAGAAGGGCGCATTGCCACTGGCAAAGATTGCCAACCCATGTATTCTGCGCCAGAGCATGGGAGATTCGTGATGCCGACCCGGAACATCAATCTGACCGCCGAACAGGATGCCTTTGTCGAAGACATCGTGCGGGCCGGAATGTATCAAAACGCCAGTGAGGCGATGCGCGATGCAGTGCGCGGCTTGCAGCACCGTTTGCAGGCTGACGAACTGAAGCTCGATTTCTTGCGTACGCAGGTCAAAGCCGGGCTTCACGCCCTGGAGCGCGGAGAGTTCACGGAAGTGGATGATGCCGATCTCGACGCAACGCTTGACCGTCTCGCTACCAGCGGCGTGCAGTGATCCGTGGCGCGCTATCGGCTGTCGGGTCCGGCGAAGGCCGATATCGCGTCGGCGCTGCGCACCAGCGAGGCAATGCACGGGACCGAAGCGCGCATCCGCTATCGCGCCTTGTTGACGGCAGCACTTCGACGGATCGCAGCAGATCCGGAGGGGCTATCGACGGTGGATCGCAGCGAACTCTTTGACGGCATTCGAAGCTTTCACATCCGGCACAGCCGGGGCGAGAGCCGCGAGGCACCGGTGGGCGATCCGGTGCATGTGGTTTTCTATCGCGCGCTGGAACCCGGCCTCGTCGAGATCGTCCGCGTGTTGCATGAGCGGATGGAGCCGAGCAGGCACGTCGATGAAAAGTAAAGAAACGAACGGGATGGGGCAGGCATGGCGCGGCTGACAGAGCAGGAACAGCAAGAAATCATCAGGTTTGTTGAGGCCGACAGGCCGCTGCCGGACAAATACCGGTTCCTGCTTTTCGAAGACAAACGCGAGGTCGAACTGGTTTGGAACGGCAAGACCAACGAGGTCTGCAATGTCGTTCTGCCCTTTCAGACGATCGAACAGGTGGACGAGCCGCGTGCTGAAAAGCCGGAAGATACCGCAGCGCAGCTGGATATGTTTTCAACCGATAACCGGGGGCGGCAGATTAAGGGCTGGAACAACAAGCTGATCTGGGGCGACAATAAACTCATTCTCTCATCACTAAAAAATGGGCCGCTGCGTGAGGAAATCGAGCGTCAGGGTGGTCTGAAGCTCATCTATATCGACCCACCGTTTGACGTCGGCGCCGATTTCTCAATGGATATTGAGATCGGTGGAGATACTTTTACGAAGAACCCTAATATTCTTGAAGAGATTGCCTATCGCGACACTTGGGGGCGAGGTGCGGATTCGTTCATAGCGATGCTTTATGAGCGTTTAGTACTCATGCGTGATCTTCTTTCGGACGACGGCAGCATTTACGTTCATATGGGGCCAACTGTAAATCACTATGTACGCACTGTGTTGGATGAAGTTTTCGGAACAACTCATTTTCTCAATGAAATAATCTGGCGTCGGGCTTTCGGCCACAATGACTCTGCGCGCTACGGCATGATCCACGATGTGATATTCTTCTACAGCAAGTCGCTGAACCGCACTTGGAACCCAATACTGCAGCCAGCAGATAAGGATTACATAGACACCTTCTTTGATCAGTACGACGAAGAGCGACAGGAGAGATATCAACGGCTAAGCCTGTCGGCCGGAGGATTGTCGGGGGTGGGTACAGATATGAATATAAAGGCGTTGACACCCTTTGGCGGTGCCCAATTGATACCCTGAAAAAGCACGATGAAGCGGATCGTCTTCATTGGCCCAAGAAGAAGGGTGGTGTTCCACGTCTAAAGAAATATGAAAGTGAACACGAAGGTGTTCCACTTCAGGATATTTGGACCGATATTAGCAAAATACACAATCAATCGGCTGAGCTGACAGGTTATGCTACGCAAAAGCCAGAGGCATTAATTGAACGTATCCTGCGCGCTTCATCAAACCGAGGTGACCTTGTCGCGGATTTCTTTTCTGGGTCAGGAACGACCGCTGCGATTGCCGAAAAACTTGGTCGAAAATGGATCGTGAGTGATCTTGGCAAGTTCGCGGTGCACACAACCCGCAAACGCTTGATTGGAGTACAGCGCGGCTTGAAAGCTTCGGGAAAGGAATATCGTGCTTTTGAAATTCTCAATCTGGGCCGCTACGAGCGTCAGCACTATGTTAGCGTAAACCCAAACCTTCGTGAGGAACAGCGACAGGCTCAGCTTGAGGAAAAGGAAAAGGCGTTCCTCGATCTCATTCTTCGGGCCTATCGCGCCGAGCGGACCGACGGCTTTGCCAGCTTCCACGGCAAGCGCGCCGGGCGGCTTGTCGCCGTTGGACCGGTCAACATGCCGGTATCGCGGCTGTTTGTCGAAGAGATCATCCTAGAATGCCGCAAGAAGCACAGTAACCGCCCGACTATGACCGCCTTATGA
Organism: Rhodobacterales bacterium; assembly: GCA_031422295.1. Lineage (GTDB taxonomy): Bacteria > Pseudomonadota > Alphaproteobacteria > Rhodobacterales > Rhodobacteraceae > JANOMH01. The sequence goes on along the minus strand of JANOQM010000003.1, from coordinate 25 downwards.
GGGCCCCTGGCTTGGCGTAGAGACG
>JANOQM010000002.1:0-19659 GCA_031422295.1 Rhodobacterales bacterium | reverse complement strand
CGATTAACTGGCCTGAGGGTAGGAAATGATCGACAGGAACCGCGCGGGCAGTTTGACCAGAACCTCTGGCCCATGCTGCGCGTCGGCGTCGAAAAACAGGCTGTCGCCGGGTTTCAGATGGAACAACTGATCGCCATGCCGGTATTTCACTTCGCCCTCAAGCATATACAAAAGCTCAATCCCGTCATGCTGAAACGCCGGAAACACGTCCGAGGTTTCGGTGAGCGTAATCATGTACGGCTCGACCACCACACCGCTGGAGTTCGACCCGATATGGCCCAGCAGGTTATACTGATGCCCGGCCCGCGTGCCCGCCCGCTTCATCTCGACCGCTTCGCCCGCCTTGACATGCTGCACCTCGCGCCGTTCCTCGAACCGGCGCAAAAAGCTGGTGAGGGGGGTGCGCAGCGCGTGGCTGAGGATTTGCAGCGTGGTCAGCGATGGCGAGGTGATGCCGTTTTCAATTTTCGACAGCATCCCGATCGACAGCCCGGTCACGGTCGCCAATTCGGCCACGGTCATGTTCTGCTGGCGGCGAAAGCTGCGCACTTCGCGGCCTATCGCGACCTCAAGATTACGCTCGGACAACTCGCGCACGCGGTGCGGGTCCTGCGAGAATACGGGGTCGCCTTTGGATGCGCTGTTTGCCGTGTCGTCCATCATCAACCCCTTACCACTCATCCCCTCAAATCTAGCGCAATTTTTCCTCAGAGTAAAATAAGCCATGTCTGACCCCGCGCTCACCGTTGGTTTTCTGCTATTCGACGGCTTTCCCATGGCCTGTCTGACCTCGGCCATCGAACCTCCGCGGGCGGCCAATGAAATCGTCGGGCGGCGGGAGTTTGGCTGGAGCCTGATTGGCGAAACCAGCACGCCGATCCGGTCCTCGGCGGATGTGCGGTTTGATCCTGATATCACTTTGGCCGATGTGACGGGGCTGGACAGCCTGTTTTTGCTGTCTGCCCCCGGATCACCGTTTCTCGACCCCCGCAGCACGCCTGCCCGGTTGCGCTGGCTGGCCCGGCGCGGGCTGACGTTGGGGGCGTTTTCCGGCGGACTGTTCCCGCTGTGCCGGGCCGGGCTGATGCAGGGCCACCGCGCCTCGGTGCATTGGTGTTATGACGCGGCCCTTGCCACCGAGTTTCCCGAAATCGCCACCTCAGGCACCGTCATCACCCGCGACCGCCGCCGCCTGACCGCTGCCGGGGCGGGCGCGGTATTTGATCTGATGCTGAAACTGATCGAGGATCGGCTGGGCGCTGCCGTCATGACCGAAGTCGCCTGCTGGTTCCAGCACCCCACCATCCGGGACGAGGCGGTGCCGCAGAAAACCCCGGTGCCGCGCACCGACAGCACCGCCGACATGCTGCCCGCGTCTATCCGCCTGTTCGCCGACCATATCGAGGACCCGATCCAGATCGGCGATGTCGCGCTGGCTGTTGAACTGTCGGAACGGCATCTGGAACGCAGTTTCAAGCGGGCCACGGGGCAAAGTCCGCTGAAATACTACCGCCAGATGCGCCTGAAAAGCGCGCGCCAACGGGTGCTGTATTCGACCGACAGCCTGACCGAGATTGCGCAATCCATCGGCTATGCCTCCAGTGGTCCGATGGTGCGGCATTATCTGGCAGAGTTCGGCATGGACCCGGCGCAGGACCGGCGGCAACTTAATGCGTTTCGGACCAGCGGGGCGGGCGGGTTGAACTGAGGGTCAGGCGATGGCCCGACCGGGGCCGGGCAAGTCCAGCCCCATCCCAGGAGCCACTGCGGCGACCCGGTCCGCCTGCGCGCGCCGCGTGGCAAGTGACGCCAGTGCTACGCCCGCGTTTTCGCTGATCGTCACCGCGCCGATAGTATCAACGCGAGGCTCGGACCCCAGCAGGGCATTCAGCGGTTTCAGACTGATCTTACCCACGCAACCGCTCCCCTTGTGGATCGACGAAATGCGGGCTGACCACTTCGACCTCGGTTTCCATGTCGTTCAGCGGGTTAACCATCCGCAACCGTTCCCCCATGCGTTCATGCCCGGCCATGAGCAGACCCACAACCGCGCCCTTCAGATGCCTGATGCCGGGCACCAAAGTGCCGCCGGTCCGTACATCGACCACAGCCACGACATTGATCCCCTTGTCAGCAAGATCGGTCGTCGTGCGCAAACCATCGTCGTTGTTGGTAAATACCGTGACCCGCAGGCCCCACCCAGTCCCAGAAGCTGAGCGGTCAGGTTGGCCAGCGGCATCCCGACCCGTGTGACGGCATTGGCAAAAGTCACCGTCGGCGTGTTGATCACTGTCGTGCCGCCTGCGCCCGCCGTAGCGGAGCCGATACTGACGACCGTGTTCGATCCCGACGCGCCGCGTATGCCGAGATTCACCGTCTTGGTGACGCCGGTCGTGGTGGCCCCAGTGCCCATACCGTTCGTTGCGGTTGCAGCTGAAGTGCCGATGGTGGCGGCCGCGCTTGATATCGTCACAGTTCCGGATGCGGTCAGGGTGCCGGAAAATGTCTTATTGCCGTTAAAGGTTTGGGTGCCTGCGAGAATTGCCAGCTCGCTCGAGGTATTCGGCAGCGTGACGGTCCGAGTGGTGGCCGTGCTGATTCCCGAAAGAGAAAATAGGGCACGCTTTGTCGGATCGACGTCATTCACCAGACCGAAGATGGCGTCTGACACGTCCTGTGGGACGCCGACAGATTGCCAGGCGGAACCGTTCCAGACGAAAAACGTAGCCTCAGCGGCGATCCATGCCAGCCAGCCAAGACGTGGCACCAGGCGCATCCCGAAACCGTCGACCCATGTTGTCACGTTCAGATCCCAGCCAGCCCAAGGGCCTGTCGCCCCCGAGGCCACTATATATCGATCTCCATCGGCCGGTGACGCGGGCGGGGCGGTCAGATCCCGGTCCGGAACCGAAAGCTGGACAATGGCATCGTGCAGCCGCACGTCCTCGTTGTGGGTGGCATGCTTCTGGGCCTGCGCCGCCAGGATGTAGGGCAGCAGCAGGTGGGTGGTGATATTGGACAGCATGTTGTCGGCGATGCAGTACGCCCGGTGCTGGGCTTCGGTCAAATGCCCCAAGACAATGATCGGCACTTCGGCTAACCCAACCACCTCGGGTCGAACTCCACCCCGAAGCCCGGTGCGTTGCCGAGGTACGCACGGCCATTGTCGATTTTCACTCCGCCGGCAAAAGGGGTTCCAGCGAAAAACGTGTGACCTTGGGCGTCGAGCGGGAAGTGATTTTTGATGGTTGCCCCCAAGTGGCACAGCATTGTGTCGCCCAGCAATGTAAAAGGCATTGTGTCAAGGCTGACACCGATTCCATTGGCTTCACAAATGTCAATAATGCGGCGAGCAGGCCACAGGCCACCGACGCGGTTGGGTTTGAGAACGACACGGTCGGCCGCTTCCATTCGGACAATCTGAAGCATCGCTGTAGGCGACGTGACGGCCTCGTCTAGGACAACCGGAAATGGCAGCATTTTGCGGATCTGGGCGTGACCCGCGAGATCGAGATGATGTAGGGGCTGCTCGATTGCCATGTTTGGATGAAATGCCTCCCGTCGCACCCGCTCGAAAAGGGCAACGGCCATCTTGGCATTCATTATGCCCTGGTTTGCATCCACGTCGACTTGAATGTGATGCGGCAGGCGTGCCATGACGCCGGCGACTTTGTCAGCATCCGCATCGAACAGCGCCTTGGAATAGCCGTGCTTGCGCAAGTGCGAACCGATCTTCAGCTTTAGCCCCGTAAACCCCTGCGATATGTAGTGATTGCAGACCCCCAGAAGCTGATCGACTGTATGGCCATGCATTTGGGTCTGCAACTCCAGCTCTTGCCGGTAGCTGCCACCGAGCAGTTCATACACGGGACAGCCATGCACTTTGCCGGCAAGGTCGTAGATTGCCATGTCGATCGCCGCCTGTGCCGGGCGACAACCGGGCACGCCGATGCTGGCCACGGCCTCCATGCCATGATGAATGCCAGCGATGTTCAGCGGGTCCTGGCCAACGAGAACCTGGCGAAACCGGCCAAGCCAGTCGAGCATACTGCCAATTCCATGGCCCAGATAGTGCGGCAGTGTCGCGCCGTCGCCGTAGCCTTCAGTTCCGTCGTCGGCTGTGATCCGCACCAACGCAGTTTCAGGCGGCGCATAGCGTCGCGCCGCCAACATCTCTGGAGTGAAATCAGCCTGGTCGTCCGCCAATCCATCAGTTCCAGCGTCCAGCGGTGATTTCAGTTCCAACGGAAAGAAGTCAATCGAGATGATTTTCATCGGACCACATATTTTGAAGCTGTCGATTGGATATAACGATATACATTGACCGTCCAGTTCAATCCGACTATTTTGGTGCGATGTTGTGGCGGACAGGTGATGCGCGCAAGGGACTCCCAGTGACAAAGAAGAAGTCAGTTACCTTGGCGGATGTCGCGAAAGAGGCCGGTGTCTCAATTGGCATTGCGAGCCGCGTTTTGGGCGGCTACGGCTCGTTCAGCGAAAAATCCCGCGCCAGCGTGGTCGCGGCGGCGGAAAAGGTTAACTATCGCGCCAACGGTGTGGCGCGGGCACTGCGACTGCGGCGAACCAACACAATCGGCGTCCTCATCAGCCAGATCAACAGCTATCACTGGACAACCTTCGTGCAGGGCGTGGAGGAGTCGGCAAAGCGTGCGGGCTATTGCGTGCTGCTGTCCAACACCGGTGACGACGCCGCACGCGAGATGGAATACCTGCGGGATATGCGGGAGCGGGGCGTCGACGGGATCATTGCTTCTCCGCTCGACTGCAACCTGCGCGCATTTCGGCAGGCAGCGGACACCGGCTTTCCCATGGTGACGGTCAATGTCCAGATCGGCAGCGAGAAGGCTGCTGTTGTGATGACGGATGAGAAACGTGCCGGGGCGGACGCGGTTGAATATCTGACCGCATTGGGTCATCGCCGTATCGGACTTATTGCCGGTGATCTGGAGCTTGAAAGTGGTCGCCAGCGCCTCTCCAGTTATCGCGTCGGACTTGAAGAGGCCGACATTGAGTTTGATGAGGATCTTGTCGCTTACGGCAACTACAGACAGGATGAGGCGTATCAGGGAGCCCGCAGGCTGATCTCATTGCGGCAACCACCGACGGCGATGCTTGTTTGCAATGAATCCATGACGGGTGCAGTTCTTCGGTGTCTGCGCGACCATGGCGTCGGCATTCCGGGCGACATCAGCCTTGTGGGTTTTGACGATCCGGACTGGGCTGGCTTTTACTCTCCTGCAATCACGACGCTTCGTGAAGAACGCTATTATATGGGCAGGTTGGCCTGCGATGCGCTGCTCTCGGCGATCGAACAAAGCCATCCTGCGCAAGATTTTACACTGGTGACACTGCGCACACGGCTAGTGGTTCGCCAGTCTTGTGCAACACCACGCGACACGGTGGCCCTGACGCTGAAATTGCCAGCTTTCACCGTGTATGAAGACCCAGACCAGACAACTGATTAGTGGATAGAATAAGTGCAAATTCAGCTTCTTGATCTATCAGATGCAAAGTCCTTTGATGGCTGTGCCTTGTTGGCGCTGCGCGATAGCGACGGCCGTTTTGGATTGGGAGAGATTGCTCTTCCCGCCGGGATAGGTGGGGCATTGGCGCTACAAATGGTCAAGGCGAGCGCTGTTCAACTTGCGGCCACCGACGTGCGTAACATCAACCTGGCGCTTGATGCGGTGTCCAGCGTGACGGACCAGGATACCACTGTCGGCCCCCGTGTGCGCGCCGCCTTTGACTCTGCGATTTTCGATCTTAATGGCAAGCTGCGCGGGTGTCCGGTGCATATGATGCTGGGCGGCTGCCATAGAGATGAGGTTGCGCTAACACTGCGCATACCGAGTGGCGCCGGGGTGCCGCTTTCTCATGAGACCGCAGGAGCCGTGCTGCTTGAATACCGCCGGGAGCCTTCACGTCAGGCTGCCAGCTTTGGGCCTTCGTCGGCAGTGGGCTGGCTGGAAGCAGCGATAGCCCAGCTTGGCCAAGGGGTTCAGGTCGACATCGCATCCGGCGGGTTGTTCGACAATCCTGCGCTGGTACGAACCTTTGTGGAAAAATTGCTGGAAGCTGGACCCCGTATTAACATCGGGTTGATCCAGCCGCTTGATGATGCTGACCTTGTCGGGCATGCCACCCTGTGCGCGACTTTGCCAATACCGGTTATCCTCGATGGGTCTGTAAGATCAGCCAAGGTCATGGGACAGATCGTGCGGCTTGCTGCTGCCGATCGCATCGTACTGAACATTGATCGTGTCGGTGGACTGCGCGAGGCGATGCGGGTGGTTTCGATCGCGGAAGCGGCGGCGATCGGAGTTTCGTCTGCCTCTTTGGCACGCACTGCTGTTGGTGCCGCAACTGCGCTTCACCTTGCTGCTGTCCTGCACGATACTTTTCCAGCCCGGCTGGATCATCTGGACGCAAACAAAGGCGAAGTCGCGGTAGCCGGGTTTACTATCACTGCGGGTATCGCCCGGGTGAACTCTGCGCCCGGTCTAGGCGTGGTCCTGAAGGATGACGCAGCCGCCCGTTTCCAGAGCGTAGTGTAGGCCAACAGCGGACAGGGCTGCCCGCCGCACGCAATACCAATCATAATTTTGCTTGCGCGCTTTTTCAGTTCACGGTAGCGTGTCATATAAGTATAACGTTATACATTTTGCAATGGGGAGAATGAAAATGGTTCATCGTCGTCATGTAATTGGTAGCATCGCAAGTGTGGTTGCGGCGCCGTCGCTGTCCTTGCCCTTTCTGGGGCGTGGTTCACCTGCATTCGCGCAGGGGGCTGTGGTCGCCGGGGGTACACTGAACATCGGCCTGCACATCCCGCTTAGCACGCTTGACTGGCAGTCGACGGTCTCGCACCCTCTGCCGCATGTCATGGGGCATGTGTTCGAAGGCCTTTATGGGTTTGGAAAGGATTTCAACGCAGCTCCGGAGCTGGCCGAAAGCGTTGAAGCAACGCCGGATGGTCTGATGTGGACATTCAAACTACGGCCGGGGGTTCTCTTTCACAATGGTGACACTCTGGATGCGGGGGATGTAAAGGCGTCGCTCGAACGCTGGAAGGCAGTCGGCCCCAAAGGTGTCGGCCTCGCCGCTCTTGTATCGATTGACACCCCCGACGCAACAACCGTTGTCCTTAACTTCAGCGAACCGATGGGCCGCTTCCTTCTTCTTATGCTTGGCTCGGACGAGAACAAGTTCGTCGTCATGCCAAAGGAAATTGCAGAGGCGTCGACGACGCCCGGTCAACTCACCGAGGTAATCGGAACGGGTCCGTACAAATTTGTCGAGTATCAGGAAGACCAGTACGTCAAACTTGCGAAGTTTGCTGATTACGTTGCCCGCGACGATGCGCCGAACTATCAGGCGGGTAAGAAGGTCGCCAATGTTGACGAAATCATCTTCTGGATAGTGACCGAGTCTACGACGCGCATCGCCGGCCTCGAATCGGGCGAGTATGACATCATCACTGAAGTCCCCGACACCGAGTTTCAGCGACTGAACGCAAGCTCTGATGCTGACGCCATCAAGAACGGCCCGGGCGTCCTCATGTACATGATGTTCAACCACAAAAAGGGTCCGACGTCCAACTTGGCCATGCGCAAGGCAATTCAGTCTTTGATCGACCCGATCGAGATTGCCTCTGTCGCCGTGTCGGACCCCGCCTTCGCGTTGACGAACACCAGCATCTACGCGCCGGAAAGCGCCTATAACACCGACGCTGGTTCCGAGCTGTTCAAGCCGGGCGACGTCGAGGCAGCGAAAGCCTATCTGGTGGAGGCTGGCTATAACGGCGAACCCGTAACCATACAGGTCATCTCCGGCAACGACCTGCAAGAAAAGGTGGCTGTCGTCCTTGTCGAGCAGGCCACCCGCGCCGGCCTCAATCTGCAAATCGAGAGTTTCGACTTAAATACTTGGGTCGCCCGCCGCCGCGATCCTGATGCGCTCAACATCTATACGTCGGGTGGCTATTGGGTCGATCCGTCATTGTGGTACGCTGAATTCAACGGCACATTTCCTTCGCCCGAGGTCGGCTTCATCAGCGATGAAACCGAGGAAATCTTTAAGAAGCTCGCCGCCGCAACCGAATTTGACGAGCGCAAGAAGCTGGGCGAAGATTTGCAGCGTTCGTTCTTTTCGCAAGTGGCGATGGTCAATTTGGGTTACACCTATCGGCTTGTCGCCAAGCGCAAGGCAGTTCTTGATCCCGATAATAACTTGTCCTTGGGCAACCTGATCCTCCACGGAGTTGGTTTCGCCGGCTAGTAAGAGAGACATCAGACGGCGTGGGCGGCAATCGCCCGCGCCCTTCAACAAGGAGGAATGATGTTCGCATACATGGTGCGCCGGATCGTCATCTTCGTCCCCACCCTTTTCATCACTCTGACTTTGATCTTCGTCCTCACGCGGATGCTGCCGGGCAGTCCCGTGGCAAGCCTGCTCGGCGGACAGTCCGTGAACTCCGCAATGCTGGATCGGGTGTCGCAGGATCTTGGCCTAGATCGACCGATATTCGTGCAATACATCGAGTGGTTGCCTAAAATCCTGACCGGCACCTTCGGGGAATCGCTGTTCTTTACAAAGCCGGTTTCGGAAGTTCTGATGCAGCGCCTTCCGGTAACGCTGTCGCTGACTGTCTTTGCGCTGGTCGTCACAATCGTGGTCGGCATCCCTCTGGGCATTCTCTCGGCGGTGAAACGCGGCAGCTTCCTCGACTATCTCGGCAACATCGTGTCAAGCATCGGCATGGCGTTGCCGCCATTCTGGCTTGGGTTTATCCTGATTTTGGTGTTTGCCGTCGATCTTAAATGGCTGCCCTCATCGGGATACCGCCCTATCGAGATGGGCTTCTGGCCATGGTTAAGCCGGCTGATCCTGCCAACCATCGCACTCAGCCTTTCACAGATCGGGCTGATCGTCCGGATGACTCGCTCGACAATGCTGGAAGTGCTTGACACAGACTACGTCGGTATGGCCCGCGCCAAGGGAATGCCCGAGTGGATCGTCATCATGCGTCACGCCCTGCGCAACGCAATGGTGCAGATAATCACGGCGATAGGTCTGCTATTTGCACTTGGACTCGGTGGCTCTGTGATCATCGAGCAGGTTTTTGCCCTGCCTGGTCTGGGCGAACTTATCACGACCGCCGCGATCCGACGCGACTACGCGACGCTCGAAGCTGGCATCTTTTATTTAACGCTTACCGCTCTGGTGGTAAACTTGCTGGTCGATATTGCCTATGCCTATTTGAACCCGCGCGTGAGGCTGGCATGACGACGAAAGACAATGAAATTTCGACTGCGCGGCACCGGTCTGAAAGACGTTGGCTCCGCTGGGCTGGCAGGAATGTGATGCTGACCGTTGGCCTTTTGATGCTGATACTGTTGATACTGTTTACCGTATTGACCCCGTTCATCGTTCCCATAGATGCATTCAGCATTTCCGCGGCATCCAAGCTTCAGCCGCCGGGTTTGGACCATCTTCTCGGCACTGACGAATTGGGCCGGGATCAAATGTCCCGCCTTATCATTGGCGCAAACATATCGTTGCGCGTCGCATTTGCGGCGACGGTGCTGACGGCGATCTTTGGCATCAGCCTTGGCATGCTGTCCGGTCAGTACCCGCTCGCAGACATCTTCATCAGCCAGATTTCCGATGCACTCCTTATTTTCCCGGGCGTCGTCCTCGCCATCATGATCCTTGCGGCGCTCGGACCATCAGAGGTGAATGTGGTCATCGCAGTGTTCGTGCTTTACGTTCCAAGGGTTATTCGGACCGTGCGCGCTGCGGTCATCGAGTATCGTGGCGCAGATTTCGTCATGGCAGCACGATCACTTGGGGCCAGCGACCTTCGCATACTGTCTCTTCACATTTTTCCTCGGGCAATCGGGCCGATCATGGTCCAACTGTCGCTCGGCTTCTCGTCTGCCATTCTGGTGGAAGCGGGACTAAGCTTTCTGGGACTGGGCGCTCCAGCGCCTGCCCCTACGTGGGGTGGCATGATCAGCGGCGCGCGGGATTATATTCGCACAGCGCCGTGGCTGATGATCGCACCAGGAGCGATCATCACCTACGCCGTTATCAGTCTCAACCTCATCGGCGACGGCCTTCGTGACATGCTTGATCCCCGCTCTCGCTCTATCGGGCAATGATGCAAGAAATGTCTGTGACAAACGAATTGGAAGCAGTGCTCGACGTACAGGGGCTGACCATCGCCTTCCGTCGACGGGCCGGCCACATCCGTGTCGTCCGCAGTGTCGATTTCGCTGTCGCGCATGGTGAGATCGTGGGCTTGGTCGGAGAATCCGGCAGCGGCAAGTCAATGCTCGCTCGGGCAATCCTCGGCACTCTTCCATCTCAGGCCGAAGCTCTCGAGGGTAAGATCACTTTCGGCAGGCGGGATTTGCTGCGCATCCCACGGCAGCAGCTTCAGCGCCTGCGCGGCGATCGCATCGCGTTGGTCCCGCAGGAACCAATGACCAGCCTCAACCCGAGCCTCCGCGTCGGCCGGCAACTGACTGAAGTGCTTGAGGTTCATCGCCCGGAAATGCAATCGGCGGCTCGGATCAATCGCGCCATCGAGATGCTGGATCTTGTTGGCATAAAGCTACCGCGAGAGCGACTGGCACAGTATCCGCACCAGCTGTCTGGTGGGTTACGGCAACGCGTTGCCATCGCAATGGCCTTGATTTGTGGCCGTGTCGAGCTTTTGATCGCAGACGAACCGACAACCGCGCTCGATGTCACGATACAGGCACAGATCCTCGATCTTTTTGTTCGCCTGCAGAGCATGCAAAAAATGTCTGTGCTGCTGATCACCCATGATCTTGGCGTGATTGCACAAACGGTGCAGAGGGTCGCGGTAATGTATGCGGGTGAGATCGTCGAAATGGCCGGCGTCGAAGACCTGTTCGCAGCACCTCTGCACCCCTACACGCGCGGGCTGCTCGATTCTCTGCCGCGCGCAGGTGGCGCTGCACACAAGTCGCATCTTCCCTCAATCGCGGGTGCTGTCCCGTCACCAACTGCAACCCAGCGCGGATGCTCTTTCGCGGATCGGTGTTTGTTCCGGGTCGAGCTATGCCGGCAGCAGGCGCCTGTACTCGAGAAAGCCGGTAAAGGCCGTTTTGTCCGCTGTTTTCGATGGCAGGAACTCGCAGAGCGGTTTGTTCGCTCGGACGCCGTATCGTGAATGCCTTATCGCAGCCGCTGCTTCGGACAGTCGGCCTCCGCAAGAGCTATCGCATGCGGCACGGGGGCGTCACCCATGAGATCGCAGCCGTCGACGATGTCTCGGTCACTGTGGCCCCGGGCGAGACACTGGCCATTGTCGGCGAATCGGGCTGCGGCAAGTCTACGCTCGCCAAGCTGATCACACAGCTCGAGGTACCCGACGGTGGTGAACTCATTTTTAATGGTCGTCCGATTGCTACGCGCTCGCGCCGCGAGCGGCTGGCGTTCAGTCGTGATGTCCAGATGATTTTTCAGGATCCATATGGATCGTTGACACCGCACTTTCGCGTCGGCACGCTCGTTGCAGAGCCGCTTCGGATCCACCGCCTCACAACAGCATCTACCTTGCCACGGCGTGTCGCCGAGATCCTTGAAAGTGTTGGCCTTGCACCTGAGATCGCAAGCCGCTTCCCGCACGAACTCTCCGGCGGTCAGCGTCAGCGGGTATGCATTGCACGCGCCATCGCGACGCGGCCGCGGCTCATCGTTTGCGACGAGCCTGTGTCCGCACTTGATGTTTCAGTGCGATCACAGATCGTGAACCTGCTGCTCGATCTGCAACGTGACCTCGGACTTTCCTACCTCTTCATCTCGCACGATCTGGCCTTGGTTAATCACATAGGTGACACAATCTGCGTCATGTACATGGGCCGCATCGTCGAAGAGGCCCGGGCCGCGGAGTTCTTCGCAGGGCCTCGCCATCCATATTCACGCGCCTTGATCGCCTCCAGCCCGTTTCCAGATCCACGCCGCCGAAACATAGCGCCCGCTGTGCTGGGCGAGGTAGAGATTGCTGCCACGTCCGAAGGCTGCCGTTTTAGCAGCCGCTGTCCGCTGGCAATAACAAAGTGTGCCGAAATCGACCCACCGCTGCGCGATATAGCGATCAATCACCGCGTCGCTTGCCATCGCGCCGAAGACACAGCTAAGTGATCGACTGATCCGCCTCGGGTTTGCCGGTGAGTAACCCATGCCCCAAAGTTCTCGCCGGACGGCTTCAAGACCGAGGGTGACTTGGCCGGAGACATTTTCGCGGACGACCCATTCGGGCTGGCACTCCCCGACGACGCTGACGACATCGGGCCAGAGTTGGCGGGGATCATCGGCACCACCGCGCCTTCCGGAGGCGCTGAAGGGCTGGCAGCGATATCCGGCGAGGACGATGTCGACGGCACCGCGAAAGGGTCGGGCATCGAATGTTCGCAGATCGTCCCAGATCGGGGCTGGGGTGGCTTTCGAACAGAATGCCGCTTAACATGAGCGCCTGACCGGAACGAAACCGCGACAGGTCCGGTCGCGTCGCTGGCGGTGTGACGAGGGCCTCTGCTTCGAGGCATGGAGCCCGTGCTCCGTCACCCCCACCCATGAGTAACATGCGCGGCATGTCGCGCCACATTGGTCGCAGCATTAGAATCCCGATCAACCCGCCCAGCCCGCTGAAGAAGGCGATGACGGTGGCGAGAGGCGAGATCATGTCGCGGACAGCGCAGGGATCCGGTGCCAGAAAATGACTTCTGGATGGCAAAACTGTCTGATCGGCTTCCACAACGTGGACTTTTGTCTGGCGAACACGATTGAACGCGCAGCAGTTCGTATTCGTGTAGGCAAGTGATTGTAATGAGTCGTTTCTGCAAGAAAACGAGAGAGTAAACTTGGGAGGGACGGGCCATGTCTGGTGCAGAGTATTTTGCTTATTCGGGCGAGGACACCAGAAATGTCGTTTTTCCACTTGGTGGAATTGGGGCGGGCTGCATTGGAATCGGTGGCGACGGACGCCTGCGCGACTGGGAGATTTTCAACCGGCCCAACAAGGGCAGCGTCAACGGGTTTTCGCATTTTGCGGTCCGCGCAGAGCAGGATGGGAAGGTGCTCGATACGCGCGTGTTGCACGGGCCGTTTCGGGGGTCATTGACCGGGGATCCCCTTGGGCGACGATTCAACTCATTCGGTTTCGGCGTCCGGCGTGAACATATGGCCGGGTTCCCAAGCTTTGCTGAATGTGAACTTTCCGGACCCTATCCAGTCGCCACCCTTGCGTTTGCAGACCCGCGCTTTCCGGGCGCAGTGCAGATGGACGCGATGAGCCCATTCCTGCCCATGGAAAGCCGGCTATCCAGCTTGCCTACCGCGATGTTCGAATTTTCGATCACGAACACGACCGGGGCCCCCATAGACTATACTCTGTTCGGTTGCCTGGCGTTTGACCTGCCCGATGATGTGGTCGTCTCGGCAGAAAAACGGCCCGGTCGGACGACAATCGTCGGGCGATCAGCTACCGATCCGGGCAAGACGAACTACAGCGAACTGGCGATTGCCAGCGATGCTGACGATACAAGTTTTCAGCGGCATTTCTTTCGCGGAAACTGGTTCGACGCGCTCGAGATATATTGGCAGGACATCACGGCGGGCGGAGCTTTGAAGGACCGCTGGTTCTACAAGAACGACACAGCCCGCATGACGGGTAGCCGGGCGATGGCAGAGCATAGTCTGCTTGCCTGCCATGTCAGTATTCCGGCGGGCGAGACGCGCAATGTACGGGTCGCCATTTCGTGGTTTGTCCCGAATATGTCCAAGTACTGGATTTCGCAGAATGCGCTGCTTGACGAGCCGCGCGATGTGCCGACGGTCTGGAAGAACTATTATGCGACCCAGTGGGATAGCGCCGCTGCCGTGTCGGACGCCACATTCAAGCAATGGGACTACCTTGCCGGAGGCACGCGGGCCTTCCGCGATCGCATCGTCTCAGCGACCCTGCCTGACGCTGTCAAGGACGCTGTGTCAGCCAACCTGTCGACTTTAAAGACGGCGACAGTTCTGAGACTCGAGGATGGCACGTTCTATGGCTGGGAAGGCTGTCATCCGGATGCCGGGTCCTGCGAGGGCAGCTGCACGCATGTCTGGAACTATCAGCAGGCGCTGCCCTTCTTGTTCCCTGATCTGGAACGATCAATGCGTGAGGCCGATTTTTCATTCAACCAGATCCCAGAGACGGGTGGAATGGCATTCCGTCTTAGCCTGCCACTTGGCGTCGGGACGGCTAACGACCGGCCCTGTGTGGACGGTCAATTTGGCAATGTGCTCAAGACCTATCGCGACTGGAAGTTGACTTGAGATGTGGATTGGCTGGCGCGAATGTGGCCACACGTCAAGGCGGCCATAGGATATGCGTGGCACGCAGGAAACTATGATCGATGGGATCCAGAAAAAACCGGCGTCCTGACCGGCAGACAGCACCATACTCTGGACATGGAATTGTTCGGTCCAAGCTCTTGGCTGAACGGATTTTATCTTGGCGCGCTGATTGCAGGTGCCGAAATCGCCGACGTGTTGGGTGAAACCGAGACTGCCACCGAATACCGGGCGATCTTTGTCCGTGGGCGGGAGTGGACCAAGGCGAACCTTTTCAACGGCTCGTGGTTTGTGCAGCGCGTCGATCTGGACGACCGCAGCCAGCTTGGCGTGTTTGAAAAGGGCGGGCATGCCTCGAACTATGTCCGCGGGTCGATCTATGACCTTTACTGGAGCGCAGAGCATGGTGAACTGAAATACCAGGTCGGCGAAGGTTGCGAAATCGACCAGGTTCTCGCCCAGTGGCATGGGCGGCTTTATGGCCTTGAGGACGTTTTCGACAAGGACCAATTCGCCTCGGCTGTGAAGGCAATCTACAAGAACAACTTCCGCAAGCGGCTGGGCGACGAACCCAACCCCTGCCGTGTCTTCGGACTTGGGGAAGAGGCGGGCACACTGATGTGCGCTTGGCCAGATGGGGTGCGCCGACCGGCAATTCCCGTGCCCTACAGTCAGGAAACCATGCACGGTTTTGAATACGCTTTTGGTTGCCAGCTCATGATGATCGGCGAGATCGAGAAGGGGATCGAGGTCTTTGCCGCAGTGCGCGACCGCTACCGCGGCCACAACCGCAACCCGTGGAACGAAATCGAATGCGGGTCGAACTATGCCCGTTCGATGGCGAGCTATGCTGCCGTGCCAGTCCTGTCGGGATTTTCGTTCGACATGTCCAAGGGTTTGATAGGGTTTGATCCCAAGATCCGCCGCGGTGGTACCTTCCGATCGTTTTGGTCCACGGGCACCGGATGGGGCGAGGTTGTGATTGAAGATGGTGTCGCTGTGATCGAGGTGGTCGGCGGCGTACTGAATGTCGCAGCCATCGCTATACAGCACGTCCATTTTGGCGTGGTCGAACTTGCCGCAGCGGCGGCGAAGGACATAGCGCATGGACATATTGAACTTGCGGCCGGGGCAGTGATCTCACTGCGCAACCCGGCGATCAAGATCGCAAACAACAAGGCCATCTATGCGATCTGAAGGAAGAAACTGAAACTGAACCAAGGGAGGAAAGTAAATGAAGCGACTTCTGGTAAGTAGCATTGCCGCCGCGGTCCTACTGGCGCAGGCAGCTGGCGCGCAGCCGGCACCTGACACAACTGCAACGCTGACCGTATTCCAGTGGATCAACCCACAAATCATCGAAAGCACCGACCGCGCCATCGCGCGCTTCAAGGAACGCTTTCCAAACGTCACCGTGGAAACCCAATTCGTGCCGCAGCCGACCTGGGGCGAATACAACAGCGCGATGCTGAATCAGGTCGCGTCTGGCGGGACGCCGGATATCTTTGCGTCAGCTATCGAGGGCTTCTCCGAGATTGCCAGCAAGGGGATCCTGCGCGATCTGACCGAGGTGATCGCGAATGACCCCGATGCGCAAACCGTGCTGGGCGACATTGACGCCAACCTGCTGGAAGGCATGAAGACCCGGCCTTCAGGCGAGCTGAATTTCTTTCCGACCGAGTGGAACAACATTGTCGTTTTCTACAACAAGGACATGTTTGATGCGGCTGGACTGCCTTATCCTGCTGAAAACTGGGATTGGGAAGATTTTCGGACTGCCGCCGCCGCACTGACAACCCGCGATGCAAATGGCAACGTGATCCAATACGGTTATTTCGTGCCGGGTTTCAACTTTGGTCTGCAGCCTTGGCTCATGACCAATGGCGCGGGAGTTCTGGACGCCGACTGGCGCGCACCGACGGTGGGCACGCCGGAATTCGCCGAAAGCTTGCAGTTCCTTCATGACCTTATCCATGTGGACGGCTCGGCCCCCGCATTTGAGGCCGGCGTCGGGGGCGATAAATTTGTCGCTGGGCAGGTGGCGATGTTCTCGGCTGGGCACTGGCCGATCCCCGAAATCAGCGCAAGCGGAATGACCAATGTCGGCGTCCAGGTCATGCCTTCAAGCGGCGTGTCAACAACTGTCTTTGGCATTGGCGGGCTGGCCATCACGGAAGCATCGGAAAACCCGGAACTTGCGTGGGAATTCATCAAGGAAATGACAGGCCCCGAATACCAGCAGGAACTAGCGGATTCGCTTCGGTCGATCCCGTCCTCCCGGTCGGTGGCAACTACAGATGAATATCTGGCATTCCCCGACAACGCACAGATCTTCTACGGTTCGGCAGCGACGGCATTGCCGGTGCCCGCGCCACCGAACTACGCCCAAGTGGAAGAAATCTTCATGCGGCAGGTCGGTGCCTATCTGAGCGATAACCAAGATCTTGACACGACGATCGCGGAACTGGGCCGGGAACTCGACAGGTCCATGGCCCGCGCCTACGACTGATCATCAACGGGACCGGACTACGAAAGTCCGGTCCCAAACGACCCCCGATAATCTAGTCAGCGCGGACGGGAGGCAGAACACCATGGCGACACTCAGACAGCGCGAAAGACGCGCCGCTTGGGCATTCCTCGCGCCCGCGTACCTGATCTACTTGTTGTTCTTGCTTGTGCCGCTGCTTGCGGCATTGCTGCTTTCGGTGCTGCAGGTGGACCGCCTGACTTTGGCCACTGACTACGTGGGCCTTGCGAACTTTGAATGGATATACACCGACCCTCGATTCTGGACGACTTTCAGAAACACCTTCTACTTTATCTCGCTGGCAGTGATTGGCAATGTTGGACTGGGTTTGATCCTCGCGGTCGCACTTGATCGCAAAATGCCGCAATTCCTGCTTTATTTCTTTCGCCTGGCTTATTTCTTGCCGGTGCTGGTTTCGCTTGCTTTTGTTTCATTTATTTGGAAATTCCTGTTTGCCTATGACCTTGGCGTGATCAACTACTACTTGCGTCAACTTGGGCTGACCCCTGTCGGCTGGCTGAACGATCAGCGTGTTGCGATGCTGTCTATCGTCATCATCGATGTCTGGAAAAATGTCGGTTTCTTTATCATCATTTTTCTGGCGGCACTTCAGGGCGTGCCCAGGACTTTGACCGAGGCAGCGCAGATTGACGGTGCATCGGCCATGGTAACGCTGTGGAGAATCAAACTTCCCTACATCGCGCCCGTCATCCTTATCTGCGTCACTTTCGCGACGATTGGTGGGCTGCAGGTATTCGACTCAATCAAGATCATCACCAATGGCGGTCCGGGTGACGCAACCCGATCGGTCGTCATGTATATGTACACCGAGGCATTCGGAGCGGGTGACCTTGGAACGGGGGCCGCCTCAGCGCTGACCCTGCTCGTGGTGATCTCGGCAGTCGTGGCAGTACAGATGCTGGTCGGACGCAGAATTGTGCGGAGGTAGACATCATGACCACTAACGCCGTCCAAGCTTCGACGACATCTCGGTTCTTGTCGGCCACGCAGGTCATTCATTGGCATAACCTGCCGGTCATGATTATTCTGGGTATCGGGGCAATCCTGATGCTGATGCCGTTCCTGTGGATGTTTGCGACAAGCATGAGACCAGCCGGCGAAGCGTACCAATTGCCTCCCAGTTTCTTTCCAACCCGACTTAATCTTAACAGCTATCGCGAAGTGCTCGGTTCTTCAATTCCATTCCTGCAGATGTATTTCAATAGTTTCGTCGTGGCGACGGTAACAACAGTCGGTGTTATTCTGACCAGTGCCATGGCGGCATTTGCATTTTCGCGGCTTCGCTTTCCGGGCAAGGGCTTTCTTTTTGCGCTCATGCTGGTTGGGCTCATGGTGCCGCCTGCGTTGATCGTCATTCCGCTGTTTTTCGGCATGGCCGCTATCGGGCTGCTGGACAGCCTTTGGTCACTGATCCTGCCGGGGCTGGCGTCGCCGCTCGCGGTGTTCATGATGCGTCAATTCATGGAATCGCAGCCCCGCGAATACGAAGAGGCGGCCTTTGTTGATGGGGCAAGCTACTGGACGATTTTCCGGCGCATCTCTCTGCCGCAGATGGGCCCGCCCGTCGCCGCACTGTCGATCATCGTTTTCACGTCAAGCTGGGACAACTTTCTGCTGCCGCTGGTTTTCGTGCGCAAGTTCGACGTGATGACATTGCCCGTTGGCATGGTCGCCATGTCGGATCTTGCTGGCGCTTTGTCATTGTCGGCCATCATGGCGGCCGTCACGATGTGCGTGCTGCCGCTGCTTGTCGTATTTCTGGTGGCGCAGCGATTTATCGTTGAAAGCATCACAAGCACAGGCCTCAAGGGGTAGACGACATGCTCGGGTCACAGATCATCGACATGAATATCAGTGTGTCCGGCCTCGATATCGGTGTCCCGGAAATCCGGTCCTTCGGGTTCGCCCGGTTCGAAAAGGCTGTGCCCACGACCGACAGTTGGTCAAGCCATCGTGGCCCGGAACTTGTCTTCATGCTAAAGGGCGAGGCCTGCTGGGAACTTGAGGATGAGACTCTGACAACGATCACTGGCGGGCAGTTTGCGCTGTTCCCGGCAGGCAAACCGCACCGCATAGTTCACGGGCTTTATCCCCCGAGCGAAAGCTTCTGGCTGGTTCTGAGCGGCCCGACCCACAGCCAGCCATCGCTTCTAACAGCAGACGGCCTGCGGGATTTTCAGACCTATCTTGGTCGTTGCGGATTGATCCACGCGGTCGTTCCACGGTGTCTGGAGACTATTCTCGAACTCGCAGCAATCATGGCCGATGACCGGATCTATTCCGGATCCAGCCTGCTTATCGCGGAAATGCGCGCCAAACTCCACACGATCCTGATTGAGACGTGGAAGGCGCAGGATATGCAGCGCGATGAACCACAAAGTGATCTTGTCGCCGCATTCCTGCGCCGCTTGCATAGCGACCCCACGGCCGAGTTGAACATCGGCGAAGAAGCCGAAACGCTGGGCTACTCCCGAAGCTATTTGCACAGTCGGTTCCGGCGCGAGGTTGGCATGTCGCCCAGCGACTATGCGCAGCGGCTTCGTATCAAGCGGTGCTGCCAGAGGCTGGTGGTCGGCGGCGAGTCCGTTACGGATATCGCGATGGAATTTGGCTTTGGCAGTTCGCAGTATTTCTCGCGGGTTTTTCGCAAGTATCTTGGCACCACCCCAAGCGAATATCGCACGCAGATGCAAACCAGAGGACGTTGAAATGACCGT
>JANOQM010000001.1:0-3647 GCA_031422295.1 Rhodobacterales bacterium | reverse complement strand
GATTTCCAGGATTTCGGTATAGCTGAAATACCCTGGCAAACGCATGTCCAGCGCCACGTTTGCAGCCTCGATCGAGCCCTTTTGGGCGGCCAGATACGATGTGGCTTCGGCCTCTGACATCAGGCCCGTCCATTTGGTCTGGTCAAAGTGGCTGGTGCGGTAAGGGTTCACGCCCGTGCCGCCTGTGATTGCGGCCTGGATCGAGTTTTCCGGGTTGGTCAGGAAGTTCACGAAATTCCACGCGGCGTCCTTGTTGGCGCTTGCCTCGGGAATACCCGCCTGCCAGCCACCAAACGCCATGAAGGGCGATTGCACGGGCGTGTCATAGGTTTTCCATTTGCCGTCCTTGGCGCTGTAAATCTCGGTCGAACCCGGCGTCAGGGCGGAGCCTACTTTGCCCGCGATCTGGCTTTGCTTGGGATCAGTGGCAATCGTGCCGGTATCGCCCCAGTCAAAGTTCATCGCAACCTTGCCACCAGCAAAGGCGGTGCGGATATCACCGGACGAAAAGCCTAGCGCGCCGGGGGGTGAGAATTTGACCGATTTGATATAGTCATCCAGCGCCTTGACCCAGCCCGGATTGTTGATGCGGGCATCCATGGTTTCGGGGTCAAAGAACATGCCGCCCGGTTGATCGGGGTCGTTCACATAGGGTGCTGCATGGGTGAAGAAGAACCAAAACTGCTGGCCGCCGCGCACCATCGCCTCGGCTGTGCCGTACAGCCCCTGATCAGGACGGGTGAAGAATTCGGCGATGTCGTAGTATTGGTCCCAGGTCGCGGGCGGGGCCAGATCGTAGCCATACTTGGCCTTGAACGCCTCTTGCTCTTTCGCGTCACCAAACAGGTCGGTGCGGTATTGCAGCGTGTGCACATCGCCGTCCATGGATTGCGAGATGACCTTGCCATCCCACACCATCAGGCGGTCACGGTAGACCGGCGCAATATCATCCCAAGCGGCGCCGGTCGTATATTCGGCGGGCATGGTTGACAGGTAAGGCGCGAAATCGGCCAGCCATGCCGGGGCATAGGTCATCACGTCGAAATCGACGCTGCCCGCTGTCATCCCGGTGATGTATTTCGGGTAAAGTTCGCCAAACGGAATTTCGACGATCTTGACCGTGCCGCAGGTTTGCACCGTCCACTTATCTGCCGCCATTTTCAGGGCCGATGCAATGAATGGCCCGGTTTGTGATACGGCGGTCAGGGTGACGCCGGTATAATCCGGGGCGCATTGTGCTGATGCAGAAAGCCCGCTGGCAGACAAGACCAATGCCAAGGCAGTGGGTGCCAGTTTATTGTTGTATTTCATAGGTGTAGTCTCCTCCGAGTTGACGATCAACGAATTGCTCCCGCTGACAGGCCCGACCGCATGAACCTAGACAGGGCTGCTGCCACGACGATCATCGGTGTGATGGAAATCACCGCAGCCACTGCGATTGCCCACCATTCATCACCGCGATAGGAATTTTGTCCGGTCAGCCAGACCGGAAGCGTCTGCCACTTGGATGTGGTCAACAGCAGCGCGTTCAGGAATTCATTCCACACGAAAGACAGCGTGATCATGAAGGTCGCGATCAGCCCCGGCCAAGACATCGGCACCACGATCTGAAAGAAGATCCGAAAGCGCGATACGTTATCAACCAGTGCGGCCTCTTCCACCTCGACCGGCAGGGCGGCAAAGAAATCACGCATCAGCCAGATCACGATGGGCAAGGAAAACGCGGTATAGCTTAGGACAAGGCCAACAAAACTGTCCAACAACGGCACACCCGCTTTGCCCATTTCGGCATAGATCAGATACAGCGCAAAGGCGCTGACGATGGGCGGAAACATCCGCTGGCTAACAAACCAGAACACCACATCGCCATTGCCCAAAACCGGCCCCGGCAGATTGCGGGTATTCAGGAAAAGCGCTGTCGGCATCGCCAAGATGAACGACAGGCCAAGACCCGCGATCTTGCCCAAGCCCAACCCGTGCACCAGTGCCACGTAACCGCCGATGGCGATGGCAGCGAAAGACAGCGCCGCCAGCAGTTTGACCTGAAAGGTGAACCGCACCAGCGAATAGGCTGCCATCGAGCCAATCACCAAGGCCACTACCGAAGACGTCACGCTGATCATGACCGAATTCATCAGCGGCCCGATGAAATCACCCCGATCGCCGGAAAACGCCGCGCGCCAGGCGTCCAATGTTGGGCTGAAATCGACCCAAGGCATGTAGGTCGGGCCTGCGTTCACCGCCAAGGGCGATTTGAGCGAGGTTACAAAAATCCAGTAAATTGGAAATACGGTGATCAGCAGCCACAGAAGGCAAAACAGCGTGACAGGCCAGTGTGATGGCCGACGGATTGCGCCCGAAGCACTCATGTCCGTTTCTCCAGTTGTGGTTTGATGAGGGCGACGTAGATCGTGCCGAAAATGACGATCAGGATCAGGAACAAAAAGCTGATGGCCGACGTGTAGCCAAGATTGAACTTCTTGAATCCCTCTTGGTAAGTATACAGCGTCAGGGTTTCCGTCGCGATGCCGGGGCCACCACCAGTCAAGACAAACACTGTGTCGATCAGCTTCAGGCTTTCGACAAACCGCAGGAACACAACGGCGGCGGATATCGGCAACAGCATCGGGAAAGTGATGCCCCAGAACTGCTGCCAACGTGTGGCGTTTTCCAGCTCTGCCGCCTCATACACATCCCGCGGCAGACTTTGCAGACCGGCCAGCAAGATGATCACCACCAGTGACGTCCATTGCCACACTTCGATCGTCACCAGCATGCCGGTGGCCCAGACCGGGTCGGTCTGAAACGGCGGGTCGGGATAGCCGAACAGCCCAAACAGATCGCGCATCGGGCCGACGCCGGGATGAAAGATCATCTTGCCAATAAATGCCACAGCGATGGGGGCCATCAGCAACGGGAACAAGAACGCGGCGCGGTAGACGCGCCCCAACGGCAGGCTGGAATTCAGCGCAAGCGCCAGCGCCAGCCCAAGCACGTACTGCACAGCCACGGCCAGCGTCGCTATCAGAAACGTCACCCTCACCGATGACCAGAACCGCGGTTGCGACAGGGCTTCCGCATAATTGTCAAATCCCACGAAACTGGGCGGAATGGGCGGCACCAGCCGCACCTGCATGAAGCTGATAGTCAGCGAATAGATCAACGGGAACAGCCCGATAATCAGCACCACTAGAAATGCTGGAAGTATGAACGCATACTTCGCTCGATCAAACATCGCGCAATCTCCCCCACTGTTTCGGTGATGTCTGGCAAACCGGGATCGTTCACAGAAAAGGACTTTCTGCGCGAATCCTCATTGCACCACCGATGGTGCTTTGATTGCACGACCGATGGTGCAGCGTCAAGCACCTTGTTTGACTTCCCACCCGATACCAATCAGAGTCCGCGCAGAAATAATGTGAAGGGCTTGAAAGGTGAGCTTGAAAGATGGAGCCTAAACGGAAAACCACGATCTATGATGTGGCGACGGAATCAGGCGTATCGGCCTCCACCGTTGGGTCCGTTTTGAACGGCACATGGGTCAAACGCCGTATCTCCAAAGACCTAGCTGATCGCGTCCTCGCCGTCGCCTCCACACTTGGCTACCGGCAGAACAAGCAAGCAAGCGCTCTGCGCACGCAGAAATC